>CBFGJX010000017.1:0-61259 GCA_965649225.1 Caldifarciminota bacterium
TCACTGCCAGCTATCTGGACCTGTTGCGGACCGAGAAGCTGCGGGATGTTGCGGCAGCGGGGCTGGAGCGGGCCGACGCCTATCTGCAACTGGTGACCGAGCAGCACCGACTGGGAATAGTACCGACGGTGGAGCTGCTGCGGGCGCAGGTGCGCCAGTCAGAGGCACGGATTGCGCTGCTGGCGGCCGAGAACGCCCTGGCCGCGGCCGCTGAG
This sequence comes from Caldifarciminota bacterium, assembly GCA_965649225.1. GTDB lineage: Bacteria > Hydrothermota > Tepidihabitantia > Tepidihabitantales > Tepidihabitantaceae > CBFGJX01. The sequence continues at coordinate 216 of CBFGJX010000017.1, forward strand.
AGTTTCAAGGCCGTCGTCGGACTCGGCTGGCAGGTGACAGTGCAGGCAACCGATTCGTTGACACAGCCGAGCGATTTTGCCGTGAACGACCCGGACAGTCTGGTGGCGGCGATCGAGCGCCGCAATCCGTCGGCACGGATGGCCGCCCGGGCGCAGACCGCGGCCGGACTGGGAGCGGCGGCGGCACTGGGTGCGCTGCTGCCGGATGTGTCGCTGGGCTGGCAGTCGATTTACCGCGGCCGCAGTCTGCCGGCCGACAAAACCGAGTGGCAGAATAATGCCGTTGAACGTTCCGGCCTGAGCCTGACGCTGCCACTGCCCGATATCAAGAGCTATGTTCTGAATGCAGTTGACGCGGTCAATTCGGCCCGCAGTGCCCGGGCCGCCCGTCGTGCTGCCGAGTTGCAGACCCGGGCGGCGGCAGTGACCGCGGTCAACAGCTATCTTGAAGCCAGGGCCCGCTACGAGCTGGCAACCGCCGGGCTGGAGCTGAGCGAGCGGCTGCGGGAACTGGCGGCGGAACAGCTGCGACTCGGCTCAATCAGCCGGGTTGACTTTCTCGGCGTCGAGGCCGAGCTGACCAGCGCCCGGAGCGCGTGGGTGAATGCGATTTGCGACACCTATCAGCGGGCGGCGCGGGTAGCTTATCTGCTCGGTGTCACCGAAACCGAGTAGTCAAGAGCCGTTTTCAGTCAGGATAGCCGTTCGGATTCCGACAGAGAAAAGACCAGGCATCGGCGATCATCTCGTCGAGTGACTTCTCCGGCCGCCAGCCGAGTTCACGCCGGATGAGCGCGGAGGAGGCGACAAGCGCCGGCGGGTCGCCCGGGCGGCAGGCCGCGACTCGGACCCTGATCCGCTGACCGGTGATGCGCTCGGCGGCGGCGATGACCTCGCGGTTGGTGTAGCCGGACTCGGAGCCGAGGTTGAAGACCCACGAACGGTTGGCGATGGCTTCCAGCGCGAGCAGGTGGGCGCGGGCAAGGTCGTGGACATGGATGTAGTCGCGCACGCAGGTGCCGTCGCGGGTCGGGTAGTTGTCGCCGAAGAGTTCGAAGCTGAAATCGGGGTCGGCCGCAGCGCGCAGCAGGCGCGGGATGAGATGGGTTTCGGGCCGGTGGTCTTCGCCGAGGCCGGCGTACGCACCGGCAACATTGAAGTAGCGCAGGGAAGCGTAGTGAAAGGCGCCGGTCCTTTCGTATTCCTCGAGCAGTGTTTCAAACACACGTTTGGTGCTGCCGTAGGGATTGATGGGCGCAAGGGGGGCATCTTCGGTGATGGGCACTTGCGCCGGCGTGCCGTAAACCGCGGCCGAGGAGGAGAACACGAACCGGCGTACCCGGTGCTTGAGGCAGGCGTTGAGCAGGTTCACGCCGCAGGCGACATTGTTGTGAAAGTAAAGCCCCGGTTTTTCCACCGACTCGGCAACGAGCGAGCGGGCGGCGAAGTGCATCACACAGTCGGGTTTTTCCTGTTTGAACACCGCGTCGAGCGCGGCAGGGTCGGCAAGGTCGCCTTTGTGCAGGCGGGCCGGCGCGCTGACCGCGGCGGCGTGGCCGAGCTCGAGGCTGTCGTACACCGCGACCGAGTGCCCGGCTTCGAGGAGGACTTTGACCGCGACCGAGCCGATGTAACCGGCGCCACCAGTGACCAGGATTTTCATCGCCGGTGTCAGACTGGTTTCAGCCGGGCGCGGATTGCTGCGGCCAGTTCGTTGGGGCGCTGGGAGCCGATGAGCACGCGGCGGCCGTCGGTGAGAGTGAGGCGGACGCCGTGGCTGCCCGAGGCGTTATAGGCCCAGCCGTGGCAACAGGACCAGCGGATGCCCCAGCCGCCGTAGTCGAGCAGCGGCCGGTAGGCGACTGCCTCGGCCGAGCTGATTGCGGCGAAGGGGATGAACCGGCGCAGGAACGGGAAGTAGTGGATGGCGATGCCATCATCGGTCAGGGTGACCTCGAGCCGGGCCGAAAAAACCAGCAGCGGCAGGCCGATGCCAACGAGCAGGAAAATGAGCCACACCGTCCAGTCGGGCGCGGGGTTGTTGCCGACCTGCTGGCCGAGAACGACCTGCACGATAAAGACATACCAGGCGAGGAATGCCGGCAGCAGGGTGAGTCCGATCAGCCAGGCCTGACGCAGCCGCTGCGTTTCGCGAAATGGTCCCGGAGTCATCACCTGAGCCTAATCGGGTGGTGACGCAATTCAAGCCCGGCGGTTGACAGGTGTCAACCGCCGGGGATACTGGCCCAGATTACGCGGAGGTGAAAGTGAGATATGCAGTGCCGGCACTTGCTCTGGTGGTCGCGATTGCCGCGGCCCAGGCGCCTGGCTGGGGCCAGCGGTTCAATTTCAGCCTGTTGCTCAACGAGGGCCTGTACTCGGCCAACTGGACCGGCGAAGAAAAGACATCGGGCTCGATCACCGCGGCGGTGGACCACGCGGCCCAGAAGCAGTTCACGCGCCAGTTCCGGTTCGAGCACGGCATCGGGCTCGCGTTCGGCCAGCAGGTGACCGACGAGGGCGAGGCGTGGCGGTGGTCCAAGTCCGAGGACAAGATCAGGCTGGACGAGGTCGCGCGCTTCACGCTCGGCATCTGGGTTGACCCGTTCGTCTCGGCCGCGCTCAAGTCCCAGTTCATCGACCGCCGCGACACGCTGCGGACCCGGCTGGTCCACCCGCTGGAGTTCCTCGAGGCGGCGGGCGTGGGCCGGACTTTCTTTGAAAGCGAGCAGCGGATGCTCAAGTCGCGGGTCGGCGCGGCCGCGCGTCAGCTTTTTGACGAGCTGGATACGCTGGGCGCGGTGGCCGACGCCGGCGTGACCTGGAGCACCGACTTCCGCACCCGGCTGGGTACGCCCGACGCCGCCTATTCCTCGAAGCTGGTGCTCTACAAGCCGCTGGTGGCGTTTGGCACCGGCCGGGAGGTCGGCACCTGGCCCCAGCTGGACTGGCAGCACGAACTCGGCGCCAAAATCGGCAAATACATCACGGCCCGGGCCTATGTCCAGTTGCTCTACGACGAGATCGTGCTGGACCAGGTGCGGTTCAAGCAGACCCTCGGGCTCGGGCTGTCCTATGCCTGGGCGCGGGGAATGTAGGCGGCAGGAAGAAGACCAAACCAGGGTCATAAACTGCAGGGCGAAAACCGGACGCCGGGCGCAGTGTTATTCGAGTGCGGGCGGTCGGGATTGACAACCGGCAGGTTGGGACTAGAGTCCGCCCTGTGAGCGCGGAGTGTAACGCCCCGGATGTCTGTGCGGCGCCCGGTGGCGAAACGACGGAAGACCTGGCTCCGCGCTGGGGTCTGCCATGATACAATGTCGATTGTTTGCACATATGGAGGTGCGATTGTGAGACACATTCCGGCTCTGTTCCTGACCGTGGTCGCGCTGTTCGTCGGCTGCGACCAGAATAACCCGCCCGGGGTGCCGACCGTGCCAGTTGGCGTATCGGCCGGCGAAATCGGGATCGCCTACACGTTCCTGTCGTCGGCGGTGGACCCGGACAGCGACCAGGTTGCAATCCGGTTTGACTGGGGCGACGGCAACATGTCGGACTGGACCAGTCTCGTGGACGGCGGCGTCCAGGTCGGCAAGTCACACGCCTGGCAGAACGCCGGCACGTTTCTGGTGAAGGCACAGGCGAAGGACGCCAAGGGCAAGACTTCAGACTGGTCGGCGGCCTGCTCGGTAGCGATTTCGGCGCAGACCGTACCGGTTACCGTCACCCTTACCTGGGGCGAGAACCCGTCAGACCTGGACGCGCACATGTGGACGCCAAACATTGGCGGCACGGCCTACCATGTCTATTACATGGACGAAGGCAGCCTGAGCACCGCGCCCTACTGCTCGCTGGACATCGACGATGTGACGAGCTACGGCCCGGAGCACATGCTGATGAGCCAGACCGAGCCCGGAACCTACGTCTTCGCGGTGCATCACTACGCCGGCAGCGGCACCATCACGACATCGGATGCCAAGGTGCAGGTGTACCGGCAGGGACAGCCGGTGCAGTCCTTTGACGTTCCGACCGGACCGAGCGGCGACGAATGGTGGTGGCACGTGTTTGAGATGGACGGCGCCACGCGTGCGCTGACGCCGCTCAATGTTATTGACAGCGTTCCGCCCCGGCCCTTCACCGACGGCGGCGGACCGAAGAAGAAGTAGGTTCACGCGGTTTCGCCTGACCGGCCAGCGGGGTCAGGGATACTCGACGAATCGGTGGCGGCGGGCATCGACCCGCCGCCACTTTTCATGACCGTGGCCGAGCCGGCACTGACCCGAGCGTGGGGTGGCAGGGGGACGGCGGTCGTGGTTTGAGTGGTGCCGCGACCTGCGGCTTGACCGGTCAGGGCGTTTGACCGAGAATCGAGGTGATGGCTGAGGGGCCGCGCGTCTCGCTCTGGCAGATTGCCCGGTCGTTTGCCCGGTTGGGTATGATCGGTTTCGGCGGCGGGCTGGGCATGCTGGCACTCGTCCGGCAGGAGGTAACCGAACGCCGGCGCTGGCTGACCGATGAGCAGATGGGGGTGGGGGTGGCGCTCGGGCAGATGCTGCCCGGGCCGTTTGTTTCCAACTATGTCGAGTATGTCGGCTACGAGCTGCGCGGGGTCAAGGGGATGACCGTGGCCGTGGTCGCATTGCTGCTGCCCGGTTTTGTCCTGATGTGTCTTCTGAGCTGGCTGTATTTTTCTTTCGGCAGCGTGCCGCTTATCGCCCGGTTGTTTGCCGGAATTCAGCCGGTTGTGGTCGGCATCATGGCCTGGGCTACCTGGTCAATCGGCCGGGCCAACATCAGGCGCCGGCAACAGCTGCTCATCGCCGCTCTGGCCGCGGTCGCGCTGCTGTTGCGCGGCGACTTCCTGATGGTCGTGCTTGGCTGCGGCATTGCTGGCATAGCGTTTTCCGGGGCCTGGCGCAGTCTGTCACCCCGGCTGCGCGCGGCCGTGCCGACGCTTTGGCTGGGCAGTGCCGCAGGCGTGTCGCTGGCCGGCGTGCTGGGCCGGGCCGGTGAGCTGGCACTGGTGTTTCTCAAGGTCGGGACGCTGCTTTTTGGCGGCGGGTTTGCCGCGATTCCCTTCATCCAGCAGGAAGTTGTAGCCCTGCGCGGCTGGTTGACCGCCAAGGAGTTCATCGACGGCGTGGCGCTGGGTCAGCTCACGCCCGGGCCGGTCGCCATCACCGCCGCGTTCATCGGTTACAAGGTACTCGGTCTGCCCGGTGCGCTGATTGCGACACTGGGCACTTTTGTGCCGTCGTTTTTCATGCTGCTGGGGGCGGTCAAGCTGTACGGCCGGTTCAAGGACAGCCCCTGGGTGACGGGTTTTCTGTCCGGCGTGCTGCCGGCGGTGTGCGGAATGCTCTTGTCCGCGACGGTGTTTCTTGGCCGCAGCGCAATCACCGGTCCGGCCGATGCGCTTGTCGCCCTGCTGGCGCTGGTGCTTCTGCTGCGTTTCCGGCTCGATGCCTTCTGGCTGGTGCTGGGCGGCGCGCTGTTCGGGCTGGTGCGCTAGCCGGGCCGGTATTCGGCCGAACAGTCGTCGCTTTCCCAGACCCGGACCGACACCACCGGGTAGTGGCGGGCCATTTCCCGGAAGAAGTGCCGGGCGAGGTGTTCGGCGGTTGGGGGGAAGCGGTACTGGTCGTTCAGGTAGCAGTGATCAGGCAGAATTGCCGCCAGCCGGTTGCGGACGGCGACGAAATCGGCAACCATGCCGTGCTGGTCGAGCCGCCGGGCGGCAATCGCGACTTCGACGCGGTAGGTGTGACCGTGCAGTTCTTCGCACCGGCCGTCCGGGCCGGTTACCCGGTGCGCGGCCGAGAAGGTTTTTTCGACACGGATGATGAACATCACCCCAAGCTTAGGCCGGCGGCAGTGGCGGTCAAGACATCGCCGGTTGCAGCCGGCGGCAAAGAGGGCTAGACTGTGATGTCAGGGTTCGGCTGCGCGTCCGGGCGCAGCGGCCCGGTCAGGGAGGAGTCATGACGGGAATTCGTCAAATTGCAGTGGGACTGGCATTACTGAGTCTGATTGCCGTCGCTCAGAAGGGCAAGCCGGCGGCCGGAGGGAAGCCGACCGCGCCGGCGGTTGCAGTTGTGAAACTGCCGGAACCCAGAAACAAGGGAACGGTTTCGGTCGAAGAGGCACTGTGGCGGCGCCGGTCGGTCCGACATTATGCCGCCGCACCGCTGGCGCTGGCCGAGGTCAGTCAACTGCTGTGGGCGGCTTACGGGGTTAACCGCCCGAACGGTTTCCGCACTGCTCCTTCAGCCGGGGCCTGTTATCCGCTGGAGCTGTATGTGGTCGCCGGTAATGTCACCGACCTGAAGCCGGGGGTGTATGCCTACCGGCCGGCAACCCATGACCTGAGACTGCTGGAGCGGGGCGACAAACGGGCCGCGCTGGCCGGTGCCGCTTTTGGACAGGGGGCGGTGCGCGAAGCGCCGGTTGCGCTGGTCTGGTCGGCGGTGTTCAAGCGCACGACTCAGCGCTACGGCGACCGGGGCCGGGAGCGCTATGTCTGCATGGACCTCGGCCACTCGGCCGAGAATGTCTATTTGCAGTGCGCTGCGCTCGGCCTGGGCACGGTGGCGGTGGGCGCATTCAGCGACCAGGCGGTCAAGCGGCTGACGGGAATGACCGAAAGCGAAGAGCCGCTTTACATCATGCCGGTCGGCCGGCTGGCCGCACCGGCTGACTCCGGGCGTTGACGTCATTGACCGGCCGGCTATCTTCAGCACCGTGAAAAACCGACCCAAGACCTTTGACCAGCACTGGTTCGGCGCCCTTGCCGCTTATGTTCTGCTCGATGTCATTCTTGTCCGGGCCGGGTTCGGGGTGCCGGGGCTGGCGGTGGTGTTTGGACTGCCGGTCGGCTGGTTCACGGCGATGCGGGCCCGGGCGCTGCGTGCCGATCTGCGTCAGGCGATGCGATTGAATCTGCGCTATGCGCTGATTACCGCCGGGGTGACTCTCGGGCTGATGGTGTGGCACTGGGGCCGGCTGGTGCCGGTGCTCTTCGACCCGGTAGTCGATTACGGCTCGATGGGCGTGCCGCTGATTCTGTACGAGCCGCGGCTGAGCTTCATCGGCTGGCTGGTACTGATGATTTTCGGGTCACCGTTACTGCAACTGGCGCTGACACTGGTCGGGTCTTATCTGACATTTCTTTGGCAGCCGAAGTGGTGGCGTGACGGCGTGCCGACGTCGGAGCAGGAGTTGCCGGCAGGGCCGTGGTCGCGCCGGCCGGCTGATTGACACCAGCAGAGGCGGTTCATAAGATTGACAATGGTGTTCTGCCGCGCCGCTTTTCTGGTTCTGATTTCCGCAGTCATCGGCAACGCCCTCAATACCGAAACTTCAACTGACCTTGCCTGCCGGCCAGTGCTGAGTCTGGTCGAGTCCGGGCCGAACGGGCTGGTGCTGGAGTTTGCCTGCGACAGCTTTTCGCTGGTCGAGGACCATACCGGCATCGGGGTTGTTTTCGCCGGGGCGGAACGGGCCCGGCCCGGTGAACCGGACCTGCCGCACAGCCAGGTGCTGGTGGGACTGCCGCAGACCGGTGGACTCCGGGTTGCCGCTACTGCGCTGGACGTGACGGTCCGGACGGTCGGCCGAATCCGGCCGGCACCGTCCTACGATGCGGCGGAACCGCTGACAATATCCGGAGCCGGCTGGCAGCCGGCCGAGCTGGTTGAGGCCGGTCCGGTGGGGACGATGCGTGATGTGCGGGTGGCACCAGTGCGGATAAACCCGGTCCAGTATGATGCCGGCACCGGCCAGCTGCGGCTCTGCCGCCGGCTGCGCATCGATATCCGGTTCACGGCAGCACCGGTCGATTACCGGCGCGCCGACCTTCTCGATACGGCGGTTGCCGCGGCACTGGTCAATGGTCGAGATGCTTTGGGCTGGAAACTCGAGCGTCGGCCGGACGATACGCTGAACTTTTTTGACCGCTCGACCGAGTGGTGTCGCATCCGGATTGATACCACCGGTGTTTACCGGATTACGCCGGCTGACCTGAAAGCAGCCGGCTTTTCTCCTGACGGAATTGACCCGGCAACACTGCGGCTTTACACCATCGGGCCGTACCAGGTTGGCGGCGACTATCCGGATACGATGGTCGAGCTGCCGCTATATGTCCGCGACAACGGTGACGGCAGATTCAGCGGCAGTGACGCCGCGCTGTTCTATGCCGAAGCACCGTCGCGACGTAACGAGCTTGACACTACCTGGCGGTACAATCCCTATGCCCGCTACGCAACTTTCTGGCTGACCTGGGGCGGTGTGGCCGGAAGGCGGATGCCCGAGCAGACCGGTGCGCCGGCCGGCATCCCGCCAGCACGGGCACTGGTACGCGAAAGGGTCGAATATGACCTGTTGTGCCCGGCCCGGTCGGGGCTGCTCTGGCTGTGGACAAACCTGTTCAAGCCGGCTGGAGTGTTGCGCGCTGCCGATACCTTTGTGTTGCCGCTGGTGGAACGCGACACGGTTCTTGTCGTCAGCGGCCGTTGTCTGGGTCGGGCACCGGACAACCAGTCGCTGGTTTATCGGGGCCGGATATACCTGAACGGTACGCTGCTCGATACGCTGCGGATACCGGCAGCCAGCCGGGTGCCGCCGCAGACGCTTTTCAATATCGCAGTCCCGGGCGAAGCCGGGAGCCGCGGCAGCGCTGATACAGTTGTCTTTGAGCTGTACGGCGAGCCGGAGATGGATGTGTTCGTTGACTGGTTTGAGGTCCAGTATCTCCGCCGCTTGAGCCTCGACCAGAACCGGCCGTGGCTGGAACTGTGGGGGCGGGACAGCGCGGCGGCGCTCGAGTTTGCGCTGGAAGGCGGCGCCGGTGCGCTGGTGATGGATGTCAGTGACCCGTGGAATCCCCAGCGGATTCAGGGGCGCGTCGATGGCCGGCGGCTGCTGGTGAGCTGGCGACCGGGTCGGACCGTCCGGTTGTTCTGCGTGCTGCCCGACCGCGCCCGCGTGCCGGCAGACATCCGGCGGCGGACACCAGGAATGCTGCGCAGTCCAGGCGAGCGGGCCGATTACTACATCATTGCTCCGGATGAGCTGGCGCCGGCGGCAGAGTTGCTCGCCCGCTGGCGCAACGGCAACATTCCCGGGGCGCCGGGAGCGGTTGCGCGGGTTGCCCGGCTGGAGTCAATTTATGACGATTACGGTTTCGGAATGCAGGAGCCGGCGGCAATTCGGCGGTTTTTGCAGGCCAAGCGACCGGCCTATGTGCTGCTTGCCGGTGATGGCACCTACGATTACCAGGATCGGCTGGGTCTGGGCCTGACCCCAGGGGTACCTCCCTGCGAACTCGGATATGACATTGACCCGGAGGTTTACGGCAATACCGCCCGGGCCCAGGACGCATGGTATGCTGACCTGGATGCCGGCGGATTGATTGACCCCGACCTGGCACTGGGCCGGGTGACGGCAAGGAGCGCGGTCGAGCTGCGTGCATTCTACGACAAGCTCCGCCGCTATGAGTCACAGCCCCCGGGATTCTGGAGCCGGCGCTTTCTGCTGGTGGCGGATGACGAGTGGCTGGGGCAGGTCGGGCCGCAGTATGTCGACCCGATTGGCTTCCGCCACATTTCGTCCTGTGAATTGATGGCGACGGTCGCACCGGGGCTGCTGGACCCGGTGAAGCTTTATCTGACCGAGTATCCGCTGACGAGCACCAATCTCAAGGCCGAGGCCCAGGCCGAGCTGCTGCGCCGACTGGATGAGGGTGCTCTCTTGTGGGCATTTTTCGGTCATGGAGCGGGGTTCCAGCTTTGCCACGAGCAGATACTGCATATCACCAACACGGTGCCGCAGGTGAAGACCGGTCTGCGCCAGAGCGTTGCCTATTTCGGTTCCTGTGGTGTCGGCCGGTTTGACGATACCCGCTATCAGTCGATTGCCGAGGAACTGGTGCGGCGCGAAGAAGGCTGCATTGCCACGGTTGCCGCCACCAAGGCCACGGACCCGGGTGGCAATGAGGCACTGGCCCGGCAGCTGTTCACTTTCCTTACCACCCGGCCGGAGCAACCGGTAGGAGCGGGGTTCTTTGCGGCCTGGAATACCAATCCGCTGTACCACTTGTTCGGCGACCCGGTGGCAAAGCTCCGGCTCCCCGCCGCCGCAACGCCGCCGACAGTGACTCCGGAAAGTCTGTATCCCGGCGGGCAGGTGCTGATTGCCGGCAGCGCACCGGTGAACAGTGGCAGCTGGGAGCTGGCGGCCTTCGAGGAAGAATGGCTGCGGCGCTATTTCTCCGATGTCGGTGTCGTTTCCTACCGTCTGAACGGCTACAATCTCCTGCGGGCGGCGGGCAGGATCGACTCCGGCCGGGTCCGGACCAGCTTCGTCGTGCCGCGCGTTGACTATCCCGAGACAACGCTGGTGCCCAACGGCAGCTATGTCCGGCAGGCGGGTACCGGTCGGGTGAGCCTCCTGATGTGGAATCAGGACAGCTCCTGGTCCGCCACCCGCAGCGGTCTGGGGCTTGGTGACAGTCTGGTTGAACCGGATGATAATGCGCCGCCCGAAATCGAACTCTGGGCCGACCGCATCCGACTGCGACTGGATGACACTACCGATGTGCCCGGCAGTTTTGTCCTCACTGGCGTCATCAGTGACCCGTCAGGCATTCTGCTGGTGCCGGATGTTGAAGCCGGGCTCAGTCTGCAAATTGGTACCGCGGCGCGGGTACAGCTTGGTTCGGTTTTTGCCTACGACAATAACTCCACGACTACCGGCCGGTTTTCCTGGCCGGTGCGGCTTGACCAGCGCCAGGATGTCATCACCGTTACCGCCGCCGACAATCTGGTCACTCCGCTTTCAAGTCATCGCCGGGTAGTGCAGGTTGCGGTGCGAAAGCGGTCGGACGATGCGCTGACACTGGCCGACCCGCTGGTGTATCCGAATCCCACTCCCGGGGCAGCGAAGTTCACTTTCAACCTGTCGCGGCCGGCTTATGTCAGCGTGCGGATTTTCACCCTCGCCGGCCGGCTGGTGCGGGCGCTGCCGGAGCAAATCTGCGGACCCGGTTATGGTGAGCTGGAATGGGACGGGTTTGATGCCGCGGGCCGGCTGCCGGGCAATGGCGTTTATCTTTACAAAATCGATGCCCGCGCCGTTGAGCCCGGGCTGTCGCTCAGCCGGTCGTCGGCAACCTATCGCGACCGGTTCATCATTCACCGCTAGCCGGCCTGGGCAGCGCAGCGGGTCGAATCGTGAACCGACAGAAAGTCGTGCGACATCCTTTTTGCCGCCAGCGGGTCTAAACTGATGAAGTTGAGAGAAGCTCACCTCCCCCTTCTTTCGGCTTCACGGTTGCCACGCTTCCTCCTCTGTGAGAGGCCGGCCTCTCCTGAACGTGGCCTTACCAGCGCCGTCGGCGTCTGCCACCACTCTGCTTGCAGCTCGCAGGAACACGCCGGCGGCGCATGGCGTTTTCCGCAAGTTCCCAATTACTGAGGGTTGACGATGGTAACCGTCCTCTGGCTTTGGCCGCCGGAAGCGGAGCTGAAAGAATTGCTGACAGCAAAGCTGTCCGGCAGCGTCCGGCTGGTTTTCCCGCCTGATGACAATCCGGTGACGTTTGCCCGGCTGGCCGCTGAGGCAGCGGTGGTCGTCGGCCGGCGGATAAGCCCGGAGCTGCTGGCAGCGGCGGCAAGACTGGAGCTGGTGATTGTTCCGGGTGCGGGGGTATGGGAGGCAGTTCAGACAATCCGCAAGATCGGACGCCGACCACTGCTCGTCAACGACCATAGCAATGCTCGGGCGGTTGCTCAACATGCGGTTGCGCTGCTGCTGGCACTCACCAACCGGATTGTGCAGTATCACAATCGGATGGCTGCCGGTAACTGGCAGGTTGATGACCGCGCCGCGCCATCGCGGTTTCTGACCGGATGCAGGGTCGGACTGCTGGGTTACGGTCATGTCAACCGGCTGGTGCACCGGCTGCTCGCCGGTTTCGGGCCGGATCTTGCCATTCTGCGGCGGCAGTGGCCTGACCGAGACGAAGTGCTGCCTACCCCGGCCGAAAAGCTTGGTCCGGACGGAGTTGACCGGCTGTTTGAGACCTGCGACATCGTGATGATCTCGGTACCGCTGACCGAAGAGACCACCGGGCTGGTTGATTACCGCCGGCTGGAACTGCTGGGTGGCGCTGGCCTGCTGGTGAATTATGCCCGAGGTGCGGTGGTGGTCGAGGCTGACCTGTACCGGGCACTGCGCGACCGGGTGATCGCCGGCGCAGCGGTGGATGTCTGGTATTCGCGTCAGACCGAACGCGACGGTTTGCCACAGCCTTATCATTTTCCCTTCCATGAGCTGGACAATGTCGTGCTCTCGCCGCACCGGGCGGCCTCGCCGTTTTTCACACCGGAGCGGTGGAATGAGGTGATCGAGAATATCCGGCGCTTCGCGACCGGCCGGCGCGACCTGCTCAATCTCGTTGACATCGAGCGGGGTTATTGACCAATCCGGAAAACAGAACCACAATCCAGAAGAGGTGGCCATGAGAACAGTTCTGCTTTGTTTCGTCGTGCTGGCGAGCGCCGCCGCTGATACACTCTGGCTGCGGCGCTACGATGCCGGCGCCTCCGAGTATACCAGTGGCGTTGCCGGTAACGATCGCCGGCTGGTTGTCGCCGGATTCTGTGACGATACGGTTGGTCTCGACTATGACTGGCTGGTGCTGTGGTACCGGCAGTCGGGAGAGTTCGAGAACGCCACAGTTCTTGAAATCGGTGCCGACGATTACTGCGGTGACGTCGACATGGCGAGTGACGGCCGGGCGATTGTCGCCGGTTACAGTTTTTCTCTGCGTTCGGGCCGGCAGCGACTGCCGCTGAACCGTTACCGGCCGCGCCGACCGGCGACGGATGAATTTCTCGATGGCATCGTACTGAAAACCGACAGCTCCGGTGGAGTCGTCTGGCAGGCGCGGGTGCCGTGGGTACAACTGCTCGGAATTGCCGCCGACGCAGCGGGCGGGGGAGTGATATCGGGCACGGTTTTCACCGGCAGCGAGTTTGACCTTTTCTGTGCGCGGTTCGGCCCGGGCGGCGAGAGTCTCTGGGCGCGCAGTCTGAACTTCGGTGTCGAGGATGTCGGCCGCCGGATTGCGCCCGACGGGGCGGGCGGTTTCATTCAGGCGGGGACAGTGCTGGACGATACTATGGAATGGTGTCAGATTGTCCGCTGGAGCGCTCTGGGCGAGACGCTGTGGACCAGAGCCTACCGGCGATATCCTGATGCCTGTTATGGTACCGGCGTGGCGGTGGATGATGCCGGTAACTACTATGTGGCTGCCGGGTTGGATACCGATACCACCACGATGGCGCTTTTGCTGAAGTACAGCCCGAGCGGCGAGCTGCTCTGGGAACGCACGTTGATGCTGGGAACGTGGCAGTGGGCCTGGGTTGATGCGGTGGTTGTGGACGGGGACGTCTTTGTGGCCGGGACCACCTGGGGTGAAGGTGGCCTCAGTGATTTCATCATCGCTCGATACAGCCCGGCGGGCGAGACGCTGTGGACAGCACGCTGGGACGAAACCGAAGAGGACATTGTTACCGGGATCACTGTTGACCGGTCGGGTAATCCGGTGGTATCCGGGGTCAGCGACGATGCTCGCGGGTACTTCGATGCAATTACGATGAAATACGCCCGTGGTTCGGGGGTTGTTGAGGACGGAGGCTGTGTGGTTCGTCCCGCACCGAAGACGGTGCTGGCACGAGGACAGTTGAAGCTGGAAGGCGGGTCGGCGCTGCTGGCTGGCAGAACGCTGCTGGTTGATGCGCTCGGCCGCGGCGTGTTGATGCTGAAGCCGGGAAACAATGACCTCAGCGGTGTTGCGCCCGGGGTGTATTTTGTCCGTACCGGTGGTTTGGTGATCGGCCGGGTGGTCGTGCTGGACTAGACCGGTGCGGATTGCCTTTTTGGGCGACAGTCTGACCGAGGGAGTTCCGGGTGAGTCTTATTTCGAACGGGTAGCCGCCGCCCTGCCCGGTCACGTTTTGTTGAACTGGGGCCGGGGCGGCGATACGGTTGTCAGTCTTGCCCAGCGGCTTGACCGGCTGGTGTTCGACCCCCGGCCGGATGCGGTGTTTCTGTGGGTCGGGGTGAACGATGCCATTCTGATGGAGTCGCCCTACTATCTGACCGGAGTGAACCCGGGCGAAGCCGACTGTCTGTTGGTGGACGAGGAGTTTGCCGGATGGTACCGACAGGTGCTGGATTATCTGGCGGTGCGGACCGGTCGGGTGGTGGCGGTCGGACCGCTGTTCTGTGGCGAAGACCTGAGCGATTCTCTGAACCAGCGGCTGGCCGGTTTGGGCGAGACAATTCGCGGGCTGTGTCGCGACTATCCCAACACGGTCTTTGTCGACATGCGGCGCGAGTTTTTCGCCGACCCGGCAACCGCGCCGGTGCTGCCGGCGTGTAACGGGCTGCGGTTCACGACCGACGGTGTCCATCTCAATGCCGTTGGCGCCGACGTGGTGGCGCGGGTGATGCTGCGGCAGATTGCCCGGCTTGACTGGTAACCGGATGAACAGCGCGGGGCAGGCGCAAGGCCTGCCCCGCGGATTTTCCCGGCTGTTACCAGCGCGGACGCTGCGGCCGGTCTTCGCGGCGCTGACCGCCGCGGCCACCGCCGGAACGCGGCCGGCCGAAACCGCCGCCAAAGCCGCCGGCACCGCGTTCGCGGCGCTGACCGCCTTCGCTGCGTTCGAGGGCCTCTTTGACGGTGAGGGGCCGGCCATCGAGGACATACTGATTGAGGCCGGCGATGGCGGCGGTTGCCGCCTCGTCGGTGCTCATCTCGACAAAGCCGAATCCCCGCGAGCGATTGGTCATTCGGTCCTTGACGATATCGACGCTGGACACATCGCCGTGCTGGGCGAAGATCGAACGGAGCGCATCCTCAGTGGCACTGAACGGCAGGTTCCCGACAAAAATGCGCTTGGCCATAACTTACCTCCGGACTTTTGTGCTGGTACAATCGGTGGGACTGCTAGTGCGGGAACGTGCTTCTGTGCCCGGCCAGACAGGCTCCGAAATGTCCCTAGCCCCTTACAGACTTTACGCTTGGCGCCATTGCGCCTTCAAAAAATCATACCCCTGAACCGGATGTCGTCAAGCCTGATTTGCTGCCCCCGCGGTTGGCCATTCCAGCACGGTTTCGCCGGTCCCGGTCGCGGCCGGGACATTTTTGACCGGCCGCAGCGACCGGCTTGTCGCGACCGGCCAGCGCCGGGCAAACCGGTACAGCCGGAGTACACCAATGGCGGCGATGGCGACAGCACTCAGGGCCAGCGGCCAGCTGGAGCGAGTGATACCGGCTAACGCCACCGCGGCAGCGATGATGAGCGCGTCGGCAACGAAAGCCGCCGCAAACTGCAGCGAGAGCAGCAGCACTGTCAGGCCGAGAACGAAAACGCTCAGACGGTTGACGGAAAGGCCGATCAGTGCCGGGCTGAAGCAGACCCACAGGCCGGCGATGATGCCCGGGATTGACAGCCAGCGGCAGCGGGGCGGATTCAACCGGCAGAGGCCGGCCCAGATCATTCGCGGCATTGTCAGGTGTTGTTTACCCCAGAAGAGCAGGGCAAGTCCCAGTGCGGTCAGGGCGAGAAATGTCGCCAGTGGGGCCGGGGTGTGGCCGGCGGAATCAGCCAACCCGGTCGCGGCAGAACCGGCGGTTACGGCGGCAAGGGCAATTTCCAACAGGCCGTCGCCGGCAGCGCAGAGCCAGGCCCGGCGCGGGTAAACAAGGTGCCGGCGGCCAGCCGGGCCGGCCAGGGTCGAGCTAGCCATTGCCGCCTCCGACAACAGCCGGGCAGACCGAAATCACGGGCGGGGACAGCAGTCCAGTAAACGGTTTGACGACGGGCATCGAAACCTCCCAGTTTCAGGCCGTGAAGGCCTCCTCCAATCCTTCCCTACACAGACTTACCTAGAACCCCTCAGGCCAGATTAACCGGCGTCAGCTGCGCTGTCAAGTTTGGCGCAGCCGTTTCTGGTCGTTGATTGTCGAAGCGGCTCAGGGGTTGTAGGCGAGTTCGACCGAGAGCACGCGGCTGACGAAGTCGTCGGTGTTGAGCGCGTGCCATTCGGGACTGACAGTCGCGGAAGCAGCGAGACTGAGCTGGCGCGGGCCAATGCGCAGAATCGACCAGTTCAAGGCAAGGTTCATTTCGCTGAATGAGTAATTGCCCTGGACAAGCGTGTCAGCCGACGGGAAGCGCCGGATGCCCAGTCGGCCTTCCAAGGTAAGCCAGAAGCGGTCACCGGGGGCGAAGTCCAGACCGGCACCGAGCGCCAGCTCGTTATAGTCTTCCTGCTTTTCCGCGGTGAGACTGCGGCCGATGGCAAATCCGGGACCCAGTCGCAGTTCCCAGGCCGAAACGGGGCTGAAGTCAAGTTCAAGTCGGGCGGTGTTTTCAGCGATGTTGTCATACGGGCCGGTTGCCGAGTCGTAGCGGGTACGCCGGAAGTTGTCATCGAGGGTCAGACCAACCGCGTCGCTGACAGTCCAGTCGAGTCGCAATGCCGGGGTCAGTTCAAAGTAGCTGCGTGTCGGGTCGGCGGCGCGGCGGCGCAGAGCATCAGCCGACAGCTCAACCGTCAGCGGGTCGAGCCAGCCGTCAAGGCCGAGACGGAGGGCGAGTTCCTGCCAGCGTCGGTCTGGTTCGGTCCAGCGTTGGGCAACGGCGATGCCGGCGTCGATGTTGGAGAGCAGTCCGAAACTCTGGCGAAAGTCGATTCCGGCCCGGCCAGTAAGGTAGTTGTGGTTATAGGAATCGGGTCGGGGGTACCAGCTCAAATCGGTGCGGGCGTTGACCGCGATGCGGGTGGCGGACGATGGTTGCAGGGCAAGCTCGGCCCGCAGTGAGTTGTCGAGGCAGTCACGGCGGCCGGTGGTGTCGGCCAGGCCGGGAAGCAGTCGATGATACAGTCGCAGGTCGGCGTCATCGGCGGCCGAGAGCTCAAGGCCGGGGGCGAGGCGCCGTGCGACGGCGGCGCCGAGTGCGGCGCGAAGTGACCCGGTGCCAAGGCTGAGCCGGCTGGTGGTGTTGAGGCGGCTGGTTGTATCACCGGCGGCAAGACTGGTTGACCAGCTGAACCGGGCTTCGGTCTCAGCCGCGGTGGTGTCGGCTGGCGTTTCATAGTAGGCGGTGTCTTCAGTCAGCACGCCGTAACGCTGGCTCGACCAGTCGGCGCCGAGCGCGAATGAATGAGAAATCGCGGCAAGGGCCGATCCGGAGAGCGTTGACAGGATGAGAAACGTGAGTGTCTGCCGCAAGACCGCTACTGCCCGGATTCGATGAGACTGAGAGCCTGGTCAAGGGCGCGGCGGGCTTCAGTTGCCGTGCGCCAGGCTTCGGCATGCCGGCCGGCGGCAGCGTGTTCACGGGCAAGAGCAAGGCGGCGGCGGCATTGTTCGAGCAGCAGTTTCGGCTCTGGACGGTCGCTGGCGGCGATGTCGTCGGCCCATTCGGCGAGCAGCCGTTCAGTTTCGGTTATCACCCGGTCAGTCATTGCGGCATCGGTCGGACCGCGCACCAGTTCCCAGGCCCGCAGGGCAAGGTCCCGGGCAGCCAGAGTTCGACGCAGCGAGAGGGCGTTTTCGCGCCGGGCGAGCAGACGCCGGGCTTCGTTGAGCCAGTTGCCGGCACGCTCCAGCAGCGCGGTTGCCCGGGCATTGCCGCTTGTGGCGACTGGACCGGTAACTGATTCGATCAGCCGGGCGGTTCGTTCGATGGCGGTCTGAACCCGTTCCGGTCCGGCCGGTCCGACGGTCAGACGCCAGGCCGCAAGGGCGTGGTCGCGGGCGGTCCGGGCAAATTTCAGGGCCATGGCCCAGCGTCCGGCGGTGACAGCACGTTCGGCGGTTGCCTGTTCGCCTTCGGCGCTGCGCCAGAGTTCAAGCGCACGGGGTATGCCGGCGCGCAGGACTGCCGGGCCGATTTCGCTCATCCGCTCGCGGGTGGTCCGAACCATGGTGCGGATGCGCTCCGGGTCTATCTGGACCAGTTGCAGGGCCGCGTGCAGCATTTCCCGTGCCCGCATTGTGCGGCCGAGTGCCATCCGCAGCCGGTTGGACTGAAAGTCGCCGCGGGCAGTCTGCTGAACTGACCAAGCCTCTTCGAACTTCGCCACTGCTTCCGGAACCGCCGAGTTGCGGATTCTGGGTTCGGCTTCAGTGAGCATGGCATCGGTGCGGTCCAGTTCGGCCCGGACCCGTTCCCGTTCCCGGTCGCCGCTGTTCTGGGCAAGGCTAACACCGGCAATTACCAGAGCCAAGAGTACAATACGTTTCACGATTCAACTCCGGTCATTGCCACTGCAATTGGTGTGCCATAGTCAAGTTGCGGTTAATCAATATGTTAACTGGCAGGGCCGAGAGCGGGGGTGTGCAGAGTGGTACAGAGCGGTACATTCTGGCTAGGCTGGTTCACTATCGTCGCCTTCCTCGATGCCGTAGTTGCGCAGTTTGGTATAGAGCATCCGGCGGGTAATGCCGAGCAGACGGGCGGCTTTGGTCTTGTTGCCGCCGGCGCGACGCAGGGCGTCGATTACCATTGAACGTTCGACTTCAAACAGGGCAGCCGGGGAACGGGGCGATGCCGGGTTTTCAGGGCGGGCCAGCACCGGCTCGGGGAGCTGGATGTGCTGCGGACCAATCGGCTCGCCGGCGGCAAGAATCATTGCCCGTTCGAGGACGTTTTCCAGTTCGCGGACATTGCCCGGCCAGTCGTGCTCTTGCAGCAGCCGCAGTACTGCCGGCTCCAGCTCGCGCCGGCAGCCGAGCCGTTCGAGGATGTGGCGGGCGAGCAGCGCAATGTCGCCGGGGCGCTCGCGCAGGGGCGGGACAGTGATGGGAAATACCGCCAGTCGGTAATAGAGGTCTTCGCGAAACAGGCCAGCGCGGACTTCGGCGGCGAGGTCGCGATTGGTGGCGCAGATGAGCCGGGCATCAACCCGGCGGGTGGTGCGACCGCCGAGCCGGATGAATTCGCGCGACTGCAGAAACCGGAGCAGTTTGACCTGCAGGGCCGGTGGTATTTCACCGATTTCGTCCAGAAACAATGTGCCGCCTTCGGCCAGCTCGACCAGTCCGGGCCGGGCACTGACGGCACCGGTGAACGCGCCTTTTTCGTGACCGAAGAGTTCGCTTTCCAGCAGGGCTTCGGGCAGGGCAGCGGCATGCACGACCGCAAACGGACCGGTGGCCCGGCGGCTGCGGCGATGGATTTCGCGGGCGACGAGCTCCTTACCGACACCGCTTTCACCCAGAACCAGTACCGTGGTATCGGTGGCAGCGACCCGCTCGATCAGCTGACGCACCGCGGTCAGGGCCGGGCTTTCGCCGATCAGTTCAGAACGCCTCCCGGCAGCCAGTTCGGCTCGCAGCGCGGCGTTCTCCCGGCGCAGTGCCGATCTTTCGGCCGCCCGCCGGACCAGCAGTTCCAGTTCTTCGATGCTGAAGGGTTTGGTGATGAAGTCCCAGGCGCCGCGGCGCATGGCGTCAACCGCGACCGGAATCGAGCCGTATGCAGTCATCACCACCACCGGCGCATCGGGGTTGGCGGCCCGGGCAGCGTCGAGTACGGCGAGACCGTCAACCGGAGTCATTTTGAGGTCGGTGATGACCAGGTCAAAGTTGCCGTCGGCCAGCGCAGCCGTCGCGGCGGCGCCGTCGGTGAACTCGACTGCTTCGTGGCCGGCGTCACGCAGAGCGTCGGCGACCAGCCGGACGAATCTTGCTTCGTCGTCAACGATGATGATTCTCATACTGGCAGCGACACCTCGATAGTTGCGCCCGGACCGGGCCGGTCGGCAATTATTACCCGGCCGCCGAAAGATTCAACTGTCCGTCGTACCGAAAACAGACCGAGGCCGGAGCCTTTGTCGCGGGTGGTAAAGAAAGGTTCAAAGACTTTCTCCCGCAGCTGGGGCGGAATGCCCGGACCGGCGTCGGCAAAACGCAGAATTGCCCAGGCGTGGCGACCCCGCCGTCGCAGTTCACCGCTGATTTGCAGGTGGCCGCCGCCAGGCTGAGCCTGAATTGCGTTCAGAATGATGTTGATGAAGGCGGCACGAAGCTGAATCCGGTCGGCTTTGACCGGTGGCAGTTCGGGCAGTGTCAGCTCGATTTCGATTCCGGCCTGTTGCAGCTGACCCTCGAGGTCGGCCAGACACGAACGTACCAGTGCTGCCAGCTCGACCGGCGCCAGCTGGCCGCCACCGGCCCGGCCCAGGTCGAGATAGCCGGTGATGATCCGGTTGAGGCGGTCGACCTCATCGGTGATGTAGTCGAATGCCGGGTCAGGGTCAGCGCCGCCGAGTTTCTTTTTCAGCCGTTCGGCAGCGGCGCGGATAATGCTCAGCGGGTTGCGGATGTCGTGAGCGACGGCGGCGGAGAGCTGGCCCAGCAGCGCGAGTGTCGCGGTGCGGGCGGCGGCGCGCTCAAGTGCGATGCCGCGGCGCGTCAGTCCGAGCAGCGCCGCGACGATGGTAATGACGGCAAGCAGTGAAATGGCATTGATGATGATCAATGACCGGCGCAGTTCGGCCAGTGCCGAGAAAAAGCGGGCGTCGGCCTCAACCCCGATGACCGCAACAATACCGCCGGCCTGGTCGGCAAGCGGGACATAGGCGGTTTTGAGATAGGACCGACCGGCACGCCAGAGGCGCGAACTGGTGGGCAGGCCGGAGAAGGCGGCGAGGATTTCGGTGGCGTCCAGTTCCAGTGCCGGGTCGGTGGTGCCGACTGCGGCCGGGTCGCGGGCATCGGCCAGCCGCACCAGGCTTTCGCTGACGGCGAAAACATTGTAGAGACCGTTGGTGCGCATGGTGCGTTCGAGCAGCGGCTGGAGCGAAGACCAGACCGCCGGAGTGTCTACCGAGACCGGGAGCGGTTCGAGCAGGGCGGCAAGTGTCAAGCCGACCGATTGCAGCCGGGCGCCGAGCTCTTCTTCCAGAGTACGGGTGGTGCGGGCAAGTCCGAGCCAGCCCTGAATGTTGAAGATGATGATGGCAAGTACGCCGAGCAGTCCGGCCCAGAGACCGAGTCGCCGCATCAGACGCCGCCAGCAGGGCAGAGGAAGGCCATCAGGGTGATTGTAGTTTTGCTGTTGTCAGGGTCAAGCTGACATACTGCCAGCGACTGAACGGGCCGACGGCGTCAGGATCGGAGCGGTCGCGATGGTAATCGAGAATCGGTGCGGCCGGACTGAGACCAGCCAAAACCGCCGGGCGGCGGAGTGTGGTATTCAGCAACAGGTCGACGGTCATGAGACGGGCCGGGTTCAACAGGCAACTGGCAGCCGCGGGGGCCACTGTCCGGTAACCAACCCTGATCGCAGGGTGCATTCAAGCAAGACATTGACCGGACGTCGGTTTCGGCAGCGGCCGTCACGAGGTGGTCAGCTCAGTGCTGGGCGTTGGCTGGCCGATGAACCGACGCTTGACAGAAAGTCGCAGTTAATCAGGATGGTGTTCGTGCCCAGTGAAGTTGTTGCAGTCGTGAACCCGGTTGCCGGCCGGACACGCGGTCAGGAACTCTGCCGGCAGGCGCTGGGCGAGCTCCGGCGCCGGTTTGGGGAACTGGAGGTACGTGAAAGCAGCGCGCCGGGTGATGGCGTGGTGCAGGCACGGGCGGTGCGCGACCGGAAGCTGGTAGTGGCTGTTGGCGGCGACGGCACGGTGCGGGAAGTGGCAGAAGGCCTGGTTGATGGCACGGCCGAACTGGCAATCGTGCCGGTCGGTTCGGGTAACGATTTTGTCAAAACCGTTGGTGTGCCGCGAGCGGTGGCGGCTGCCTGCCGGGTTACCGCCGAGGGTCGGGCGCGGGCGGTGGATATGGTGCGAATGACAATGAGCGGTTGGGCCGGCAATGTGGTGCGGCACTACATCAACGTCGCCGGTTTCGGGTTCGACGCGATGGTGGTAGCCCAGGCGCAACGGTCACGCCGACTGCGCGGGCTGGCGCTTTACGTCGATGCCGTTTTTCGGGCGGTGCGGGACTACCGTTGCCCGCCGGTGCGGCTGGCGACCGGCGGGCAGCAGTGGCAGCAGGGGATACTGCTCTGTGCCGCAGCTAATGGCCGACTGTACGGCGGGGGAATGAGGATTGCACCCGCGGCCGAGCCGGACGATGGCCAGCTGGACGTCTGTGTCGCTGAGCCGATGAACCGGCTGGAGATTATCCGGGCCCTGCCGCGACTGGTGGCGGGCACTCATGTAACGATGAAGAAGGTGAAGATGCTGCGGGTGCCGGAACTGACGATTGAACTGTTTGAGCCGACGCCGGTGCAGCTGGATGGCGACGTGATTGATTCGGCCGGCTTTTCGGTTTTTCACCTGCAGGTGCGGCCGGCAGCGATAAAGGTGCGCGTTGAGGGCTGATCCCGGCCAGTGAACCGGTCAATAAAAAAGCGCCGGGGCGGCAGCTGCCGCCCCGGCGGGTTTCGGTAGTCCCTAGTCTCTCAGGATAACTTTCCGGGTAGCACTGAAGCCTTCGGTTTCCAGTCGGAGCAGGTAGACACCGGCGCTGACCGGTCGGCCGGTGGCGTCGGTGCCGTTCCACTCGCCGGTGTACCAGCCCGGCCGGCGTTCGCCGGCGTCGAGGGTGCACGTCAGCTTGCCGGTGGCATCATAGACCGCCAGCCGGATGCGGGCTGTCCGCGGCAGGGCGAAACGGAGCGCAGTCTGGCCGGTAAACGGGTTGGGTCGGGCGCCTTCGAGGGCAAAGGCACGCGGCAGGTTGCGGCCTTCCTCGATGCCGACACCGGGCAGGATGCGTACCGAACCGGTGCGCTGGTTATTGGCCGGGTTGCCGTCGCCGGGCAGCGCAGTGGAGCAGCGGGTGGCGAAGGTGCCGACCGAGTCGGCAAACCACCATTCGAAATCAACCGTGTCGGTCTCACCGGCCGAGACGGTGATGTTGCGGCTGTCGGCGTAACCGTTGGTGACCCAGAACCAGACATCGAAGGTTTCGTCAACCGGACCGTAGTTGCGGACGATTGCTTTCGGCTCGAGGCTGTCGCCAAGGTAGAGCGAGTCGGTCGGCGCCAGGATTGACACAACGCCGACATCGTGCGCCGGTGGCGGTGCGGTCTGGAACATGCCGATGGCGGCGAGTGCAAAGGGCTGCGGGCCCTGCGGGATGTTGCGGGCATAGACCTTGATTGTCCAGGTGCCGAGTTCCGGACTGTTCAGCCGGAAGCACTCTTCGACGTTGAGCGAGTCGTAGTTGCCGCCGGTCTGGGACTGGCCGCCGGACCAGACATTGCCTTTGTACTCGATGCCGGTCGGCGAGACGACAAGGAGGTTGAGGTCGTTGACGATGATGCGCGCCGCCTGCATCACGCCGGGATAGTCGGACCAGCAGAGGGCGACGCGGAACGGTCGCGAGTCGCCGACGACGTTGACGGTGAATACCGCCGAGTCGCCGGTCTGGAGCCCGACGGTGTCGTCGAGGACCCAGAGTTTCGACTGGTCGCCGGCAAAGTACAGCGATGAATCGAGGTCAACCCGTCCCCAGCCGATGTTGTTGTCGGGGACGGTGTAGCCGGTGATGTCGTTGTCGGCACCGACAATGCCAACCGCCTTGTTGAGCGCAGCGGTGATTTCCATCGGTGTGCCGGTGGTGGTGTCGCCGGTGGGGTAGAAGCCTTTGCGGAAGTAGTCGCGGATGAGTGCCATCGACCCGGTCATGTTGGGCGTGGCCATCGATGTTCCCGACATCGCGACGTAGCCGGAGGCGCTGGTGTTGGACGCCGAGTAGACGTTTACCGCCGGTGAGATGAGCTGGGGTTTGCGGCGGCCGTCGGCAGTCGGACCGCGCGACGACGAGGTGTAGAAGGTGCGGCAGCCGGTACCGTTATTGGTGCCACCGGTGGAGATGATGTTTTTGGCGATGACCGGATGACCCATCTGGTTGGTGGTCAGGTTGCCCATCGAGTTGCAGTGCAGGAAGTTGCGGTGGTTCCAGACAAACTGGTCGGCGGTCATGTCGGAGAACACGTAGATGTTGTAGGTGTCTTTGCGGGAAAGCGACATCGAGTGGTTGAACGCCCGCAGTCCGGCAACGCCCGATTCGGGGCCGGCAAACCAGACGTTCATGTCCCAGCCCGAAGGGAAGGAGAGGTAGTACTGGAAATACAGCCGGGATTTCTTGGCCAGGCCGTCATGCCAGGAAGTGCCGCCCACCGGGTCGTCGTCGCCGCAGAGAGTACCCGAGGTGTGGGTGCCGTGCGATTCCGAGCCCTGGGTGCCAAAATAGTAGATAACCTTGCGGTGGGTCGGCGAAGGGTTATTGTTGACCGGGTCGCGGAAAAGGTCGTGAGCGTGCCAGAGCCGCTGGTCGGTGAGGGCGACGATTACCGACGAACCGTCAACGCCCTTGCGCCAGATGGTCCGGGTGGTGTCGCTGGCCGAGTAGCCGTGCATGTCAACCCACTGGGCATCGGCGTTGTCGGGAGTGACCGGATAGTAAGTTTCCACCCAGAATACACCGGGCAGGCGGGCAATGTCGGCGATGCGGCCGGCATCAATTGTCAGTCGTACCGAGTTGTTCCACTGGTTGAACTCGGGGACCATGTTCGATGCACCGAGCGAGCGCAGTTCATCCAGCAGGGCATAGGCGTTTTCCGCCTTGTGGAATACGACAATCAGGTCCTGCGGCCCGGTGTGACTGAGCAGGCCGGGAAGCAGCTTGTAGGCCGGCTGGAACAGGCCGAGCCAGCGTACTTCCGGCCGGGCAGCAAGCTGAGCGGCACGGTCGTTGCGAATCCGGGCGATGAAAGCGTAGTTGGGCAGGTACCACAGCAGTTCGGCACCGGCAGCTTCCACCGCCGACTTCCATTCCTGGCGAACGGGTCCGGGAAACTGGACGATGTAGTAGCCATGGCTGCCACTGTAGGAAGCGATGGCGAGCTCGGGCGGCAGCTTCGGTTCGGCATTGAGCGGGTCAAAGCTGTAGCCTTGAACCAGATCGATTGTCATCGGGCCGGTTTGCTCGACCGGCAGCTGGATTTTGGGCACAGCCAGCGCCGCTGCCGCGACAAGCATGACGGCAATTACGGTCCTTCGGGTCATGGTGGACTCCTTCGATAAAAATGTCAGAACAAGACATTATACCCGTCCGCAGGTCAGCAATGCAAGGAAAAACACGAAAGCACTGCCGTTCCTCCCGTAGTTGAGAGGAACGGCAGTGCCGCAGGTGCATCAGTCGCGTTCGGCCGTCTTGCGGTGCAGTTCAAAATCAATGCCGCCGACGACGGCGCCGGGCCTTACCGGTACCGGTTCGGGATACTCGGCCGGCTCAAATCCGCGGGCATTGCAGCTGAGCCGGTAGACGCCGGGCCGGACTCGCAGGCGGTACCAGCCGTTGGCATTGGTGCGGGCGCGAAATGCGCCGGGTTCACCGACCGCCAGAACCAGGGCGCCGACTACCGGTTTGCCGGTTGCGGCATCAACAACCCGGCCGACGATTACGCCTCGACGCGGCCGGGGCGTCAGAGCGATGTCGATGCCTTCGACCACCGAGCCGGACTGGACAGTGACCGGGGCAGGATAGCTGGCCCGATGGTAGAGGCGGGCGACAGCACTGACAATGTAGTCGCCATCGGGCAGGCCGTGAATGGTATAGTTGCCGTTGCGGTCGGTAACCGCCCGCCCGGCACCGGCCGGGCCGCGGGCGACGACCACGGCATTGCCCACCGGCTCACCGGTGAGGCGGTCGGTGATACGGCCGCTGATGCCGCCGTTGCCCCGGCGCAGCGGTTGGAGCTGAAAGTCGATACCTTCGACGGTCTGGCCCGGTTGCAGTGTTACCGGGTCCGGCCAGGCTGCCGGCTGGTAGCCGCGGGCGCTGGCGCCGATGCGCCATTCTCCGGGCGGCAGGTTGTCGGCCCGCCAGTAGCCGTTCCGGCCGGTCAGAACCTGAACCGGCCGGCGGCTGTCGGACTGCAGTCTCACCAAGGCGTTGACGATTGGCTCACCGGTTGCGGCGTCGGTGACACGGCCGGTTATCGTGCCCAGTTCACCGGCAATCACCACTGACATGCCGGTTACGAGCAGAGCGACAAGCAGACGTTTCATGGTGTGGCTCCTTTCGCAATAATCACGGCCGGATGGCTTGCAAGCGGCGTGCCAGAGATGTAACTGCCGGTGATTGCGTGCTGATGGTTGCCAATGGTCAGCAGAACAGCGGACCGGAACAGCCGATGATGGACTTACTGGTACAGTCAGGCCGGGAACGGGCGGTAGTAGTCCACCCGGCCAATGCCGAACGGGTAGCTGGCCACTCTTTCCAATGTTTCATCCGGGCCGACTTCAACGATCGTGAGTGAATCGACCAGACCGAGTGTCCGAATCAGGGCCGTTACTGCGGCTGCGGCGGCATCGAGTTCAGCCGGGTCGAGCACGCGGCCGAGAACCAGCCGGGGTTCATAGTTGCCGGACTGCAGCAGCGGGATGGGTTCGGAGCCGATAATCTGAGCATGAATGTTGACCAGTTCGTCCCAGCCGCTTTCGGCCTTGTAGAAAAGCCGGTCGCCGGCAGTGTAACAGCGACGAAATGTCACTGCCTGGGGCTGGAGGCGGCGCCGGGCGCTGCTGACGTGGTCGGCGACATGCTGTATCTCAGCAAGGTCGAGCGGGGTGAAGGGAAGCACAACCGGGATATGGGGTTCGGCTGGAACGATCCAGGAGCGGAAGCGGTCGCGCAGGCGCCTCAGCTCAGCTTCGTTGTCGAGACGCGGGAAGGCGACCACACTGTACTGTACGGCCCTCACAATCAGTATTTTAACGAACGGGACGATTTTGGCAATGCTGGGGGAATGTCGGCGGTCCGGTTCTGGTAAATAGCAGTGATGCGACACGCGCCGGCAGTGGTCGGCGCTCTTGATGCCTGGCGTTTCCTTCAGATGCAGCGAGCCCGGCCGCAACACCCCAACCTGCGGCCGGGTGCTGCATCAGCAGCGTTGACAGCCGGCAGTCAGAGAACAATAATTCGCCGGTGCTGAGAAGACTGACAGTTCTGATGCTAGTGTTGAGTGGTTGCTGGCGGCAGTCGGTGACCCCCGCACCGGTGCTGCCGGCGGCCGATATCGTCGTCGCTGCCGAGGGGGGCGATTTTGCGACCGTCAACGACGCGATTGCCGCTGCGTCCGACGGAAGCGTGATACTGATTAAACCCGGAATCTATCGTGAACAGGTCCGAATCGTCGGCAAGCGACGATTGACCATCATCGGCGCCGATCCGGCCACGACAATCATTGATGCAACCGGCCGGTATGCGGCAGTGGAAATCAGGACCGACTCCAATCGGATTGCCAACCTCACATTGCGCAACGCCGATGACCATGGCATCTGGGTGAGGGACGGCAGTCAGGTCATCGAGCGTTGCCTGGTGGTCAACTGCGGCGACCGTGGGATTTATCTGAGCGCACTTGCCGGTTTCGCTTTCGCCCGGATCGAATACTGCACCATAGTCGAGAACGGCTCATCCGGCATCTATGCCGCGCGTGACGACGAGCGCACGGTGGTGCGCAACTGCATCATAGCGAACAATCCGCGCGGTATCGTTACCGATAACAATTCCGGCCGACTGGTGATAGAGTACAACTGTCTTTTCAATACCGAAGCCGACTTTGACCGCGTCACTCCGGGAGCGGGCAATATCATCGCGAGTCCGGGCTTTGCCGGTTCGGCCAGCGGTGACTGGCGGTTGCGCCCTGATTCACCCTGTATCAGTGCCGGGTCAGATGGCGGCCCGGTCGGCTGCTTTCCAGTGGTTCAGAGACGTAAGTCACTATTTTAGAACAGATTGCGCAAATGATGCTGTCCGGAGCGTTTCGGGCTGGTTGAGCTTCGGTTAGTCGCGACCAATCAGTAACATTTTGACAATAATAAGCTTATGCAGCCGAACCCTGCCGGACGGAAATCCGGTGGGGTAAGGCTCTGCCGCTATGGGGGTTACCGAGTCGGGGCCGCCGACTTGACGGTTCGTGCGGGGGTATCGCGGCTGTAACCGGCAGTGTGTCAAGAACCTGCTGACCAGCTCCAATAACTACCACAAAAACTAGAAGTGTCAGAGAGGCCTAACTCCCAAATCTGCGTTACTTGCAGATATTTTTCCGGCGGCTTGACACCCTGTCTGCCAGGGTCTATCTTGGACAGCGGTCTGGTCGGTTTCTGGGCCGACCTTACTTTTACCCGAAGCAGAGATTTTCCGGGCTGGCCGACAGATGGGTCCCGACCGGCCCGGGGCGAGATAACTCGCCTGCGCCTTATCAAGGAACCATCGACCTCCTTTGTCGTCGCCCCGGTCAAAAGCCGGGGCGACAGGTCGTTATGGCGACGCTTGCCGACAACGGCGGTAGTGCTATGCTGTCGAGATGAAACGGCTGGCCTTCGTCATTGTTCTGGTTGGGTTCTGGTTCGCGGGCGCGTGTTCGAAATCGCAACCGACAGGCAGTGCAGTCGAGGTCGTCACGACGCTGGATGTGCTTGGACACTGGGTGCGCGCGGTTGGCGGCGAGCGGGTGCGCGTGCAGAGTATTCTCTCGGGCTATGAGAACCCGCACACATTCGAGCCGCGGCCGACCGATGCGGGACGTATTGCGCGCGCGCGGCTGCTGGTGCGTGTCGGGCTCGGCCTTGAGGAATGGCTGGACGGCCTGATCGCCAACTCCGGCAACGAGTCGCTGGCGGTGCTTGACGTCGCGGACGGTGCTGATGTCGTCGGTGCCGGTGCTGATGACGAGCACGGCCGCGAACACAGCCACGAGCGTGGCAATCCGCATGTCTGGCTTGACCCGACAGTCGCGGCCGGGGCGGTGCGGCGCATCGCCGTCGAGCTGGCGCGGATTGACCCGAAAGGTGAAAGTCTGTACACGGCACGGGCGACCGCCTACACCGCGCGACTCGACAGCGTCACCGCGGCGCTGCAGGCCGAAGTCGCGAAGCTCTCAAACCGCCGCTTTGTCGGGTATCACGACGCGTGGCCCTATTTCAACCGCCGGTTCGGATTTGAGGCTGTCGCTCATATCGAGGCGCTGCCCGGGCAGGAACCATCGGCGCGGCGGCTGGCCGAGCTGGTCAATCTCCTGCGGCGCGAGCGCATCCGGGTGATCGTGACCGAGCCGCAACTGCCTTCTGACCTGCCCGGCGTGCTGGCGCGTGAGACCGGGGCGAAGCTTGTCACCCTCAACGCGCTGCGTGCCGATTCGGCTCCGGGCGACCCGTACATCAATCTTCTGGAGCAGAACGTCCGCCGGCTGGCCGCGGCGCTGCAAGACTGACCGGCGAGGAAAAGTGAACCGGATACTGCCGGCAGTGTTGGCCGCAGCGGGGTCGTCGTTGCCCGGCGCTGAGACCGGGCGATGACGGGCGTGAGTCGGCGGCGACGGCTGATTGGCTGGCTGGCCCTGTTGGTGCTGTTTGTCAGCTTCGTGGTGATCGTTGTTCACAAGGTACAGAATCCACGGATAGTGCGCATACCGGGCGAGCCGCGCGGGCCGCGGCCGTTCCGGCCCCCGGTTGATTCGACAGCGCGGCCGGCAGCGCCGGGTGGCTGACCCCGGGGCTGATTGACCGCTCCGGCGGCGAGATTATACTGCCTCCATGCGCGTGATGACAGCGTTTCTGATTGCCCTGCTGACAGCCAGGGCCGAGGCCTGGATCGCTCCGAAACTGACCAATGTCTGCAGTTCGGCGCCGGCGCCGGGCGGCGTGATGGTCGTGCATGCTGACATCGGCGACGTTCCGCACGATGCAATCAGTGCGCGGTTGTTCTACTCGCTGGACAACCAGACGACCTGGGGCGAGACAACGCTGGTCCGACTCGGACAGCCCGGGTTCGACAGTACTTTCGAGGGCGTTGTTCCCCTGCCGGCTTCCGGCACGGTGTATTACTATGTTCAGGCGAGCAACGGTACCAACTACGGTACGCAGGGGCCGACCAACCCCACCGACCTCTGGCCGGCTCCGCTCAGCCGCTATGGCTCGGTTACCAATGAAGCCGCCGGTGATACCTTCAACGGTGCACGGGGGCCGTGGCTGGACATGACCGGTGTCTGGTTCAGCCGGTCGGCGGAATGGTTTTATGCCCGGATTACCAACAACTACAACTCATGGCCTTTGAACAGCGGACTGCTCGGGCCATGGTACATCTACTCGGCCGGGCTGGGCAATCCGGACTATGCCGGCGACACCTTCGGGTTTGCGCTGGCCTATGCCAATGTCCTTGGGATATACACTTCGGGACTGTATGTCGTCAACAAGTACACCGAGGAGTTCACCAAGTTCGCCGATATCGACGTCCACACCGACGGCAATGCCCTCCAGCTCCGCTGCCGGATTGCCGAGCTGGCGGCGCATCCGAAATTCGGGCCGTGGCCGCCGCCCTCGGGTTTCTTGAGCTCGGTCCGGGGTGACGCCCGTTCAGCTCGTGCCAACCTGCAAAGCACGGTTCATGACACCAGCAATCAGGCGCGCTGGTATATCAACTGGACACCGGTGCGGGCGGTTGGCGTCAACCGGCCACCGCAGGTGGACCGGGGCCGGGTTGTGCCCGAGGTTGGCGCGCCGGAGACGGAGTTCTATTTCAGCGTCCGCTATCTTGACCCCGATACCAACCTCGCGCGGCAGTGCGCCGTGATTGTCGACGGCGACACGTTCGCGCTGGCACCGAGCAATCACAACTACTGGCAGGGCGTGACGTTTTCGACCACGCGCAGCGGGTTCGCACCCGGGTTGCACCAGTTCCACTTCACGGCCTGGGACGGGATGAGCCGGGTCCAGACCGCGGTTGACACCTTCGAGGTTGTGGGGACAGCAGTGGCCGAGGTACCGGTTGGCAGCGGCGTCCGCGTGTCGGCGGTCCCCAATCCGTTCGGCAGTCGCACGACAATCACTGCTCCGCCGGGCGTCGTTTACGTTGCTGACGCCATCGGTCGAGTCGTCCGGGCATTGCGTGTTGATCGCCGTGCGCGCAACATCGAATGGGACGGGCGCGGCGACGACGGTCGAACAGTCGCACCGGGGCTGTATTTCCTGCACGCGGCCGGCGAGCGGCTGCGACTCGTGCGCATCGAGCGCTGACCAGACCAGAGCCCCGCCACGGGCAACCGGAATTTCGGCCGGCCGGTTGACTCGTCCCGCCGGCGGACATAAGCTCTTGTTGATGCGGACTGCGTTCGCGTTGCTGGGTCTTGCAGCCGCGCTGGCGGCCCGGCCGGCGCAGGTCATCGAGGACTTTGACGCCGGCGCGGTCGAGCTTTTCTCTTTCCCCGGTCAGGACGTTCATCCCGACTCCTGGGCGCTGGATTCGCTGGTCACCTACAACAACTCGCCGTGGTCGCTGCGCCTGTTCGGCAACACCTGGAAGGTCGAGTCAATCGCGCCGCGGCGGCTCGATTCGGCCGATGTCTGGACCGTGGCGGCGTACGTGCGCGACCTTGGCGAGATACAGGGCTTCGGGCTCGCTGATTCGGCGCGCGCGCTGTTCTACTCATTCGCGGGCAGCGAGCAGGTGAATCCGGACTCGTGGGTAACCGTGTACCAGGGGGCGTTCGGCACGGGCGCGTGGCGCGAGTACCGGCTGCCCGCGGGCGAAGACTGGCGGGCGCGGTTCGGCTACGCGCCGACGATACGGGCAATCGTGTTTGTCAACGACCGCGACACCGACCCGCGCGCGAGCTTATACTTTGACTGGATTGCCGATGTCACCGAAGACCAGCCGGTCGCGCCCGCGGTCGAGGCGTGGTACGAGCCGGGCGGAATGCTGGACAACCGCGACGGGTCGTGGGACGTGCGGGTGCGGTTTCACTCGCGGGTGACTGACCCGGACAGCCGCGCTCACGAGTTTCTCTGGAGCTTCGGCGACGGAGCGACGAGCCGTGACTCGGCGCCCGAGCACAACTACACGGTGCGCGACAATCACACCTACACCGCCCTGCTCGAGGTGCGCGACAGCACCGGACGCTGGGGCCGGGCCGCGTGCCGGGTAGCGGTTGACCCGGGACCTTCGACCCTGCCGGTGCGGCTGAACTTCGTCGGGGACATGATGCTGGCGCGGCGCTACGAGAATCCGGGCGGCATCATCGACACGCTCGGGCCGCGGGGCGTGTTCGATTCCATCAAGCCGTGGCTCGGCGACGCCGCGGACATCACCGTGGGCAACCTCGAATGCCCGCTGGCCGACACCGGCACGCGCCACCCGACCAAGCCGATAGTCTTCCGCGGCCGGCCTGCCAACGTCGCCGGGTTCGTTCACGCGGGGATTGACGTGGTTTCACTCGCCAACAATCACATTCTCGACTACGGCGAGCCGGCGCTCGAACAGACCCGGCGGGTTCTGGACAGCGCCGGCATCCGCCACTCGGGCGCAGGGCGCGACGCCTACGAGGCGCACCGGCCGCTGTTCGTGCAGAAGTCGGGGCTGAACTTCGCGTTCCTCGCCTACAGCGACCGCAACGGCCAGTACGACAATTACCAGCCTTACCTCGACGCGGGCTATGCCAAGCCCGGGTTCGCCTATGAGGACTCCTGGCGCATCTTCGGGATGATCAGGCTCGTGGATTCGGTGGCGGACCGAATAGTGGTCGAGCTGCACTCCGGGATCGAGTACGAAACCGCGCCCTCGGACGAGGACGAGTGGTACTCGCCGTACGCGAGCGCGCCGGCGGAAAACATCCGCGCGCTGCGCCGGCGCATCGTCGAAGCGGGCGCGGACGCGGTCATCTGCCATCATCCGCACGTCCTGCAGGGCTTGGAGGTGCACGAGGGCAGGCTCATCGCCCACTCGCTGGGCAACTTCGCGTTCGACCAGGAATACACCGAGACCTATCCGTCGGTCATCGTCAATGCGCTGGTCGACGAACGCGGGTTCTACGAATACACGCTGACGCCGGTCTTCCTCGATGACTACATCCCGCGCCGGGCAAGGGGCGAGCTGGGCCGGCACATTCTCGACTACCTCGCCCGGCTGTCGCGCGCGCTTGGCACGGTCGTGGCTGTCGAGAACGACAGCGTCACGGCGCGGGTCGCGCTGGACACGGGCGCGCTGCAGCGCGCGGTTGTCCGCCGGTCGGCCGAGGCGACGCCGGCGCGCTCAGGCGGCTGGTGGGTGACGCCGCCGGTGGCGCTTCGGCGCGACGGCTCAATCTCGGCCCTGGCCGGCGCGTCGCCCGGGGCGCAGTGGCAGGTCCGGCTCGGTCGCCCGCTGGTCTGGTACGGCAACTTCGAGCGCGAGGGCGCGGCGCCGTGGCTGCTCAATGAATCCGGTGAGTCCATTGTCGGGCCGGGGCGGGCAAGCGAACGCGCTCTGTGCCAGACCCGCGCGGTCGGCTCGGGCGCGATCGTCACTGGCTTCAAGCGGCGAGTCATCCGTCCCCAGGGCGCAAACGAGTTCACCGTGCACGGCTGGGTGCGCGGCACGAACGCGCGCAACGCCGCGGTCAGGGTGAAGCCATACTCGGTGCGCACGGGCGGGGTCGCGCTGGACAGCTTCGCGGCGCCGGCGCGGTCCGGCACGCTGGACTGGTCGTTCACCTCTGCCGATTTCGCCGCGCCGACCGGGACCGCGTTCTTTGACCTTGAGTGCCGCAGCGAGGCACCGCTCTCGGGCGGCACGGGCCGGGCGTGGTTTGACGACGCCGGCATCATCGAGTGGGGCGAGTGGCAGCCGCTCATCGGGCCGGTCCCGGTTGCGGAGCCGAACGACTGGTACTGGGTGCAACTGCGCGCCTCGGATTCGACCGGGTCGGTGACTCTTGCTTACGACGAGACCGCGTACGGCTTTCCGGTCGGCGTTGCCCGGCACGGGAGCGAGCGCGCCCGGACAGGCCTGCGGGTACTGGGCAGCCCGGGCCGAGCGCCGAGAATCGAGTTCGCGCCGCCGCGGGCGGATGGCGTGCGCCTGCGGGTTTTCGACTGCTCAGGTCGGCTTGTCCGGGCGTACAGCGTCAGTCGTGAAGCGTCCGGCGTCACCTGGGACGGCCGCGACGACGCAGGCAGGCTGGTCAGCGCCGGGCTGTACTTCTGCCGGCTGGAGACCGCGGCCGGGGCGGCGGATTCAAAACTGGTGTTTGTCCGCTGATGAGAAGGGCGGACGGCCTGGCCTGTGCGTTCACCGACCGGCCTAGTGTCAGGAACGTTGCTGATTGACGCCCAGCCTGAGGCGTTTAGACTGGGGCTGAGTCCTGTCGGGCAGAGGACAGCAATGACTACGGTTTTGCTTCTTGTCGCGACGGCAGCTTTGCGGGCCGGGGCGTATCCGGTTGCCGATTCCCAGAATGTCGCTTTTGTCGGCAACTGGCCGTTTGGTCAGAGCTGGGCGCTGGCCGCGGACAGTTCCCGTTCGCTGGTCTTTCTTGGGTCGGGCGGCGGTGTCTATGTGCTGGATGTGTCCGACCCGGCACTGCCAGTGAAAGTCAGCGAAAAGATTCACACCCGCGGCTGGGTGCGCGGGCTGTGGTACGAGCCGGCCGGCCAGCGACTGTTTGTGGCCGATTATGGCGACGGGGTCGAAGCATGGAGCGTCGCCAACCCGGCTGCGCCGGTGCGGCTCGGTGGCCGCGATACACCTGGGCTGGCCGAGTTTGCCGCCGTGAGTGGCGGTTATGTCTGGGTGGCCGATGAGGGGCGGGGTGTCCGGGTGATCAGGCTGAGCGACTGGAGCGAGGTCGGCAGTTATGACACCACCGGCTTTGCCTGGGGGGTTGCCTTCGCCGGCGACTATGCCCTTGCCGCCCACGATGCTCTCGGCCTGATTGTGTTGCTTGCCACCGACCCTTCCCGTCCGCGGCGGCGCGGGCTCTACGACACACCGGGGCAGTGTCGTGACGTTCGTGTGCGCGGCCAGCGGGCTTATGTTGCCGACGGCAGTTCCGGGCTGCTCGTCCTTGACATTTCGGCGCCGACCAACCCGGCCTTGCTGGGCTGGTGCGATACGCCCGGTACGGCCTGGCGGGTGGCGGTCGACGGTGACTACGCTTTTGTTGCCGACGTCGATGCCGGCCTGCGGGTGATTCACATCGGCAATCCGATGCAGCCGGTCGAAATCGGTGCCATCGATTTGCCCGGACAGATTTTCGATGTCGCTGTGGCTGGCGGCTATGCCTTTTGTGCCGGCAATGACGCCGGGCTTTACTGCGTCGATGTCAGCGACCCGTTCAATCCGCGCCTTGTCGGTTCGTTCGCGGTGCCGGGTCCGGCGCTTGGAATCTGCCTTGGGGGCGGGCTGGGTTATGTTACCTGTGGCCGGGACGGTCTGCGGGTACTGGAGATTGACGGCGGTGAGCTGAGTCAGGTCGGAAACTGTGTTTTGCCCGGGATGGCACGGGCAGTGGCCGTGAATGCCGGACTGGCAGTCGTGGCTTGTGACACCGCCGGGCTGGCAGTGGTCGATGTCAGTGTGCCGACGCAGCCGCGGCTGGTCGGTCGCTGCGTTCTGTCCGGGCCGGCCTATGGAGTTGCACTGGTCGGGTCGCGCGCCTTCGTTGCCGCCCAGGAGGCCGGGCTACGGGTGGTGGAACTCGTTGACCCGGGTTCACCTTATGAAAGCGGATTCTGTGATACCCCGGGCTGGGCTTGCGGTGTTGCAGTCCGCGGTGATTACTGTTATGTTGCCGACGGCAGCGCCGGGCTGCGAATACTCAATATTGCCGGTCCCGGTAATCCGGTTGAGGTCGGATTCTGCGACACCCCGGGAACCGCCAGCGCAGTGGCACTCTACGGCAACTACGCTTATGTTGCCGATGACAATCAGGGGTTGCGAATAATCAATGTCAGCGCACCGGCCAACCCGGTCGAGGCAGGACGGTTTGACACTCCGGGGCTGGCACGCGGGGTCGCGCTGGCCTACCCGTATGCCTGTGTGGCCGATTTCGATGCCGGATTGCGAATCGTCC
Source organism: Caldifarciminota bacterium (assembly GCA_965649225.1). GTDB lineage: Bacteria > Hydrothermota > Tepidihabitantia > Tepidihabitantales > Tepidihabitantaceae > CBFGJX01. The sequence continues at coordinate 36,149 of CBFGJX010000017.1, forward strand.
GGGTGAGCAATCCTGCCAATCCTCAGGCGTCGGGTTACTTTGTAACTCCGGGTGCGGCGGTCGCCCTGGCGGTGGAAAGGGATTATGTTTATGTCGCCGACTACTGGGACGGCGTTCAGGGTTACCGCAAACTCTATACCGGGCTGGCCGATGACCCGGAAGCCGGTACAACAAGTCAGCTGCTGATACGACCGGATGCCGGTTCGGTCCGTTTGCTGCTGGAGGGTGAGAGTTCGCCCAGGACATTGACAGTGGCGGACTGTACCGGACAGGTTGTTGCTACTCGGCAGATTCTGCCGGGCGTGCCGGTGCGACTGGCGACCGGTGCGCTGCCGGCGGGCAGTTACTTTCTGGTCGCCGCTGGTGCCGGCAAACCGATAACCGGACGGTTCACAGTGGTTCACTAGCGGCCATCCGGCCACAACCGGCGGCGTGGCGGTGGTGAAACAGGCGCTGTTTTGGAGCGGAGTCGGGTTTGCCGCCGGTTCGCTGCCGTTTTCGGTCTGGCTGGCGCGGGCGATTTCCCGAAGAGATATCCGCAGTGTCGGCGATGGCAATCCGGGTGCGGTCAATGCGTGGAAAGCCGGTTCGTGGCGGGCCGGTCTGCCTGCGCTCTGGCTTGATTTTTTGAAGGCGGCGGTGCCGGTCGGACTGGCGCGCTGGGTGTTTGGCATCGGCGGCTGGTGGCTGGTGCCGGTTGCGATTGCGCCGGTGCTCGGGCATGCGTTCTCGCCGCTGCTGGGATTCCGGGGCGGCAAGGCGATTGCCGTGTCGTTCGGCGCCTGGTGCGGAATATCGCTCTGGGAGGGACCGACGGTTCTGGGGGCAGGGTTTGCGCTGGTCGGGCTGCTGGTGTCGGGCAGTGCCTGGGTGGTGCTGGGCGGAATGCTGGTGCTATTGGCCTACTGGCTGCTGCGCGGTGTGGAGCCGGCGATTTATGGTTTCTGGCTGGCCGATACCGCGTTGCTGTTGTGGAAGCATCGGCGGGAACTGCGTCGGTTGCGGCCCGGCCCGGCGTTCGGCGAGGGTGGGGATTGAATCTTCTCTGGGTCGAGCATCAGGCGGGAATTGTCGTTTTTCTGGCCGTGATCCTGGTGATTGCGTTGTACAATGCCGTCTCTTTCCGCCGGCTCGGTCGCTACCGGCCGGGCCGGCGGCAGCCGCGGGTGTCAATCTGTCTGCCGCTGCGCAATGAGGAAATCAACGCCGCTGCTGTCATCGGTTCACTGCTGGCGCAGGACTATCCCGATTTTGAACTGCTGGTGCTGGACGATGGTTCGACCGACCGGACCCGGGCGGTGATTACTGAACTGGCTCGAACCGATGCCCGGCTGCGGATAGTTGCCGGTACACCGCTGCCGCCCGGCTGGATTGGCAAGTCCTGGGCCTGCCATCAGCTTGCCCGGGCAGCGAGTGGAGAGCTGTTGCTGTTCACCGATGCCGACACCCGGCATGCATCCGATTGCCTGGGCCGGGCGGTGGCGGCGCTGCAGGCCGAGCAGGCTGACCTGCTGTCGCTGGTGCCTCATGAGGTGGTAGGCACACTGGGGGAGGCATTGACCGTGCCGATAATGCTCTGGAGCATTACCTGTTTTCTGGCAGTCAGAATTGTCGAGCGCTGGCAGAGTCCGGCATTCACCGCTGCCAACGGTCAATTCCTGCTGTTTCGCCACAGTGCTTACCGGCAGATTGGCGGCCACGAAGCAGTGCGGGCAAGTGCAGTTGACGATCTGGCACTGGTGCGTCGGGTTGCCGCTGCCGGTCTGCGCTGGCGGTTAGTGGACGGGATGAGCTCTTTGTCGTGCCGGATGTATCGCTCGAGCCGTGCCGCCTTTGCCGGTTTCAGCAAGAATCTGTTTCCGGCCTTCGGCGGCAACGTGGTGTTGTTCGGGTTTGTCTGGTTGTGGCTTTTGGTCAGTTACTGGCAGCCGGTTGTGGTACTGCTCCTGGCTGTGTTCGGGGCGAGAGTCGAAGTTTTCTCGCTCTGGGCGGCCGGGCTGGGATGGGGGCTGGGTTCGCTGCTGTGGCTGGTGACCGCGGTTCGCTGGCGCTATCCGTTGTGGCTGAGTCTGGTTGGGCCGGCAGTTATCGCCTCGGGCGCAGTCGTCGGTTTTTATTCGATGTATCTGACTCTGACCGGCCGGGCACGCTGGAAAGGCCGGACACTGCCCGGACGCGAGGGCTAGTTGCGGACCGCTTGCCCCTGGGTTCCGAACGACTACAATCAGGACGCGGAAACAACCGTTGAATGAACAACACAGCTGACCAGATGCCTGCCGCCGAAGACTTTGCCGCGGTTCTGCGGCAGCAGTTACCGGCGCTGGCGGCGGTCGTCAACGAGAAACTGGTGCTGGACCTGAGATTTGATTGTCTGGAGCCGGGCTGTGACAATCCGGCACTGGTCCAGGAATACAGCCTGCTGTTCGGACGCAGTTACGCCGCCCTGCTGGAACTGGGACTGCTGGAACTTTTGCCCGGTGAGCTGGAGTGGATGAAGCGGGTATTGACGGCGCGTGGATTTGCCACCGGTCTTCTGGTCAGAATGCTGGACGCATGGATTCTGGCGTTTGATGCCCAGCTGGGTCAAAGGCCGGCCGCGGCACTGACCCGACCGCTGCACCAGTTGAAGGCAGTTGCCGCGGCACCACTCCGGGAAGCCCCGGTGGCTGCAATCAGCCCCGAGGCAACGGCGTTTGCCGCGTTGCTGCTTGACCATCGCCGGCGGGCGGCGGCCGGATTCCTGCTGGAGCGGTCAGGGCGGTCGGTACCAGTGATTGTGCTGGACATCGTTCAACCGGCACTGGCAGAAATCGGCCGGCGCTGGGAGCGCAACGAGATTTCGGTTATCGAAGAACACGCGGCGACAGAGGTGTGCCGCTATGCGCTGATGCGGCTTTATGACGCGGCGAGCGCGGGCGATGCGACCGGTCCAACCGGACTGGTTGGCTGCGTGCCCGGGGAAGAACACGAGTTCGGCGCCTGGCTGGTTGCGGCCGAACTGGAGCGGAACGGCTGGAATGTCTGTTATGCCGGTCGCAGTGTGCCGGCGGACGATTTGATTCGGGGTCTCGGCCGGCCCGGCATCGCTGCCGGATTTCTGTCGGTGCAGCATATCGTCAATCTGCCGGCAGCCCGGGCAGTGGTCGAGCGGATTGTCAGCGAACTGCCGGCAATGAAAATTGTACTTGGCGGCCGGGCGGCGGTGCTGGCCGCCGGCCGACTGCAACGGCCGGGAGTGATGGTGGTCGGCCGGTTCGATGAGGCCGACCGCGCGGCAAGGGAGCTGCTGGCCGGTGCGTAGCTACGCGGCAATCCGGATGCTGCTGCACGACCGGTCAACGACCGCCGGTGCGGTGCTGGGGGTAATCGCGATCGTCTTTCTTGTCGGGCAGCAGCTGGCGGTGCTTTTCGGGCTGCTGACCCTGATGACGGCGGTCGTGGACAACAGCGGCGCCGACATCTGGGTCTTGTCGCGCAATGCCGGCACAATCGGCACCGCCGGCAGTCTGCCCAGCCGGTATGTTGACCGGCTGGTCGGGCTGGCCGAAGTCGAATGGGCCCAGCCGCTGGTGTACGGCGGCGGTCAGTTGCGGCTGGCGGACGGAACATTCCAGACCGTGACGGTGGTCGGCGTTGTCCGGCCGGCGCTGGCGGGCGGGCCGTGGAGCTTTGCCCGGGGCAGTAATGCCGTGCTGCTGGCCCATGACGCGGTGACGGTTGACACATTTGACCTTGCCGACCTGGGCCGTCCGGCGATTGGCCAGGTCGTGGAAATCAATTCACGCCGGGTGGTGGTCGCGGCGTACACCCAGGGCTCGCGTGCCTTCGGCCCGCCGCTGGTGTTCACCAATGCCACCAAGGCGCGGGAAGTCACCGGTCTGCCGCCAGACCGGTGCAGCAACATTCTGGTCAAGCTCAAGCCGGGCGTTGACCGGAACCGGGCGCTGGCGGCAATCCGGCGACTGCTGCCGGCGGCAGACGCAATTACCTCGGCGGAACTGGCACGCAACACGATTGTCTACAACCTCACCAGCACCGGCATCGGCTCGAGTTTCGGTCTGACCACGCTGATCGGGGTGCTGGTCGGCGTGGTCATCATCACCCTGACGATGTACACCAACGTGCTCAACCGTCAGCGCGATTTCGCGGTGCTGCGGGCACTGGGCGCCCGGCGGCGGGATGTGCTGCTGATCATTCTGTTTCAGGCGCTGACAATCGGCGCACTGGGTCTGGTGATCGGGTTCTTTCTCCTCGCCGGGTTTCTGTTCGGGGTGCAGGGGTCAAGACTGCCGGCGAACTTGCCGCTGTGGGTGCCGCCGGCGCATGCGTTGCTGACCTTTCTGCTTTGTCTGGTCGGTTCGTTGCTGGCGTTGCGTCGGGCGCTGGCGATCGAGCCGGCTTCGGCATTCCGCTGATGGCAGACGGCACGGGCCGGGTGGTGCTGCGCCTTGATGGCGTGGCGCGGGATTTCTCCGACGGCCGGGTGGTGCGCCGGGTGCTGAGGGAAACGACGCTGGATATATTCGCCGGCGAGCTGACCGCACTGGCCGGGCCGTCGGGTTCGGGCAAGACGACGCTGCTGACGGTGATGGGGCTGGTGCTGAGTCCGAGCAGCGGCCGGATTGAGGTTGACGGGATTGACACTGCCGGGCTTTCCGAAGACGGCCGGGCAACGCTGCGGCTGGAGAAGTTCGGTTTCGTGTTTCAGCAGGCGGCGCTGGTGCCGGCGCTGTCGGCGCTGGACAACGTGCTGATCGCCCGGGCGGTTCAGGGCGGCCGGGTGACCGAGGTGGTACGGCAGTCGGCGGTCCGGCTGCTGGAGGAACTGGGGATGGGCGAATATCTCAATGCCCGGCCGGCGCAGCTTTCCGGTGGTCAGCAGCAGCGGGTTGGCATCGCCCGGGCGCTGCTGGGCGACCCGGTGCTGCTGTTGTGTGATGAGCCGACATCGGCGCTGGACGTTGATTCGAGCCGGGTGGTGCTGGATACGCTGAAGCGGTTGTCACGCGACCCGCGGCGCGGCGTAGTGCTGGTGACCCACGACCCGCGGGTGTTTCCCTATGCCGACCGGCTGGTGAAAATGGAAGACGGCGCGGTGGTTTACGATTCGCGCGCCGGGACTGGAGGCAGTTGAGATGAAGAGTTTTGTCAGGCGGGCAGCGGTGCCGGTCGTGATTGGAATCGTGCTGCTGTTCGTGGTCGTGGCACTGCTGCGCTCGGCGCCCAAGCGGTCGGCGCCGGAGCCGCCCGATGCCGCGGCGGCACCGGTGCGGATGTATGGTCGGGTCGAGCCGCTGGGCGGGCCGGTGTACGTGGCGGCGCGGGTGCCGCGTCCGGTCAGCGCCATTCTTGTCGCCGAGGGCGATACGGTTGAAAGCGACCAGCCGCTGCTGGTGTGCGAAAACTCGCTGGAAGCGGCACAGGTCGCGGCGGCCGAGGCAAGGCTGGCGGCGGCGGAGCGGACCTGGGCAATCAGCCGCGACAGCTATGAGCGCGCACTCGGCCTGAGCCCCAGACAGGGGATTTCCGAACAGGACATCACTCAGCTCCGCCTGCGGGCCGAGCTGGACTCGGCGACGGTGGCGGCGGGCCGGGCCGAGCTCAGGCTGGCACGGGCTCAACTTGACCAGCTCACGCTGCGGGCGCCGGTGGCCGGGGTGGTGTACAAGCTGGATGTGCGGCTGGGCCAGACCCTGGCGGCGGGTGACGATTCGAAGATAATGCTCGGCGCCCCCGGGCTGCAGGCGCGGCTGTTCGTCGAGTCGTACTGGCGGGACCGGGTCCGGCCGGGCAACCGCTACCGGTTGCGTGAGACCGAATCGCGCCGGGAACTGGGCACCGGGCGGGTGGTGTCGGTTTCGCCGGCGCTGGGCGGACGGACGGTGCGCAGTGAGGACGTCGGTGAGCGGTTCGATGTCGAGTACGCCGTCGTCATACTCGAGCTCGAAGGTGTTACCGGGCTGCCGCCCGGGCTGGCGGTGGTGGCGGAGGAGGAGCAGTGAACGAGGCGGTCCGGCCCCGGCTGCTGTTCAGCCGCTGTCTGGGATTTGACCACTGCCGCTACAACGGCGAGGTCATCAACGACGATTTCGTTCAGAAACTCCGCTCTCACGTCGAAGCGGTGACGGTCTGTCCCGAGGTGGCGATCGGGCTGGGTGTGCCGCGCGACCCGATACGGATTATCCGGACCGCCGGCGAGAAGAAACTGATTCAGCCCAAGACCGGGCGCGACTGCACCACGGCGATGACCGGGTTCTGCACGACATTTCTCGACGGGCTTGAGCCGGTGGACGGGTTCGTGCTCAAGTCGCGCTCGCCGTCGTGCGGGACGCGGGATGTCAAGACCTACAACGAGGAAGGCAACCTGCTGCCTTCCGCCAAGCGACAGGGTTTTTTCGGCGGTGCGGTGATGGAGCGGTTTGCACACCTGCCGGTCGAGGACGAGGGCCGGCTGAGAAACTTCACCATCCGCGAGCACTTTCTTGCCCGGGTCTGGACACTGGCCGAGTTCCGCGTGGTTGCGGCCGAACCGGCGCTGGGCCGGCTGGTGGCGTTCCACGCCCGGCACAAGCTGCTGCTGATGGCTTTCAATCAGGACGAACTGCACCGGCTGGGCCGGGTCGTGGCCAATGCCGAGCGCCGGCCGGCGGCCGAAGTATTCCGGCTCTACGCCGCGGGGCTGGCCCGGGCGCTGGCCCACCCGGTCAAGTACACTGCGGCAATCAACGTGCTGATGCATGCCCTCGGATACTTCAAGGACGGCTTGAACAAGGCGGAGAAGGCCGAGTTTCTCGATGCGCTGGAGGCGTTCCGGCGCGGCAAGCTGCCGCTGTCGGTGCCGGTCGGCATCCTGCGGGCCTGGATTGCGCGGTTCGACGAACAGTACCTCGCTCAGCAGAGCTTTCTGCGGCCCTACCCGGTCGAGCTGGTCGAGATTCACGATTCGGGCAAGGGACGCTGAGGAGAACCGCGAAGGCCGAATGGCGGGCGGCGAAGTGCCGAACTGACCGGGACTGCTGCCGGTGCGGATAGGCTACCCCTGCATCAATCGGACGGTCGAATGTCTCGGCGACCGGACGTTCCGGCTGCGCTCGTACAGTCCGGAGCGGCTGGTGGCAACGGTCGAAAACAACCTGCGCTGCCTGGAGCGTGTCCTGCACTGGAATGCCGAGCGCGGCATCAGGTTTTTCCGCATCAGCTCGGACCTGGTGCCGTTTGCCTCGCATCCGGTCTGCACCTTTCCATGGCAGACCCATTTTCAGACGGCGTTTGCGCGCATCGGCCGGTTCATCCGCCGGCACCGGATGCGGATTTCGATGCATCCGGACCAGTTTGTGCTGATCAACGCGCTCGACGAACGGATCGTTGAAAACAGCGTCCGGGAGCTGGAGTATCACGCCGCGGTGCTTGACCGGCTGGGCCTGGGCCGGAGCGCCAAGATTCAGATTCATGTCGGCGGCGTGTACGGTGACCGGGACGCGGCGATCGAGCGGTTCGCCGAACGCCACCGGCGCTTGCCCGATTCGGTACGGCGGCGGCTGGTAATCGAAAACGACGACGTCAACTACCCGGTCGCCGACTGTCTGCGCGTCCACCGTCTTGTCGGTATTCCGGTGCTGTTTGACAGTTTTCATCACGCGGTGAACAACCGGGGGGAAAGCCTCGAAGAGGCACTGGCGGCCTGCGCGCGCACCTGGCGCCGGCCGGACGGCATACCGATGTGCGACTACTCGTCGCAGGAGCCGGGCATGCGGCGGGGCAAGCATGCCGAGCACATCGCCCTTGACGACTTTCGGCAGTTCCTGCGCCGGACCCGGCGGCACGATTTTGACCTGATGCTGGAAATCAAAGACAAGGAAAAGAGCGCGCTGGCAGCAATCCGGGCGGCGCGCCGCGACCCGCGACTGGTGGCTTGACCGGCCGCGGGGCCGGCCTAGACTGGCGGTACTGGAGGCGGAGCGATGAAGCCGATTGCTTTGTCCGCAATGCTGCTGCTGCTGTTGTCCGGGTCGGCCACGGGCTGGACCCTGGAACTGGTACGGACAATCGGGCTGGACAACCACGGCATGTCGGCGACCGGCGTCTTTGACCTCGACGGCGACGACGTGCCCGAGCTGCTGGTGCCGGGCAATGCCCGGCTCTACTGCTGCGACGTCAATGGCATCGTTCGCTGGCTGTTCACACCGGCCAGCAATTATTTTCCGGCGGTGAGCTCGCCGGTGGCGGCCGACATCGACGACGACGGCGCGGTCGAGGTCGTGGTGGCGACGCCGCTGGCGGTGTATGCGCTGTCGGCGCGCGGCGATTCGCTCTGGCGGCACACGCTGGGCGGACAGGGCGCGGTGCAGAACTGCATCGCCTCGGTCGCGCTCGGCGATGTCAACCGCGACCGCCGGCTCGAAGTGTTTGCCTACGAGGTTTACAATAACCGGTTGCTCTGTCTCGAACCGCTGCGGGGCGAGACCTTGTGGACCTATGCCGAGACAACCGGCGCGCGTTTTTCGGTCGGCACGCCAACGGTGGCCGACCTCGACAACGACGGCCGGCTGGAAGTGCTGGGGCAGGTTTCCTTTGCGGCCGGTGGCGGCCAGCTTTACTGTCTGGACAACGCCGGTAACAAGCTCTGGAGCTACAACACCGCCGGCTCCGGGATTGCCGGCTGGCAGCTGGCGTCGGCAGCGGTCGGCGACGTGGACAACGACGACACGCTCGAGGTCATCGGTGTCGCCAACTACTGGGGTGCGTTCTGTCTCGACCACCGGGGACGCGAGGTCTGGACCCGGCGGGTCAGTGAACACGCGGCAGGGTACCCGGCGCTTGCCGACCTGGACCGCGACGACACGCTTGATGTGGTTCTGGCGCTGGGGCCGGCACTGCGGTGCTGCAACGCCCGCACCGGCCGGGAGAAGTGGCAGTTCCGCGTGGCCGAGGGTTACTATATCGTTTCCTCGCCCGGGCTGGCGGACTTCGACGGTGATGGCCGGCTCGAGGTCGTCTTCGCCGAGGTGAAGCAGAACAATCCCAACGATTCGCTGCGGCCGATGTGGGTGCTGGATTGCGCCGGCCGACCGCTGTGGAGCGATACGGTCGGCACGACGATGGCCGATGCGACCTGCGGCGACTTCGACGGTGACGGCCGGGTCGAGTTCTGCATCGGGCCGACCTATCGCTGGTCCCAGTGGTGGCTTTTTGAAACCGATACGGTGGCGGTGGCGCCGGGCCGGCGGTTCTGGCCGACGCTGCAGCACGACATCTGGCGCACCGGGCTTTTCGGCTATGCGGGGCCGCCGGTGGCACTGGCCGAACGGCCGGCGCTGCCGCCGCGCGCAACGCTCAGGGTATATCCCAGTCTGGCCCGGAGTAGTGTCCAGCTGGTTGCAAGCCGCGCCGGCACGGTCAGCATTCACGATGCGGCCGGGCGACGGGTGCGGGTCGTGGCGCTGGACCGCTGCGGGACGGGAGTGTGGAACGGCGCTGACGAGCAGGGCCGACGGGTCGCACCGGGCGTTTACCTGTGCCGGCTTGAGGGCGTCGGCGCGGTCCGGGTGGTGATGGCACGGTAGTTCGTTCGACTGAGGCGACAGCGAAGCCGGCCCGCCAGAAGGCGGGCCGGCTGAGTTCAGACGAGGCTGCTAGTCGGCCTTGACGAACCGGGCTGTGCGCGTGCCGTCCGGACCGGCAAGCCGGACAAAGTAGGTGCCGGCGGCAAGGTTACGCGCGTCGAAGCGCCACAACCCGGCACTGGCCGACAGGTCGCGCGCGCCGAGGTCGAGTACGCAGCTGCCGGTGTGGTCATAGACCGCGGCGGTGAACCGGCCCGGGCCGGCGGGCGTAAACTCGATGAGGCCGGTGCCGGTCAGCGGGTTGGGCCAGATGCGCAGGCCGGGACGGGCGACGCCGGGCCGGCTCGGCTCGGCCAGCGCGGTCGGTACGCCGGTGCGGAACACCGAGCCGCCTTCGGTGCCGGCAAGCAGGGTGCCGTCGCTCGAGCGCAGGGCGAGCGAAAGCACCTTGGTGTTGGTCAGGCCGGTCGAGAAGTCGGTCCAGGTCGCACCGTAGTCGGTGCTCCTGTACACGCCGTAGCCATAGGTGCCGGCGTAGAGCACGTTGGGACTGGCGGCGTTGACGACGACCGCCTTGATGTTCCGGTTGAGCGACGACAGGGTCCAGGTCTGGCCGCCGTCGGTCGAGCGGAACAGGCCGGTGCTGTTGCCGGCATAGATGCGGTTCGGGCTGGTCGGGTCAACTGCCAGGACATTGATCGTTCCGGTGAGCCCGGTGCGGCTCTGGGTCCAGGTCGCGCCGAGGTCAGTGCTGACGAGCAGGGCCGGATAGGAGTAGGCCGAGTCGCCACCGACATAGACACGATTGGGGTCAACCGGGTCAAAGGCGACGGTCCAGGCACGGGTGCCGTGCGGCAGGGTATCTACCCGCCAGGTCGCGCCGTCGTCGGTCGTGCGCATTACGCCGATGTAGTAGGCGGCGTTGTAGACATAGCCGACTGCGAACACGACATTGGAATTGTGGGGCGAGACGGCGACGCAACCGCCGTCAGAAAGTGGGGTGCTGTATGTTTGCCAAGCGGCTCCGCCGCTGGTGCTCTTGAAGAGCTCGGCGTTGCCTCAGCCCGAGCCTTCGAGCATCCAGAGACGTTGCGGGTCCGCCGGGTCAAACGTGATGCTGCAGAGATTGCCGCAGGTCAGCGGCGTCGATTCGGGCGACCAGGTGTTGCCGTTGTCGGTGGTGCTGAACAGATCGTAGTCGATAAACTCGGCCCAGGCATGACCGGGCCGGCCGGGCACATGCACCACGACCGGAATCCGGCCGATGACGATGCCGGTGTTGGCCGGAGTCCAGGTTACGCCGTAGTCGGTGGATTTGAACATCCCGCCGGTCGAGCCGCAGAGGACAACGCCGTTCTGGCCGGGCACGGTGAGCACGGTGCGAATCTGGGTACCCTGAATACCGGCGGAGGAGTTGGTCCAGGTCAGACCGCCGTCGGTCGAGCGCCAGACGCCGGTGTAGGCAGCAGAGTAGAGGATGTTGGGATTGTCGGGAGCGGCAACGATGCGGTAGTTGTAGTTGTTGGTGCTCTGGCGGACCCAGGTCTGGCCGCCGTTGGTCGAGCGGTAGACGCCGTAGAGCGTGCCGGCAAAGACGGTGTTGTGACTGGCCGGGTCGATGTAGAAGGAGTAGAGGTAGTAGGCGTTGGTCGGGAAGTCGTAGCGGGTCCAGGTCGCGCCGCAGTCGGTGGACTTGAAGACGATGGTGATGTTGTTCCAGTACGCGCCGACATAGACGACATTGGTATCGACCGGGTCGACGATGGCCGCGTAGATGGTCGAACCGGTGAAGGTGTCAATCTGGGTCGCGGTCCAGGTCGCGCCGCCGTCGGTGCTTTTGGTGCAGTTGAACTTCCACGCACTTCCGTCATATTTGTAGGTCGGTACGTAAATCGTCTGCGGGTTGCGGGGGTTGAGCGCGATGTCGTTGCCGTTGTTGTTGGAACCGAGTGAGCTGAACAGCCAGTTCAGGCCGCCGTCGGTGGTGCGGTAGAAGCTCGACGAGACAACGCCGTAGAGCCGGTTTGGATCGGTCGGGTGGGCGACGAGCTTCTGAGGATAGCTGGTCAGCACCGCGCCATAGGGTGCCCAGGTCGCGCCGGCGTCGGTCGAGCGCAGCAGCGGAAAGCTGGTGTTGGTTGACGCGATGTACAGTGCCGGTGGAGTGCCGGCAGTCGTCGCGCCCGCGAACACCGGTCCGCCCGCCGGCCCGACGCTTTCCCAGTTGGCAAAGCCAACCGCGAACAGCGCAAGCAGGGCGCCGATGATTATTGCGGACCTTCTCATGCCTTCGGTCTCCTTTCGCCCGCAAACGGGCGTTGAAATGTCGATTCAGCGAACATTGTGGCAGCAAACACACAGCCTGCCGCCAGATTCTATGGCCGGTGACCGGTGGAGTCAACCGCAGTCGGCGTTTGAGTCCGAACTGGAGCGGGCAAAGACAGCCGGTGGCGACGGGATGTTTCACTGGCCGAAAAGGCAGTAATCCGAGCCGCAGGTGGATAGTGCCGCTGTCACAGCTTCGGTCGGGGGCATCAACCGGAGTGGTGACTGCGACAGTTACCGCCCGGCGTCGGAGTTGAAGCCGGCAAAGCGGCCCGGCCACCAGCGGCGGGGGAGACGGCCGGGCCGGCACCGGCGGCGTCGGCCTTGTGCATGAAGCGCCGGCGGTTGCGGCGGTGAACCACCGGATTTCCCGACATCAAAAATGATGTATAATCAGAGGATGAGGCCGAATGGCACCGGTCGTCAGTCGCCGGCATGGTCGGAGTTTCTTTTGCGGCTCGGGTGCCGGCTGGCCGGCGTGCGGCGGCAGGCTGGGCTGACGCAGCGGCAGCTGGCAAAGCTGTTGACTGCGGTCAGGGCGAGTCAGCAGGCGGTCAGCCGGCTGGAGCGGGGCCGGGGTGGTGTACCGGGAATTGCACTGGTGCTGGACTGGCTGCATGTCTGCGGCGCCGGGGCGGATGTGCTGGAAGAGCTCGGCCAGTTGTGGTCTGCGGCGGCCGGTCCGCGGTCGGGGCGACTGCAACTGGCGGTGCAGGAGGCAGACAGCCGGCTCGAACCGGCGGGTGTGGCGGCAGCAGTCCGTTATGCCGCCGGAGTCGCGGCGGCGCGCGGGAAAAAGCTGCCATCGGGCAGAAGTCTTCGGCGGCTGGCCGGTCAGGCGGCAAGACACGGCCGGGCCGCGCGCGCGGACGCCGAACTGCGCGAGTTGATCGGCCGCGAGCTGGACCGGCTGGGCATCGGCCGGACCTCGGCGCAGTACCTGCCGCTGGTCACGTTCGGCCGGATGACCGTCGCCGCACTGCGGCGCACGCAAAAGAGCCGGTACTGGCGGGCGCGGGCAATGGAGCGGCTGGAGCGGTGGCAGTCAGAGAAGGGCCTGCCGCCGGACGCGGCCGCGCGGGTGCGCTCGGCGGCCGAGGCCTGGTCAGCCGGGCGGAGCGCTACCTGAGCACCGCCACCCTTGCGCTGAGCGTGCCTGCCGGGGAAGTGGCCCGCACAATGTAGATTCCGCTGTTCAGCCGCGTTCCGTCCAGCAGGAACTCAACCGGCCCGGGCTTCCCGGTCGCGTGCGATTCGCTGTGAACCAGTTGGCCTGCGGCGTTGTAGAGAGCGAGCCGGACCGGCCCGGGGACCGGCGATGTGAAGCGCACCCGGGCGGTGCGGGCAAACGGGTTGGGCATGACAACGAGGCCCGGGCGGTCTGCAGCAGGCAGCGGTGGGGCCGGTTCTTCGGCGCCGGGCGTGGCCTCGCCGAAGAAGCGATAGATGCGGCTGATTAGGGTCCAGCGCTGGAGGTAGCGCGCGGGTGAGAGATTGATTGCCTCAAAGGGCGCGGCGAAGAACACGAGCCGGTAGTCGCCGCGGTAGTGGATGAGTCCCTGCACCGTGGTGTCGGGATAGTCGCGGTATAAGGCCCCGCCGACCGCGCCGTTGATCGGCCGGATGCCGTTGGCGTCGGCGCCGTTGGCCGCGCCGCCGGCCCCGGCAATCACCATCGTGTCGCCCTCGGCAATCGGGTCACCGGGCCGGCCCACCAGTATCAGCCGGCCCATCGTGTCGACCGCGGGCGCGGCCCGAAGCCAGTCGGCAAGGAAGCTCGATCCGCGCAGGTTCTGCGCGACCTTCTTGCCCGAAAGCAGCAGGCTGCCCCCGGCTGAGAGGTAGCCTTCCAGCGCGGCCTGTTCAGCGACAGTAAGCGAGGTGACCGAGTCGTTGCCGGTGTTCCAGATGACCACCGCATAGCGGCGCAGGGTGTCAGAGGTGGGCGGGCCTGAGACTTCGGTCTGGTAGAGGTCGTAGACGATGCGGTTGGAGTCGCAGGCCGAGGTGAAGTAGCGTTCATAGCCAAGGCCGAGGTCGTCGTCGACGATGAGGGTGCGGGGAATGCCTGAGCGCGCGGCAAAGCCGGTGTCGGGGCGGCGCACGTCGGGCCGGGCGGTAACAGTCAGGTGGAAGCGGATGTCCTGAGGCGGTGTGCCCGCTGCGACCGAGACGACAAACGAGTCGGCCGAGCAGTCGCCGGATGACCCAGCCGGGATGGGGGGGAAGGTGGCGGTGTCCTTGATGATGGTGACGCCGGTGCTGGTCGTGCTGAGTGTGGCGCGGATGCGGTCGGCATCCCAGAACCCGGGTGAGTTGGCGTAGGTGACGATGAGGCCGGCGGTCTCGCCCGGGTCGGGCCGGCCGTTGCCGTTGCCCGCCGCATCGTTGAAGCGCCAGTCACTGAGCCGCAGGTCGCAGTAGTGCACCAGCCCGAGCGAGTCGGTCTTGATGAGGTAGCCGCGGCGTCTGCCATCGGCCCCGCCGGCGATGACAAACCCGTTGTCCGGGGTGTTCTCGACCCACATCCCGAGGTCCATCCCCATCTGTCCTGTGGTGTCGCGGCCGTAGAAGAAACGGCGCCAGAGTGGCTCGCCGAGCGAGTCCAGGCGCAGGAACACGACCGAGCCGATGCGCTCCGGCCCGGTGAAGTCAAACCACTCACCGGTCACGGCGAACCCGCCGTCGGGGGTCTGAACCATCTGGCGAAGGTAGTAGTGCGTGTCCAGCGGGTGGCCGGGGCTGAGGTGGCGCTCCCAAAGCAGGTTACCGGCAGAGTCCACGCGCACGATGTAGCCGGAAATGGCAACCAGCCCGGAGCGGTCGAGCGAGGCTCCGCACATTGCGAAGCCGCCGTCACGAGTCAGGCAGCCGCCGTTCGCTATGGAATTGCCGTAGCCGTAGAAAGCCCGGGTCCAGAGCGTGTCGCCGCGCTCGCCGGTGCGGATTATGTAAAGGCCCGCGCTGTCGCTGCTGCCCGGTACATAGACCTGGCCGCCGACAAAGTAGCCGCGGTCCGGGGTCTGATGGATCGAGACCCCCGACCCTGTCGGCGGCGGTTCGTAGAGCCGGAACCACTCTATCTCGCCGTCGCGGCTGAGCTTGATGACGCCCAGCCCGCCGCCCTCGTCGGTGGTGATGTAGCCGGTGTACGCGCAGCCGGAGTCGGCAGTCGGGCAGAGGTCGCTGTAGGTGCCCTCAAAACCCGGGCCTTCATAGAAGGTCAGCCAGATGAGGTTGCAGGCGGTATCGGTCTTGATGAAGTACAGGTCACCGGTGTAGCCGCCGCAGAGGCCGGCCAGAAAGTAGTCGCCGTCGCGGCCGATGCAGATGGCTGTGGTCCCGGCGCCCAGGCTCGGCCGCGGGTCGTGGCCGCGAAACCAGAGCAGATTGCCGAGCGAGTCGTACTTGCCGAAGCCGGAATACACATGGGGCGAGGCCGTGTAGGTTGCGTCGGTCAGGTAGCCGCCTTCGGGCCGGACCTCGACCTTCCAGAAGTAGTCGGCATAACCGTCGGGATGGAGGTAGTAGCGCTCAAAGGTAGTCGTAGCGCCGGTCAGGACAGAGGCGCCGAGCAGACCGGCGAGCGCAATGCCAGCGAGCCGGTGCCGCAGGAGAGATGGAGTCAGGGGTGCCATCGCTTCCTCCTACTTTGACTAGCGAACCACGAGCAGTTTGCCGGTCAGGCTGCCCGATGGTGTATCAATCGTGTACAGGTAGACGCCAGACCGCGCCGTGCCGTGACGCCAGACCAGCTCGGCGATGTCCCGGCCGGCTGTTACCGCCTGCCGAGTCACAACGGCTCCGGCCGCGTCGATGATGCGCAGTCCGACCGACCCCGGGTTGCACCGAACCGAGAAGCGATGTTCGCTGCGACAGACGCGGACAGAGGTCGTGGGCTCAATCGCAGTAGCCGCGGGCGCTGCCTGAGCCCCTTCCGGGTCAATTACTCCGACGTGGGTGTAGCGCCAGAATGTGTTAGGCGGGTATTGAGGGTCGTCACTGTCGTTGAAGACCGCGAAGTACCTGCCGCCGGTCTGGCAGAGCGCCGAGCCGGGTTCCTGGTCCATCGGGGTCGGCGGTATGTTGCGCCACTCGATTGTGTCGCACGGATAGACATACCGGAAGAAGTCTCTGACCCTGTTCCCGCCGGGCCAGAGCATCACTTCGTTGCCGTTCGGGCCGGCAGCAATCGCCGCGCCGCCCCTGGTCTGGCGGCTGTTCGGCAGACGCGGTCCGGCAGACCACTCGTCTCTTGCCGGGTCGTAGAAATACAGGCCCCTGGTGTAGTCACCGCGCAGTGCCACTACGAGTCCCATCGGGTGGTCCGGGTTTTCGGGCAACGGACACCAAGCCAGGCATCCGCCGGCTCTCACCGGAAGCCCGCCCATCACCGGCGCGAGTTCGGTCCAGCCGGTTGACCGGGACCGGCCCCGGGTGGGCGATACCGGGTGAGCATAGCGGAAGAACCGGCCGCTGCCGCCGCCGATGAAGGCGTACAGGACCGCGTGGGCAATGCCGTCGAACTCCCAGATGCCGCCGTGACAGAGCGCGCCACCGTCGTCAACGACCGTGCCGTCGTCGAAGCCCGGCTCGGCCACCCACTCATCCTGAGCCGGGTTGTAGGACCAGAAGAAGGGAGTGCGGTTGCCGGTGAAGGCGAAGATGCGGCCGGTTGCCGGGTAGGCGTAGGGGTCGGGGACGAAAGCAAGCGCGCCGCCCCAGTCGATGGTGTACTCGTGACCGTACCAGGGCAGACTGGCGCGAGGCGCCCACAGGCCGAACGGGGCGGGGTCCTTGTGCCACCGTTCAAACTGGTTTGGGCCGCCGATTTCGCACCGGCCGTGCAGTAACCAGACGAGGTTGGTCGGCTCAGGGTGTTCGATGCCGGCTTCGTAGTCACATCTGCCTCCGGCAAGGGCCGAGCCGGGGCCGGCCGGATAGGGCTCGAACTCGCTCAGCCTCTCCCAGTAGCGCCCGTACAGGGGGGGGGGCGATAAGTGCCGCAACAGCGGCAGTTAGAGCGATAAGTTTCAGCATACAGCCTCCTTTTCGACCTGCGGGCCGTGCAGGCCGGTTCTGTCGCGCTGACACCCCTGACTTTCGCTTGAGTCAGGGTAGTCCGGGCCGGACCGTTGTCAAGTCGTGCGTGGGCGGGCGGGGCTAGAGGTTGAATTCGCCGCAGAGCTGGCAGCGGCTGTCGCCGGTAGTGACCGCGACCGGTTCGTGGCAGTGCTGGCAGCGCCAGCGTTTGTCCTGTTCCTTGACCCAGGCGTCGGGTCCGAGCCGGCTCATTTCCTGCAAGTTGGCCTTGAGGTCAATGCCCCTGGTGAAGAGTTCCTCGGCAAGGGCCTGCCAGCGTTCGCAGCTGGAAATTGTCGGACACTCACCGCAGGTCGCCAGCTGGCGGGATTTCAGACAGCGCAGAATGGCGCAGTTCTTGCCCCAGTCTTCGGATTTTGCCCAGCCGACAACCGCCACGCCGCGGCAGCCTTTGCAGCGCACGTCGCCGGGCAGACAGTTGTGCTTGCGGGCGACTTCGATGCGGAACTTGCCGCCATCGGTGTAGGCGCGGTGAATCTCGCAGACGCCGCAATACATGCCGCAACGACCGGCAAGGTCACGGCTGACATGGCGCTCCATGAGTTCAGGAAAATTATACCGGAAAACCGGCAGTTGGACAAAGGTTACCGAAGACGACTAGCCGGCGATCCAGACAATCCGGTCCCAGACAGTCTGACTGAGGGTGTCCCGTGCCGCATCGGCGATGGCGAGCCGTTCGTGCAGCAGCAGGTCGTCGGACACGGCGTTGCGGTGGTTGGCCGGGTCAACCAGCCGGGTGTTGGCAAACCGGTCGCGCAGGTATTCGAGCACGGCGATGAAGTTCTCGGCCAGTGGTGCGCCGGTTCGGCCGGCAAGCGCGGCCAGCACTGACAGTTCCAGATAGAAAGACGGGAAACGCAGCCGGTGGTTCTGGGCCCAGATTTTGGTGAGCCGAATTTCGTCGAGGTGACGGGAGTGACGAATCCGGTCAACGTGCAGCTCGAGATTGGTGATGATTGATTTGCCCCGCTCGGTTTCGTAAATCTCGTGGTTGGGCTCGGCGCCCCACTGGCGGCGGCCGACAATCACATCGAACCGGACACCGTGGACGGTGACGACAACCGAAACCACGCCTTCCGATGGATTGAGGCCGGCTTTTTTCAGTGCGGCAAAAAGCCGGTGGTGCAAATCCTGGATTGTGCAGGGAGTTTTGGGGCCGAGCGAGACGAGCAGGTCGGCATCGGACATGCCCCGCACCCGGGTACCCTTGCAGTAAGAGCCGGTGAAGGAGATGTCGAGCAAAAAGCGGCCGGCCCACGACCGCAGGGTCGGTTCGAGTGCCTTGCGGGCATCGGGCACCGGTGAGTGGGGCACGACCGGCAGATTGTAGTGGTCGAGTACCGAGGCAAGATAGGCATCCGGGGTGAGTGTTCGGCCGTGACGGCCGAAAATCGGCCGCAACAGAACATTGGTGCTTTCGGCGTCGGCCATGACGGATGTCCTCCCGCAGTATCATAGACCGAACGGAAGCGCAATGTCAAGCGTGACTTTGGGGTAATCGGACAGTGCCGGGGCGGTCAGCGGATCGGGCCGGGCAGGCGGGGGAGGGTGCAGCGGCCGGTCAAGAGCAGCCAGGTCACGAGACCGGAGCCGGCGATGAACAGGATACCGCCGATAATGCCGCCCCAGAGGGCCTGGATGCGCCGGGCCTGCAGGGCGGCCAGCCGGCGCTCTTCGTCCAGCCGGGCGGCGTTCTCGCGCTGGAGCCGGAGCTGTTCGCGTTCGGGTGCGCCGCAGACCGCACACTTGCGCAGGGAGCGGTCGAAGCATTCGGCACAGACCTGCCGGCCACAGACCGGGCAGCGGTACATTGACTCTTTCCAGACCAGTACCCCACGGGCACAGATGTCGCAGAAGACCTGAATCGGCCGCGGTTCCGACATCAGCCGTCGCTTTCTGCTGATGGAGTTGATGTCGCCACCGGCCGGAAAATCTCGGGCATGCCGGCAACATCGGTCGCTACCAGCGAGAGATCGTCAGAGAGGATAAACAAGGCCCCGGCGTTGTCGCGCAGGCAGTTTTCCGGTTCGATGCGCAGCGTGTTGTCGGGAGTGCAGCAAAGCACCCAGGAAGGCCCGGCACTTGGCACGGGCCCGGCGGGACGGTCAGAAGCGTCAGTCACACCAAGACCTGGACCGGTTCAGGATGCATCGTAAGCAACGGTCAAGACAAGTCAAGCCGGGAGGCGGTACCGGCTAGAGCAGTGCCAGTTCGCTGTCGGCGTCGAAGAAGTGCAGCCGGTCGGGGCGGAAGGTGATATTGACGGTCTCGCCGGGTCGGGCGGCCCGGTCGGGCAGAGTCCGGGCGATGAGGTTTTCGCCGCCGAGCCGGAGATAGACGATGGTTTCGTTGCCCATATGCTCGGCGACCTCGACACCGGCCGGCCAGCCGCCGGAGCCGACAAGCTCAATGTCTTCGGGTCGGATACCGAGCGTGACCGTTCGGCCCGTGTGGGGTGCCAGTGCCGCGGCCGGTCCGGGCGGCAACTCGAAGCTGAGGGCGGGGGCAACAAACCGCAGCCGGCCGCTGTTTTCCAGCCGACCGGCGATGAAATTCATCGGCGGCGAGCCGATGAAGCCGGCGACGAAGCGGTTGACCGGATGGTTATAGAGGGTGAGCGCATCGGCAACCTGCAACAGCCGGCCGTCTTTCATTACGCCGATTCGCTGGCCGAGAGTCATTGCCTCGACCTGGTCGTGGGTGACGTAGAATGCGGTGGTTTCCAGCCGGCGATGGATGCGGGCAAGTTCCGCCCGCATGCCGACCCGCAGTTTGGCGTCAAGATTGGAGAGTGGTTCGTCAAAAAGAAAGACTTTCGGGTGGCGGACGATTGCCCGGCCGAGCGCGACGCGCTGACGCTGGCCGCCGGAGAGTTCGGCCGGCTTGCGGTCGAGCAGGCCGCCGATGTCCAGAATCCGGGCGGCTTCTTCGACCCGGCGCCGGATTTCGCTGCGCGGGGTGTGGCGCAGTTTGAGGGCAAAGGCGAGGTTGTCGAACACGGTCATGTGCGGATAGAGCGCGTAGTTCTGGAACACCATCGCGATGTCACGGTCGCGGGGTTCGACATCGGTGACATTGCGGTCGCCAATCCAGATTTCGCCCGAAGTGGGTTCCTCCAGACCGGCAACCAGCCGCAGGGTGGTGGATTTGCCGCAGCCGGACGGGCCAACGAGAACAAAGAATTCCCGGTCGGCGACTTCAAAGGAAACATGGTCAACCGCAACAGTGCCGCGGGAGAAGGTTTTGGTCAGGTCTTTGAGCAGGACGCGACTCATGCCGGGTGGGGCCAGAGGACCGACAGAATCCGGATAATGGTCTCGCGCAGTTCACGCCGGGGGACAACCGCATCGAGCTGACCGTGCTGAAGCAGGAATTCGGCGGTCTGGAAGCCTTCGGGCAGTTTTTCCTTGATGGTGCCTTCGATGGTACGGCGGCCGGCGAAACCAATCAGCGCACCGGGTTCGGAAATGTTGATATCGCCCAGCATTGCAAACGATGCCGTGACACCGCCGGTGCAGGGGTCAACCGGCAGGGCAATGTAGGGCACCCGGGCGGCACGGAGCAGGCCGAGCTCGGCCGAGGTCTTGGCCATCTGCATCAGCGAGTAGATGCCTTCCTGCATCCGGGCGCCGCCGCTGGCGGCAATGATGATCAGCGGACGGCGCTCGGTGCGGGCAAGCCGGATTGCCCGGGCAATCTTTTCGCCGACGACCGAGCCCATCGAGCCGCCGACAAAGCGAAAGTCCATCGCCGCCAGCACAACCGGGATGCCGCCGATTGCACCCCGGCCGTAGATGGCACCTTCGTTACGGCCGGTCTTGGCCATGTCTTCCTTGAGCTTTTCGGCGAATTTGGGAAACTGCAGCGGATCGGTTGAGCGGAGGTCGGAGTCCAGTTCTTCGAAGCGGCCGTCGTCGAGGAGATAAGCGACGTATTGTTCGGGTGTTATGCGGAAATGCCGGCCGCAGCGCGGACAGACGAAGAGATTGGCTTCCAGTGTCCGGCGGTAGAGAATCTCGTTGCAGGATTCACAACGGAACCAGAGGCCATCCGGCGTCTGGGTCCGGTTCAGCGGCTGGGGCGGGCCGGGCATCGGCGAAGTATAAATGCTGCCGGCGGCCAGTCAAGCGGACTGGCCCGGGTCGGTTTCGGTCGGGCTGCCGTTGACACCCCTGAGCGCAGGGCTATAGTCAGCCGATGCGCGTCCGTTCGGGCCGGCTGAAGGGTCGGACAATAGCCTATCCGCGCCGGGGACTGCGGCCGACCAAGGACATTACCCGGCAGGGAATCTTCAATATACTCGGCGAGCGGGTGCGGGGCGCCCGGGTGCTGGACCTTTTTGCCGGCGGCGGTGCGCTCGGACTGGAGGCGCTCTCGCGGGGCGCGGTGCGGGCAGTGTTTGTTGAGTCCGATTCAGCGGTACTGCGGTTTCTGGTGCGGAACACTGCCGGACTGGCCGAGGCAGTAGTGGTGCGCGGGGTTCTGCCCGGTGCGCTGCGCCGGCTGGCGGGCAGTGAGTTTGATATTATCCTTGCCGACCCGCCGTACGGGGCAGGGTTGATTGCGCCGACGGTCGGTGCGATTGCCCGGTTCGGACTGGCGGCGCCGGGTGCACTGGTGGTGATTGAGCATTCGGCCGACGAGCCGCCGGCGGTGCCACCCGGGTTTGGCCCGGTCCGGCTGGCCCGTTACGGCGACAGTCTGGTGACAGTGCTGGAAAGGTGTCAGGAGAATGAAGAAGACAGCGGTCTATCCGGGTAGTTTCGACCCGATAACCCTCGGCCATCTCGATGTGGTGCGCCGCGCGGCGCAGATTTTCGACCGGGTAATCGTTGCCGTGGCCCGGCGGGAGGAGAAACATCCGCTCTTTTCTCTTGCCCAGCGGGTGCGGCTGGCCCGGCAGTCAATTGCCGGCCTGGCCGGAGTCGAAGTCGTGGCGTTCGATACCCTGCTGGTAGAGCTGGTCCGTTCGACCGGGGCGACCGCCGTAGTGCGGGGGATGCGGGCGGTGATGGACTTTGACTACGAGTTTCAGATGGCGTTGACCAACCGCAAGCTGGCGCCGGAGTTCGAGACGGTTTTCTTTCTGCCCTCGGAGAAGTACTTCTATCTGAGTTCGTCGCTGGTGCGCGAACTGGCCAGCCGGGGCGGCGAGGTAGGGTGTTTTGTGCCCGAACCGGTTGCCCGGGCGCTTGCCCGCCGGTTTCGCGGCCAGAAGAAAAAATAGCCAGTGCGGTTTGTTGACCAGTGCGTAATTCAGGTTGCGGCCGGTCATGGCGGTGACGGCTGTGTGTCGTTCCGGCGTGAGAAGTATGTGCCCCGGGGCGGGCCGGACGGCGGTGACGGCGGTGATGGCGGTTCGGTAGTCCTGGTCGGCAGCGCCAGCCTGCAGTCGCTGGCCGATGTCGAGTATCATCACAGTTATCGTGCCGGTCGCGGTCAGCATGGCATGGGTTCCAACCGGCACGGTCGGCGCGGCGATGATGTCCGGGTGCCGGTGCCGCTGGGCACCGACGCTTTTGATGCCGAAACCGGCGAGAAGCTCGGTGAAATACTGCGGGCCGGGGCCGAGCTGGTGGTGGCCCGGGGAGGCAGGGGTGGCCGGGGAAATGCCCGGTTCGCGACCCCGACCCGACAGGCGCCGCGGGAACGGGAGACGGGAATGCCGGGCGAACAGCGGCGGGTGCGGCTGGTGCTGCGGCTGCTGGCCGACATCGGCTTTGTCGGCCTGCCCAATGCCGGCAAATCAACCCTGCTCGGTGCGTTGACTCGGGCCCGGCCGAAGGTGGCGGATTATCCGTTTACCACCCTGACACCCAATCTTGGGGTAATGCAGACCCGGGATTTTCGCTTCACGGTCGCGGACATGCCCGGAATCATCGCAGGTGCTCATGCCGGCCGCGGGCTGGGTCTGGCTTTTCTGCGCCACATCGAACGCACGCGGATGCTGGTGTTTGTGATTGATGGTTCAAGTGTCGGCGCGTCAGATGACTACCGAGTGCTGACTGATGAGCTGCAAAGTTACAACCCCGAACTGCTGCAGCGGCCCCGGATTGTCGCATTGAACAAAAGTGACATCGGCACAGCGGAGTTCACTGCCGAGGTACCGGTGGTACGGGTGTCGGCTTTGACCGGCGCTGGTATTGCTGAGCTGCGTTCGGCGATTGAGCAGTATCTCCCCATGCCGGCCGAGCAGAGGTAAGGCTTTTGTTCAACGAAGCCTACGTTGACCTCTACGCGGTGCCGCGGATGAATCAGACCCGCCTGAAGCACCTGCTCGCTCATTTCGGCGCACCGGAGGCGGTGCTGGCGGCCGGCTATCCGGCATTGTGCCAGTGTCCGGGTATTGACGAGGAACTGGCCCGGGCGGTGGCCGGTTACCGGCGCAGCTCTGCGACCGCAGCACGGATCAGCCGGGCCCGGGAGCTGGGAACCGCGACGCTGGGTTTTCTGGATACCGATTATCCCGCCAATCTGAAGCAACTGGCGCATATGCCGCCGGTGCTGTTTGTGCGCGGAACGGTGACCGAGGCGGACCGGCTGGCAGTGGCAGTGGTCGGTACGCGCCGTGCCACTCACTACGGCCGCCGGGTGGCGGAGCAGTTTGCGGCTGCCCTGGCCCGGGCCGGCGTGACCGTTGTCAGCGGTCTGGCCCGCGGCGTGGATACTGTCGCTCACCAGGCGGCACTTGCTGCCGGCGGCCGGACGATTGCAGTGCTGGGTTGTGGCATCGATGTCTGCTATCCGCCCGAAAACCGGCGGCTTTTTGAGGAAATTACCGGTCAGGGCGCGGTGTTGAGCGAGTTTCCGCCCGGAACCGAGCCGCTGGCGATGAATTTCCCCAAACGCAACCGGGTCGTTTCCGGACTGGCGCGGGCGGTGGTGGCGGTTGAGGCCGGCGAACGGTCGGGAGTGCTGAATACGGCGGCCTGGGCCGCCGACCAGGGTCGCGATGTCTATGTCGTGCCGGGGCCGGTGACCTCGCCGGCGAGTCTTGGCACCAACCGGCTGCTTTTGACCGGTGCGCGGCCGGCGATTGGTCCGAAAGACATTCTCCGTGACCTCGGAGTGGCGCTGGAACTCGAGCAGCGGGCAGCGGTTGATATCAGCGCCGAGGAGGCGGTGGTCCTGGCGGCGCTGTCGGCCGAGCCACAGCACGTTGACGAACTCTGTGAGGCGCTGGGACTGCCGATGGCGGCACTGCTGGCGGTACTGATGCAGCTGGAGCTGAAGGGAGCAGTGCGTCAGTTGCCGGGCAAGTTTTTTGTCCGGGCCGGCTAGCGGCCAGGTGCCGGTGGGACAAAATCGATGGCGATGTCGGCTGCCGGGGCCGAGTGGGTGATGGCGCCGACCGAGATGAAGTCGACGCCGGTCCGGGCTACCGCGGCAACGTTTTTCAGATTGATGCCGCCGGAGGCTTCGAGCCGGGCGCGGTGATTTACCAGCCGCACCGAGCGGCGCAGCTGGGCAATGGTCATGTTGTCGAGGAGGATGCGCCGCGCTCCGGCCGCCAGTGCTTCGCGGACTTCAGCCGGCGTGCGGCATTCAACCTCAACTTCCAGCCGGGTCCGGCAGCGTGCCAGGGCAGCGGTAATCGAGCCGGCGGCGGCAATATGGTTGTCCTTGACCAGCACCATGTCGTAAAGCCCGAAGCGGTGGTTTGACCCGCCGCCGCAGCGGACGGCGTATTTTGCCAGCCGGCGCCAGCCGGGGATAGTCTTGCGGGTATCCAGAATCCGACAGCGCGTGCCCTTGATTGCGGCAACAAAACGGGCGGTGTGGGTGGCAATCCCGGACAGATGCTGAACGAAGTTGAGCCCGGTGCGTTCGGCCGCGAGCAGCGCGCGGGCCGGACCGGTGATCCGTGCCAGCACCGTGCCGGGCGCAAACCGGTCGCCGTCACGACAGCAGGCGGTGAAGCGGACCCGGCGGTCGACGGCCCGGAATACTGCGGCACAAATGGTGATTCCACACAGGATGCCTTCGGAGCGGGCAACCATCACGGCTGCCGCCCGGGTGCGAGCCGGAACGGTCAGCAGTGAGGTGATGTCACCGCTGCCGATGTCTTCCCGGAGCGCGGTTCGGACCAGCGAGTCGAGCTGCCGGCGGGAAAGAGGAAA
>CBFGJX010000018.1:0-55098 GCA_965649225.1 Caldifarciminota bacterium
TTCTCAACTACTCCTCGCACATCGGCCTGTATCACCGGCAAATCGGCATAGATCAGCCGCTCATCAGGCACAATCACGTTGACGCCCCGTTCACGCAGGTACTGCCTGACCTCCCGTGATCGAAAATAGAGGTTGACAACATCAAGATCGGCTACGCTCAAACTTCTACCGGTTTTTGCCTGCGCCAGGGCGAAGTTGACCGCGACCTCGGTCTTCCCTGAGCCGTAACCGCCGGCAAAAACCACCAAGTCCGGCAGTTTATCAATCAGCTCATCGGCACCAATCCAACACGGCGACTCGCCGGAAGCCGAGACGCTCGTCATAGATGCTAGACTAACCGGAAACCGGCTGGCGGTCAACAACTGGCTAGATAGACTTCTGCCGACATCTCCCGCCGCAACCACCCTGCCCACCGTCCGGTAACGGTATCAAAAAGCCACCCAGTCAACGGACACAGCAAGCCTCAACTTTGCAACTGATTGACAGAATATCCCTTAATGTGGCGAACCTGGCAGAAGTGTTTCTGCCCCCTTGTTCGATTGTCGCCAAATGGGATTCAATCAAGCGTAAGGTCCTGACCACAGACCGAATGCTGGCGTGCAGACTGTCGAAATCGTCATCCACCACCAGCACCCACACCGCTTGCTCGAAGTTGAACCTGACACCGGCAGTCCATCGTTCTTGACACCTTGTCGAGTCTGGCTATATTACCCTACCTTGGGCCTGCTCAATGACATCCGGGCGATTAGCTCAGCTTTGGTTAGAGCGCTTGCTTGACATGCAAGAGGTCACCTGTTCAAGTCAGGTATCGCCCATCATGGCGAGGTGCGAGCCAGCAGCCGCACCTCGTCTGTTTTTTGGAAGGCTTGCAGGATCAAAATGAAACAGCGCTACGAACAGCTATGGGCTCTGCAGCAAGTCGACTCCGAGCTCAAAACCTTGCGAGCCCGACTCGAAGGCATCCCCGAACGTATCGCCGGGCTCAAGAAGGCTGCCGCTGATCTGCGTTCGGGCCTCGAATCAGCCCGTACCGGCATAGTCGAGCACCGCAAGCAGTACAAGCTGGCAGAAGTCGAATTGAGAAACGCCGAAGAGAAAATAAACAGCTATTCGGTTCAGCTCTACTCGGCCAAGACTAACGAACAGTACAAAGCCTTTCTGAAAGAAATCGAAACCCAGAAAAAGCTGAAGAGTGAAATCGAAGACCGGATGATCCTCCTGATGGAGGAAACCGAAGAGCTTGACAAACAAGCGCGCGCCGCTGAAAAGCGACTGGCCGAAGTCGAAGCCGACACTGCCCGCAAAGTGGCAATGCTTGAAGCGGAAGAAAAGGAAGTCCGCGCTGCAGTTGCTGAACGAGAGACACTGCGCGAACGACTGATAGCCGAACTGCCCGCCGACATACTCAGAAGATACGAACGAATCCACGCCAGCAAGGCCGGCGTGGCGGTGTCAGTCATACGCAAAGACCGGTGCAGTGGCTGCCTGTCACCTATCCCCCCTCAGCGCATCGTCGAGATAGAACGCGCCGACCGTCTCTACATCTGTGAAGCCTGTGGCCGTATCATCATCACCGGCCGCGACTGAACACATTGGGCTACACCATCCATATCGACGGCTCCAGCAGATTCAATCCTGGGCCGGCGGGAATCGGAATTGCAATCATTGACCCTGACGGCAACGTAACGCGAGAAATCAGCCGTTTCATCGGTATCCGGACCAACAATCAGGCCGAGTACGAAGCACTGCTTTGCGCTCTGCACGAGTGTCGCAGACTTGCCGCCCCGGTAGTGATCAAGACCGATTCCGAACTGCTCTACTACCAGATCATCGGCCGCTACCGTGTACGCGACCCCAAGCTGAAACAGCTTCACGGTGAAGCAATCCGGCTCCTGCAGCAATTACCGCAGGTTGGCATCGAACTCGTCCGCCGTGATTGCAACAAGCTTCCCGATCGGCTGGCACGCGCCGCGTCGGAAGCGGTTGATGTCGTCAAGAAGCACAACTGATACTGCCCGGCAATCGCCCGTAGTCTGGCTGATGCCGCTGGGGACGATTGTTCAGTACTTTCTCCCCCGCTGGGTCGTGGTCATTATCGCCAAAATGCTGGCCCCGGTGCTGTGGCAGATTGACCGACGTCGACGCGCGGCTCTGGAGTCCAACTTCCGTCATATAATCGGGTCCAGTCTCGCTCCAAACCAGTTACGGACTCTCGGCCAACGCGCTTTCCGCCACCTGCTCGAATCGACATTCGACACCCTGCGGATCCCGGTTCTCCGCCGAAGAGTGCGAGGATTGGCCGAGTTCGACCGCAGCCTGCTCGAACGCAGCTCTCGCCGCGGAGCGATCGTAGTCACCGCTCATATTGCCAACTGGGACCTGGCTGGTGCAATCATCGCCGCACATGGCTTTGAGACATCGGCGGTCGTCGAAACGATCCCCGGCGGCTGGACCCGCACCTTTGACCGCTATCGACGGGCGACTGGGTTGCAGACGATTCCGCTTTGGTCCACCCCCCTGTTACGCCAGGCACTACTCAACCGCCGAGTTGTCGCGCTCGTCGCCGACCGCGACATCACCGGTAACGGCATCATCTGTCCGGCCTTCGACGCCCAGCGCAGTTTTCCCAAGGGCCCTGCGTGGTGTGCCCTTCGCTACCGGTTGCCAATCATCATTGGAATCATCAGCTTTCAGCATCGGCGCGGGCGACCGCCGTATCGGATCGAAACCGAACTGCTCGACTTTTGCCCCAGCGGCCAGCTCGGCAATGATATCGAAGCACTTACCGGCTTGATCGCCGAACGGCTGAACTCGGCGATAGCACAGTTTCCAGACCAATGGCTGGTCTTCAGCCCTGACTGGCGATGAAAACCATTCTCGTACTTGTCCAGCGCCTGAGCGAAACACCAATCCCGACGAGAAAAACTCCGGGCAGTGCCGGTTTCGACATCTGTGCCGCACGAACAGTGACAATCCCTGCCTTCGGCTTTGCCACCGTCGGTACCGGCCTGGCGCTTCAACTGCCAGCCGGAGTCGAAGCTCAGGTCAGGCCGCGCTCCGGCCTCGCGGCCAGACATGGTATCGGGGTCCTCAATTCGCCGGGAACAATCGACTCGGATTACCGCGGCGAAATCGAGGTCGTGCTCTTCAACCATTCCGGCAAACCCTACCGGGTCCGTCGCGGCGACCGCATTGCCCAGCTCGTTTTTGTCCGCACTGCTGCAGTCAGGTTGAAGGAAGCCAGCCGTCTCAGCGAAACGAAGCGAGGCAAAGGCGGATTCGGCCACACCGGTAGAAACTAAATGGCCAAGCCTTTACGCATCTGCCTGGTCTCATCTGCCTTCCGTCCCTATCCCTCCGGACTCAGTGAACATGTCTACTACCTTGCACTGAATCTGCATCGGGCTGGCCATGCAGTCACCGTGCTTACCACTGAATTCGCCCGGACGGAGCCGGACCGCGAACCTTTCACCGTTGTCCGCTGCGGACGCGCACTGCGCATACCGATGAACGGATCATTCGCCACTCTGCCAGTGGGACTGCGGCTGAAAAGTCAGGTTCACCATCTCATCACCACCAGCAACTTCGACATCGTTCACTGCCATGGCTTGTACTGGCCGGAAATCTCCTATTGGGCGTTGCGCTACAGTCGTGCGATAAACCTGGTGACATTCGTCAGCGCCGGCTTCCGCATCCGTCGCTTCGGGGCCGGACTGTACCGACGGCTGTTTCGAAGACATCTCGGTCGAATTCATGCCCGGATTGCGGTCTCCCACCGGGCGCGACTGGCTGCCGAACCTTACGCCCCGGGACATTACCACATCATCCCTTGCGGAGTGGACCTCGAACGTTTCCGCCCCGACCTGCCGCTCCCGCAGACTCATGCCGAATTCTTCGCCCCGGACAAACGAATCGTACTCTTTGTCGGTCGACTCGACCGACGCAAAGGCATCGACGTACTCCTGAAGGCTTTTGCTCTCATTAAGCAGCGACTCTCGAATGTCTGGCTGGCAGTAATCGGCAACGGCCCACTGATGAAAGCTGCCCACCGCCTGGCTCGTCGACTTGATATTGCTGACCGGACACTGTTTGTCGGAGAGATTTCTCCTGCGGAACTACCGAACTGGTATGCGTGCGCTGATCTGTACTGCTCGCCCGCACTGGGCGGCGAAACACTGGGCATCGTTCTGCTCGAAGCGATGGCCTCAGCCACGCCGGTGATTGCCTCGCGCATCCCGGGGTACAGCGAGACGATCAGAGACGGTATCGACGGATTGTTATTCCAACCCGGCGACCCGGTTGCCTTGTCTCACGCTGCCCTGCGCATTCTCACCGACAGTGGTCTATCCGAACAATTTCGCCGGGCCGGGAGAGCTCGTGCCGCCCGATATGCCTGGCCGGTTGTCTGCGCCGAAACCTTGAAACTCTATGCCGAACTGCTGGCCTCAAAGCCAAGCGCACGTGCCAGCAATTCGAACTGAACCGGTTTAAGACATTCAGCCCGGGCAGTCGGATCAATTTCCGCCTTTTCGAGGGCTTTCAGAATCTTCCCGCGGTCGAACCCCGGCAGCGACATCAGACTGTTGCTCACCATCTTGCGCCGATGAGCAAATGCCGCCTTGACCACTCGGCGAAAGAGTTTCTCATCAGCGACATCGAAGACAGGGTTGGCCAGTCGAGTGAGACGAAAAACTGTCGAAACCACTTCGGGCTGAGGTTTGAAGGCCGTCGGCTCAATATTGAAAAGTCTTTCGCGACCACAGACACGGGAAAAGAAAACTGCCGCAGGGCCGTAGTCGCGGGTGCCGGGCTCTGCCAGAATCCTCAATGCAAACTCGCGCTGAGTTGTGAACACGCCCACTCGCCAGCTTTCGAGTGACTCAAGCAACCGAAAGAGCATCGGTGCGGCCAGATTGTAGGGCAGATTGCCGATAATCCGCAGGTCACGATACGCGGTAATGTCAAACGTCAGGAAATCACCATGGACGATACTCAGTCGATCGCTCTGCAGCTCCGCCGCCAACCCTGCCGCCAATCGCTCATCAATCTCAACCGCTATTACTCTGCCGGCCCGTTGCAGAAGCCGACGGGTCAGTATTCCCTTGCCCGGGCCTATTTCCAGGACGGTATCGGAACTGCCGCATGACAGACAAGAAACAATATCGTCAGCGATCGCCTCATGTGTCAGAAAGGACTGGCCGAGCCACCGCCGGGGACGAAGGTGTTTCAAATCTGCCAGAGTTTGAACGGAACGACGAGAAAGTTCTGTCGCGGTCGCTGGTTAGATCCGGAAGCAGCGCCGGGCGTTTTCGCGGGTAAGATCGGCAATCTCCTTGACCGTCAGATTCTTTGCCTTGGCCAGTACCTCAACCGTCTGACGCAGAAATGCCGGCTCATTGCGCTGCCCGCGATGCTCCCCGGGAGCAAGGTAAGGTGCATCAGTTTCCACCATCAATCGCTCGACCGGAATCATCCGGGCAACATCGAGGAGACGTTCATCACCGTAAGTCAAGTTGCCGGCAAAGGATATGTAGAGATTGTTCGCCAACGCCCACTCGGCAAACTTGCGGTCACCCGAGAAGCAATGAATCACTCCTCTGAAATGATTGTGTTCCTCCATCAGAGCCCGCACCCTGGCTGCCGAATCACGCATGTGCACCACTACCGGCAAATCCAGCATTCGCGCGAGCTCCAGTTGCGCGGCAAATGCCATCTCCTGATTGGCGCGCGACGAAATACCCCGGAAGAAATCCAGACCGATCTCCCCGATCGCCTTGACGGCACCATCTATCAACAAATCCTTCAGGCTCTGGACATCGACTGAGCGAAAACGGTCTGCCTCGTGGGGATGAACCCCGACCGCGCACCAGCAGTTGTCATGCTGACGACACAGCGCAACATTTTCACGGCTGTCCGGAACGCTCTGGCTGGCACAGAGCATCTCTCGCACCCCGGCAGTATGTGCCCGCCTTATCACCGCGCCGAGCTCGGCGCCGAACTGCGGATCGGTCAGGTGGCAGTGCGAATCGAAGAGCGAAAGACCGTCTGGATTATCAACGGTACGACGTACAGCCTTCACGATACCGACGCCCCGGGGGCGAGCTCTCGATCGAGCGTCAACAGTGACACACCGTCCGGACCGGTGGCAGCCAGCAACATTGCGTTCGACTCAACGCCACGAATCTTCGCCGGCACCAGGTTGACCACAACAATAATCGTACGTCCCACAAGGGCTGCAGGCTCGTACGCCTTGCCCACGCCGGCAACCAGCTGACGCTGTTCACTGCCAATGTCGACAGTCATCTTCAGCAGCTTGTCCGCCCCGGGCACGCGTTCACAGGTCAGGATTTTGGCTGCCTTCATCTGGACCTTGGAAAAGTCATCTATTGTTATCATTTTCTCCTCCGCGGGCCGGTCGGTCACCCCGGTGCCGCCGGCACGGCCGCTCAGGCGCTGTATCTGGACAGCTATGGCTTCGTCGCCGATCTTGTTGAACAGAATCTCGACTGGACCAAGCTCACTCGGCAAACCCGGACAGACGGCGTCAGACCAGGAGCGTTCGCCAAGCCCGAGCATTCTTCCGATTTTGCGACTGGTGAAGGGAAGAAACGGTCGGCACACAATTTCCAGAGTCGAAACCAGCCGCAGACAGGTCGCAATCGTCCGCTCACAGGCAGCCCGATCCGTCTTGATGGTGCGCCATGGACTCTGGTGGTCAAAGTAACGGTTGCCAAGAGCAGGCAGAGTCATCATTTCCCGCGCCGCATCTTTGATGCGATAGCTGTCAATCAACTCGCCAATCCTGGCCGGTGCCGTCGCGATTGTGTTCATCACCTCGCCGGCAGCGCTGTCGTCGGCATTGCGGTTGGGACAACGGCCGCCATAGTTCTTCTGCACGAAAACCGCTACCCGGTTTACGAAATTCCCCAGCACATCGGCCAATTCGTTGTTGTTGCGTGCCTGAAAATCGTGCCAGGTGAAGTCAACGTCACGGTTCTCGGGCAGATTGACAGCCAGCGCGTAGCGCAGAATGTCGGCAGGAAAATCTTTCAGATATTCAGGGAGCCAGACTGCCCGGTTGCGTGAGGTCGATATCTTCTCGCCCTCAAGGTTCAAAAACTCGTTCGCCGGCACATCCGTCGGCAGAACAAAATCGCCGTGGGCCATCAACATCGCCGGCCAGACTATGGCGTGAAAGACAATATTGTCCTTGCCGATGAAATGAACCAGTCGTGTGGTTGGATCGAACCAGTAATCACGCCAAAGCTCGGGGCGTCCCAACCGCTCTGCCCACTCTTTGGTCGCCGAGATGTAGCCAATGGGAGCGTCGAACCAGACGTACATCACTTTCCCTGCCGCTTCCGGCAGCGGGACCGGAACACCCCAGGTGAGGTCGCGTGTCACCGACCGGTCACGCAGTCCCTTGGCGAACCACCCCTCACAGAAACGCCTGACATTCGGCTTCCAGTCACGCTTCGTGTCCAACCATCGTCGAAGTTCATCCTGCAATCGGGAAAGTGCAAAAAACCAGTGCGTGGTCTCCCTTATTTCGGGTCGCGCATTGCAGGTGCGACATCGCGGGTCAATCAGCTCAAGAGGATCAATCCAGCG
This sequence comes from Caldifarciminota bacterium, assembly GCA_965649225.1. Lineage (GTDB taxonomy): Bacteria > Hydrothermota > Tepidihabitantia > Tepidihabitantales > Tepidihabitantaceae > CBFGJX01. The sequence goes on from CBFGJX010000018.1 coordinate 7,612, forward strand.
ACCGCACGCCTCGCATTGATCCCCGCGGGCCCCGGCACTGCCGCAGTTCGGACAGATGCCCTCCACGTAACGATCGGCAAGAAACATCCGGTCGTTAGGGCAATAAAGCTGCCGGGTTTTCTGTGGTTGCAGGAAACCACGTTCATGCACCCGTAAAAAGAAGGCCTGGGCGGTCTGATAATGCAGCGGCAGCGATGTCCGGGAATAGTTGTCGAACTCTATTCCGAACCGCTCGAATGAATCCCTTATGCTGAAGTGATAACGGTCAATCAACTCGCGCGGCGAACAGCCCAGCTGCTGAGCCGCAATAGTTATCGGCACACCATGTTCATCAGAACCACAGACGTAGACGACATCTGATTTTCTCAAGCGATGGTATCTGACGAAAATGTCGGCAGGAAGATAGGCTCCGGCCAGGTGTCCAAGATGGACATCGCCGTTCGCATAGGGCAGGGCACTTGTCACCAGTAATTTCATTTTCGGTCAGGGTATGGTCAGGCCGCCATCAATCAATCTTGGCTCGGTCCGAAGAGCGAACTGGCCGCGAGCAAGAAGCTAGATCTCCGGCGGTGCCTCCTGCTCGACATAACCGACAACCCGGTCCTGACGGAACGAAGCCACCAGTTTTCCGCCCTTGTAGAAATAGTAATAGCCATCCTTCAATTCGACCTTGTCGGCGTCGATATTGACAAAGGGACGGCGCTCGAAATCTATGTACACCTCTAGCCGCATGTCCTTCTCCTTATTTTCTGTTCTGCAATCTGCCGCTCTTCAACGACGCATTGTCGCCCCACCCGAAGTTGCTGTCAAGCGTGGACGAGCCGCACGCGAACTACGTTCCGGTCCGCCACGACGCAATGTAGGCAGCCTGTTCCGGTGTCAGCCTGTCGATACGGATACCCAACGTCGTGAGTTTCAACCGGGCAATCTGCTGGTCCAGTTCACCGGGCAGTTTGTAAACCTTGCTGGTGAGCTTCTTGCTGTTCCTCACCAGATACTCAGCTGCCAAGGCCTGGTTGGCAAAGGACATATCCATCACGAGCGCTGGATGCCCCTCAGCCGCCGCCAGATTAACCAGCCTGCCCTCTGTTAACAAAATTATCCTGCGTCCGTTTTTGAGCAGAAACTCCTCACAGAACGGCCGTAGCTCACGGCGGCTGACAGCAAGTTCCTGAAGAGCCGCCTTGTTGATTTCAGCATCGAAATGCCCGGCGTTGCAGACGATGGCGCCGTCTTTCATCAACCGGAAATGCTGCCGGTCGACAACATTGATATCGCCAGTGACGGTAATATAGAGGTCACCAAACCGGCAGGCATCGCGCAGTTGCATTACCCGATAACCATCCATCCGCGCCTCAAGGGCTCGAACCGGGTTCACCTCCGTCACAATTACATCCGCACCCATACCCCGCGCCCGCGCCGCAACTCCTCGTCCGCACCAGCCGTAACCACAGACAACCACCGTTGCACCGGCAAAAAGGAAATTCGTCGCGCGAAGAATCCCGTCCAGCGATGATTGACCTGTCCCGTAGCGGTTATCGAACATGAATTTGGTTTCGGAGTCATTTACCGCTATAACCGGATAACGTAGCACCCCTTCTTCTGCCATGGCGCGCAGTCGCACAACTCCGGTCGTAGTTTCTTCTGTGCCGCCCAGTACCCCGGCCAGCAAACCTCCACCTGTTTTGTGCAATGTCGAAACGAGATCGGCGCCGTCGTCAATGGTCAGCTGCGGCCGATGTGACAGTGCCGCCTCAATGTGCCGGTAGTACCGAGATTTGTCCTCACCTCTCACTGCAAAAACCGGAATACCGAAATCTCTCACCAGCGCTGCCGCAACATCGTCCTGCGTTGAAAGCGGATTTGACGCACACAATCTGACTTCAGCTCCCGCCGCCTTCAGCGTCAACACCAGATTTGCCGTCTCGGTCGTAACGTGGAGGCAACAGCTGATTCGAATACCAGCTAAAGGACGGCTCTTTTCAAAACGCCGCTGGATCAAAGCCAGAACGGGCATGAACCGCGCTGCCCATTCGATTCGTTTTCGGCCATCCTTGGCCAGTTTCGGGTCGCGAATATCGCACTCTATTCTGAAACGCCGGTCAGCCAACAGCCCTCCTTAATTCTGCAGTCATGTCAGTTCTTTCCCAGGAAAAGAAGTGATGCAGCCGGCCATCCACGCTGCGCCGCCGCAACGGCTTGCGCCCGAAATGTCCATAGGCTGCTGTCTCGGCATAAATCGGATTCAGCAAATCAAGATGTCGGATCATTTCGAGCGGCCGGAGGGGGAATACCTCTCTGACTATCGCCACCAGCCTTTCATCATCAACAACGCCAGTCCCGGCCGTATCAACCCAAACATCAGTCGGATCGGCCCGACCGATACAGTATGCCAGTCGCACCTGAATCTCATCGCAGAGTCCGGCTGCAACGCAGTTCTTGGCAATGTAGCGCGCCATATAGGTAGCCGAGCGATCAACTTTACTCGGGTCTTTGCCCGAAAAGGCACCGCCGCCATGTGGACAACGACCTCCGTAGGTGTCCACGATTATTTTGCGTCCTGTCATACCAGTATCGGACTGTGGGCCGCCCGTAACAAAACGGCCCGTTTCGTTAACGAAGAATCTGGTATTGCGGTCGATCAGCTCTGGTGGCAGCGCCGGTCGGATGACCTCTTCGATCAACCTGGCCCTTGCGGCACGGGTAATGTTATGTCCCCGCCGGTCAACGACAGCCTCCGAGTGCTGAGCCGCCAGTACGACCGAGCTCACCCTGATCGGACGCCGCCCATCGTATTCAACCGTAACCTGACTCTTACCGTCCGGGTAGAGCCATTTTATCTGTCCGGACCGACGGACATCGGCAAGCCGGCGGACTACGGCGTGTGCAAGCATTATCGGCAAAGGCATCAATTCCGGTGTCTCTCGGCAGGCATAACCAAACATGACGCCCTGATCACCCGCCCCCCCGGCGTCAACGCCCTTGGCGATGTCCGGCGACTGACGACCGATGGCGTTGAGAATCGAACATCCATCTGCGACCATCCCGCTCTCAGGTGTGGTGTAGCCGATTTCCCGCAGCGTCTGGCGGACAAGCCTCGGCAGATCAACATAGCATTCAGTCGTTATCTCGCCCCCAACCAGCACCATGCCGACAGTGATGAACGTCTCACAAGCAACGCGACCACGAGGGTCTTCCGCCAGCACGGCATCGAGTACCGCATCTGATATTCTGTCACAGACTTTATCTGGATGTCCTTCGGTGACCGATTCTGACGTGAAACTCCAACGCACCGGTATCCTCCGCGATTCAAGACCTCGCACTACCAAAAGTTGACGTCAGCTGATGCCATATCAGCTCCGCTCGCCTCCGCCGAGAGCCCCCAGTGAATAGGGCCGACAAACTGCGTGAAACTCTGGTCATCGCCAACCATCTCCTGGGGCGTCGGCAATACGCCTCAGTCCTGGGAATGCTCTCCAACGGCATCGCCGGAACAGCCAAACCGGCAGACGAAACACACTGACGACAGCCAGCTTGACCGACAGCCGTCGACACTCAAAACAATGAAGTCCAAAACCGGCATCATCACCGGCCATCATATCACCGTCTGGGCCGGGGTCAAACCCGATTCCGGAATGTTTCAAGCACACGCGGCTCGAGCCAGTCGATTGCCTCTGCCAGGGTACCGTCATACTCCAACCACTCTGCCCCCTCGATTCGGCGAAACCAGGCCAACTGACGCTTTGCATAAGCCCGGCTTTTCACCTTGGCTATCCGCACCGCTTCGTCCAATCTCAACTCTCCCTGAATGTACCGAATCAGCTCACCGTAACCATAGGCATTGGCAACCGGGCTGCTCAAGCCAAAACCCCGGGCAACGAGTTTTTTCACTTCTTCCAACAGCCCGGCAGCCATCATCGCATCAAAACGTTCGTCGATTCGCCGGTAAAGCAAGTCGCGAGGCAGTGTTAGTATCAGATAGCGCGGAATGAAGCGACATCCCCCCTGCGACAGAGTCTGCAGTTCGGCAAACGGTTTTCCAGTCTTTTCACAAATCTCAAGAGCCCGAACAATACGCTGACGGTCATTCGGATGAAGCTGTGCCGCCCTTCCCGGGTCAAGCGCCTGCAAACGACGATAAAGTTCCTGAGTAGGAGTGCTGCCCAACCGTGCCCGCAATGTGGCGTCGCCGGGAGGTGCAGAAATCAAAGGCTTGAACAACGCACGCAGGTAGAGACCGGCTCCTCCGACAACAACAAACTTCACCGTCGTCATCACCAGCCGCTCCATGACCGCCGTTGCAGCCCTGGCGTAGTCCGCCGCCGAATAAGGCCGGTCGGGATCAACCACGTCCACCATGTGGCAAACCACTTGGCGACACAGCTCCGGTTCGGGCTTGGCAGTCCCTATATTCAGGCCGCGGTAGACCTGTCGTGAGTCAGCCGACAACATTTGCAGCCCGTGCCGACGGCATATCTCAAATGCTGCAGCTGTCTTGCCCGCACCAGTCGGGCCCGCGACAACGGGAATTCTCATTGTCGCCCGAAACGCCTGCCAAGATCATCCAGCGTAATTTTGATTATCGCCGGACGGCCGTGCGGGCAGAAGTATGGCTCTCGGCAGCTGAACAAACGGTTTATCAGCGATTCCATCTCCGAGGTGGAAAGTCGCTGCCCAGCCTTGATGGCACCCTTACACGCCAGCAGCTTTGCCAGCTCGGCACTGACTGACACATCAGTACTCAAAATCGTCGTTAAACCGGCCAGCAGCTCATGCAGCTCATCCTTGCCCAGATAACTGCCGGCCGGTACTGTCTCAACAACCACCGTGTTGCCGCTGAAGCTTCGGCTCTCAAGCCCCATCTCAGCAAGACGTTCAGCAACGCGCTGGTAGGCCTCAAACTGTTCAGCGGTCAACTCCACCGTAACCGGAAAAAGCAACCCCTGGCTTGCCGCTCTTTCCTGTCCCCGCAATGCCTCCTCAAAGAGAATCCGCTCGTGCGCCGCATGCTGGTCGACGACAACGTAGCCAGTTGCAACCTGGGCCAACACGTAGGTGTTATGGAGCTGCCAGAAATCCTGCGGGGTGCTGTCTTCGGCCGCAAACCCTCGCCCCGCTGGTACAGCGTCCGCCTCATCAAAACGTCGGATTCCCAGACCTTTTCGCACTGTTTCGGCAACGAAATCGAATAAGAATCTTGCATCAGAAAACTGCACTTCCTGCTTGGTCGGATGCAAGTTGACGTCCAACTGGGCCGGGTCGGTATCAATGAACAGTAGGAAATTCGGATTGTTGGCGCCGAGGATCGGTCCGTATCCTTCGTACACCGCCCGAACAACATTCAGACTGCGAACCGGCCGGTTGTTGAAGTAGATCCCCTGCAGGTCATAGTAGCTCTTTGTCTGCGAAGGTTCAGCGACAAGACCCCGCACCGACACCGTTGGGTGCTCGCCACGTATCTCGACGAGACTGTCGGCAACACTGCGATTGACAAGTACAGCGATGCGCTCGCGCAGGCTCGTAACAGGCGCCAGTCGAGCGACAACACGCTCGTTGGAGACGTACTCAAAAGCAATCTGCGGAAACGCCAGCGCATAGGCCCTCAGAACCTCCGCAACCAGACGACTTTCATAGTTGTCACTTTTCAGAAACGCCCGTCGCACCGGCAGGTTGTAGAACAACGCTCGGACGGTAACGGTAGTTCCCTGGCTGCGACAGCATTCCCGCAGCTCACGTACCTCGCCCCCCTCCACCTCTATCGCCGTTCCCGGCTCTCCGTCTTGAACGCTGCTTTCAATGCTCATTCGACTCACTGCGGCGATAGAAGCAAGGGCCTCACCGCGAAACCCAAAGCTCTCAATCCGCCGCAGATCTTCTATCGTCCGGAGCTTGCTTGTCGCATGGCGAGTAATTGCCAATTGAATATCTTCCCGCGACATTCCCCAACCATTGTCGGACACTCTGATCAGATTTTTGCCCCCAGCCTTGATTTCGACCCTTACCCGTGTCGCGCCGGCATCGATCGCGTTCTCAACCAATTCTTTAACAGCATTGGCCGGCCGGACAATAACCTCACCCGCAGCGATTCGCCGCACAACATCTTCAGGCAAAACCATTACTGGCCGACGTCGCCGAAAGTGTGAACCGCCCTCCTGAGTCACTGGGTGCCTCCTCCGGGAGCAACAAAATAGGGCTGCAGGTCTATCAATCGTCCGTCAGAGGCTGCCACAACATTGATACCTGTCCGAGCAGCAAGTTCCGCAGCAATTCGCCAGGGTCTCGCCTGTATCATAGTCATGCCAAAGTGTGTTAGAATAGCTAGTTTGGGTTGCACAGTCCGGATCAACCACTCAGCATCAGGAACGTGAAGATGGTCGAGTCCCGAAGGCTTGTCTCTGACAACGTTCATTATCATTACGTCAGACTGGTAGTGTTCGGCCAACTCAGGGAAAAAGGCAGTATCGGCAATATAAGCAAGGGTGAGGCCCGGCAATGCGAAGCGGAAACCGTAAACCTCGCCTCGGTGCCGATGACGTACCGGGCAGGAGAAAGCAACATCACCCAGCTGGTAACTGAAGCCCTCTCTCAGCATCACTACCTCGGTTACAAAAGAACGGAGATAACGCAAGATTACCGGGTCGTCCCCCTCCAGAGCATCCATCGGCGCAAAGACCTTCCCTCTAATTTCAGTACCACCGCAAGTCATCGCCTCTATCATTACATTCACGTCTGCAGCGTGGTCGAGATGACGGTGCGACAGCAGTATGGCATCCAGCTGAGAAGGGTTAAGACGGTGCCTGCTGGAGGTAGCTCTCACCAGACAACCGGGACCAGGGTCGACGAGCAGCTGAACACCTGCCAGCTTCAACCAGATACCGCCTGACGCTCTAAGCTGTCTCGCAACAACTAACCGCGCTCCGCCCGAACCGAGAAAAACTATGCTGTTATCAGGCATTTGCCCCAGTCCAAGACAGTTTCCGCGGCAACCTTTGAACGCAATCCCTCAAACAACAAAAACGGGGTGCGGACTTTGGGGAACATGTCCCTGGCGGGACATGATGGAGATAGGGAGGTGTCACGCACCCCGTTACAAGAGTTTCGCAGGAATTCTAGAAACAACTGACACATTGTCAATGGCAAAGATAAGCGCTATGTCACCACTTGGGAATCTAAAGGCGACTTCTTCTTCCGACTGACCCAACGCCGGGATTTGGCTTGGCCGAAGCTGATCACCACACCGATGAACGCTCCAATGATCGAGAACACTCCCCCGACCCAGAAAACCCCAGCGTCAAAATTAAGGGCTATATCGTGGACACCCGCCGGCACTGCCACTGCTCTCAGCACACCATTCGCGCGCATAATCTTGGTCGGCTTCCCATCAAGCCAAGCCCGCCAGCGAGGATAGAACATGTCGGCCAGCAGCACCACCGCGGGACGGGTGACCTCAACGCGCAACTTCATTCTGTCATTACCTCGCTCCACGAAACGCACAGAGCCATCGCCGATTGAATCGCAGCTCTTGAAGGGCGCACTATCAAGAACCACAATCCCATGGAAATCGAAATTCGTGTCGGCGACAAAAGCTAGGGCGCGCTTCGCATCCGGCTCGACAAACCATCGCCAGTAGATCTTCGCTCGCGGCAATGCCCGTGGATTACTATCGATGGTCATAAAGCCACGTGCAGTATCGACCTGCACCCGCCAGACTGAATTCAGTAAGTTGTCGCGCCGGAGTTGATCAATCGTTTCTATTGCCGCAAAGGCCGAAAGTTTCAGTGGCGAAAAACCCTCTATCAGCTCAATCCCGTGTATCATTCCTTGATTGGCGCGGAGTATTGAAATGTTGCCGGACCTTGTGTTGACTCTAAATGTCTCCTTTGTCGTCCTCAACTGCAGTTTGCGGACCAGGTTGTTCCGGGGATAGAAATCCTCCGGGCCAATTGTGCCCCGGCTGAAATTCCAACCGAAAAACAGAAGATCTGCAATCACGATACCCGCTGCAGCACCAGATGCCCACGGCACCGTGCGCGCATTCAAATAGACCAGCACAACCGACAAGACAATCAGCACAAGGGCAATACCGCTCTGCCGTACAGCATTGTTATGAAGCTCTGGTATGGACAGTCCCTGAGACCTGACAGACAACCCGCCGGTGATAAAGAGAAAGAAGAACAGAATCGCACCAAGGGCGAAAACCAGCCATACAATCGTCCAGAAACGGGCCAAGCGGACACTACGACGGATCTCATCCAGACCGTAACCCGCCATGACACCCGTAGCAAGCACAAACAGTGCCGCCAGCCGGGCCGGTACGCGGAACCGGTTGAACCCCGGAAGTACTTCGTATGCAATCCGGTACAACGGAGTCAAGGGCCCCAAAGCCAGCAAGAGCGAAACGAGCCCAAGCGTGAAAAAGAAAACTCTCCGTCGGTCCAACCGCATGGCAATTGAAGCGAGCATCAGCGGCAAAATCCCTACATAGACACAAGTCTCCCAATAGAGAAAACGCTGTGGCCCTCCCCAGTAGCGGACCGTATCATTGACAGCCCCGGCTATGCTGCCAAAGAACTTCGGAACCAACATGAGCAAAGGCAGCGACGCCGGCAGCGAACCTACCGCAGATTCCGACCAGTCCAAGGAAGCCCGTACTGTCCAACGAACATTGTCAATGGCTGGCAGATAGGCCGCAGCAGAAACGAGCAGTCCGATGGTAACTGTCAGTGCGGCACCGGCGACGTACTTGCCGGCCTCACGCCAACGCCCCCCCGTAATACTTCCCGCAATGGCTATCAGACGATGCAGTGCCAGAGCATAGACCGCCATCATCGCCGCCTGAGGATGACCTGCCAGGCACATCATCCCAAGCACAAGCCCTGCCCGGGCCGCATCCCTTCTGCTGTGTCGCTCGACTGAACGCAGCTCAAACATCAGTAGTAACGGCAACCATGCCAGTGCAGAGACCAAAGTCACGTGCACCGTATGTGTCACCGTGTACCCGCCAAGTCCGTAGACTGCGCCGACAATCAGCGCAGCGGTTAATGACATGCCGAGCTGACGACCTAACGCCCAGGCTCCAACCGCCGCGCCGAATACATGCAACCACACCTTCAACTCAACCAACCAGAATGTCCAACGCTGGTCAGGCGAGGAAACTGCAGCTAAAATCCAGTTTAACGGATAAAAAACCCCGGACTGCACGTCGGCAGCAAATGGTGTCCCGGCGAAGGCATAGGGATTCCACAAGGGTACACAGAATCCCCGCAGTCCTGCAAACAAGTAGTAGTGGTATGGGTGGTAGAAGTAGAGAACGTCATCCCACAAGTAGCGCTTCCCAACTAAAACCTCGGCAAAGAGGATCAGCGAACCGACCCCGAGAACTGCAATCGGCCAGAATCGCAACAAGCGGGTCCTGTCAGGATGAGCGGCTTCTCCCCTCCTCTGTCTCCGGCCCGGGTTCCGATTCACTGAACTGTTATCAGCGATCTCAGCCGCTGCAACCGCACCGGGCCGATGCCTCGCACTTCAAGCAGGTCATCAACGGTCCGGAACCGTCCGACACGCTTACGGTATTCGATTATACGCTCTGCCGTCTTCGGCCCGATACCGGGCAGGGTCTGCAACTCTTCTGCATTCGCCGTGTTTATGTTCAGCAATCGCTCATTGGTCAGCTTCTGCAAGGTCGCCGCTGCCGGAAACAGCCTGGGTACCGCAACGGGCCTCAGTGTATCCTGCCCCAGAGCAGCCTTGACCCAGCTGAGGGTAAGATCCTCAGGCAATAGCCTTACTCCGCACCCCAGTCCTGCTGCGGCATACAAGGCATAAGTTGTCACAACCCGGTATAGTCCAACCTTTCGGGAAACCGGTCTAACCCGAAGCACCCGGGCAAGCTTTGGCCAGCTCGCGGTATCACCAGCGACATAATAGTCTAATCCCCAGGCGGGAAACGCGAGGTCTTCGCTGTCCGACAGCGGCGATACTGCCAAACGAGTCAGGCCAGTGTCATCAACAAGCACCATACACAAACGGTCTCCGTATGGGACCACGTTGACGAGTTCACGCACCGTCCGAAGTCCCGACTCAAGGCCCTCTCCGAGTGCACTCCAGGGTATAACTGCGGCGTCGGCCCGGTATGCCTGGGCAAGCGCGTGACAGACCTGAGCAGCAAGGCCGAGTTTACCGCTGATGTCAGGAACGAACTGCAGTTTCACATAACATGAACGACCGTCAGAAGGCACCAGCGTGTCTGCTGCCCTCAGCAGTCGATCAACCATCGAACCCGCTGAATCCACGGGATTGACATTAACAAGAGAAAAGCCAGCCTGCACTACACGCCCTGTCCCGGGGGTAACAAGCAGATCAACAACCCCGATTCGCCTGCCGCGATGCCCGGGGGAAACCACCACCACACCGTTGCTACTGCAACGGAGAAACGATTCCTCACAACGGCCGGCGACTACGACGTCTACGCCCGGAACACCGTCAGCGATAATCTTGGCCTCGACGGAGTCAACCAGCCCAAAAACGACGACTACGTCGGCTGATTCGCACAGAGCCGCCGCAACAAAGCGACGGGCTTGCAGGAAAACTGGTTCTGGGAGAAATCCGCCCAGATTCTCCGGCGAGTTCAGTTTTCCAGCCAATGGGTCGACCAGTCCTACTGCTGCGACTTTCAAATCGTTAATCCGCAATATGGCGTAGGGCCGAAACAGCGGCGCCCGTCTGCGCAGCGCAACGTCAAGCAAAGGATCACCAACAACTGGAAAGTTTGCCGCGAGCGCCAGCACTTCCAGATTCTCCAACCCGCCGGTAAACTCTCGCCCTCCCAGTGCCGCAGCATTGCAGCCGAGTGCGTTCAGCAGCTCGATGCCGAGCCTCCCCATCGTAGCGTTACCTTCAAGCGAACCGTAGGAGAAATTGCCGCAATCCAGCAGCAATGCCGGCCGACCGGAGCGAAGACTGTCGATCGTGCGTGCGAGACCCGGCCAGCCACCCAGCTTTCTTCGCGGCAAACCGGGCGAGGCAAAATCTGGCGTCGGCTGGCTCTGGCAATTCAACTCTGCTGTCAGGAGCATGCGCAGAGCCACCGGGCTCTCAACCGGGACCGCCAGCAGCAACGCAATTACAAACGCCTGCACCACCAATTCAATATACACTTCCCAATCATCTGCTTCAAGCGATGTTGAGGCCGGCTTGACACCATCACTGACACTCCTAGAATTCCCAACAATGGACCTTTTCAGCAAATGCGACGAGTTCTACCCGATCGTCGACAGGGCCAAACGTCAGGGTTACTATCCGTATTTCATTCCACTTGATACCGAACCCGATCGCCGTGTGGTGATCCACGGCAAAGAACTCATAATGCTCGGTTCCAATAACTACCTCGGGCTGACAACTCACCCCAAAGTGAAAGAAGCCGCCCTGGAAGCGATTCGCAAGTACGGCACCGGCTGTACCGGGTCTCGGTTCATGAACGGCACCCTGGACCTGCACGTGAAGCTTGAAGCTGAACTGGCACGTTTCTACCGTAAGGAAGCCTGCCTGGTTTTCTCTACCGGGTATCAGACCAGCCTGGGTGTAGTGTCAGCACTGGCCCGCAAGGGTGACGTCATCCTGACCGACAAGCTTGATCACGCCTCGATCATGGACGGTTGTCGGATGTCCTATGGTACGGTCAAACGGTTCTTGCATAACGACCCAGTGTCACTCGACAAAGCACTGGCCAGCACTCCCCGCGATGCCGGCAAGCTGATAGTGGTCGACGGAGTCTTCTCGGTAGAAGGCGACCTCGCACCGCTGGACAAGATCGTCAGCCTTGCTTCACGCTACCACGCCCGGGTAATGGTGGACGACGCTCACGCGGTCGGCGTTGTCGGACGTCACGGCCGCGGTACCGCCGAGCATTTTGGCGTCGAAGACAAGGTCGACCTGATTATGGGCACCTTTTCCAAGTCTTTTGCGACGATCGGTGGCTATGTTGTCGGCGATAACAAGGTCATCACCTACATCCGACACAACGCCCGATCGATGCTTTTCTCAGCGGCCATCCCCCCCACTGCCGCCGCGACGGTACTGGCAGCGCTTGAGATAATCCGCACCGAACCCGACCGGCGGGCTCGACTCTGGCACAACGCGCGCAAGATGATCACCGGCCTTCGTTCAATGGGCTACGACATCGGCTCCACGGAAACACCAATTGTACCCATCCACATCGGCGATCAGATGAAAACGCTGCTTTTCTGGCGTCAGCTCTATGATGCCGGCATCTTTGCCAATGCTTTTGTCCCTCCGGGTGTACCGCCCAACCGTTCCTGCATCCGCACGAGCTATATGGCAACTCATACCGACGAAGACACCGACGAAGCCTTGGAGATTTTTGAAAAGGTCGGCCGGAAAACCGGTTTGCTCGGTTGAGCACAATCTCTGTCCGCCCTGTCGTCAGCTCCGTTGACCTCGACCGATTTGCCAGACTGCCGTACCACATCTACGCTGAAGACAACAACTGGGTCGCCCCGCTTGTGCACGACCTGCGTGCCAGTCTGACACCCGGTCATTCGCCTTTCTGGCAACACGCCCGTCGAGAATTGTTCATCGCCGTCCAGGGCAAAGAAACCGTCGGGCGTATCGCAGCAATCGTCGACGACAACTACAATCGTTACAATCAGCACCGACGCAGCAGTACCGCCTTCTTCGGTTGGTTCGAATCAGTGAACGACCAAGCTGTTGCCCGCCTGCTCTTTGAGGCGGTTGCCCACTACGCGGCCGCCAACGACTGCAGACGGGTCCTCGGACCGGCCAATCCGTCCCTGAACGACGAAGCTGGCCTGCTGGTCTCCCCTTTCGATTCCCCACCAATGATCAAGATGAGCTACAATCCGCCCTACTACCCTGCACTCATTGAATCCAACGGCTACCGGAAAGCGATCGATCTTTACGCCTACGTCATCCAGATCGAGCAGCCGGTTCCAGCCAAACTTGAGCGGGTCATGAACCGGCTGAAGCGAAGGTCGAACCTTGTCGTCCGACCACTCGACCTTCGCCACCTGGAACGTGACCTGCAGTTCATCAAAGAAGTCTACAACGATTCATGGTCCGCCAACTGGGATTTCAGCCCGTTGACCGATGCCGAAGTCAAACACCTGGCCCGTCAGCTCAGACCTGTTCTCGTCCCTGAACTCTGCCCGCTCGTATTTTGCGACGGCGAAGCAGCGGGAATCTGCATAGCGCTGCCGGACTACAACCAGCTGCTGCGGCCCATCAAAGGACGCCTCTGGCCTCTCGGCTTTGCAAAACTGCTGTTCGGCCGCAGAAAAATCAACCAGTGTCGACTCTGGGCCCTCGGGATAAAGCGTAAGTTTCACAACCTTGGATTTGACGCCTTGCTCTACTACGAGTCGTTTCAAGCCGCACGTCGGCTGGGCTATCGGCAGGGTGAAGTATCTTGGATTCTTGAGACCAATTCCGATATCATTAGCCCGATCCTGATGTGGGGCGGGCGCCACTACAAGACCTACCGTATCTACGAACGGGTGCTTGCTCCAACTGGTTGACTTAACGCGGCAGAAAGGTTCTCAGCACAGCCTCGACCTGTCCGAGTTGTTCAAGCTTCCTTCGGCCCGGATTGAAAACGTAACCATCAAGCAGATAGTAGCGTCCCCGGAAGTTGAAGGCGTATGAAACGAAGGGTCCGCCGGTGACAAGTTTACGATTCTGCCAGACCCCGACAATCCGAAGTGCCGAAACGCCAAGATAATCCAAGGTTTCCGCCCTGGCAAAGCTCCGGTCTACCGAATCTCCGTCGTAAAACTGCTTCGCCAAATCGTCCCGCAGATTGAGTACCGAATCGACCACAAGCGGGCCAAGCGTATCGCGCCAGTGAACAGCTGCACCACGATCGGGGAAATGCGTAAAGAGGTAAAGAAACCGCCCTGCCGCCGACCCGCCAAGTTGCCAATCCTTTGGCACATCGATTGTGAACGCAAAACTCCGAGCGATGCTGTCAGTCAATCGCTGGTCGACGCCACGTTGATAGACAACACGCGCCGCCTGCGCCAGCACCGCCTCCCGTACTTCATGATACAAACGCGCTCCGTATAACTCGAGGCCTGGCAACAAGAGGCTCTCGGCCGTCGCAACGAATGCGATAACTGTCTGGTTACGCATCCAAGGGTTGGGTATTCGAAAAAGTCCGAAGTCCCCTCCGGGCAGCGAATCGAGCCTTGACCCAAGAATCTGGCGCATAAGGTTATCACGGGTCGTTCCCACCAGCAGGATCAGCCTGAATTGTGAATAAGTCTCGAATTTCTCCTGACTTCCAATACGAATACTGAACTCCTTCTCTGGCTGCGGCGTAGCCAGCCTTCGGGAGAACAGCGATTCAACAACCGGTGCAACCACGTCCCAATGCGTGGTAATAACCGTTATCTCGCGCTGTGGGCCGACCGCAAGCCGTGGCAGTGTCTCACACGCAAGAGCAAGCAGAAACAGGCTAGCCAACACTGACAAGCGACAAGCCGCTGTCGAATCGTTCAGCAAGATTCCTCCTCAAAACGCCGTGCTCGGCCCGAGCCAACTGCGGGTCTGCCCTGATTAATTCGAACGCATCGTCCCGGGCCCGCTCAAGCCAGACACGGTCGCGGACCACGTCAGCAATCCGCAGATCAGGAAGACCGTGCTGGCGAGTACCCAGCAACTCTCCAGGGCCACGAAGTTCCATATCCTTCTCCGCCAAGCGAAAACCATCCGTTGTCAAAGCAAAGAACCGCAGTCGCTCCAGGACATCGTCTGTGCCCCGAGGCACAATCAGCAAACAGTAAGACTGGCGGTCGGAACGACCGATACGGCCACGAAACTGATGCAGCTGAGCAAGCCCAAACCGCTCTGGATGCTCGACGATCATCAGCGTTGCCCTAGGAACATCAACACCGACCTCAACCACCGATGTCGCAACCAAGACATTTAACAGGCCGGAACGAAAATCCTCCATCAGCCGTCTTCGCTCTTCGGTAGATAGGCGCCCATGAATTAGACCAACCTTCCACTCGGCGAAAATCCGGCGCAACCCTTCAAAGACGCGGACTGCCGAAGCCAGATCCTCCCGCTCGGTCTGTTCGATCACTGGACAAATGACAAATGCCTGCTCACCCTCGACCAGTCGCCGGCGTACCGCCTCATAAACCTCCGAACGTCGCTCTTCCGGTATCAGCCGAGTCAAGACAGCCTTGCGCCCCGGTGGCTTTTCGGCAAGTATTGAAACATCCAAATCCCCGTAGAGCGTCAAAGCAAGAGTTCTGGGTATCGGCGTCGCTGTCATCACAAGAAAATCAGGATTGCGGCCCTTCCCCAGCAACAGAGACCGCTGTTGCACCCCAAAACGATGCTGCTCATCGACGACAACCAGCCCCAGCCTGTGAAACTGCACGCCCCCCTCGATCAACGCGTGAGTACCAAAAACCAGCTGTATTTCGCCCGACTTCAGTCCGGCGAGTATTCTCCGCCGCTGCGGTCCACGTGTTGAACCGGTCAACAGAGCAACCCTAGCGCCGACAGTCGTCAACGGCTCTCGCCAGCTGTTGTAGTGTTGCCAAGCGAGAATCTCAGTAGGCGCCATCAACGCTGCTTGACAATCATTCTCCGCTGCCACCAACATGGCCATCAACGCCACGACAGTCTTTCCCGAGCCGACATCACCTTGCAGCAGTCGATTCATACACCCTACGCTAGCCATATCGGCAAGAATCTCCTTCAAAACCTGCTCCTGCCCGGTGGTTAGTCGAAACGGCAAGCTGGCACGAAAGGCTCGCGTCAATCTGCCCGTCTCCGGCAGCGGAGATACCTTCACGTTTCTCGCTGCCCTTTGTCTGCGCAGCGCCAGCATCAGTTGGAGATAGAGAAGCTCCTCATAAACCAGTCGGCACCTTGCCCGCTCTGCCTCGCTCAACGACCTTGGCATGTGCAACATCTGATAAGCCTCGCCTGAGGCGGGAAAACCGTATTTCTGAATCTGCAACTCGGTCAACGTCTCGTCATCAAGGTTCACGCAGCCGGACAGAGCCGACTTAATCGCCCGCCGTACTGTCCACAGCGACAGTCCTGCCGTCAGCGGATACACGGGGATAATCGCATTTTCGAATGCAAAATCGCTACCCGGCTGGACAACTTCAAAAAGCGGATTGACAAACTGCTTGCTGCGGTATAGCGAAACACGGCCGGAAAGAAGTATCTCCTGACCGACCGAAAAACGTTCTTTAAGGTCGGGCCGGTTGAACCATACCGCCACCATGGTCGCTGATGCGTCCCGTACAAGCAGAGAAACGGCTGTTCGAAAATCGCGTTTCCGTCGCACGTCAACACCCACGATACGCGCGATCACCGTCGCCTCATCTCCCGGCAGCAGATCAGCAATCCGCGTCATTCTAGAGCGGTCAATGTAGCGCCGAGGGGCCAATCTCAACAAATCCCCCACCGTCCTGACGCCAATTCGGTCCAGTAACGCCGCCCGTCGCGGCCCAACACCCCGCAGATACTGAACCGGGCTATCCAGCCGGCAACCCGCAACGGACTTCAACTGCCGCAATGTCCAATGAGGCGCCGGAACTCCTGCTCGTCCAGCACGGTAACTCCCAGCTGACGTGCACGTTCCAGCTTGCTGCCGGGATCAGCGCCCGCTATGACATAGTCGGTATTCTTTGACACCGACGAGCTTACAATTCCCCCCAGACTGACGATCAACTCCGTGGCCGCTTCGCGCGTCCAGCCCGTCAACGTGCCCGTCAATACAAACCTCTTGCCCGAAAGCGGTCGGGGTTCAGTCGCTGTCTTATCGGCCATTCTCAGGCCGGCACGTTCCAATCGTTCAATCAACAGCTGATTGGCAGGGTCTGCAAAGAAGTTCCCCAACGACTCAGCTACTGCATCTCCGACCCCGTTGATCGCCGCCACCTCTTCCCGCCGGGCAGCCCGCAAAGCAGCCATCGAACCAAATTTCGCCACCAGTAGCCGGGCAATGTGAACACCGACATGACGGATACCAAGCCCATAGAGCAGTCGAATGAAAGGTTTCGCCTTGCTGGCCTCAATGCTGGAAAGCAACCGGTCAGCCGATTTTTCACCCATCCGGTCCAGCCCCAGCAGTTGTTCCCGGGAAAGCGAGTAGATATCAGCGATATCACGCACTATGCCGCGTCCGACGAGCTGCTCAACCAGTTTCTCGCCCATGCCGGCAATGTCCATCGCCTGGCGCGAGCCAAAGTGGAGCAATCGCGCCCGCAGCTGCGCGGGACAAGAAGCATTCACACACCGCCACGCCACTTCATCGGCTTCGCGGACAAGCTTGGTATGGCACACCGGACAATGCCTTGGCATTCGGAACTCGGGTATTCCTGCCGGCCGCTTCTCCTTCACCACGGCCAGCACCTGAGGAATGATTTCACCAGCCTTGTGGACACGAACCGTATCGCCGACCCTCAAGTCCAATCGCTTCACTTCGTCAGCGTTGTGCAGTGTTGCCCGCGATACCGTAGTACCGGATATGAATACTGGAACGAGCTCTGCGACAGGGGTTACCGTTCCCTGCCGTCCGACATTTAGCTCGATTGCTTTCACGACGGTTTCGGCCTCTTCAGGAGGAAACTTGTATGCCACAGCCCAGTGCGGACTCTTGTCGGTCGTGCCCAGTTCCATTCGGTCTTCAAATCGGTCAACCTTCACAACCATCCCGTCAACATCGTAGGCCAGTTCTCGTCGACGTTCAGCCCAGCTAGCACACCACTCAATTACTCTCTCAATGTCTTCCATCGGTTCGCTGCCCGGTACAACCGCGAAACCGGCATTTCGCAGCTCTTCAAGCACAGCGCTGTCCGTCCTGTACCCGACAATCGACCGTGGTATTGTGTGTACAAAGCAAGCCAAACCCCGCCTTCGGACCATTTTCGGATCGAGGAGCTTCAGCGTCCCGGCCGCAGCATTGCGCGGATTGGCGAAAACCGGCAGACCCTCTTCATCGCGTTCAGCATTCAACTCGGCAAAACGACGGCGTGGCAGATAGACTTCGCCCCGCACCTCAAACTTCCGTAGTGCGGCCGGGTGCGCTCGCAGCCGGAGCGGAACTGTATTGATGGTCCTTACATTACCCGTGATGTCGTCGCCCCGCCTGCCGTCACCTCTTGTCGCAGCCCTCACCAGTCTCCACTCGTCATAATGCAGCGCTACAGCCACGCCATCGACTTTCTGCTGTACAATGTACACCGGTCGCGGGACAACGCGCCGTACGCGCCTGTCAAACTCCCGCAGCTCGTCATAAGAGTAGGTGTTATCAAGAGAAAGCATCGGCGGGTCATGTTCAACGGGCTGAAAGCCGTCCGCTGGCTCCCCGCCAACACGTTGAGTCGGAGAATCCGGGGTAATCAGATCGGGAAACTGCCGCTCAAGATCGACCAGCCGAGCGAACAGCCGGTCGTAATCGACATCAGGTATCGTCGGCTGGGCCAAAACATAGTAGCGCCAGTTGTGCTCATCAATCTCCCGACGCAAGCGTTCGATTTCTGCACGAGCCTCTTCGCGATTCACGCCCAATTCTTGCGCGCCGGGCCGGCAAAGTCAATCGGTTTGCCACCCGCGCCGAGCCACCCCACGTTCGACCCAATCACGCAACCGCAGAGGTCCTGACGGCGACTATCACGGGGAGAAAGCAGGGGGATAAAGCTCTACCACATCAAACGCCGCCTGACTAGAGAAATACCGACCAGACGGGCAAGTTAAGCAACAGCCTACCGTGATCGCTTCAGGTCGCGGCGAAGATCGTTCAGCCGGGTAACATTAGTTTGGTGCCGGCGGATCAGTTCCGAAAAGGATGGCCGATACTGAACGCAAGATATGCCCCAGAACTTGGTGTAAAACAGCAGCAAATCACGTTCCAGCCTAAGGGCAGCTTCAACGAAATCATCGGCCGAGCCGAGCTGACGTGCAATCTCTGCCGGTCGTCCAGCAACCCGATAGAAAGTCGACTCGAGCAAAGCAGACAGGAAAAGCTCGTCCTCGGAAGATGCATCAATCAAACCATCGGCATCGCACGTCAGTCCACCGATTGCACGAGCCAAGCCAGCGGCCGCCTCCCTGCCATTGCGAGAAAGCGCCTCAAACACCAGCCTCGCCTCGCTGTCATTCGTCTTTGCAGCAGCGGCCTGGTAGAAATCAGCCATCTCACCGGCAACCTCGTTCACGGTCTTCAAGACCAAAGTCGGAGGCAGACACTCGTTTTTCGCCATGATTACCTACCTCGGTCGGTCAGAATGATCGCGCTCCGACTCAAGTGTGAACTCGGGCATCCCGAACCAGAACCCGTCCTGACGAATACTGTCCAACTCAGCCTGAATCAAGGCAGCATGCCCAGCCTCAACTTCGGCCAGCCGACGCAGTACCAGCCGCACCGACCCAGCCGCATTGTCACTGGCGGCGCGGTAAAAAGCCGCGGCGCGGTTTTCGAGCTCAAGGGCAGTCTCAAGCGCTGAGATATCGTCAACCCCTCTTTCACCCTTTATGCGTCGCGTCGAGTCTGCCAGCAATGGAATCAGGCTCGCTGCGGGCAGGTCGGAGGCTTCATCAACAGAACAGGTACCTGTTTCCTCTATCGCATGGATCAGCCGCTCGAACAAAGATGCATGCTCCAGCTCGTCACTGGCCAGACGAACAAACATGTCTTTACCCCCAACGTTTCTTGTTCGCCAGGCGAAACGCAAATACTGTCGCAGGCTGTCCAGCTCTGAACCCCGTGCCAGCTCCAGTATCTTCAGCTCTTGGGAGTGTCCTGCCCGGGCAGACATTTCATCATCTCCGTCAACTGTCGGATGTGTGACTTCTCTTCGGCGATAAGCCGCTGCACCGCCGGCTGAGCGTCAACGCTAATCAACCCCTGCAGTTCGATATAGAACAGCAAGGTCTCCTTTTCGAAACTCAAAGCGTGGTACAAAGCCTCGCCAGGCGTGCTGGCAGTCCGAGCGAGCTCAATCGCCTTGTTACCGGAACCAAGAAAGTAGCGCGAATCGATAATTGCCTTGAGGTAAGGTACAACCTCGTCCCAGTTGTATGGCAACTCCTCGGGGCGGACCGGCACAGTTCTGCCGATTGCCTCAAAAGTCGCGATGTGATTATTCTCCTGCTCTGCCAGCCAGCAGAAAAGACCGCGCAGCCTTGAGTCAGCAGTCACGCTGGCGACCATCTCGTAGTAGAGCTTACCGCCCTTCTCGGTTTGCACGGCCATCTCAATCAGCTCGGCGCCGGAAAAGGAAATCGGCATAGTTACCTCCATTGTGACACGTCAAGCACGATTAATCCATTCAAACACGGTCGGGAAACTGCTGCCTGAGGTAATCAACTATTTCTGAAGTCGGAGTACCCGGCCCAAACAGCCGGCCACACCCCTGGCGGTACAGCTCTGTCATATCCTCACGCGGTATGATGCCGCCACCGAAAACCAGAATGCGGTCAGCCCCACGCTCACGCAGCAACCGCATCGTTTCAGGGAAAAGCACCATGTGAGCGCCCGACAACACTGACAGACCAACGGCGTCAACATCCTCCTGAATCGCAGTCTCGGCGATCATCTCTGGAGTCTGGTGGAGGCCGGTATAGATAACCTCAAAACCAGCATCACGCAGCGCCCGCGCTACCACCTTTGCTCCGCGGTCATGTCCGTCCAGCCCGGGTTTGGCTATCAGAACTCGTAGCTTTCTAGCCATCTAAACCTCTCATTCACTTGCTCCACGCTGCTCCGGTCCAACTCAAGAAGCCTGTCGTCTCAGCAAATTGGCAGTTCACAGTCACTTCTAAAACATCGGCGGCTCGGAATAGCTGCCAAACACGTCCTTCATTGTCCCACAGATTTCACCCAGCGTTGCGTAGGCACGCACCGCGTCAAGAATCGGGTACATGACGTTATCGCGGCCGGCACAGGCCGCCCGCAGACTTCGCAGCGCCCGTTCCACTGCGGCATTGTCTCGTCGCGCACGCAGCTGGGCAAGCCGTTCGCGCTGTTCAGCCTCAACCCGCTCATCAATCTTCAACAGCGGTATCTCGATCCTCTCACCTTCAAGCTGGTATTTGTTCACGCCGACAACGGTACGTTCGCCCTTCTCGATTTGCCGCTGGTACCGAAAAGCAGCATCGGCTATCTCCCGTTGTGGAAATCCCTTCTCGATAGCCTTCACCATCCCGCCCAACGCGTCGATTCGGCTAAAGTACTCGCGCGCCTGCCGTTCCAACTCATCGGTCAACGCCTCAACGAAATAGGAGCCACCCAGCGGGTCAATTGTATTGACGACCCCTGTCTCTTCGGCAATCAACTGCTGAGTACGCAGTGCAATCAGCACCGCTTTTTCTGTCGGCAACGCCCAGGTCTCATCCATCGAATTGGTGTGTAGACTCTGCGTACCCCCCAGCACTGCCGCCAAAGCCTGGAAGGCAGTACGGACGATGTTATTCTCCGGCTGCTGCGCTGTCAGCGAACAACCGGCGGTCTGGGTATGAAAGCGCATCAACCACGATTCAGGCTTCTTTGCTCCAAACTTCTCACGCATCTCTCGTGCCCAGATTCGACGCGCCGCGCGATACTTGGCGATTTCTTCGAAGAAATCAAGATGCGAATTGAAAAAGAACGACAATCTGGGCGCAAACGTGTCCACATCCAGTCCGGCGGCAATGCCCGCCTCGACGTACGTCAAGCCGTCCTTCAGTGTAAAGGCCAGTTCCTGAGCAGCCGTGGAACCGGCCTCGCGAATGTGATAACCTGATATCGAGATTGTGTTCCACTTCGGAACATGCTCGGCGGCGTAAGCCATGATATCAGTTATCACCCGCATGGACGGCTCGGGCGGGAACAACCACGATTTCTGTGCGATATACTCCTTCAGGATGTCGTTCTGAATCGTCCCGCGCAACTCGGTACTCTTGACGCCCTGCTTCTCCGCCGCCGCGATATAGAATGCCCATACCACCGCCGCCGGTCCGTTAATCGTCATGGAAGTTGAGACTGAACCAAGTGGGATCCCATCGAAGAGCGTCTCCATGTCTGCCAGCGAGGAAACAGCAACTCCGCACTTGCCCACCTCGCCACGCGCCATCGGATCATCCGAATCACGACCGTACAGAGTTGGAAAGTCAAACGCCACTGACAGTCCGGTTTCCCCATGCGCAAGCAGGAACTTGTAGCGCGCGTTGGTATCACGTGCGGTTCCGAACCCGGAAAACTCCCGCATCGTCCACAGTCGACCACGGTACATGTTACGTCTGATGCCGCGCGTAAACGGATATTCTCCCGGCAGACCAAGGTCCCGGGCGTAGTCAAAACCGGCGAGGTGCGCCGGGGTATAGACTATATCCACCGGCACCCCTGAGATTGTCACAAAGCGCTGCTGGTTGCCGCACTCCGTCCGGGCGCGCCAGTGTTCAAGTTCCTCTTTCAGCTGTTCAAGTTTCCCTGCCATTACCGCTCCTCTCAGATTCAGGCGAACGGCACATCCCGACGATTTCTGCTGCCGCACTGTACGGCGTCGATTCGCCAGCGATTATCTTTTCCACCAGCGCGGCAAGACGCTCACGGACGTCTGGCCTCTGCCACACCCACTCCTGCATTCGTTCGTCAACGATCGACCTGATTGCCGCAGCGGTACGTTCGGCGCGGCGGGCGCGGCGCAGACCGAGCTGATCCTGATGAGAACGGTGAACCTCAATCTGCCGCAGCAGTTCAGCAACGCCATCGCCGGTTACCGCCACCGTTCTCAACACCGGCGGAGCCCAGTCATTACTGCGCTTACGCAGCTCAAGCATCGCCTCCAGCTCCATCACCAACCGATCAGCGCCATCTCGATCCGATTTGTTAACGCAGAAAATTGAACCGACCTCCATCAATCCAGCCTTCATCGTCTGGATCGAATCACCCGATTCCGGGACAAGCACAACAACTGTTGTATCCGCAGTACCGGCAACATCAAGCTCAACCTGTCCTACGCCGACGGTTTCAATCAGAATCCAGTTCAGACCAAATGCGTCCAGCACCTCACACGCCTCGCGGGTACGCAGCGCCAGACCGCCCTGACTGCCCCGCGTTGCCATCGATCGGATGAAAACACCGGGATCGGTGAAAAGAGAAGCCATTCGGATTCGATCGCCAAGCAATGCTCCGCCGGAAAAAGGTGAAGTTGGGTCGACGGCAATGATGCCAACAGTTTCGCCCCGTCCCCGCAGTACCCGAGCCAGTTTTTCGACCAACGAACTCTTACCCGCACCAGGCGGGCCGGTAACGCCCACCCAGTAGCCCCGCCCTCCGAGAGGATAGAGCTTGTGAAGAACAGCGACCGCTTCCTTCCCGCCGTTCTCGACCACACTGACCAGTCGCGCACACGCCAGCCGCGAGCCAGCGCGAAAATCTTCGACCAGCTTATCAATAGTCGATGCCGACACGGCTGACTATTCCCAACTGGTATGGATGCTTCACTTCCCGCACCTCGCTGACCAGTGCTGCCCGGTCCAACAATGCCTGTGGCGCGTAACGTCCAGTCACGACGAGTTCAGTCTCAGCCGGGCAGGAATCAGCCAGTGCCAGAACCTCTGCAAGTGGAACCAGCCCGTAATCGATTGCGACATTCAGCTCGTCAAGGATGAGCATATCACAGCTTCTGGAATCCAGCGCCTGTCGCGCCAACGCCATGCCCCGCCGGGCTTCGGCGACGTCCTCAGGCGAGGGGTTGTTTTTCTCGACAAAAGTTGGCAGACCAGTCTGAACAACCTCCAGTCCCTTTATCTGACGTGCGGCTGCAACTTCGCCGTACGACGGGTCGCCCTTCATGAACTGAATAACGAGGACACGCCAGCCGTGGCCGCAGGCGCGCATCGCCAGCCCAAAAGCAGCCGTAGTCTTGCCCTTGCCGTTTCCAGTATAAACCTGCAACACTTTGTCGGCCTACCCCACATCCGGGTCGAACTCCGGCCCAACTTTTGCCTTGAAAAGCAACTGGACCAGAGCATTCCAAGTCCGGAATGTAAACACCTCCCGTGCAATCGGCGCCGAGGCCATCAGGGAGGCAACTTCCCCGTTTGTTCCCTGCGAAAGAATGATGACCCGAAGAACCATGTGGGCAATCGCCCAGCCGGTGGCGATGCCAAAAATGAAGCTGAAAAAACCATCCAGCGAGCCAAACGTCCAACCGGTCAAGCCGAAAAGCCAGTAACCAACTATAAACGCCAGGACCACGAACGCCGCGAACAGCACCAAAGTGACAGTCGATACCTGCATTCGCAGAATCTCGGCAAGACGACCGCCGAACCTGGTGGCACCGACGGCAGCAACCACCACGCCACCAGCGTCAAAAAGAGCCAGCCCCATGCCGCCGGCCTTGCCGGCGCGTACAGTCTCAACAATTGCAACAACTGCAACTATCGCCAGCGTCATCCAGTCAAACCACTGCATCGTCACTCCTTTCCGGCTGTTCCCAACATGACCTCAAAGGTCTTCAGAACTGTCCAGGTCATCGTATTCCATATCGTCATCGAAATCATCCGCTCCGATGCTGTTCGAATCGGCAGCTTCGTTGTCGCCGATATCATCCTCTGCATCAACATCCGTCTTCGAACCAGCCAGCAACGTAAAACGGGAGAAAATCTGGGTCGCGCGCTGAACTCCACACTTCGGACAGACCGGCCTCAAACCGGCCTCCTTCTCGGCCAGCGACGCAACTACCTCAAACTTCCGGCCGCAGCCGGAACACTGATACTCATACACTGGCATTTTTCGCCTCCGTTTCTACACCAGATAAGGTTGCCAAAACCCGACACCAAGTCAACTGCGCTTGTCTTGCACCTTGACCCCGCTTCCGGTAAGGCTACACTCCGGTAATGCTCGAAGTCTCGGCTGAATCGCGCCTTGCCGACTTCCTCTCGTGGTTACAGTCAGTTCGTCGGTATTCAACGCACACGGTCCGGGCCTACCGGGTGGATCTGGAGCAATTCTTCGACTTCCTTCGTGAGAACCGTGCCAACCTGCGGCTGGACCAGCTCAAACGAAGCGACATCGCCGAATATCTCGGGTTCATTCTGGCTCACGGCTATGACCGGCGCTCGGCCACACGCAAACTATCGGCGGTCCGCAGCTTTCTCCGTCACGAGGTCCGCCGCGGCCGACTTGCCGCCAACCCGGCCGCCGCCGTCCGCGGGCCCCGTCTAGATGCCCGGTTACCGGGAATCATCACTCAGGCGCAGATGCAGCAGGCACTGCTCGGCGACCCTATTGACTACCGCTCACTGCGCGAACGGGCGATTCTGGAGACCATCTACGGTTCAGGACTTCGTGTCAGCGAACTGCACAAACTCGACATCAACGATATCGATTTCGCCACAGAGACCATCCGCGTTCGAGGCAAAAGCGACAAGGAACGCATCGTCCCACTGGGTCGGATTGCAGGAGAAACTCTCAAGAAACTGCTCGAACAACCCCGCCCGGCAGGGTCACGTGCTGTCTTCATCAATCGCCGTGGCGACCGCCTCTCAGTTCGCTACATCGCGAAAATTATCAAGGGTGCGCTGGGTCGTGTAGTCGGCATCGGCGCCACCAACCCTCATGCTCTGCGGCACGCTTTCGCAACCCACCTGCTTGAACGCGGTGCCGACCTGCGGGCAGTTCAGGAGCTGCTCGGTCACGCCTCACTTTCTACAACCCAGGTCTATACCCATCTGACGGTTGAACGGCTCAAGCGGGTGTACGACAAGGCACACCCCCGGTCCGGCTGCCAAGATTGATCCGACTGGTGTCAGCAATACCAGAACCCGAGAGCTGTCGGGAATGGCAAGCTCAACGCAACCGGTCGACCAGCCGTTCCAAAACCGACTGAGCGAACCGACGTCGCGCCGGCACCCCCTGCTGCAGTACCGGATGCAGCGACTCATAACACGGCCGGGATGAACGATAGAAGACACCGATCGGAATACGCATGCCCCATTCCTGCGTCAAAGCCATTGCCCGACGCCGATCGGTCGGGTCACGAGCACCATCTTCCAGCTCGTACACTCGGTGGCTGTACCATTTGAATGTATTGACCTTGTTGAAACTGACGCAATTCTGCAAAACATGAACAACGCTAAAGCCACGATGATTTACGGCTGCCTTGATCAGGTCAGCCAGATGACGCGGGCGACCCGAAAAACCGCGGGCGACGAATCCAGCATCCAGAGCGACGGCCAGCGCCAGTGGGTTGAAAGCGGGCAGGAATGAACCGAACGGCGTGGTGCGGGTGACAAAACCATACTCACTGGTCGGCGAGGTCTGGCCCTTGGTCAACCCGTATACTGAATTGTCATGCACGATGTAAGTTATGTCGCTGTTGCGCCGAAGCGCATGAAGATAGTGGTTGGCGCCCTCGGCAAAACCATCACCGTCACCGCCTTCGGCAAAAACCACCAGTTCCGGATTGGCCAGCTTGATGCCCACCGCCGCCGGCAGCGCCCTGCCGTGCAGACCGTTGAAAAGGTTACAGCGGACATAGTGCGGTGTCTTGGCGGCCTGGCCGATTCCAGAAGCGAAACAGACCTGCCACGGCTTCAACCCAAGTTCTGACAAAGCGACCGTGATCGCCTCGCGAATGGCGAAATTGCCACACCCCGGGCACCAGGCTACCGGGTCCCGACTCTCATAGTCCCGCGGATTCATGTTTGTCCGCCCATCATCTCGGCAATTCCCTCAACCACCTCACTGACGGCAAACGGACGGCCGTCGTACCGACGAACGCTGCCAGCCACCTTCACCAGTGCCTCCTGAGCCAGCAAACGCGCAAGCTGCCCGGTGTGATTGGCTTCAACCGTAAACACCTGTCGATGCTGGCAAAGCTCTGCTGCGGCGGCGGCTGGAAACGGCCAGAGCCATTCAACCGGTACCAAAGCGACACTTTTACCGGCATCCCGCAATCGTTCCACCGCTTCGGTGACGATCCCGACACTCGAGCCGAAGCACCACACCAGATTTTCGGCCGGGGCCGGCAACGGAACCGGTGCCGGCGCCCTAGCAAGCAGCGCCGCCAGCTTGGCAGCCCGCTTCTCGACCATCAGTTTCCGCATCTCAGCCGACTCAGTAATGTGACCCTCGGTATCATGCTCATCGGAATCAGCATAAACCAGCTGATTGCGGGTTCCAGGTCGTATCCGGATTGAAACGCCTTCCGGCCCCGGAGCATAACGCCGATAGGAATCAAACCCGGCCTTCTCCAGTTCAGCATCGGCAAACCTGTCAACCGGCGGCTCAACCACCGGGAATCCGCTCACGCTGAAACCAGCGTCGCCAAGCAGCTGGTCGAACAGAACTATTACCGGCAACTGGTACTGGTCGGCGAGCTCAAAAGCCTGAACAGCGCAGCGAAAAGCGGCAGCGCCATCGGCAGGAGCCAACACCACCCGTCCGAAATCACCGTGACCGGCAAAAAGCGCAGTCAGCAAATCGGCCTGAGCAGTTCTGGTTGCCATTCCCGTTGCCGGTCCCGGTCTCATGCCCAGCATCACCACCAGCGGTGTTTCGGTCATGCCGGCCAAACTCAACCCCTCGTTCATCAGTGAAAAACCACCGCCTGAAGTTGCAACCATCGCACGGGCACCGGCGAAAGAAGCTCCCAAGGCGAGATTCACTGCTGCAACCTCGTCTTCGGTGTACTCGACAACAAGCCCCGCCGCCTCGGCGTGCCGACTGCAGAACTCCAGCACCGGCGTGCCCGGCGACATCGGGTAGCCGGCGACTACCCGGGCATTCCCGGCAATCGCCCCCAGAGCAAGAGCCTGGCTACCGGCAACGAAAATCCGGCGGTCGGGGCCAGGCTTCGGCAGCATGAGCCGACTCGCAATCCCCAGGCGCCGCGCCGCGTCGAATCCGGCAGCAAAACAATCAAGATTCTGGCGCAGCCGGCCACCGTCGCCGGCCCCGAAGCGTTGTTCGAGTCCCAGCCTGACTTCGGCTGACTCCATTCCAAATATGCCGGCGACAACTCCAAGTGCGACAACGTTGCTCATAACCGCACTGCCGCCGGCCTCTGCCGCCAACTCTCCCATCGGCAGTTGCACAACTCTCGGGTCGGACGGATTTCCCTCACCCGGCTCGCAAACCGCCACACCGTCGGCGGCCAGTCGGCCAATATGCCAACCGGCAAACCCCGGACGCAGACACACCAGCAGATTGTCGTGGTCGGCCGGCGCCAGCACCGGAACACCGCGTACCCGGAGCCGGGCAAAATTGTGACCGCCCCGGATTCGTGACATCACATCCTGGCAGGAAAACACCTCTCGACCGCTACGAGCCAGCAACCGACCCAGCAGGTCGGAAACAAGCTGAATCCCCTGACCGGCCGCACCGGCAATCGTAATACCGACATCAACCATCAACGGTATCCCTCAATCACCCTTGCCAGTGCCGCCGACCGATTGACCATCTCCACCAGCGGCCCCTTCGCCAGAACCGGCAGCAGCGACTCGTAGGCTGGGCGCGCGCGCTTCAGGAATATGCCAATTGGAATCTTCCCGTCACCATCAGGCCACTCCAAGGCCCGTTCCAGAGCCGCCTCGGGATCACCCGGGTCGTGTCCGGCCGCGGCCAGGTCGTAAACTCGACCGGCATACCACTGCCAGGTATTGACACGGTTGTAGGTCACACAGGGCTGAAGAATATCAACCAGCGCAAACCCATCGTGCTGAAGTGCTGCCAGCAGCGTACGTTCAAGATGGCCGGCATCGCCGGCAAAACTGCGGGCCACGAAACTGCCACCGGCGGCAATCGCTGCGGCAATCGGATTGAACCCGGCCAGCAGTGTACCGCCCGGTGTTGCCCGGGTCACAAAACCGGCGTGAGCCGTTGGTGAAGGCTGCCCCTTGGTCAGACCGTAGACACCGTTATTGTGAACCAGACAGGCGATGCCCAGATTACGCCGCAGGGCATGCAATAGGTGGCCACCGCCCTCGCCATACATATCACCATCCCCACCGATTGCAATGACATGCAGGCGGTGATTGGCCAGCTTGACCCCCAAAGCCGTCGGCAACGCGCGACCGTGCAGGCCGTGCAGTGAATTGACGCTCACATGCCGAGCAACTTTCCCTGCCTGTCCGATTCCGGCAACGATGCAGACCTGCGAACGGTCCCAACCGGTCTGCGCCAGTACCCGCCGCAACACTTCCAGGATGCGGAAATTCCCGCAACCCGGACACCAAGTCGGCTCAAACGGGGTTGCCCAGTCGCTATCGCTCACCCATCACCCCGCCTCGACCAGCGCCTGCAACTCGTCGGCGAGCACTGCCCCAACGAATGGTCGTCCATCGTACTTCAAAACCTCGTGCTGCGGCCGGATGAGCAGTTCACGCGCCAGCAGACGGCCAAGCTGACCGGTACTGTTAGCCTCAACTGTTATCACTCGGCGGGCTGAGCTCAGCGCCGAGCCCACTGCCCGATGTGGAAACGGCTCAAGCTCGTCCAGATGGACCATTCCGACCCGAACCCGTCGGGACTGAAGTATTGTTACCGCCTCGCGCACTGCCCCCCAAGTGCCACCCCAGCAGACAACAACTGTCTCCTCTCCCAACCCCGGAAAACAGCCGCCACAGTCGGTATCGTTACGCATCGCTGCCAGCTTGCGCATCCTTTTGTCCTGCATCTTCACTCTGACAGCAGCATCCTCGGTCTGATAGCCGCTTTCGTCATGTTCAGCACCAGTCGCTACAACCAGCTGACGAAGCAGACCGGGTCGGACCAGTGGCGACACGCCATCTGGAGTGTCAAGATAGCGCCGATAGCTGTACGGCTGACGACCGCTCCAGAGACTCTCGGCAAAATCGGCGGCAATATCGAAAGCTCGCGGCTTCAGTTCCGAGACCGTCCAGAGCGAATCAGACACAAGCTGATCGGAAAGCACAATTGCCGGCACCTGATAACGCCAGGCCAGCGCAAACGCCCGTTGAATCGAATAGAAGGCCGACTCGGCCGAACCCGGAGCAAAAACAAACCGGGGAAACTCATCCTGCGATGCGGAAATGGCAAACAGCAGTTCGGCCTGCTCATTCCGGGTCGGAAAACCGGTTGCTGGCCCGGCCCGCTGTGCAATTACTACCACGACCGGCAGCTCAGCCATTCCAGCCAGTCCCAGTGCCTCAACCATCAGCGAGAAGCCACCACCCGAAGTCGCGGTCATTGCTCGGACCCCGGCATAGGCTGCACCGCAGACCGCATTCAGGGCCGCAATCTCGTCTTCCACCTGCTCCACCACCAGTCCCAGCTCCGACTGCAGTGCCGCCAGTGTCTCCATAATCGGAGTCGAGGGCGACATCGGATAACCGGCATGAAAGCGCACCCCGGCAGCAAGCGCCCCCAGGGCCAAAGCCTGGTTACCAGTCAGGACCAGGCGCCGCTGCGGCGACAGCTCGGGCAGACGACAATTGCACTCGCCGGCAAACTCGCGGCGGACCAGTTCGGCCCCGGCCCGGGCACACTCGATATTCGCCTTGACGACCGCATCCCCTTTGGCCGCGAACCGCTCCCGCAACAGGGAAAGCAACGGCTCAATCGGATGTCCAGTAAGAGCGAGCACTGCACCGAGTCCGACCGTGTTGGCCATTGCCCGACTGCCGCCGGTTTCGGTTGCAACACGCAGCAACGGCAGTGCCGTAACTCCATCTGCACCACCGGCACTGGTTTCATCAACAACAATCGTTCCACCGGCGACCATTTCGCGGCGATGAATCTCAACCGAATCTCGGTCCAGCGCCAACAGGACATTGCACTGCGCCGGCGGCCCAAGCACCGGCCGGTCCGACGCACGAATGGCGGTGAAATTGTGCCCGCCGCGAATACGCGACATTACATCGGGGTAGGCAAAAACGTGGTAGCCGGAGCGGGCCAGCGCCCGCGCCAGCAGCTCGGAGGCGGTATCAACGCCCTGACCGGCCTGGCCGGCAACCATCAGCGTCGTGTCGGTCACGGGGGATACTATTCGCACCGGCGACGGTGGTCAAGCGACGCTGCGGCGACTGCGCAAAACTCCCTGGCCAGCCAGCACCAGAAGTGCCGCGCCGGCAATCACCGCTCCCCAGATTCCCAGAAGCGACAACGCCGTTACAATCGCCGCGGCAAGCAACACCCCCAGCAGGCACGCCAGCAGCGAACGCCAGTAGGACATTCCCAGCAGCACCGCCGCCAGCGAACCGGTCCAGGCGCCGGTGCCCGGCAACGGAATACCCACAAACAGCACCAGTCCCCAGAATTCGTAACGCTGAATGACACCACTGCGCCGCCGCGTCCGGGCATAGAGCCATTCGAAAAAACGCCGGAACAGCCCGAACCGCGAAAGCCAGGCAACGGTCTTCTCCAGCAGAAGCAGCACCAGTACTATCGGCAGCAGATTGCCAACGATCGAAAGAGTCAGCGTCTGCCAGAGCGGCAATCGCAGCAGATTGTTGCCGATCGGCACGGCACCGCGTAGCTCCACCACCGGCAGCATTGCCACCACCAGCACTACTACCTGGGGCGGCAAACCCTGAGTCTGCAAACGCTCGGCAAGCCGCGAACCGGTACTCCCCTGCGTCAGCGAAGTTGCCAACAGTGCAACGGCAAGCGCCGCAACCAACCGTCGCCTCATGCCAGCCCCCGGCGCCGACGCAACACCCATTCCAGTCCAGCCAGTAGAGCCGCCGCCGCAATCAACCCGCCGCTCCGGCGCGGATCAAGCCGCCATTCGCGCCGGAACTCACCCAACCGCAAGACATAATCGGGCCCGGGCAGACTTTCGGCATCAAAATACGTCCCACCTGCCGCCTGCGCCAGTTCAGTCAGAAAACGCCGGTCACGACCGGTTCGAACCAGCTCCAGCGGGCGATCCGACACCACCAGTTCCGTGACCGGAGTCCCGACGACCTCATCGTCAAACCGGACCAGGGCCTGCGCCCGATAATCACCCGGACTCAGACCTGCCAGTTCAGCCTCATACCGGCCGTCGGCCACCTCAATCAACGGCGCTCGAGCAACCGACACCGATTCGGCTTTCAACTCAACCAGTGGCGCAAGCCCGGACCAGGGTCGCCCATCCGGCCGCCGGGCCCGCAGCACAAGCCGAACCGGCTCGGCGGCCAGAAACTCCGGCCGCGCCGGCTCCAGCTCGAACCGCCCGGTATCGCTCGTTGCGGCAAAATCCAGAACTCCCGGCAGAAACCGGTCCAGCGGCGCAGGGATACCGGCGGCAGCGGTAGCAACAAAACCCCAGCGCCAGAGTGGATAACCGGCCAGATAAACCACCCGGCCGTTACTCGCACGCCGGACGCCAAGTGCAACCCGACCCGACCCGGTAACCAGCCACGGCGTCAGCACCGAATCACTGACCAGCAGCCGGAAGCCGTCAAAAGGCGGCACACTTTCGACCGGCACGCGCAGCCAGTCCAGATACCGACCCGCACCCGAAACCGACACCGGCTCGGACCGCCAGTTACCGGGCAGCAGTGGCGAACCCAGCAGCCTCTCGATTCGCGGCCCGGCGACCATTGTCGGTCCGGCCAGTACGACTGCCCCAGCCCCCTGCAGCACCCGACGTCCGACCGCATCGTAGAATGCGGCCCGGCGGGAATCATCAACCGGGCAATCCAGCACAAACACATCAGTACTGTCAACCCAGCCCGGCACACTGCCATCACTGCGCGGCTCGACCAGACTGCGCACCAGCAGGGTACTGTCGGCGGTCAGCGCACGCAGCACAAAACGCGACTGCGCTCCGGGACTGCCGCTGTGCAACCCCACTCGACGTCCACCCGCGACATCCACCCGGACCGTCAATTCGTTGTCACTGTAAAATGCCTCTCTGGTCAGACTATCAGCCCGCACTGTCAGCGTCTGCCGTCCCGGCCGGACAAAAGCGGTGACAAATTCCAGCTCAGCCTCAGCCGGACCACTGTCCAGCACCAGCTCCCGCGCCCTGCCCTGCAGCCGGACGACCGCCTTTTCGCCCGCCAGGCCGGCGTAGCGGAAACGCACCCGCACCGGCACGCTCTCTGCGGTCCGCACCGCGGTCGGCAACACGACAGCGGTCAGTGCCAGATTCCGCATCAATGCCGGGCCGACCCCAACCGTATAGACTGGGACACCGGTCCGGACGGCAACGGTCCGACTGTCAGCCTCACCATTATCCTGTCCGTCGCTTACCAGCACCAGCACCGCCGGCCGCGTCCGCGCGGCCAGTTCCAGCGCCCGGCCGATTCTGCTTCGCTGACCGAACCCCGGACCGATGTTGCCGGATTGACGCCCTGCCGGCAACGCGGTATCGGCGAAAACCCATATCTCCCGCCGCAGCCGCTCCGGCAGCACAAAAGAACCGGCCACCTGTCGGGCGACACTGTCAAGGCCAAAAACCCCGAGACTCTGCGACTGGTCCACCAGCACCACTGCCCGACGCGGCCGCTCAGTCCAGGCCACGCGCAGAATCTGACCGGACAGCGCCAGCCCCAGTATCAGCAGAACCAGCAGGCGCAGAAAAAACAGCCCGAGCCCGTCGCGTGCCAGCAACTGGCGACGGTAAGCAACTACCGCCAGTACCAGCAGCAGCGCACTAGCGGCGATAAGCATCCAACGGCCTGAGTTCAGGCACCGGCGCAAGCAGCAGTCGAAGACTCTCGGTCGGTGCAGCAAACTCTACTTTTGGACCAACCAGCTCTGCCCGGGTGTCACCATCGGTGTCAGCGGCGGCGAAAACGCTGAACCGGCCCACCGGCAGGCGGAACGTGAACCGGCCATCGGGTTCAACTGCGGCAACCGCCACTGTTCCCCGCTCATCCTCAACAAACACCACTGCGCCAGCAACGGCACCAGCAGAATCGGCAACCCCGACCACCCCGCTGCACAACGCCGGCGGTGGCGCGCTGTCGGAATAGAACATTGTGGCGGCGGCGAACCGGGCCCGGTTACCCTCCAGGTCACGCCAGCCGGCAGGCACAACGAAACTGACAATCATCCCGGGCACCAGCGAATCGCGGCTGCCAAACGACAGTGTCTGCCAGTCCCGGTCCCACGCCGACCGAAACACCGAATCCAGCCCTGCCGGGACAAAAAACCAGCGCAGTCCGGCAGCGGTATCCGCCGGCTCGCTCAGCCGGACCACAACCCGCAGACCGGAACGCACCCGTGCGGTTCCCGGCCGCGGCTCCAGTGCCACCACCCGGGGTGCAATGGTATCAACCCGTTCGCTGGCCTTGAATCGGCCGCGAAACCGGACCGAGTTTCCTGCCCGGTCTGCCGCCCGGCCGCGCACCTCGTAAACCCCGGGACTCTGCACTGCCGACCAGACCAGCAACCTCGTGTCGCCCCGTCCCCGCGACACCCCGCGCACGACGACCGGCCCCGCCGGGCCGGCCAGCTGCAGACTCTCAACCGGTGTCGCGGCCGGTTCCACCGGCTCATCAAACTCCAGCTCGAACTGTGTCCGGCTGCGGGTAACCACCCGCTCCAGTCGCGGCGGGAAACGGTCCGGACTGGGCGGCGGCAACTTCTTGGCACACCCCGCTGCTGCCAGCGCGAGCAGTCCCAGTCTTAGCAGTCTGCGAAGCATTCTGCGAATCATTCGGTTCATCGTTCGCGCAACGCCCGCCTGAGGCCGCGCAACTCAGTCCTGCCCAGGCCCTGACGCTCGGCCATTTTCACCAGCCGCAGCGACAGCACCCGATAGAGCGGCACCAGTTCCGGCGCCCGCTCCTCCAGCGCGGCAATATGGCGGGCCACTGTCTGCCGGTCGCCGCGCTGAACCGGCCCGGTCAGACTCGCCAATGCACCCGACTCAATCATTCCTTCCAGCACCGCCTGCGGCAGCGACGCCAGCAACCGCAGACCGTTGCGCCGGCCCAGCCCGATACATTCGGCCAGCTCCTCAGCCGCATCACCAAGAGCGTTCAGGAAATTCGACATAAAAACGCACAAGGCATGATACAGTGGCCGATCAACACCCGAAACCTCTATCAGCCGGCCCTCCAGCCGTCGCACCAGTGCCCGGGCAAAACGCAACCCGGCAGCGCTGCCATCAACCGCAAAAGTTGACCCGGGCAGACGGGCAATTGCCTGTGCGTGTGAAGCGAACGACTGAGCCGGATGGAGCGCCAGCGGCTCGTGTCCGGCGTCTTCGGCACCATGCAGCACCTCGGTACCCCAGGCTCCGGCGCAGTGCACCACCACTGCCCCGGGCAGCACCCAGCGCCGCAGCGCCGCATATTCCGGCCCGATCGCAGCATCAGGCACGGTCAGAAACAAAACCCGGGACCGCGCCGCCACCTCGGTTGTTCGCAGCCGCTCGTAGGGCATTTTCAAAAGACCATAAGCCACCCATGCCTGCCGTGGCCGCCGGTCAGCCACCCCTGCCACCGGATAGCCCAGTCGCCGGCAGTGCCATGCCAGTGCCGTGCCCAGCCGACCGGCGCCGATAAAGCCGACCGCCGGCAGACCGGGCACCGGCGCGCGCGGCACCAGTCGGCCGGTCGGGCGTCGGAAACTGTTACCGGTTTTGCGCGGGTAAGTCATCATCGCCTCGCCAAGATAGCGACCGCCCTCCGGGTGTCAAGCCGCCGGCTCACCCATCATCGCGGCACAGAAAAATAATATTGACAGATATTGAGGGGTAAGACTACAATTGAACCGGGACGACAAGGCCCGGCCAAAGCTTTCTGGCAATTCAGCCGGGCCTTGCGCTTTCAGCGAGAGTCCATCGGTCCATAAGGAGGACCTGAAGTTTATGAAGAAGCTGGTTCTTGCCCTGCTTTGTATCATTGCCGGACTGCAAGCCCAGAACGGTGCCCGCTACCTGATCATCACCGCCGACATCCACGAACCGGCGGTACGGCCGCTGGCCGAATGGAAACAGGCCCGCGGACTGCTCACCCGTGTCGTCAAACTCTCCACCATCGGCACCGACACTGTCAGTA
Organism: Caldifarciminota bacterium; assembly: GCA_965649225.1. Classification (GTDB taxonomy): domain Bacteria; phylum Hydrothermota; class Tepidihabitantia; order Tepidihabitantales; family Tepidihabitantaceae; genus CBFGJX01. The sequence goes on from CBFGJX010000018.1 coordinate 43,567, forward strand.
TCCGCAATTTCATCCGCACGGCTTACAACACCTGGAACCCGCGTCCGGAATACGTCCTGCTCGTCGGCTCACCGGCACTCATTGCCGGTCAGCCCGGCGCACTGCCGGCGATGCGCTATCGCTACGGCTCGGGCAACATGTCTTACAGTGTCTGGTCTGAGGACCGCTATGCCGATGTCAACGACGACGGCGTGGTTGAACTGGCCATCGGCCGCTTCCCGGCCAAAACCGTGACGCAGGCCGAGCTGATGGTTGCCAAAACTCTTGCCTACAGCCAGAGCCCGGAAATCCTGGATACCCTCTGGACGCGGCGGATGACCGCGGTGGTGCGCGACGCCAACGACGACGATGCCCCTACCTACTGGGCCGACACCCGCAACGCGGCCACGCTTGCCGGTCAGCACGGCTACCTTGCCTGCGACACCCTTGCCTCGGCCCGGGGCCACACCGCCACCGACGTTGTCAACTCGGTCAACGCCGGCACCAACCTGGTGATGTACCGCGGCTCGGCAACCGGCAACTGGTACACCCCCTTCGCCGTCAATCCGGCTGCCACCAGCAATGGCAAGCGGCTGCCGATCATCTTGTCCTTCACCTGCGAAACGATGACCCTGACGCCGAACGAGTCAATGGTCGGCGAAGCCTGGCTCAAGGCCGGCACAACCGCGGCAATGAAAGGCGGGGTCGGCTTTATCGGCACCACCTTTGCCGCCTCGAACGTTGCCCGGTTCCGCAGCGCCGCCTGCAACGGCTTCTTCAACGGTCTGTTCGTCACCGGCAACCACAAGCTTGGCCAGGGCCTCATCAATGCCAAGGCCGAAGTCCGACGGCTGTACCCCACCTACACTCAGCACTACCACGAACTCAACCTGCTCGGCGACCCGGAACTGGACATCTGGACCGACCTGCCCCGCGCGATTGATGTCGAACATCCCGCCACAGTCGCACCAGAACCGCAGACCGTCACCATCACGGTCACCCGCAACGGCCAGCCGGTCACCGGTGCCGATGTCTGTCTCTCGATGGACTCCACGGTCTATGCGGTCGGCGTTACCGGCACCAGCGGCGAAGTCACCCTCGACATCGCTCCCACCCACACCGGCTTCCTGCGACTGGTCGTTACCGGCCACAACCTGTTCCCTTATGATGGCGTCATACCGGTCCAGCTCGCCGGGGTGGACGAAGGTGGCCGGGCCCTGCCGGTTCGGCAACGTATCACTGCCCTGCCCTCGACATTCGCGACCGGAACAACGATCGCTCTGTCGGCACCGCTTTCAGTTGACGCCCGCATACGGCTGGTTGACGCTGCCGGCAGGACGGTCATCGAACAACCGGTCAGCCGTGGCACAACTTCAGTCCGCCTGTCGGCCGTGGCGGCGCCTGCCGGCTTCTATCGTTGTATCATCAACGATGCTGCCGGCGCACTGATTGGCGCCACCAGCGTCATCAAAACCCGATAACTCAACTGCATCTTCACCGGACCGCCCGGCCGGGCGGTCCGGTGGCTTTTTCTGTTTTGACTTCCGGTCACCACTGGCTATAATGCCTCCAGCTGTAAACAAGCCGGATATCAACCCCAACCGGGCGATACCCGGCTCTTTGTTGTCAAATCGCCAGAGTTGATGTCGAGAGTACTGCTGTTAGTGGCGCTGGTCTGCTCCGGCATTCGGGCTCAGACCGGAGCACGCTATCTCATTATCACCGCCGACTCGCTGGAACCATCAATCCGCCCCCTTGCCGAGTGGCACCACTTTCGTGGTCTTCCGACCCGCATCACCCGACTCTCGGCAATCGGCCGGGACACCACCGCCATCAGAAACTACATCCGCAACGCCTGGAACACCTGGAACCCCCGGCCCGAATTCGTTTTGCTCGTCGGTTCGGCCGAATCGCTGCCCGCCCGGCTTTACCTTTCCGGTGGCTCGGTGGTAGTCTCTTCCGACAACATCTATGCCGATGTCACCGGTGACCTGCGCGCCGAACTCGCGGTCGGCCGTCTGCCGGCCAAATCCCGGCTTCAGCTCGACGAGATGGTCATCAAGACCCTTGCCTACGAACGCACCCCCGACACGCTCAACCGCCGCTGGACCAGTCATCTCACCACCGTTGTTCACGACCGCAACGACGACGACTCACTGGTCTACTGGGCTGACGCCCGTCACGCTGCCGCCCGCAGCGCGGCAGCCGGGTTCGCGGGCTGTGACAGCTTTGCCTCGACGCGGGGCGACTCGGCTGACGATGTCATCGCCGCAATCGACTCCGGCACCAGCCTTGTCCTGTACCGCGGCCGCGCCACCGGCAACTGGTACCAGCCGTTCCGGGTCCTGCCACAGCGTACCACCAACGGCAGCCGCTGTCCGGTTGTTCTGTCGGTAACCTGTGCAACCATGACCCTCACACCCGGCGAGTCAATGGTCGGCGAAGCCTGGATCAGGACCGGCACCGTCAGCACCATTCGCGGCGCGGTGGCATTCTTCGGCAACACCCATTCCGACATCGCGGTGGCAACGGTCCGCAGTTCGGTTGCCCGCGGCTTCTTCGATTCGCTCTTCCTCGGCAACCACTGGCAGCTCGGCCATGCCGCCCGAATGGCCCGCGCTGCCCTGCTGGCAGAATTTCCCGACCACGTCAACGACTACCTTGGCTTCAACCTCTACGGCGACCCGGCCCTGGGCATCTGGACCGCACCGCCGGCAAAGCCGCTCGTAACACGCCCGGCATCACTTTCACCCGGGTTGCAGACGGTTACAATCAATGTCCGCACCGGCTCGCTGCCGGTCGCCAACGCACTGGTCTGTCTTTCCATGGATTCGACTCTCTACGCCAGCGGCCTCACTGACGCCGGCGGCAACGCCCGGCTGACGTTCAATCCGGTCAACACCGGTTCAGCCCGGCTGATTGTCACCGGCCGCAACCTCTATCCGTTCGACACCATCATCCCGGTCGTTCCGGTCGCGGTCACCGCCAGCCCGACCAGCCCGTACCAGCCGCAACTCTGTCTGCCGTTCGCTTTCAACAACTCCTTGACAATCCGGCTGCTCAGGCCGCTTGTCGGCGGCGGCACAATTCAACTCTGTGACCCGCTAGGCCGCACAATCTGCCGAGTCGTCATCGCGCCGACAGCCGGCTCGGCCACCATCAAATCCGCGGCACTGCCGGCCGGAGTCTACCGCTGTCTCCTGACGGACAAACACGGCCGACTCCTCGACAGCCGGACAGTTCGGAAAATCCGCTGACCGGTCGCACGACCGCTGCGCCAGTCGGCCGACGCCCTGCCCTTATTGCCGCTGAACACAACCCGGTCACAATTACCTGAAAACAGCCGGCTGCGGGCCGGAACTTGACCCTGCCCGGCCGGCCAATATGCTCAGCCACCGTGGAGAAAACACCTGTCGGCCACACCGACGACCGCGAACGCTGCATCGTCAAACACGCTCCGGTCGAACCGGCCGGGCTGGCAATCATCTGCACGATGGGCCCGCGCATCTCCCGCTCCGGTCCCAACCGGCGCGGCCGCTATCCCGAATCGGAAGCACTCACCAGCATTCCGGAACTGGTCGAAGAAGGCATGGCCGCCGCCCGCATCAACATGTCCCATGTCAAACCCGAAGATTTACCGTCCATCGAACGGCTGATTGCCGCCATCCGCCGCACCGAGGAAACCCTGCGCCGGCCGCTGCCCGTCATTCTCGACCTCAAAGGCCCCAAAATCCGCATCCGTGAAATCCGGCCGGTGGCCGACCGCAAAACCCTCCCACCGACTGACCGCATCGCGGTCAGCGAAGGCGACCGGGTTCAGCTCGTCACCGGCGACCCGGCCCGCGGCCGCATTCCCGCCGGCGTCAAAGCCCGCCTCCTCGTCGCCTATCCGCTCGACCTCTTTGTTGAAATCGACCCGGGCAACACCATCGTCATCGGCGACAACGAAGTCTATCTCAAAGCCGAGAAAAAGGAATTCCCCGACCGCATCACCTGCGTTGCCGAACACAAAGGCATCATCAAACTCAACAAAGGCATCGACCTGCCCGAAGTCCCCGGTGGCCGGTTGCAGGCCGGGCCCCTGGACGTACCGGAAGACATTGCCGCCATCAACCACGGCTTCGACGTCGACTTCATCGCGCAGTCATTTGTCCAGAGCCCGTCCGACATCGCCGACATGGCCCGGCTGCTGCGGGAAAGCCCCACCGGTCTCAAACCGATAATCGCCAAAATTGAATCACCGACTGCGGTAGCCAACGTCGACGCCATCCTCGAACGCAGTGAAGTTTACGGCATCATGGTTGCCCGGGGCGACCTGGGCGTGCTGGTTGACTACCCCGAGATACCAAAAGTCCAGCGTCGGCTGATTGACCGCGCCAACATCGCCGGCAAACCGGTCATCGTTGCCACCCAGTTGCTCGAATCGATGATCCGCAACCCGCTGCCCCAGCGGGGCGAAGTCCAGGACATCGCCACTGCGGTCGAAGAAGGCGCCGACGCGCTGATGCTTTCCGGCGAAACTGCGGTCGGTGACTTCCCGCGCCAGTGCGTTCGGACCATGGCCCGCGTGGTCAATGCCACCATGCCGATTGACCGCGACCGCTACCTTGCCAAGTTCGGCGGCCACTACACCCGCGAACCGGCCGAACGCAACATCCACGTCCTCGGCTATCCAATCGTCAGCCTCGCCGAACAGGCCCGGGCGCCATTCATTGTTTCCTGGGCCACCACCGGCGCCTCGGCGACGATGATATCGCGTTTCCGGCCCTCGATGCCGGTGCTGGCAGTTACCAGCCGGCCGGCCACCGCCCGTCAGTTGCGGCTGCTCTACGGCGTCTATCCGGTACTGGTGAACACCGGCACCGACCCTGCCACCGGCACCCCCCGCGACCTGCCGCGCACACCCGACAAAGTTGTTGCCTTCACCCGTTCGATTGTCGAACAACTCGGACTGGTCGGCCGCTTCAAGGTCAAAGGCCGGCTGATTGTCGTTACCCTGCACAACGGACTGGAGGGGGAATTCTCCCGCTCAATCATCACCTTCCGCTGGTAGACTCAAGCCGCTGCCGGCGGCTTTGACTTTACTCCGAGGGTCGGCTAACATCGCACCACCATGCACTACGGCCGGGTCTGGGCGGAAATTGACCTCGATGCGCTCGACGCCAACCTGACGGCCATCCGCGCCGCGGTTGCCCCGCGCCGGCTGCTCTTTGCCGTCAAAGCCGATGCCTATGGCCACGGCCTGCGCGAAATCGCGCTGGCCGCGGCCGGCAGTGTCGACTGCTTTGGCGTCGCCTCGGTCGAAGAAGGCGCAATCCTGCGCCGCGCCGGCATCACCCGGCCGGTACTGGTGCTTTCGCCGATACCCTACGGCGAAATCCCGGCCCTGTTTGACCACGGCCTCACGCCGTCGGTTACCGAACCGGAGTTCGCCCGGCTGCTCTCGGCCGAAGCGATGCGCCGGTCGACAACCGTCAACTTCCACGTTGAAGTCGACACCGGCATGGGCCGCACCGGCGTCGACACTGACCGTGCCTTTGGCTTCATCACCGGCACTGCCCGCCTGCCCGGCCTGCACCTTGCCGGTGTCTTCACCCACTTTCCCGCCGCCGACACCGACATCGCCTTCTCCTGCTCTCAGCTCCAGTCCTACCGGACGCTGCTGGAACGGCTGCACGCCGAAGGACTCAACCATTTTCTAGCACACGCCGCCAACTCTCCGGGAATATTGAATATAAGCGAATCGTTCTTCGATATGGTCCGGCCGGGCCTGCTCGGCTACGGCATCCGGCCCGATTTGCCCGCGCCCGGCACCGTCAGTCCGCGGGTGCAGGTAAAACCGGTAATGCGGCTGCGCTCGCGGATCGTCAATCTCCGCCGGATTGCGGCCGGGCACTCCGTCTCCTACCAGCGCACCTGGCTGGCCCCGCGCGACTCGCGCATTGCCGTCATCACCGCCGGCTACGGCGACGGCTATCCGTGGTCATTGAGCAACCGCGGCAGCGTGCTGGTCTGCGGCCGACGGGCGCCGATTGTCGGCAATGTCTGCATGGACCTGACCATGCTTGACGTCACCGACATTCCGGAAGCGGCGATTGACGACCGCGTCACCCTGCTTGGCACCGACGGAGAAGAAACCATCACCGCCAACGAGCTGGCGGCCCGGGCCGGCACGATACCCTATGAAATCGTCTGCCGCGTCTCCCCGCGGGTGCCGCGGGTGTATCTGCGCGGCGGCAAGGTAACCAAGGTCCACAACCCGCTGAGCCATGAGTGAAACAAAAAATACCCCGCTGCCCGAACCGACCCTCGAAACGCTGCTGCTGAACCTCGCGGCGGCAGCACTCGCCCATCTTGGCCACGAAGTTCTGCCTGGCCAGAAAGCCGAACTCAATCTGGCACTGGCCAAACACACCATCGATACGATCGAGCTGCTCCGGCGCAAAACCGAAGGCAACCGCACCGAGGCGGAAACCCGCGCCTTTGACGAACTGCTCTACGAACTGCGACTGCAATACGTCAAGGCCGAACAGCAGCCGGGCAGCAGCGGCCTGATAATCGACCCCTCCAACCCGAACCGCTAGCCGGCGGCCGCGATGTCCGGCTTGACACTCCGGTCAGGGGTCTTAGCATTATTATTGAGGCCGGCAGGTTACACCCTCAAAACTGAACGCGTGGAGCACGCGCCGTTCTGACGCGTAACTCCGGCTGAGGGCGCCTGCTGTCCCGCCGGCAGTCCGGCCGGCAGGCTGAGATGACAAAAACCGTAAGGAGGCAGAATGTTGAAGTGGCTGTCCGCGGTCACCGCACTGGTGGTACTGACGACCGGAGCCCTTGCCGCCCCGCTCGTTGACCCCCAGTTGCAGTCGATCCTCGCTGCCGAGGACGACGACGCCTACATTCCGGTAACGATCGTTCTCAACAACCAGTTTGACAACGAACTGCTCAATTCGATGGTCGAGGGCCTGCCCCGGCCGGTACGCCGGGCGCGGGTTGCGCGCATCCTCGACGACTTCGCCCAGGCCGAGCAGCGCCAGCTGCTCGAATACCTTGCCGAGTGCAAGGCCGCGGGCGAAGTGAACAACTACTTCTCGCTCTGGATTATCAACGCCGTCGCCTGCGGCGCCAAGCGTTCGGTCATCCGCGAGCTTGCCGAAAGAGACGACATCGGCATCCTTGCCTATGCCAAGGTCGCGGCCGAAGTCTCCTCCGTTGACCTCGGGCAGATTGTCCAGCCCGATATCACCGCCTCGGTCCAGCCCAACATCGCGCTCATCAACGCGCGCGGCGCCTGGGCTCAGGGCTACACCGGTCAGGGCGTGGTCATCGGCGTGGTGGACACCGGTGTCCGCTACACCCACATGGACCTGCGCAACCACCTCTGGCAGGCGATTGACACCACCCACGAATACGGGTTCCCCAACTGCGGCTTCAACTTCGCCGCGAGCGAATCTAACTGGTTCGGCCACGCCGGCCCGTCAAGCTACAATATCTGGACCCCGCTCGACTACCTCGGCCACGGCACCCATTGCGCCGGTCTGGCCACGGCTGACGGCGCCTATGGCAACGGCACGCGCGACACGATGGGCGTCGCCCCGAGTGCGCAGATTATGTCCCTGCCGGTGGATGTCTGGGTGCACTCGCCCCAACCCGACACCGTGCTGGACAACTCGATGTGGGCCGGAATTCAGTTCTGCGTCCGACCGTTCCGGCCAAGCCGGCCCCTCGGCCCGGATACCCTGAACGGTGCGGACCTCATCACGATGTCGCTTGGCCTCATTACCGCATGGTCACCGCGCTACGCGATGCACCGAATTGTCGAGGAAAACGTCCTCGCGGCCGGCATCGTGCATATGGTCGCGGCCGGCAACGAAGCCACTTCCGGCATCCGCACTCCGGGCAACTGTCCGCCGCCCTGGCCCAACCCGGTCAACGGCACGCCCCATCCCACCCGTGGCCGCACTGCGGTCATCACGGTCGGCGCGACCGACAACTCCGACAACCGCGCCAGCTTCTCCTCCATGGGCCCGTCGAAAATCTGGGACACGGTGCCGCCGTGGTACGACTTCCCGTACCCGCGCTACCTGCTCGACCCGGACATCTGCGCCCCGGGCTACAACGTCTTGTCGACCTACTACTCCAGCGACCAGTCCTACACCACCATGTACGGCACGTCGATGGCAACGCCGACCGCGGCCGGTTGTGTCGCCCTGATGCTTTCCAAGAATCCGATGCTGACTCCGCGGATGATTGACTCCATCCTTGAAATGCACGGAGTCGTCGACCTGAACCCGCCGGGCAAGGACACGGCTTTTGGCGCAGGCCGGATCAACTGCTCGCTGGCCGTGGCCCGCACCCCGACCCCGCACGATGTCGGTGTACTGCGCATCAACGCGCCGCTGGCCGGCAACTACGACTCGCTGGCGACCGCGACGCCGTCGGCATGGGTGAAAAACTTCCACACCGACCCGTCACCCGCGTTCAAGGTGCGTTTCCGGATTGGCAGCCAGTATGTCGATTCGGCAGCGGTGAGTTCACTGGCACCGGGCGAGTCGGCCCAGGTAACCTTCAGCCAGTGGACGGCACTGGAGCGCGGCGTCATCGCGGTCAAATGCTCCACCGAACTGCCGTTTGACGGCAACCCGGCCAACGACAAAGTCCAGCACACCATCACGGTGATTGTCCACGACGCCGGCGCCGGCCGAATTACGATGCCCTCAGGCACGGTTGACTCGGCGGCGACAATCACTCCGACGGTCATCATTCACAACTACGGCACCGCGACCGAAAACATCACTGCCCGCCTGCGTATCGGCAGCTACAACCAGACCGCCACCGCCACCGGCGTTCTGCCCGGCGACTCGGCTGAGCTTGCCTTCCCGCAGTGGCAGGTGAACCTGCGCGGCGACCAGACCCCGGTCTGTTCCACCGAGCTGGCGACCGACGTCTATCCGGAAAACGACCGCAGCGAGGGTTCGTTCTTCGGCCGGGTGCACGACGCTGCCGCAGTGGCGGTGCTTGCTCCGCGCGGCCGGGTCAACCCCAACACGCCCATCACCCCGCAGGTGCGCATCCGCAACACCGGCACCGATATCATCGGCACCTGCGACGTCCGGCTGGAAATCGCCACCGGCTATGCTTCGACGGTAACCGTGAACAACATCCCGGCCGAAACCGACACCATCGTCGAGTTCTTCACCTGGCTGGCAGCGCCATCCGGCACCTGGCAGACCTCGGTCCGCGTCACCACTGCCGGCGACATGATTCCAGCCAACAACATCAAATACGACTCGGTGATTGTCGGCGATCCGGTGCCGCCGGGCTGGAGCGAAGTGCCGACGCCGGTTCCGTCCGCGCCTTCGGGCAAGGCAGTCAAGGATGGCGGCTGGCTGGCCTATGACCCGGCCAGCGGCATGTTCTACGCGGCCAAGGGCAACAAGACTGCCGACTTCTACCGCTACGACCCCAACGCCGGTCAGTGGCAAACCCTGCCGGCGATTCCGGCCGGAGTTGAAAACAAGCTGCCGGCCAAAGGCGCCAACGGCTGTGTTGACGGCCTCGGCAACATCTACCTCATCAAGGGCAACAACACTCAGGCCTTCTGGCGCTACAACATCGCCGAAAGCAGCTGGACCCAGCTCGCCGATGTGCCGCTCGGGCCTTCCAACAAGCGCATCAAGGGCGGCAGCGACCTGGCCTACGTTGATGACGGTGAAAGCACCTGGGTCTATCTGCTCAAAGGCTACAAGACCGAGTTCTGGCGCTACAACACCACTTCCGGGGCCTGGTATCAGCTCAGCGATGCCCCGGCCGGTCAGCGCGCCAAGTGGGACAAGGGCTCGTGGCTGGTCTATGATGCGGCGGGACGCAAACTCTACGCCCACAAGGCCAAGTACTCCGAGCTTTACGCTTATTCAATTGACTCGCTCACCTGGAGCGGTCAGCTTGCCGGCATTCCGCTGGCCAATCAGCAGACCGGCAAACAGAAAAAGGCCAAGGACGGTTCGGACGGCACCATCCTCGGCTCGACGCTCTATGCCCTCAAGGGCGGCAACACCGGCGACTTCTACGCGCTGGACCTTGCCACCCTGGTCTGGACCGAAAGCCCGTCCATGCCCGATTTTGGTTCAACCAATCGCAAGAAGCGGCCCAAGGGCGGCGCCAGCCTCACCGCCGACGGCGAGGCGGTTTACGCCCTCAAAGGCAACAAGACCCTGGAGTTCTGGACCTACACGCTGGGCGGCCGCACCGCCGCCATGCCGGCCCCGCACCGCAGCGGAGTGCAGGCCGAGCGTCCGACGCCGGTCCGGTTCGGCTTCAGCGTCCGGCCCAACCCGCTCCGTTCGGGTCTGGCGACCGTCAGCTACAGCCTGCCGGCTGCCGGGCCGCTGACTGTCCGTATCTACGACGTCGCCGGCCGTGAGCTGGTGACGGTAAACAGAGTTGCCGGCCGTCAAGGCGCGGTCAGCCTCGACCTCGCCGACCTGCGCGCCGGCATCTATCTCGTGCGGCTTGAAGCCGCCGGGTACAGCATCACGAGCAAGCTCGTGAAGGAACGCTAGGACCGAAAGGAGAAAAGCATGAGGCAGACTGCAACACTGTTGGCTCTGCTCCTGCTGGCGGGGTTTGCCCTCGCCCAGCCGATGAGCGGAACCTACACGGTGAAAGCCGACGGAACGGGTGATTTCCTCAACCCGTATCTCGCCGGCGAAGCCGTCCGCACCCGCGGTGCGGTCGGCCCGGTCACCTTCAACATCTACTCGGGCATCTACGACCTGCCGTCGTACATCTACCTGTACCAGGTCCCGGGTGCCGACACGTGCCCCATCACGTTCCAGGCCGCGACCGGCCAGAACGTGACCATCCGGTACATGTCGGGCTACGCCTTCTACGGCTACAACACCAACAACGTCCGCATCCGCAACCTGCGCCTTGTCACCAGCAGCTACGCTATCTACATGAACGGCTGCGACAACTGGCAGGTCACCGGTAACACCATCCGGTCAAACAGTTACTGCGTTTACCTCTACTACAACGGCACCAACAGCTGCGACAACAACCTGTTTGAACGCAACGACATGCGCACGACCAGTTCCTACGGCATCTACTTTTACGGCTCCAGCTCCGCGTACCACCAGCACAACCAGTTCATCAACAACATGATTTACGGCTGGCAGAGCTACGGCATCTACTCCTACTACAACAACGGCACGGTATTCTACCACAACACCCTCCTCGGGACCGGGTCGTACGCCTTCTATGCCTTCTACACTACCGGCGACACCTGGGTCAACAACATCGTGGTCGGGTTCTACCCGATGTATCGCTCCTCCGGCTCCTCCAACTTCCCGGCCGCGTCCAACTACAACTGCTGGTACGCCTCCAGCGGTTCCACGACGCCGTTCTACAACACCACCTACGGCTACCAGACCCTTGCCCAGTGGCAGACCAACTCCGGCGGGCTGGACATGAACTCGATGACCTCCAACCCGCTGACCGGCGGCGTCAACAACCCGCACCTGCAGGCCGGCTCGCCCTGCATCAACGCCGGCA
>CBFGJX010000019.1:0-54974 GCA_965649225.1 Caldifarciminota bacterium
AGTTGTTCTACAATAGCCGGCGACTGCACTCGAGCTTGGGCTACATGAGCCCGAACGACTTCGAGAAACAGACAGCAGCCGCGTGAAAACGTGTCCAACGAATCGGGGACAGATCACGCCGGGGTTTATTTCTCCGCAGCTGCGGCGGCGATGTGGAGGCCCGCGTCATCAAGACTCAATGAGAGACTGCTTCCCAGCTATGGTGTCGGGAGCCATTGCGCTCCCGGTTTTTTCGGTGGCAAGACGGATGGCCATGGCTCGCCGGGGGTCTTCGACACGGCTGGCGGCATTCAGAATCTGAGATGGACGCCGATGTTGATCCAGCCGAACACGGTCCACCACTCCGAACCGGTGATACGGGTATCACCGATCTGGCCGGCGACAGGTCGGTTTTTGGCAATCAGCGCTACCAGATCGAGGGTGGGGGTTTCAATGAACAGCAGCTCGAGCAGTTCGGTGCGCAATCGGGCAGCGGCGTTGACGCTGAATGCCCGCAGGTCGTAATGCTCGTTGAATCGGGTGTTGACAATGTTCGAGTGAGTCCAGCCAATACCGGCTCCGAGAATCGGCTGCAGTGCGAGGGCATGGCGACGGCAGCGGGGCACCCAGCCGAACCGGACACCGGGTGGATACCAGTCCCAGTAGGCACGGTAAGCAGTGAGACGACCGGCGAGACCGCTGCGGTTGCCCTCGATGAATCGAACGCTTCGGGTGTCAGCCAGGTGTTCAGATGAAAGTTCAACGTTCAGTGCCACCGCGCGCCAGCCGAAGTCCGACAGCCGGCCAAACCAGAAACGTTGACCAGCGATGAAAGTGTAGTTACGGGGTCCGAGGTTGCGGAAACGGTTCTGGAGCAGTTCGGCAAGCTCGATGCCGATGTCCAGATTGGGCCGGCAGGGTCGGTTGCGGCTGCCGTCAAACAGCGGTGCCGCCAGGGCCAAGGCACCACAGAACAGAAGAAGCGGTACACTACTTTTCGCCTTCAGCATGGTGGGTTGCTGGTCACGGCGACGACACGATCAGGCCGACAGACGTGGTGGCAGGAGAGCGGGCTAATCCGACAGCCGGCGTCGGAGCACAACCACCAGTTCAGCAGTGGTGCTGTAGCCGAGGTGCTCGTTGCTGTCGTAGTGCCCGGCAAGCACCGGCGTGACCGATATCAGCTCCCAGCCTTCCGCCCCGAGCGGCGTCAGGGCTTCCTGTAATTGCCGGGCAGTAGCAGCCGGTTCCGGCTGGACGTGGTTGATGCCACTCTTGCTGTTCTGGTAGGGGGGCACGACGGTCAGTACCCGGTATTCATGCTGTTTCATCGCTGACTCCGTTTGGTTTCGGTCGTTGGCTGAGCATATCAAACTATCCCGGCAGCCGCCCGGCTGTCAATGCTGCGGTGGTGTTGCAATCGGGGCATTCATCTGTAATATTGCGGCACCGCGGCCCGCTCGAGGTGCATACCTCAAACGGCCCGGCGACCTGCGATGTCGATGTGCTGATACCGAGCGAAGTGGTGAAGCTGGAAACCTCTAACGGCACGGTGACGCCGTCGGTCCCGGCCGGGACCCAAGCCAACTTCGACGTCTCCACAAGCAATGCCGAGGCAACGGTCAGCGGGTTTCCGAGCATCAGCTACAGCCGCGCCGACCGCACGCGCAAGACCGGCGCGATCAACGGCGGCGGCGCCAACCTGGCGCTTTCGACCTCCAACGCGCCGGCAAGTCTCAACGGTCGGTGAAACGGGCAACCTGACATCGGCCGCTGAAAGAAGCGCTTGAGCCTGCCCCGAACAGGGCAGATACACTGAAGGAGGCATCGTGATTGACGAACAGGAACGCTACAGACGCGCCAAGGAGGCCGTCGAGGCCCGCAAGGGTTTCTTGAGCCACTTTCTCATCTACCTGCTGGTGAACGCCGGGCTGTTTCTGATCAACCTGCTGACCCGGCGCGACGGCGGGTCGTGGTGGTTCTACTGGCCGCTGTTGGGCTGGGGCATAGGAGTGGCCGTGCACGCGGTCAGCGCTTACGGATTCTTCGGTCTTTTCGGCCGCGACTGGGAAGAGCGCGAGATAAGGCGGCTGATGGACAAGGACCGCGACGCCGAGAACAGGCAGTAGCAACTGGCCAGGGCCGAAGCAGCCGGTACCCCTGGGCGCCGGGGTTGCGCCGGCAGGTCTGCGCTGATACAATCACGCTGTTTCGGGGATGGAGTCCCCCGCGCAAAACCGCCCGGGCGGGCTGATGACTCCTGCAGAACCGGGCCGTGGAAACGGCGACCGGCATAATGCGAAAACTCTGATTGAGGAGGTTCTCTTGCAGGAGACGTTTGCCCTTGCGGCAGTCTGGCTGGGTCTGGCAGTCATCGCAACAATTATCGCCAATCATCTGCGGGTGTCGAATGCCCTGGTCGAGATCTGCGTTGGCGTTGCGGCCGGCGCGCTGGCGACACGCTGGTTTGGCCCGGCGGCGTTGGGCGCGAATGCCGAGTGGCTGCGGTTTCTCGCCGCCGCCGGCTCGGTGATGCTGACATTCCTTGCCGGCGCCGAACTGGAACCATCGGTACTGCGACGCAAGCTGGGCGAGGTCACCGCCATCGGACTGGTCGGCTTTCTGGCACCGTTTCTGGGTTGTGCCGCGATTGCCCGTTTTCTTTTGCACTGGGACGTCCGGGCGAGTCTGCTCGCCGGTGTGGCGCTGTCGACGACATCAATGGCCGTGGTCTATGCGGTGATGCTGGAAACCGGTTTCAACAAGACCGAATTCGGCAAAGGGATACTCGGTGCCTGTTTTGTCAACGACCTCGGGACAGTGCTGGCACTGGGGTTTATTTTTGCCCCGTTTACCTATCGAACGGCGGTTTTTGCCGTCGCAACGGCAGCGATTCTCGCCGCTCTGCCTCTGCTGACACGGTGGATTGCCCGGCGCTATGCCTATCGCACAGCGGCAATCCGGGCGAAATGGGTAACGCTGGCCGTTTTCGGGCTGGGAGCACTGGCGCTCTGGTCGGGCAGTGAAGCGGTGCTGCCGGCCTATCTGATCGGGATGGTGCTGGCCGGTACCGCGGCAATGGATCACGACTTTGTCCGGCGGTTGCGGACGCTGACCGTTGGCTTTCTGACGCCGTTCTACTTCATCCGGGCCGGTTCACTGGTGTCGGTGCCGGCGCTGGCCGCCGCACCGCTGGTGATGCTGGCCCTGCTGGGCGGCAAGGTCATAACAAAAATCTTCGGACTGCTGCCAGTCATCGGCCGGTTCCGGAAGGAACGCAACGAACGCTGGTACTACACGCTGATGATGTCAACCGGGCTGACGTTCGGAACGATCGCAGCGCTCTATGGTTACTCGCACGGCATTGTCAGTACCGCCCAGTACTCGCTGCTGGTTGCGGCGGTGATTGCCAGCGCTGTCGTGCCGACGGTCATTGCCACCCTCGCTTTTCTGCCCCGGCATCTGCTCGCCGATGTTGATACGCTGGGACAGCCGGAGGGGACGCCGGGCGAGGTGCGGCTGATACCCGATGCCGAGGAAGAGGACCTGGAGCAGAACTAGCCGACGGCTGGATTTCCGGGCTGGAAACGCAGCGGGGCGGACCTGTGTCCGCTCCGCTGGCAGTTACCGTGCGCTACGGTTCGCGAAAGGCTCTGATGACTGAGGGTGGCCGCAGAGGTTTGACAGCATTGTGTCAGCATCTATGATTGGCCACAAAGGAGGATTGCGTGTATTGCCGGAACTGTGGTGCGGAGATCAACGACAACGCCGACGTCTGTGTCAAGTGCGGGATGGCCGTGACGAAGTCAATCGAGAAGTCGGAGAAACTGCCCGGTCAGAAGGACTGGCTGACGGCACTGCTGCTTTCGATATTCCTTGGGCAGTTCGGCGTTGACCGGTTCTATCTGGGCCATGTCGGGCTGGGAATTGTCAAGTTGTTGACCGTGGGCGGCTGCGGTATCTGGTGGCTGATAGATGTTATCCTCATTGCCGGCAACAACCTGAAGGATTCCCAGGGCAAACCATTGTACAAGAGCTAGCAGAGAGCAGGACGTGCAGCGACAGCAGCTTGTGACTGCGGCTGTGCTTTCGGCCGCTGTCGTCCTGCTGATGGTGATTCCGCCATCGTTCTTCGAGCGGCTTCCCTCAGTCTGTCTTTATCAACGGCTTTTTCGATTGGCCGGATTATGGCAGGGGGTTCACTGCCCGGGCTGCGGCACCGTGCGGGCGTTGTCGCATCTTTTTCACGGTCACATTGCCCAGGCGGTCAAGTTCAATGTCAACTGCCTGCTCATTGCACCACTCGTCGTCGGTCTGGTTGTTGTCAATTTCGGTCGCTGGCTGCGCGGCCGAACAACGAGTGAGAACCGGCTTGCAGTATCCCGCTCAGGCACCTGATTCAATCGTACCGAGTCTGGCCGTGACAGCCTGCCGGCGCGGCCGGCAGACTCAAAATCGCTGCTGTACTAACCGGACTGCGGGTGCGCTGGAAACCAGTGCCGCGTGCGCAGGCAGATGCGAACGAGGAGGAGCATCACCGGCACCTCGATGAGCACGCCGACGACGGTGGCGAGTGCGGCGCCCGAGGAGAGGCCGAAGAGCATCGTCGCGGTGGCGATGGCGACCTCGAAGTGGTTGGACGCGCCGATCATCGCCGAGGGCGCGGCATCCTCGTACTTGAGTTTGAGCAGTCGCGCCAGCCCGTACCCGAGCCAGAAGATGAGACTGGTCTGGATGAAGAGCGGAATGGCGATCCAGAGTATCGTCAGCGGGTTGGCGACGATGACGTCGCCCTTGAACGAGAAGAGCAGGACGAGCGTGGCCAGCAGGGCGATGATCGTGACCGGCGTGAGCAGGTGGAGAAAACGGTCGCGGAACCACGCCTCGCCCTTTGCCCGGATGATGAGCCGGCGGCTTAAGTACCCGGCGACGAGCGGCAGGGCGACATAGATGGCGATGGAGAGCAGCAGAGCCTGCCACGGCACCGGCAGCTTGCCGACGCCGAGCAGGAATCCGCCGAGCGGGCCGTAGAGCAGCAGCATCGTCAGCGAGTTGATGGCGACCATCACCAGCGTGTGGCCGTCGTTGCCCCTCGCGAGGTAGCCCCAGACGAGGACCATCGCGGTGCAGGGCGCTATCCCGAGCAGGATGCAGCCGGCGAGGTAGCTGCGCCAGAGCGGGACTTCGAGCATCTTCACGCCATCAGCGAGCACGACCCGACCGACGCCATAGGCGGCGCCCGGTTCGAGGTTCACGCCCAGCGGCAGTTTCACGAGGTCGACCGCGTCCGGCCCGATGAGGCCCCGGAAGAGCACGCCGAGGAAGAGCAGGGCGATGGCGTACATCGTGAATGGCTTGATGGCCCAGTTGACGAAGAGGGTCAGGCCGACCGGCTTCGCGCTCCGGCCCGCCTTGAGCACGTCGGCGAAGTCGATCTTCACCATTATCGGGTACATCATCAGGAACAGGCAGACCGCGATGGGAATCGAGATGACCGGCGCGCCGCCGGAGTAGATGGCAAGGCCGTCAAGGGTCCTGGCGACACCGGGCGCGAGCCGGCCGAGCAGGATGCCGGCGCCGATACAGAGCAGGACCCAGACGGTCAGGTACTTCTCGAAGACGCTGAGGCCCTTGGGCTGTTTGGTGATGCAGGCTTGGGTTGCCGGTGTCATGGGTGCGTTCAGTCAGATAGCTGACGGCACGCGTCAGCGCCTAGATTCCTCACCCGCCGGGCGGGCACGGCTGGGACGCGCCGTCCGCGCTGTCGGCCGGCGCAACCGGAGCGACGCAGCCGCCGCAGCCGGCAGTCGAATCGCCGGGACAGCAGTTGGCGCACGGGGCCGAGTCGCAGCGGGCCGCGGTCGTATCGGCCACTGCCGCGGGTGCGGGCTTCTGCTCCCCGCAGCCTACGATGGCCGCGACGGAGAGCAGAAGCAGGAGGAGCAGGACTTGTTTCATACTCTCGAGTATAGCCGGTCTGCGAGTCGCAGGCAAGTTCGGCGACCTCGTTGCTCGGCTTGTCCTGCTCGCGGGCAACTGGCTTGGGTGTCAACGGCACCCGGTCAGGCCTCAGGTCTGGCCGGCCGAAAGAGCGTCCACGACCGCACCGACGACCTTTGCGATGTCGTCGTTGGTGTGGTCGAACTCACCATGCTTCTTGATGCCGAGTTCGGTGACGACGATGTGGACGGCTGGCTTCACGCCGATGTTCTCCAGACTCTTGCGGACGCAGGCAACCGGGCAGCCGTCAATCGCGACGCAGGGCTTCTCGCTAACGCCTTTGACGAAGCCCGGCAGTTGTGCGGCGACGCCGATGCCGCAGTACATCGAACCCTGGCCGTAGCCGTCAAGCGCCTTGGCCGCATCGTTGGCTATCTGGCCGACATTGGACCCGCCCGAGCAGGCAAGCAGCAGGACGTCCTTTGAACCGCAGGCGCAGGTCGGTTCGCTCGGGGAACAGCAGCCGGCCAAGGCTACTTCTCCCCGCCCAGCAGTCTCTTCAACTCGTCTTTGGACGGCACCTTGCCCTGCGAGACGACCTTGCCGTCAACGACAAGGCCAGGCGTCATGAAGACGCCCATCGCGGCGAACCGCTTGAGGTCAGTGATGTGCTCGACATTGGCGGCAATGTTCATCTCCGCGAGCGTGTCGCGGACCCGCTGTTCCAGTTCCTGGCAGCGAGCACAACCGATTCCCAGTATCTTGATGTCCATCGCTCCTCCCGCACCTTGTTTGTCTGGCTGAGCGCCACAGCACGGCGAGTCCGTGACGCAGCACGACGCGCTCTCTTCTGTTGCGCCCTTCTTCTCTGGTTCCTCTCTTATCTCCTCGACCTTCACGTTGCAGCAAGCCGACTTCTTACCGCCAAAGACGCTCTGCAACAGTCCCTTCTTCTTGTTATCGCTCATTGTTGGACTCCTCGTTAGAACAGGTAGAACGCGTACCCGGCCAGCACGGCGGTCAAGAACACGACGCCCACGAAGATCGCGACGAGGCGGGTCTTGAAGATGCCGGCCAGCATGCTCATCTCGGGAATGCTCATACCCGCGCCGCCGATGATCAGTGCGACAACGGCCCCAAGACTCATACCTTTCTGGGTCAGCGCCACCGCGACCGGGATAACGGTCTCGGCCCGGACGTACAGCGGGACCCCGATGATCGCAGCCACGGGTATCGCGAACGGGTTCTGGGGACCTGCTATGCTGACGATGAAGTCGCTGGGCAGGTAGCCATAGATGGCCGCGCCGACGGCCACGCCGATGAGCAGGTATGCCAGCACTCCACGGAAGTCACCCCACGCGCCAATGAAGGCCCGACGGAGCCTGGCGCCAAACGTCGGCAGTTTCTCACGTTCCAGGGCGCCGCCGCTGATGCGGACGTTCTTCACGTCCCTGGACAGGCCGAGCATCTGAAGCACGGCACCGCTTGCCATTGCCACGACGAATGTAGTAACGCCGTAGACCACGCACGCCTTCCAGCCGACCAGCGCCAGCAACATCGTCAGGATGATCGGGTTGAGCAACGGCGACGCCAGGACAAAGGACATCACCGCACCGAAGGGCACGCCCGCTCGAAGGAGACCGACGGTCATCGGTATGGTGGAACAGGAACAGAACGGCGTGACTGCACCGAGCGCTGCGCCGAGGAAGTTGCCCAGCAATCCGCGCCGGGATAGCCAGCGCCCGAGCGTCTCGTTGGAGACGTACTCGAACACCAAGCCGACGAGCGTGCTGATGCCGAGAAACAGGACGGTCAACTCGGCCAGGATGAGCCCGAAGAACCGGAGCGAGACCAGAAGCGAGTTCACGGCCCTGCCTTACATCAGCGCGCCATACACCAGACCGGCGATGGTTGAGAGGGTAACCACGAGCAGGATGAAGGTAAAGGCCCGCTTCGGGCCGATGGTGCGGGTGATGACGATCATCGAAGGCAGGGACAGGGCCGGGCCGGACAGCAGCAGCGCGAGCGCCGGGCCTTTGCCCATACCCGAGCCGAGCAGGCCCTGCAGTATCGGAATCTCGGTCAGCGTGGCGAAGTACATCAGCGCACCCGAGACCGAGGCGAAGAGGTTGGCGGCAAGCGAGTTGCCGCCAACAAGGCCGGCTATGATGCCGTCCGGGATGACGCCGGCGTTGAGGCCGGGCCGGCCCAGAAGAAAGCCGGCGACAAACACTCCGCCCAGCAGCAGAGGCAGTATCTGCTTGGCGAAGCTCCACGTGGACTGAATCCAAGCCCTGCGCTCTTCGGAGTTGAACCAGCGCCAGACCATCAGCAGTGTGGCGAGCAGGAAGGCGCCGGCGAGGTACCACTTGACCGAGAAGACCGCGTTGAAGAAGCCGATTGGCTCTCTGGGCTTGCCCCAGTTCGCGAAGACAAGAAAGGCAATCATCGCGGCGAAGTAGAGAACGTTCTGGCCGAGGTTGCGGCGACTCGCTTCGGCCGAGAGGCCGGCGATGCCCGCGCCCTCGGTCCGCTGCCGTTCAGCCCGGGAGAAGACCAGGGCCATTCCCAGCCCGATGACAACCGAGAAGATGACCGCGCCGATTGCCCGGGCCGCGCCCAGTTCGAGACCGAGCACGCGGCCGGTCATCAGTATCGCCAGCACGTTTATGGCCGGTCCCGAGTAGAGGAATGTCGAAGCGACGCCGAGGCCGGCCCCGGCGTAGTAGATGCCCATGAACATCGGCAGGACCGTGCAGGAGCAGACCGCGAGAATCGCGCCGGAGACCGAGGCGATTGAGTAGGCCAGGACCTTGTTGGATTTCGGGCCGAAGTACTTGAGGACGGCTTCCTTGGAGATGAAGTTCTGGATAGCGCCGGCGATGAAGAAGGCGGGCACGAGGCAGAGCAGGACGTGGAGTCGGGCGTAGTCCTGCAGCATCAGGAAACCCTCGATGAGCGCTCCCTGCACGCGCGCCGTTTCGACCGGCAGGAAGTAGAAGAGGAGGAATGCGGCGAGAATGAGCGCCAGCTTCCAGCGTTCCTTCATCGCTTACTCCCAGCCGAACTCCCGGAACTTCGCGACGATGGAGTCGCGCGGGTACACGCCGATGTGGCGGTAGAGCTCCTTGCCGTCCGGGTCGTAGAAGATCTGCGTCGGGATGACCTGGATGCGGGCCTGCTGGGTCTGTTCGCGGTCCCGGTACACGTTGATGATGCGGATGTCGACCTTGCCGGCGTATTCCTGCATCATCGGGTTGAGGATGGTTTCCATTTCCTTGCAGGGCAGGCAGTTGTCCGAGCCGTAGTCCCACATCCGCGGCAGAGCCTTGGGCTTGGGCGGCGGCTGCGGCTCGACCTTGGGCTCAGTCTTCGGTTCGGCCCTGTGCCGCACCGTGTCCGCCGCCGGGGCGACGGCCGAGTCGGCCGGCGGCAGGGTTTCGCAGATCTCGTCCTGCGCGGCGAGAGAGGTTTCGGCCGGCGGGTTGGCGGTCGCGGCTGAGTCCCTGGTGCCGCCGCAGCCCGGCGCTGCAAGCAGCATGGCCAGTGCCGTCATAACAAGTATCAGGTGTCGGTGAGTCATCAGCTTCTCCTTAGCTCAACGCTTGACAAGTTCGTAGACAAACCAGGCGGCCACGAGTAGCAGCAGTACGCCCGAGGCTTTCTTGAGAACGGTCGAAAGCTTCTTCAGGCCCCTGGAGTTCACCAACGCCTCGGCGATGCCCATCGAGCTGCCGGCAACCAGTACCAGCACCGAGTGGCCGAGCGCGTAGGTGAACAGCAGCAGCCCACCGTAGAGCACGTTGCCCCTGGACGCGACATACGACAGGATGACCGCGAGTATCGGCATCGCGCAGGGCGTCGCGATGACACCGGTGAGAGCGCCGAGCAGAAAAGCACCCACAACACCGCCGGCCTTGGGCGTGATGCCGCGGGGCAGCGGCAGCTCGAAGTTCGGGAAGAAGAGTATCTGTCCGCCCATCACGACACAGACGATGATGATAAGGACGGGCCAGAACTTCGATGTCGTGCCGAAGAGCGTGCCGGCGAGGCCGGCGACCATCCCCAGCGCGGTGAACGCGGCGGCGATGCCGATGAACAGAAACAGCGCCAGCAGGAACGCGTAACCCTTGCTCCGGTCGCTGGCATAGCCGCCGACGAACCCGATGGCCAGCGGTATCGAGGCCAGCACGCAGGGGTTGAGCGCGGTGACCAGCCCGCCGAGGAAAACGACCGGTACGGCAAGCAGAGGCTGGGAAGTGATGAGCTTTTCGGCGCTGGCAAGCAGATTACCGAGCATGCCTCACCAACTTTTCTGTTTGATTGCGCTGACCTTGATACTGCGCACGCCGGCGGCGAGGCGGACCAGTTCATCCGCTGCGAGACCGGATTCGCGCACCAGCGCCTGCAGGGTCGGGTCGCTGGCCGCGGCCTCGACCGGGAAGCGTTCTTCGCCGACCACCCTGATGTCGGTGAAGCCGGCCGCGGCAATCAGCTCGAGGTACTCAGAACGCAGGCTGGCCCCGGAGATGCAGCCGACATAGGCGGCGGCAGACTCCAGTATCGCTCTGGGCAGCGGTGCGGCGAGCACGATGTCGGATACCATCAGCCGGCCGCCGGGGCGCAGTACGCGGAATGCCTCGCGGAACACCTGCAGCTTGTCCGGTGACAGGTTGATGACGCAGTTGGAGATGACGCAGTCGACCGACGAGTCGGCCACGGGCAGGTGCTCGATTTCACCCAGCCGGAATTCGACGTTGGCGCAGGCGCTCCTGCGGGCGTTCTCGCGCGCCTTTTCGACCATCTCCGGTGTCATATCCACGCCGATGACCCGGCCGGATGGGCCGACCCTGTGAGCAGCAAGGAAGCAGTCGAAGCCGGCGCCGGAGCCGAGGTCAAGCACTGTCTCGCCGGCCTTGAGGCCTGCCAGCGCGACCGGATTGCCGCAACCGAGCCCGAGGTTGGCGCCGTCCGGGACCGATGCGAGGTCGACGTCGGTGTAACCGATGGTGCGGCTGGTCTGTTCTGCGGTCGAGCCGCCGCAGCAGGAGCTGCCCGAGCCGCAGCACGAGCCGCCGCCGCGCGCGACCGCGCCGTAGGCGTCGCGTACTGTTCTGCGAATACCGTCGTTATTCGTGGACATTGCTTCTCCTTGTTGTCTCCGCCCGGGCGCAGCAGGTGCGGACAGATGCCTTGGGTCGGCGCGCGGTGCAACGGTCGGACTTGTGGCTGGCGGCAAGACGCCGGGCGTGTTCGATCAGCTCAAGGATAGACGCGTCGGTCAGCCGGTAGCGCATCCAACGACCGTCGCGGCGCGAGGTGACGACCCCCGCCTGTTCAAGCACCGAGAGGTGATGAGACACGACCGAGAACGCGGTCGGAAAGTAGGGGGTGATTTCGCAGACACAGCGTTCACCGCCGGCCAGGAGTTCGACCATACGCAGACGATACTCGCTGCCCAGGGCGGCCAGCAGGGCGGTCGTCAGGCGCCTGCTTCGTTCATCCATATTTCTAAAAATATAGAAATTGTTTGCCGGTGTCAAGCGGAAGGCGAGAGGATGGTTAAAAAGGGCGGGGTGAGTTCGTTCGGGGCTCGGGTGTGCAAACCGGGCGAGTCGGGGCTGTGGCAGCGGTACGGATCGGGGTAGCTGTCCGGCCGGTCAGCGGTTGCCGAGCGCGGAGCGGGCCCGGTCGAGCTCTTCGAAAATGTAGTCGCGGATCGTATCGAGCATCTCGGGCGGCGTTGAATCAAGTTGAGCGACGAGGTCGTCAATGGTCCGGAGGGCGCTGAAGACCTCGGCAAGTTCACCCTCGCCGCCCGGGCCGAGTTTTTCCATCAGTCTGTCGGCCCGTGCTTCGATTTTGCCGGCGCGTTCGGAGATGCCGGCAACGAATTCCGGTACACGCTCCGGGGTGAGTGGCCGACGCAGGGGGTCGCCGGCGGCAAGACGAACAGTTACAATCGTGGCAAGGAGAATCGTACCGGCAATGCCGAGAACCAGGCCGGCCTTGGCCTGGCCTGGGTTGGGTGCATGCCGGCGCAGGGCAAGCCAGCCGGTGATCAGCGCCAGCGGGCCGGTACCGAGCAAGCCCAGAATCAGACTGGCGGTGCTGATGCCGATGGATTTGATCGCGCTTCCAGCCGCGGGGATCGGCGTCGTCCGAGGCGGGGGTATTTCTTCTTCAGGTTCCCAAGTTTCACGTGCCCGGGCATAGGATTCCAGCCGGGTTCGGCATTCCCGGCAGAATCTTGCCTCATCTGGATTTGCGGCGCCGCAGGCAGGACAGTGTGGCATCTTAGTGAGTTGTCAGTCCTGAAACAGGGGCAGTTATAGCAACTGACACTGGTTTGTCAATCGTGCCGGTCGAGTTCGGCAAGTACCAGACGGTAGCAGTCGAGAGTCGGTGTGTCGAAGCAGACATGGATGATTCGGTCGAAACGTCCTGCTGCTTCCCGAGTCAGCGAGAGGGCAATCCGGGCGGCACGTTCCGGTGGGAAGCGATAGGCGCCGGTGCTGATTGCAGGAAAGGCGATTGTGCGAATGTTGTGTCGTTCGGCGAGGTGGAGTGAGTTGCGATAGCAGGCGGCGAGCAGTTCGTCCTCACGGTTGTTGCCGCCGCGCCAGACCGGGCCGACGGTGTGAATCACCCAACGGGCCGGCAGGTTGTAACCGGCGGTGATGCGGGCCTCGCCGGTCGGGCAACCGCCAAGCCGGCGGCATTCCTCAAGCAGACCCGGGCCGGCAGCGCGGTGAATCGCACCGTCGACGCCGCCGCCGCCGAGCAGTGAAGTGTTGGCCGCGTTGACAATGGCGTCAACCGCGAAAGTGGTGATGTCACCGCCCACGACAACCAGCCGGCCGTCAGCAGCAGTACCGGTGTTCAATGAGCTGGAAGCTTGCTGCTGCAACCACAGCTTGTCAAGTCCCGAGCGCCAGTGCCGTCAGGGTACGAGCAACAACCGGGAGGTTGCAGCGAGCCGCTTGTCATCGGAACAGAGGACATAAGCACCGGCGGCGAGTCTGGAAATGTCGTTGCAGCCTGCCCGTAACCGGCTGACGGGCCTGCCGGTGATATCAAACAGCGTCCCGGCAGAGGCCAGCTCAAGCCTTCCGCGTGCTACGGTCGCGCCTGCCAGCGGCCTGCCCGACGGCGGAGCCGGAGCTTCCGCAACTGCGCCAGCGGGGCTCACGCTCACTGCGAGCATGTCGCGGTCGCCACTGCTTGAGGTGCCCGAACCCGCCATGACGAGGTTGCCATCAGTTGCAGCGTAGCCGCAGAACGGCTGGACAAACTCGTTGCCGCCGGCATCGTAGCGATAAACCCATTGCTCGCTGCCCGACGGGGTGAGGCTCAGGGCGACCATGTCCATGTCCCATGCCGGTCCCGTGCTCGGACCGAAGACGTAGACGTTGCCGTCGCTGCCGATGTCCACGGCCATGCCCTTGTCGTCGCTGGCAACCGGACCGGCGTAGCGGTAGACCCAGCGCTCGGTGCCCGCGCCGGTGATGGAAACCACGATGATATCGGCTGCGGTCGTCGGGTCGCTGGTGTAGCCGCAGACATAGGCGTTGCTCTGGTCGTCGAAGCAGATGTCCTGGGCGATGTCGGTCCGGCCCATCCGGCTGTACTCGTAGGTCCACTGCGGGTCGCCGGTCGCCTCGGACAGCTTCGTCACCAGCAGATTGCCGGTGTACGGCCCGGTCCCGGTGATGCCGGCAAGATACAGCCCGCCGGCCGGCCCGACCGTCATCTTGTACACGGCGTCATCGTAGCCGTGGAGATTGATCATGCGAACCCAGGAGCCGTACTTGTAGACGTAGATCCAGGTCTTGTCCTGGTAGATGGTCGAGCCGGCGACGTAGACGCCGCCGTCCGGGCCGGCGCAGATGGCCGCGGGCGAAACCCCGGCGCTCTCCGGGCCCCAGAACTCAATCCGGTCGATAAGTTGCCCCGTGCTGCTCAGGGCCCACAGTTCCATCCAGCGGTCCGAGCGGCCCGCACCGTAGATATTGCCCCACGGGCCTTCGCAGACGCAGCGACACTCGTCCTGGCTCCACAGGTGGGGCGCATCCCAGTTGTACTTCCAGAGTCTGGACCCGCCGATGCTGTGGCAGATAATCGCAGCGTCGGCCTCGTCGCCGTAGCGGACTCCGGCAACCAGGACGCGGCCGCCGGACGCCCGGACAGCGTTGCGGTAGTAGACGGATTCGAGCGTGCCGACCCAGGCCTGGCTGCCGCCGGAGCCGAGTTCGACCAGCAGGGTCGCCATCGTGCTGGTCAGGGTGTCGTAGCCGCTGCCGACGAGAGTGGCGTTGCCGGCGTTGTTTTCAAACAACGAATAGGCAATATCGCTTCTGTTGAACCGGCCATTCTGCCGCCAGGACCAGCGCAGGCTCTGCGACTGGCCGAATGCGGCCAGTACGAGGACGACGAGGACGATGTTTCGACGCGTGATGCTCCTTTGTCACCGAAAAACTCCGCCGTTGCCGGCGGAGCGTCAACCAATAATTATAGCGGGGATAAGACAGATTTTCCACTAGGTCTGCTTTTTTGTCGGAAAGCTTGACCGGACGCCGGGCAACCGGCCGCTGCAACCAGCGATTGACAACTGCCCGTAGCGGTCGAGAATGGGACGCCAGCACGGGATGCCATCAATGGAAGACAGCAAGACAAGACTGGACATTGCCGGAGCGGCGCTGCGGCTTTTCGGCTGGCAGCGACGGCAGCGCCAGCTTTCACGGACTCGTCATGTTGCGGCAGTTCTGGCCCGCTATGGTTTCACTGAGCTGAGCAAACGCCTTGGCCTTGAGGCGTTGTTCGGCCTGCGGCGCCGGTTGCGGCGCGAACGGGAGTGTCGTGAGTCACTGGGAATGTCGGAGTCGGAACGGCTGGTGCGGGTGCTGGAGGAACTGGGCCCTACCTTTATCAAGCTGGGCCAGGTGCTTTCAACCCGTCCCGATATTCTGGCACCGGAATTTGTCGCCGCGCTGTCACGGCTGCAGGACCGCGTGGCTGGTTTTGATTACCAGGCCGCGGCGGCAGTGGTTCAACGTGAGCTCGGCGCACCGCCAACCGAGGTTTTCGACTGGTTTGAACGCGAGCCACTGGCGGCGGCATCGCTGGCCCAGGTGCACCGGGCGCGCCTGAAGACCGGCGAGGAGGTCGTCGTCAAGGTGCAGCGGCCCGAGGTGAGTGCAATCCTCGAGGGCGACCTGGCGATTCTGGCGGCGCTGGCGCGTCAGGCGGAGCGGCGACTCCCGGAAAGCGCCATCGTCGATCCGGTACGGCTGATTGAAGAGTTCAGTCGCAGTATCCGGCAGGAACTGGACTATATCCGCGAGGGACAGAACTGCGATATCTGCCGGCGCAATTTCCGCGACAATCCGACTGTGGCAGTGCCGGCGATGTACTGGCAGTACACCACGCGCCGGGTGCTGGTGCAGCAGCGGTTCGAGGGTATCAAGGTAACTGACGCCGCGGCACTGGCCGCTGCCGGCATCGACCGGCACCGGGTGGCCGAGATTGGCTGCCGGGCCTATATGCAGATGGTGTTTGAACACGGGTTTTTCCAGGCCGACCCTCATCCGGGAAATCTTCTGGTGCTGGCCGACGGCCGCGTCGCAATATTCGATTATGGAATGTTCAGTCGCATCGACGAGGCGACGCGCGAGCTGCTGGTCGATCTGCTGCTGGCGGCATACGAACGCAAGCCGGACGCACTGGTGCGGCTGGTTCTGCAGGCGGGTTATGCCGCGCGGATGGTTGATGAGGCGGCGCTGCGCGCCGATGTCGGGGACCTGGTTGACCGCTACTGGGGAGTGGAGCTGGAGCGGATGTCGCTGGGGCGGACGACGCGCGAGCTCTTAGCACTGCTGCGGCGTCACGGTATCCGGATTCCACCCGGGCTGACAATGCTTTTGCGCGGTATCGGCACGATTGAGGGGCTGGGTCTGATGATCGACCCGCATTTCCGGCTGGTCGAGGAGATGCGGCCTTTCGTTCGCCGCGTCGCCTGGCAGCGCTACGGGCCGGGAGCCTGGATGCGTGCGGCCCGCCGTTCCGGAGCGGATTTCAGTGCACTGGCCCGTACGCTGCCTGCCGACCTGCGGCAGATAATCGACTGGCTCAAGCGCGGCGAGTTCAAGCTGTCGCTCGACCAGGAAGAACTGCGCGAGATATTCCACAACCTCGGCCGCTCCAATAACCGGCTGTCGGTGTCCATCGTCATCGCGGCTCTCATCATCGGCTCGTCGCTGTTGATGTTCGCTCACCCGGCCGGGTTCGAGCGGTTGGTGCCGACGGTCGGCATCGGCGGGTTCATCGCGGCCGGGCTGCTGGCCATCCTGCTGCTTTTGTCCGCCATTCGCGGCGGCTGGCTCTAGTAGCGGCCGGCGGCGGGCAGGGATTCGGCGCGCGGTGCTGCGGCGGAGCTGACCGGACCGCACCTGTCTTCCTAGGGCCACTATAACCTTGGTTATAGCGGCACCGGTCTGAGGCTGAAGCCGGAAGTCCAAGTAAGGCAATGTGTTGTGGGGACGGCCGTCATCGAGCGGCGCATCGACTCCCCCGCCTCCCGGGCGGCTTCGCTCGGGGCTTCTCCCGCCGCAACCAGCAGGGCTTTCTGGCCGGCAATCGAGGGCCCGGCCGTCGCGACGAGACTCGGCCCAAGGCCCAGACCGACGTTGGCCACAACCCTCAGTCCGACCGCTGGCCCGGTTCGCCCGGCTTGTCGTCGCGCCCTGACCGAGGCCTCTGTCTGCCCCTGTCTCGTTCCTTCAATCCACGCGACTCGCTGCCCGTGGCACAGCGCAGTTCGCGCCGCCGGCGTCGGTCTTGCCGTCCCAGGTCATCAGGGCAGGGGGCTGGCCCTTGCGCGAGACGCGCCGGACCGTTTCGCCGAGGCTGTTGGATACAACCAGTTCCCAGGAGGCGACGCGGGTTTCGAACGAGGGCATGAAGACCATCAGGTCGCCGTAGATGAAGTCGCGCTCGACCGGCACGCGGCTCTACACGCTCAAGCCTGTAGGCAACCGGGTGCTCTCCTACCGCATCCGCAGCTCAGACTCCCTGCCCGGCGGCGGCCAGGCCGCGGGTGCGAACAACCTGCCCAGAACTTTCACACTCAACGCCCCAAGGCCCAACCCGAGCAACCGAGAGACCCAGCTCAGCTACGGCCTGCCCAGAGCATCCAGAGTGGGCATCCGGCTCTACGACGCGGCGGGCCGGCAGTGTGCGCTGCTGGCCGAGGCCGAGCAAAAGCCCGGCTGGTATCATCTGACCTGGGACGGCACCGGCAACGGCCGCGCCCTCCCGGCCGGCGTGTACTTCACCCAACTGACCACCGACAGCGGGAGGTTGCAGAAGAAGCTGGTGAGGGCAGAGTAGCAGGGCGCAGTTGACAGCAGTATCCAAAAGCGGCGGGCAATTGCCCGCCGCCGGTGGAATGCTGACTCGCGCCGCTACTGGATGAACTTCAGCGACTTGAACTTGCCGACGATGGTCGCCTTGTCGACGAGGCCGACCGAGCGGTCGAGTTCCTTGCCAGAGGCGTCGAGGTAGACCAGGGTCGGGATGGCCTGGACCCCGAACTTCTGGGCCAGCTCTTTTTCCCTGTCGGTGTCAATCGTGCGGATTTCGATCCTGCCGGCGTATTCATGCTCCAGTTCGGCAATGACCGGCTTGAGTTTCTGACAGGGCGGACACCATTCGGCGCTGAAGTCCCAAAGCTTGGGCAGCTGGGCTGCTGGAGCCGGGGCCGCCGGTCTGGTCGCCGCCGGTGCGACCGCGGCCGGCGCGGCGGTTTCCGGCGCGGGCGCGGAGACGGTGTCTGCGGGTTGAACCGCAGCCGTCGTGTCGTTTGACGCTACTGGGACAGGGCTCTTGGGACCGCCACAGGCAACCGCAGTGACGAGCAGGGCCGAGAAGAATATCAAAAAGTAACGCAAAAATCCTCCTGATTGTTTGACGCTCGTTACCCGTTCGAGATGCTCCCCGCAGCCGGACTTTGACCAGCAGCCAAAAGATGCTATAATTTATCTGACTGGTAGAGGACTGCTTTTAGAGGTTACAACCCGTCGGTAGTGCGGTGTCCGGGTGAGGGCACCGCCGAAGTTGTGCGTCGCCCCGGCATGGGGGGCGAAAAGGAGCAGGCATGGCACGATGGAGTTTTGTTTGCGGCGCGCTGACGATGGTTCTTGCTGGTGCAGTGATTGCTGCACCACAGTCTTCCGACCCGGCACATCAGGATGTGGTGGTCGAGGTCTATCCGCCGAATACGAGTTTTGCCACCGGCCGGGTGACCTGGACCGGCGGCACCAACTATGGCAAGTACAGCGGGACAATCGAGTTTGGTACCAGCACGGGGGGGACACACCGGGGTTTTGTCAAGTTTGACCTTTCCGGGCTGCCGTCCGGAATTCAGGTGACCGAGGTTGTCCTCGGCTATCACTGTTTCTACCGTTATGCCAACCGTCCGAGCACAGCGGTTCGGGCTTTGTCGGTTGACCCGGTGACGGCCAATGCACCTTCGTTGTGGTCGGCGTACGCCAGTGGCACAGTGGTGGCCGATTCGGTGACCCACGATACCGGCTGGGTTTACCGGACGCTGAATGCAGCCGGTGCGGCAGCGGTTCAGGCCGGGCTCAGTCAGGGCTGGGTCGCCTTCGGGCTGGAAGAGTGGAATGGCATGCTGAACTACGGTGGCCGGGCCGACGCCTACAATTCGTCGCTGCGACCGGTGCTGCTGGTCGGGTTTATCGCTGACATCGATCTGGCGGTGGCCGCCTGCGGGCCGCTTTCCTATCCGCTGGTTGAGGGCGACAACGAGACGCTGTATGTCGATGTCGTCAATACCGGAGCGAATGCGGTCAGCGGGGCACGGGTGGTGCTGATGCGGGATTCGGTGGCGGTTGATTCTTTTTGCCTGCCAACGCTTTTGCCCGGTGCGCAGGTGCGGCAAACCTTTGTCCAGTCGCTGCCGCGCACCGGCGGTAACCGGGTGAACTATCGTTTCATCGCCCGCAAGGAAGGCGACGCCAACCCCCAGAACGACGAGGGCGGCTATGACGACTGGACATTCATCCGTGGCACTTGGTGGGCCGAGGGTTTTGACCTCGCCCCCAGTTTTCCGCCACCAGGCTGGGCGGTGATCAACGCTGACAACGGAATGTACACCTGGGGCAACGGTACACCGGCTACCGCACACGCCGGAACCGGTCACGGTCGCTGCCCGAACGAAACCGGTCTGCGGGTTGACGACTGGCTGATAACCCCGCCGCTTTTTCTGACACCGGGATATCAGGATTCACTGGCACTGTTTCTGCGCACGCTGGCCGGTACCGGCAACGATACACTGCAGGTGTGGATAATGAATGGTCCGAATCCGGCTGATACGGTGAGCCGGCTGGCGACCTTCATCCTTGCATCGACGCAGTATTCCGAGCGTCATATCGGCCTGCACAACTGGAGTGGTCAGACTGTCCGAATCGGTCTGCGCAAGCGGAGCCGCAGCAGCAATTCGCTGCTGGTTGACAATGTCTCACTGCTGCGCCGGCCGCGGATTGATGCTGCGGCCGAGGCGCTGGTTGCTCCGACCGGCGACATTCGACTGCCGGTGAGCGAAAGGCCGGCGGTCCGGGTGCGCAATCTGGGCGTGGCCGAAGCGACCCTGAGTCTGCGGACCGTAATCAGGCGCGGGCTGGCGGTGGTGTATGACACGATCGAGACCGGTATTACCGTCGCTGCTGGTGATACTTTGACCCGGGTGTTCAGCCGGCAGTGGGTGACGCTTGATACCGGTAGTTACAGTGTTACCGCTTTTGTCGGGCTGGCCGGAGACGGCTGTCGCTGGAATGACACGGTCCGGGGTGAAGTCCGGGTCCGACCGGCATCAAGCGGCGTGTGGCATGAGGCTGCTTCGCTGCCACTGACTCCGTCCGGCCGGCCGGTCAAGGATGGTGGCTGGCTTGTCTGGCTCGAGGGGCTGGGCCGGGCCTACGCCGCCAAAGGTAACAAGACCGGCGACCTGTACGTTTATGACCCGCAGGCCGGGGTCTGGCTGGAGCGGGCGTCGTGGCCGATGGGACGGGAAAACAAGGGACCGGCCAAGGGTGCGGGCGCGACCGGTGATGGTTCAGGCCGGATTTACGCGGTGAAGGGCAACAATACGGTCGCGTTCTGGTGTTTTGATGCGACAACCAATACCTGGACCCAGCTGACTGATGTGCCGGCCGGGCCTTCCAACAAACGGGTCAAGGCTGGTGGCGGACTGGTCTGGGCCGACGGACACGTTTATCTCTTGAAAGGGCCAGGCTGTGAGTTCTGGCGCTACAGCCCGAGCGGGGATTCCTGGACTCAGCTGACCGATGCGCCGCGGGGCATCCTGCCAAAGTGGGACCGCGGTTCGTGGCTGGTTGCTGATGGCGCCGGCCATATCTGGGCGCACAAGGCCAAGGCGGGCGAGCTGTGGTGTTATGACATAGCCGCCGATTCCTGGACCCAGTACCAGCCCGGCGGAATTCCGTCGTACAGCCTTGTTACCGGTCAGCGCAAGAAAGCTCGGGATGGCTCGGCGGCGGCATGGTACAACGGCATGATCTACGCGTTGAAGGGGGGCAATACACAGGAGTTCTGGCGGCTGGAAGTTGCACGCGGCCGCTGGGTCGAGCTGGACACGATTCCAGCCTATGGTCGGGCCGGAGAACGCCGGCGAATCAAGGGCGGTGGCGACCTCGTCGCCGGCGCCGACGAGCTCTTTGCCCTGAAAGGCGGCAAGTCGAACGAGGTCTGGACTTGGGGGCCGTTGTCGAGCGGGATTGCCGGTGGCTCTTTGGGCGGTGATGGCCTGCAGTCAGCCGGAAATGAAACCCGTAATCGCCTTCAGATTGAACCCAATCCGGCACGCAGCGGGGCAGCGGTTCACTGGTCGTTGTCCGGGCCGGTTCAGGTCGGCGAGTTGACAGTCGGTGATGCAGCGGGTCGGGTATTTTTCCGCCGGACACTGACGGCCGGGGAGAAGCAGGGCAGTCTGCGTCTGCCGGCACTGTCTTCCGGTGTCTACTGGCTCAGGGTCGGCGGACAAACGAAGCGGCTGGTGGTGTTCTAGCCGGTTGCAGAGCCGGAGGCCGGAAACTTGGGCGGCGGGCCGGTGCGGCCGGCTTGACCGCAACCGGGTGTATTCCTAGAATCAGCCCGATGAAGTCCCGGATTGCCCGTCTGCGGGAAGCACTGAAGCCGGCGGGCTTGGACGGCATGCTGGTCTGCGGACCGGCCAACCTCCGCTGGCTCTGCGGTTACACCGGTTCGAACGGCATCCTCCTCGTCGGGCCGGCAGCGGCTTTCTTCTACACCGATTTCCGCTATGCCGAACAGATACGACAGGAAGTCCGGGGCTGTCGGCGTCGCGTGCTGGGCCGCGAACTTTTTTCGGCCCTGCCCGAGGCAGACCTTGCCGGCATCAGTCGGCTGGGGATAGAGGAAAACCACCTCACGGTCGGCCGCTTTCGTGCGCTGAAGAAGCGTTTCCGGGGTTTACGGATTGTGCCGGTCGAGGACATCACGCTTAAACTGCGGCGAACCAAGGACAAGACGGAGGTCGCCGCGATTGAACGGGCGCAGCGGCTCACGGACACGGTTTACGCGGCGGTGCTGAAGCTGGTGCGACCGGGGGTAAGCGAGGACGACCTTGCCCGGGAGATTGATTTCGGATTCCGTTCCCGGGGAGGCGAGGCGGCCTTCACTTCAATCGTTGCCTCGGGCCCCAACGCCGCCAAGCCTCACGCCGGACACGGCCCGCGTCGTCTGCGCAAGGGTGATGTGATAACTTTTGACATCGGCTGCCGGCTGGACGGTTACTGTTCGGACATGACCCGGACGGTTTTTCTGGGCCGGGCCGGTGCCAGGCTGCGGCAGGTTTACCAGATTGTTCTTGACGCCCAGCAGGCAGCGCTGGGTTTGATTCGTGCCGGTGTGGCTGCGACTGAGGTTGACGCCGGGGCAAGGCGACTGATTGAACGCGCCGGATTCGGCCCGCAGTTCGGCCATGCGCTCGGTCACGGGGTCGGGCTGGAAGTTCATGAACGGCCGGTACTTTCCGGCCAGAGCCGGGATGTTCTTGCGGTCGGAGACGTTGTAACCGTCGAGCCAGGCATTTACCTCAGCGGCGTCGGCGGGGTGCGGATTGAAGACATGGTTCTTGTGACTGCGACCGGCGGATACAATTTCACTCGCAGTCCAAAGGAGCTGGTTGAACTTTAGTTTTGGCCCCGGGCAGTCGGGGTGGAGTTGATACAGAGAGGAAACAGTGGTAACACCTAACGATTTCAAGACCGGGATGCTCATCCGATACAACGATGACGTTTACGAGGTGTTGAGCTATTCACGCACCCGTACCGCCCAGCGGCGGGCGCGGGTGCTGGCCCGCATTCGTAATCTGCGTACTGGCGCAACCGTCGAGGAGAGCTTCGAATCCGAGATGAAACTGGAAGAGGTGGAACTGGAACGGCGGCGCAGCCAGTATCTTTACGCCGATGACACCGGTTTCCATTTCATGGACCTCGAAAACTACGACCAGTTTGTGCTTACCCAGGACCAGCTGGGGGAGAAGTCCCGCTATCTTACCGACGGGGTGGAGATCGAGGTCAGTTACATTGACGGCCGGCCAGTGAGCGTCGTGCCGCCAATGTTCGTTGTGCTGGAGGTTACCGAAACCGAACCCAACTACCGGGGTGATACGGCAACCGGAGGCGGTAAGCCGGCGAAGCTTTCCACCGGGCTGGTCGTTGATGTGCCGTTCTTTATCAAGGTCGGTGATCGGGTGCGGATCGACACCCGCACCAACACTTATGTCGAGCGGGCATAATCCGGCCCGCAGTTGACGACCGAATGGATAATTCTGCCGGCCTTGGCTTCAAGCGTGTGCTGGTGGCCTGCCGCGGTATTGCGGCGATGCGGCTTTTGCGTGCCTGCCGTGAGCTGGGGTTGGCAGTGACGGTGGCCTATTCCGAGGCCGACCGTGATTCACCCTGGGCAATGCTGGCCGATGACGCAGTCTGTGTCGGTCCGGTGCCGGAAGCTGACAGTTACGGCAATTTCTGGCGCGTTCTTTCGGCGGCTGAGGTTGCCCGGTGTGATGCCGCGGCGCCGGGAGACGGGCCACTGGCCGGCAATGCCGAATTTGCCGAGGCAGCGGCGTCCTGTGGTGTTACGGTCATCGGCCCGGATGCCGAAACCGCCCGGCGGCTTTCAGACCGGCTGGAGTGTCGCCGGCTGGTTGGACAGGCTGATGTGCCGATTGTCGAAGCAAGCGGGGCGCTGGCCGAGGGTGACTGGGGCCAGACCGCAGCGGCAGAGCTGGGTTTTCCGCTGGTTTGCCGGGCGGTGTCGGGCAAGGGACCGGCACGGCTGATACGGCGTGAGCGCGACCTTGAATCCGGAGTGCAGCTTTGTCGGGCCGAGGCCCGGGCGGCCACCGGCGATGGCCGGGTGTATCTGGAGAAGCTGCCCGAGGTCAACCGGCGCGTGCGGGTGCCGGTGCTGGCTGACAAGAGTGGCGACTGCTTTGCGCTGCCGGAATGCGATGTTTCGATCAGTTTTCGGGGGCTGGTGCCGGCAACAGAAAGCCCTTCGCCGGCGGTAGGTGTCGAGTTGCGGCAGCAACTTGCCGAGGTTGCGGAGCGGGCGGCACGGGCACTGGGGATTGTTAGTCCGGCAATGCTGGATTTTGTGCTTTCCGGCTCGGGAAAATACTGGTTTGATGGAATCGAGACCCGGCTGGAACTTGACCATCCGATGCTTGAGGAGCTTACCGGTGTCGACTGGGCCGGGGCGGCCATTCGGGCTGCCGGCGGCATCAAGGCGGTTGATGACTGTCGGGAGGTGTGTTCACCGCGCGGCTGGGTTCTGCAGCACCGGCTCATCGCCGTCAATCCCGATGCCGATTTCGAACGGACCAGCGGCCTGCTCACCGAAGTGCGGCTGCCCGGCGGGCCGGGTGTGCGCGTCGACAGTGCGATTGCCGCAGGAATGGAAGTGCTGCCGGTCTACGAACCGACGCTGGCCGCGATTACGGTCCGGGCGCCGGACCGCCAGCGAGCGATAACCCGGATGCAGGCCTGTCTGAGCGACGCGGCGGTGAACGGAGTGAAAACAACGCTTGGCCTTCTGCGCCGGCTTGCCGCCAATGCCCGCTACCGGGCGGGTGAACCGGTCGGCGGGGACCTCGACGAAGACACTCAACCCTGATGCGAATCGAAGTAGTACCCACCCCCCGTGAGCTGCGGCCGCTGGAACCGGCTGATGCTGTCGCAGTGATTGATGTATTCAGGGCCAGTACCAGCATTTGCGCGGCAATCAACGCCGGCGCCCGACTGGTGGTTCCGGCGGCCGATGTCGAACAGGCGGTAAAACTGGCGCGCAATGCCGGCGGGGTTGAGGCAGTGCTGGCAGGCGAGCGTGACTGCCAGCGCATCGAGGGTTTTGCACTGGGCAATTCGCCGCGAGAGTATACGCGCGAAACTGTCGGGGGGCGTACCGTTATCCTGACGACCACGAATGGTACTGAAGCGCTGCTTGCTGCCCGGGACGCTGGTCTGGTAGTGGTGTGCGGATTCGTCAATCTCAGTGTGGTCGCTGCTGCGCTGGCAGACTGGAATTCGGTGACAATCCTTTGCGCCGGCAATCAGGGCCGGCTCAGCCTGGAGGATTTTGTCTGCGCCGGGGGGCTGGTGACACGGCTGGAAACCGGCGGTGCCGAGCTGTCTGATGCTGCCTGGGCCGCCAGCGCCGCGTTCGAGCGGCTGGAGGGTGATCTGCGTGCCGCGCTGCTTGAAACCGAACATGCCCGCCGGCTCGCCCGACTGGGCTTTGCTTCCGACCTGGACCTTGCCTTGCGGCTGGATGCTTTTCCCGTCCTGCCAATACTGGTCGATGGCCGCATTGTGGCCGGGTCGCTTGAATCAACCCGTTCAGTCTGATATAATTTATAACACTGAGCCAACGAGCGTTATGCCGGAGGTCTCAGGCGTTACGCGAAGGCATGCTGCAAGGAATCATATCACATAGTCGGCCCGGTGCCAGCCGGCCGGGTGGAGTCGGAGTGGCAGGGTGAGGCCGGATTCAGCCCGTCGGTTTCAGCTCGAAGCGGCTGCCGCAGCAACCGATGCCCTGCTGGAGCGAAGCTGCCGTCATTATCCTCAGGACCTGCCGCTTGATCACCCAAGCCGTATAATCGGCTGGACCTGTCGTCTGCGGCGCATTGAAGGTACTCTGCAGAAATGGACCGCCGACGAATTCGCCCGGCTTTCGCCACTGGCGCGTCAGAAAGAAATCTCTCGGGCTCATGCTGAAGCGTTGCTGGTGGGCGAGCAGCTTGGTGATGTCATACTCAGTTCGGCCGAGCGCGAACGGCTGGTGCCCCGGGCGCTGGGCATACTGCCGGCTGGTGATGCCGAGCGGTTTGGTGAAATCTGGACCTGCGCGGAACTCCGGGCGCCGCGGGTGGTGCAGTCGGCCGGGCGACTGATTGACAGTCTTGCCGCAATCGAAAGCGAATACGGTTTTGGCACGGCGCTGGCCTATGTGCTTTTTGCCCTTGCCGGGGTAAGACGTCAGACCGATATGATTATCTGGGGACAGCGGCTGGACGAACTTTTCGCCCGACTGGTGGCAATCCCGGCGGCCCGGGAAACACTGGCTGCTGCCGGTTCGACAGAAACCGGCTTCAGCGCCCGATTTGGCCTGTTGTCGGCAGTCCACCATGGGATCTGGCAGCTCTGGCCACGGCGGCTGGGGCAGGATTTTCTGCTGACTCACGTTGTCCAGCGCTGTCTTGATGACGGAGCGGGGGCCGGCAATTCGCTTGGACTGGCGCTGCTGGATTCGATACTGCTTGGCCGGCTGGGATTTCCCGTACAGTTCTGGATTGACGAAGCGATTGTACGGCTGGCGGTGACGGTTGCCGATCGGACCGTGTACTGGGAGCCGGCGACCAACCAGCCGTTGTCGCTGGTGCCGGTGGCGTCCGGGCGGCTGCTCGACCGGCGCGGGCTTTTCGGGCTGGTATATGGCTGCATCGGGACACTGTGTTTTCAACGGGGACTTTATGATCGAGCGGCGGTGGGATTCGAGCGGGCACTGGAACTGGAGCCTGGCAGAGTTGAGCTGCTGGACAGTCTTGGTTCGTGCTGGCTGCGACGAGGCGAGCCGGATCGAGCCATCGCGATACTGAAACTGGCCGAGGCCGAGGCCCCCGATTCGGCCGAGGTGCAGTACCGGCTCGGCACCGCCCGGGCGATGAAGAGCGACTGGCCACAGGCAATCCAGCATTTCCGCCGTGCGATCGAGCTGCGGCCGGATTATGCCGAGGCCTACAACAATCTCGGCTATGCCCTGATGCGGACAGGCGACATCGAGCAGGCCGAGTCATGCTATCAGGCGGCACTTCGGCATCGGCCTGAGTACTGGGAGGCGTGTTTCAACCTCGGCAATCTCCAGCTGGAAGCGCACAACTGGTCGGCGGCAGTGCGCTGGTACCGCGAAACCGTGAGGCTGGCACCGAAAAACGCCGGGGCGTGGTACAACCTGGGACAGGCATATTATCTTGGTGGCGAACTTGACGCTGCGGCGGCCGCGTATCAGAAGGCAGTGCAGATCGAGCCGAGACATTATGGCGCCTGGCATAACCTTGGCATTGTCTATCGCGACAAGGGCCAGACGGAAAAGGCAGTTCAGGCACTGGAGCGGGCAGTGAGCATCAACCCGAATCTCATGCGTTAGGGGGCAGGATGCAGAACATCGGTGATTGGCCTCGAGACCGGAAGGTGAGGTAGCAGATGGCGATGCGTGACTGGCCGGTACTCGGACCATTGCTGAAGCTTTTTTCGCCCAAAGACAGTTATGTCTGGACACCGGGGCGGATCGGCCCGAGGTTCAAGTGGCTCGACCACACTCACCTGCACATCTTTGACGGACCGCTTGCCGGGCGGCAGGTGGAGATCATAACCGAAATACTGCCGGCCAAGGCAAACTGTTACTGCTATCTCGAGGGTCGGCAGGTTGGTCGCTGCTATATCGAACGCAAGCCGCCGGGCCGGGGCATTGTGCTTTGGGATATTGCCGTGCAGGAGAATCTGCGGCGGCACGGGCTGGCTTCAATCATGACCTACACCATCTTCCGCGAGCTGCTGACCCAGCAGAACACCGCGTCGTTCATGATCCGGATGATGCGGCTGATGAAGCCGGCGGATCGGAACGTCGAGCTGCAAAACGTCGGAATCGGAGTGATTGGCAACC
Source organism: Caldifarciminota bacterium (assembly GCA_965649225.1). Taxonomy (GTDB): domain Bacteria; phylum Hydrothermota; class Tepidihabitantia; order Tepidihabitantales; family Tepidihabitantaceae; genus CBFGJX01. The sequence continues at coordinate 27,211 of CBFGJX010000019.1, forward strand.
GGCTTGGTTTTACGCCCGAGTTCGACATCAAGCGCATTCTTGCCCCGAAGAACATCACCGGCATGGAAGTGCTGCCGGCCAAGGGCAATTTTCCGCCCAGTTTCAAGATAATCATCAAGACCTTCCCGCTGGTGCTGATTGCCTTCGTGCTGGACCAGGATTCACTGAAGCCGGTCGACGACTTTCGGACCTATGTCAAGCTGAGCAAGGACGAGGCGTTGATATTTGACTGGGTTCAGCGCGGATTGATTGTCGTCGGCAATGGCAATTACGTGCTGCGCCGGCAGGGTATCGATCAGTTTGTCAATCATATCGCGACCGACGAGTTTGAGGCGCGCGTTTTCCGGCGCCGGATCAGGGGCTGGTAGCGCAGCGAGTCATTTGACACCGGCGGCAGGCGCAGGACAATTGCGGAATGGCGCAGAAAACACGGCTGGAAGCCCACCATTGCATTGAAATCAGTTTCTCCCGGCTGAGCGAGCGCTACGGCTGTGGGCTGATGCTGAAGAATCTGCCCCGGCTGGGCGGGCCGGATCCACTGCTCAATGTGATGGGTAACTACGGGTTTACCAATCTGCAGGCGGATGTTCCGGCCCGGCGACACCTGGAAAATTCAGGGCTGCTCAAGCAGTTCTATGACAATGCGTTCGCCGGCAAGGTGCCGCTGCGGCAGAATTTCAAACAGGTGTATGGCCATCTTGATTTGTTTCTTGCCTTTGACCCGACACTGAAGGCGGCCTGGTTTGTTGCCGACCCTCAGAACCGCATGGCGCTGGGAAACTACTTTCGCGATGCAGTTTCGCTCGGGATGAAGAGTCTCGGCGTGGTACTCACCGGCTCGCTGGTGCGGTTGAACGCTGTCGGCTGGCAGAATCTGCACGATATCCTGTCGGATAGATTGTTCGAGCAGCACCGCGATATCAACCGGGTTGAGGTGCTGAGCGTAATTTCTGGCGTCCGATGGCGGCCGCCGTGTCTTTCGCTGGGGGTGACGGCATTGAATTTCCGCGAGCTGCCGGAACTGGTCTCGGCGCTGAAGGAAGCGCTGGGCGAGGCCGGTTCCGAGGTCGAGACCTGATGATGGCGGGTCGGAAGAAACCCGAGCGAATCCGGGTGCGCGCGGCAGTACGACAGGCAGTGCATCGGCTGGAGGCGGCGCCGGTTTTCTGCCGGCTGATGCCCGAGGTAAGGGTGAATGTGGTGTATGCCGCAGCCGGTGCCGCGTCGAGCATGGATGTGGCCGCGGTCGATGGCCGGATCACGGTGGTGGGCGGCCGGCCGAAGGCAGCCGGACCGGTCCGCTTCGGGGTGTCGGATCACATGGCCAGGCTGGTGTTGGAACTGAACCGGCACGATCCCGTAATCCGTGCTGGAATGAACTTCCGCTGGCACGAGTCGGTGCTGGCGGTAGTGAAACGGTTCTGCCGCGATGAGGGTCTGGAGCTCGGGTGGATTGACCGGAGCCAGGAACCCGAGGAGCTGGTGGGTCGGGATCAGGCGTCAATCCCCTGGAAAGTAAAAGTGCTGCTGGACTCGACCAGTGGTGTCGTACCGCCGGTGTTCTATGAGTCACGCGGCTGGGGTAAGGAGCCGCTGTTTTTTCTGGTCGGTCCGGAGCCGGTCGGGCTGGTGCGACGTGTGCTGGCAATAGCCCGCCGGCTGGCCGCTGCCGAGGGTGGGCCGACAACAAGGACGGCAAAGCGGCCGCGCAGAACGGTTAGCAGCACCCAGAGAAACGGATGATGATATACCGTCCGTACCGCGCCGCGCTGGTCGCGGCTGTTTTCTTACTGGCAGTTCCGGCAGCATCGGCAGTTGCGGGTCTGCCGGCGACGATTGGGGCACGCGAACTGCGGCCGGGAATGAAGGGTTACGGGCTGTCGGTCTTCTTTGGCCAGCAGGTGGACAGTTTTGAGGCCGAAGTAATCGATGTCATCGAGAACGAGTGGCCCAGAGGAGATTTGATTCTTTGCCGGCTTTCAGGGCAAGGGCTGGAAGAGTCGGGAATCGTGGCCGGCATGTCGGGCAGTCCAGTGTTCTTTGAGGGCCGGCTGGCCGGAGCTGTCGCCTACGGCTGGGGGTTTGCCAAGGAGCCAATCGCCGGAGTGACACCGATCAGGCAGATGCTGGAAATCTGGCGTGACGAAGAGCGGCCGGGCCGAGCCGGCCTCAGAACCGGTTCAAGTAGTTCGCTGACCGGTGATGACCGGCGGTTGAGTGCGCTGCGGCCGCTGACAGTGCCGTTGGCAGTGTCGGGTCTTGGTCCGGTGGCGGCAGGGGTGATTGACTCGCTGTTGGGCGGCTGGGGACTGGTGTCAGTCGTGGCTGGCAGCGGTCGCGGAATCGATTCTTCGGATGCAGCACTGTTGCCGGGGTCCGCAATTGGAGTTGCGCTGGTGGATGGAGATTTGCGGTTCTCGGCGATCGGCACTCTGACCGCGCGTGATGGCGATCGGGTGTTGATTTTCGGTCATCCGATGTTTCAGGCCGGCAGCGTGGAACTGCCGCTGGTCACCGGTCGGATTCACACGGTGCTGCCGAATGCGCTGTCGTCGTTCAAGATTTTTTCGCCCGGTCCGGTCGTGGGAGCGGTCACCGAAGACCGTCTGCATGGCGTGGCGGCAAGGCTGGGGTGGCGGGCACCGACACTGCCGGTGAGCGTCAGGCTGATGTCGCCGACTGCCGATGAGAGCTTCTCGCTGCGTCTGGCTCGCCACGATGAACTGGTGCCGACACTGCTGCCTGCTGCGCTGGCTGGTCTGGTCTATGAATCTGAAGGCACGATGGCCGAGGCGACGGTTGAGGCGCTGGTTCGTTTGTATCTGCATGGCGAATCCGTGCTGATACGCCACGTGGCGGCCGGGATCGATCCGGCGCGACAGTGGCTGTTCCGGCTGCGCAATGAGCTGCTGACGGTTTTTGGCAACCGGTTCGAGCGGCCCAGTCTAGACAGCGTGACGGTGAATCTGGTGTTTTCTGCCGGAGCGCAGCGGGCATGGCTGGAGGGAGTACGGCCGGCCCGACAGCTGGTGCGGCCGGGCGAGCGGGTGCAGTTGCATCTTCGATTGCGCGACTGGCGCGGAGAAAGCCGGGAAGACAGCATCAAAGTTGATCTGCCGAGCGGCCTGCCCGACGGGCCACTCGTGTTACGGATCGGTCAGCGCGATTCGCTCCTGCTGGATGAGCAGTTGCGGGCCCCGGAACGGCTGGAACCGCAGAGTCTGCGTACGGCGCTTGAGCTGCTGGCTCAGGCGGGACGTGAGGATGAACTGGCGATAGTGGGCATGCTGCGCAGTGGCGGAATGGTGCTGGGACGCGGTGAGCTGGCTGCCCTGCCCCGGTCGTTGCGCAGCGTTCTGGCGCCGGGTTCGGCTGCCGGCCGGGGCCAGTTGACTTCCGAGAGCCGGGTGCTGGATGTCACCGTGCCGATGGGGCGGGTGATTGCGGGTACAGCGCGGGTCGAACTGGAGGTTCGACGGTGAGCCTGTTGATCGGGCAGCAAAGGATAAGCTGATGAGTCTGTTGACAGTGCTGGGATTGCTGGGAGCTTTGTGGCTGGTTGACGGAACAGATTCTCTCAGTCCGGGGCGGGACGGTTGTGAAATCGAGAACATTGCACTGCGGCCCGGATGGTTTGAGCTGGCGCCGGCAACGGTCGAGCGCCGTTTGGAGAGCAGCAGTGCGGTGTGGCGCACGGCTGAGGACCGACGCGGCCGGGTGTGGCTGGCTGCGGGGGACGGGTTGTGGCGGTTGAACCGCAGCGGGGCCGAACGGGTCTTCACACGGGAAAACAACGAGGTGATGGCATTGTGCGTCGGGCCGGACGGGAGTGTCTGGTTCGGTTTGACACCGGCGGGCGAAGTATGGCGGATTCGTCCGGGTGGGACTCCAGAGCTGGTTTTAACGACTGGCGAGGGCTTCGTTCACGACCTCACAGTAGGGCCGGATGGTGCAGTCTATGCCGCAACGGGACCGACAGGACGGCTGTTCCGGATTGGCCGGGGGAAACCGGGCGTGGTTTTTGCCGCGCCCCAGATGCATCTTTTGAGTCTGGAGTCGGTGCCGGGCGGCTTGCTGGTAGGAACGGCGCCGGATGGACTGGTGTACCGGTTGAATCTGCGTGGCGACGGTCAGTTCACCGCCGAAGTTCTGTTTGATGCGCCGCTGGCCGAGGTGCGGGCGCTGGGGTTTGGCAAGAGCGGGCAGCCGGGCGCAGGGACGGAGCAGGTGTATGTTGCGGCAAACTCTGCGCCGGAACTTTTCGAACCACCGCAGGTGTTCTGTCTGAATCCGGATCGGACTGTACGCTGGTCATGGACGGCACCCGATTCGGTTGTTCATGCGCTGCTTTGCGGGCCCGACGGGGTACTGGTGGGTACGGGCGGCCCGGGGCGGCTAGTCGAGCTCGACCGAAACGGTCAGGCGGCAGTGCTGCGGCGGTTTGACGAGGGAGCGGTGGTGTCGGTGGCACAAGGCAGCGAGGGCCGCTTGCTCGGGCTGGCAAATCCGGCCCGGCTGGTAGTGCTCAAGAATGTGCTGGCGGATTCGGGATGGATCAGCGCGCCGGTTTTTGACTGTGGGGCTCCAGCCCGCTCCGGCCGGCTTGACCGACTGGCCGATGTGCCAAAAGGTACCGGACTGGAGTTCGAACTCCGGGCAGGCTTTTCCCGGCAGCCTGATTCCACCTGGACCGAGTGGCGTCCGGCTGCTGGCTTTGCCGCAACCGGGCGGTTTTTGCAGTGGCGGGCACGCCTGTCAAGCGAGATACCGGGCCGCAGTCCGCGGGTAGAAAGGGTCGAGCTTTACTACTCGGTACCAAACCGAGCGCCGGTTGTCGAGCGTCTGGAGGTTTCTGGTGTCAGCCTGGCTGATGCCCGTTTGGGACGAAGCCGGCCGGCACGCGAGTTTACCTTTTCGGCCGACGACCCGGACAGCGACTCGCTGGAAGCTTTTCTGGAACTGCGCCCACGGGGCAAGGTCGATCCAGTTGTTCGACTGGGGCCGGTTGCAGAGCGGCGGTTTGAGCTGGACAGCCGCACGCTGGCTGATGGCTGGTACGTTGCTGAGGTACTGGTGACCGACCGGCCGGCGCGGGGTAGCTCGGCATTGGAGGACCGGCAGTCCAGTCGGCCATTTCTGATTGACAATACGCCGCCGACCGTGACTGAATTGAGCGCAGCCGCCGTCGGGTCCGGCCGCGTCCGGGTTCGGGTGAGGGCGACCGATGCGTTGTCGCCGATTGTCGCTTGCCGAATAGCGGTGGACGGCGGCGAGTGGCAGGCACTGGATGTCGGGGCTGGTGGCGAACTGAGTGTCGAGCTGGTGGCTGAGGTGAAAACAGCTGCCGAGGGCCGAATCGTGGCGGTGACGGTTTGTGATGCCGGTGGTAATGTTGGTGCCGCCCAGCAGGTCATCAAGCGTTGAGACGCTATCGGCTACTCGAGCACACCGCAGACATCAAGGCCGAGATTTTCGGTCGGGACCGGGCTGAGCTTTTCGTCAACGCCGCTTTCTGCCTTTTTGACCTGATGGTGGATCTGGCGCAGGTGGAAGAGCGTGAGCGCGTGCCGGTGCAGTTACAGTCAAGCGATGAGGTCGAGCTGGTGCTGGACTGGCTGCGGGAGTTGTGCTTTCTTTTTTCCAGCCGCGGGCTGGTGGTTGCGCGAGTCGAGCCGTTAGAGCTGGGGTCGGCCAGTCTGCGGGCAATCCTGCACGGAGAGCGTTATCAGCCGGAGCGGCACGGGCTGAAGGTTGAACTGAAGAATCCGACCTACCACGATTTTCTCTTGGAGCAGACTGCAACGGGCTGGCGGGCAGTTGTGCTCTTTGACGCTTAGCCCAGGTTGCGGCGGGGCCAGACTGGCGAGATGTCGCGCAGGCGGGCGACAACGCGGGCAAAAACGGCGATGGTATAGTCGATTTCAGCTTCAGTGTTTTCCTGTCCAAGCGAGAAGCGGACCGAAGAATTGGCGAACAATGGGGGTACGCCGATCGCCTTGACCGTTGCCGATGGGCCGGATTCGCCGGAGGAGCAGGCCGACCCTGATGCGACGGCGATACCCTCGATGTCAAGACTGACCAGCAGCGCTTCGCCTTCAACATAGCCGACGCTGACATGGCAGACATTCGGCGCCCGACGTTCGGGATGGCCGTTGACAATGACCTCGGGCACATTGTCAATGATGCCTTGTTCGAGCCGATCGCGAAGACGGCGTTCGTGCTGGGCATGTTCCGGCCATTCCTGCGCCAGCAGGGAACACGCTGCGCCCAGACCGACGATGCCGATGACGTTCTCGGTGCCACCGCGCAGTCCCCGTTCCTGATGGCCGCCATGAATCAGCGGTTCAATGGGGGTGCCGGGACGAATGTAGAGCGCACCGATGCCCTTCGGAGCCCGGAGTTTGTGGCCGGAGATGGTCAACAGGTCCACGCCCAGTTCTGCCACGTTTACCGCCATTTTGCCGGCTGCGGCCACGGCGTCAGTGTGGCAGATTACGCCGTGCTGGCGGCAGATGGTAGCAATCTCGGCCACCGGCTCGACCGTGCCGATTTCATTGTTGCACAGCATCACCGAGCAGAGCACGGTGTCGGGGCTGATACTGCGCCGGACGTCATCGGGATCAACCAGACCGTAGCGGTCTACCGGCAGACGGGTCACCCGCCAGCCTTCGGCCTCAAGCCAGGCTGCCGCGCCAAGGACCGCGCTGTGTTCAATCGCACTGATGATGATATGCCGGCCACGCCGGCGCAGTGCCTGCGCAACTCCTTTGATGGCCCAGTTGTCAGCTTCGGTGCCGGACCCGGTGAAGAAAATCTCCTCCGGTGCAGCGGAAAGGAAAGTGGCCACCTGCTCGCGGGCTCCGGCAACGCCATCGTAGCACTCCCGGCCGAAGCTGTGGATGTTGGAAGGGTTGCCAAAAATGCCATCGAGATAGGGCTGGATTGCCCTGGCAACACGGGGGTCAATCCGGGTCGTGGAATTGTTGTCAAGATAGACGCGCATGGCCGTTTCTCAGGATTGCGAGTCCGATGCCGGCTCCGGGCGCGGCCGGAAGACAAACTCGCGCCCCAGGAGGACGATAATGCCGATGACGATGAAGGCGTCGGCGAGATTGAAGGTGTACCAGCGCCAGCCGCGCAGGCCAATGTCAATAAAGTCGATGACATGGCCAAGGCGCAGGCGGTCAATGAGGTTGCCAACTGCTCCACCAAGAATCAGTCCATAGGCCAGGCCGGCAAGGCGGTCGCGGTTGCGCAGGGCCATTACTACCACCAGTGCCGAACCGGCAAGCTGAAGGAAAAGATGCAACAGCGGCGGGCCAAAGGACAGTCCGAAAATGCCGCGTTCGTTGCCGGTGCGCCAGATTCGGACGAAATTACCGGCAACGCGTACCGGCATACCAGACTCGACAATTCCGTACACCGCAATTTTGGTTACCTGGTCAAGAAACAGGCCGATTATCGATGCCCAGACAAAAAGTCGCCGTGCCATGCGGGTTAAGACTAGTGCCAGCGGGGCGGAACGTCAACGACCGCGCTTTCAGTCGGAACGGGGACGGCCGATTGAGTCAAGTTCGTCGGCGTTGTAGACGCGAATGTTGTAATGTCGGGCGAATTGCCGGGCGTCTTCGCTCAATTTCGGCGCAGCGACGAGAATCGTCTCGCCGGCATCGATGTCGTAGGCGACGGCGTAGAGTTTAATCACTTCTTCCGAAGGAACCTCGGTTTCGGCCTGAGCAAAGCTGACCAGTATCCGGTGCTCGAGCGGTCCGGTCTGTTTCGTGCCGAGCATGTCGACCAGATGGCTGGAGCCGGACTTGCCGCTGACGGTTACCGACTCCTGGACGGTGTAGCCTTCGCGGGTGAGAAACTCACGGATTCGGGCCTTGGGAAGACGTTCGCCTTTCAGCCGGGGTACTTGCGCCGGGTCGAGGGTATAGGAGTACAGCAGGATTTCGCGAATGTCGTGTCGGCCGTAGTCGCGACCGCAGGCCCGGCAGTGCCAGTGCTCGGCGGGTGCGTCAGACAGGGCACCGCAATCCAGACAGCGCCAGCGCTGGCCGAGACTCTGATAATCGGACCCAATGAGCACCAGTTCCAGCCGGCACTTCGGGCAGACCCGATTTTCACTCCGGGAGAATTCCTCTTCGGCAGCGACAAAGCCGCAGTTTTCGTGGCGCCACATTGTGCGACGTACGACATGGCGTGAGTGACACGAAGGGCAGGAGGAGATCAGTCGAATGTCCTGCGAATTGCAGCCCGGGCAGAACGAAGCTTTCTCCTGAAAATGACGAACCAGATACCCGAGCCTGGTCAGGTCCTCGAGCAGCTGAACGGCATACTCCGAGTCGACGGACAGAGCGGACTCGAGCTCAGGAAAGCTTACCCAGGTATTCCGCTTAGGCTCGAAGACTGGAACAAGCCCGGGTGCCTGCTTGTCGAGAAGCAATTCAACAAGCTTCACGACTTGGGGGTCGTTCAGCACCTCTTCCAGCCTCCGCCTTTGGCGCGATTATATGCCCTACCTCCGGTCTGTCAAATCTGCCGTGAGGGTCGGATGGAATTCCTTGACTGTCCGGCGCGATGGGGATAATAGCCTCAGGCGACGCGCCAAACAATCATCTGAATCTGAAAGGAGCCGCGGATGGGCGCGACAATTCGAATGGCGCTGGCGGCACTGGTCTGTTGCGTTGCTGGTTGCCGTCGGCCGGCCGCAACGGTCATCACCCTTGCCGGGTCAACTTCGGTCCAGCCGTTCGCCGAGCGGCTGGCTGAGGTTTATATGGCCCGGCACCGTGATGTCGAGATCAACGTCCAGGGAGGTGGTTCGAGTGCCGGCGTCAGGGCGGTCCAGACCGGCATCTGCAATATCGGCATGTCTTCGCGAGCGCTGACCTACGATGAGCGTGGACTTACCGAAATACCGATTGCAATCGACGGCATAGTAATGGTAGTTAACAGCACCAATCCAGTCCGGGCGCTGTCGCTTGAACAGGCCCGGCTGATATTCGCCGGCGCAATTCGTAACTGGCGTGAAGTAGGCGGGCCGGATCGTCGTATCACGGTGATCACCCGCGAGGAGGGCTCAGGAACCCGTTCCAGTTTTGAAGAGCGGTTGATGACACCACCGCACACCGACCTCACCCGCCCGCGGCCCGAACCGTTGAACTTCGCCGCCGATGCACTGGTGCAGGATTCCAATGGCGCAGTGCGCGAAATCGTCGCCGGTGACCCGGGCGCGATCGGCTATTTGTCCTTCGGGTTGGTTGACGACCGGGTTGCGGCAGTGGCACTGGACGGGGTCAAGCCTGACCACGTGACGATCAAGACCGGTCGTTATCCGGTGGTGCGCCGTTTCCTCTTTCTGACCAAGGGCAAGGTAGCCCCGGCGACACGGCGGTTCATCGATTTCGTGCTCAGCCCGGAAGGACAATCAATCCTCGAAGAGGAAGGGTTGACGCGGATCAACGAATGAGCCGGAAAGTCGATCGGTCGGGTCGCAGTCGTCACGGCTTCACGGAGCAGGTCGTGCGCGTGGGGCTGCTGGCGACAGCGCTGTCAGCCGTGACGATGCTGGCAATGATCGCGCTGTTCATTGTGCGGGAGGGGGTACCGCTGCTGGCTAGGGTTGGCCTCTGGCGTTTCATCACTTCTCTGCGCTGGCAGCCGACCCGGGGCTATTTCGGGATACTGCCGATGATTGTCGGTTCGCTGGAGGTGACAGTACTGGCAGTGATGCTGGGAGCCGTTCCGGGGCTGTCGTGCGCAATGTTTCTGGCCGAGTTCGCTCCGAAGTGGAGCGTTCGTTTTCTAAAACCGGCGATTGAACTGCTGGCCGGGATTCCATCGGTGGTTTATGGCTTCATCGGTGTTGTCGTGCTGGTGCCATGGATCAGGCGGACACTGGGCGGTCCGGGTTTTTCGGTACTGGCGTCGGCGATCATTCTTGGCATCATGATTCTGCCGACGGTAATCGCGATCGCACTCGATGCGATCAATGCCGTGCCGGCCGATTTTAAACAGGGTTCGCTGGCGCTGGGGGCAACCCGCTGGCAAACACTGCGCCGGGTGACTCTGCCGGCCGCGCGATCGGGGATCATCGCCGGGCTGATACTGGGGATGGGTCGGGCAGTTGGCGAGACGATGGCGGTGATTATGGTGGCGGGTAATGCGTTGACCCTGCCCGTATCGGTATTGCAGCCAGTCCGGACACTGACATCCAACATTGCGCTGGAAATGGGCTACGCGGCCGGTGACCATCAGGCAGCTCTTTTTGCCACGGGCATGGTGTTGTTTGTGATCATCATCGTTCTGAACACGATTGCGCTGGTGGCAGTGCGGCCCCGGCGGTAGCCTCAGGGCTGGAGATACAATGAGCCAGGGTGGCGACAACCTCACGGATAATAGCCGGGCAGGGGTCCGAACCGACTTGCCGGAGTCAAGACCGGCAGCCGGGGTGATCAAGCCGCAGGGGTGGCGCCGGCTGGTGCCGCCGATCGTCCGCCAGCGGATTGCCTGGGTTGTGCTGGCGCTGATGACTCTGGCCACGCTGGCCGTGCTGTTCTTGATCGTCGGCTTTATTTCCGTCCGTGGCTGGCACGTCATTACCCCCGAGTTTCTGTTCGGGATGCCGGAGCGGATGGGCAAGGCAGGGGGTATCTTGCCAACGATAGTTGCGACGTTGTATTTGACCGTGCTGGCGATAGCGGTTGCCACCCCGCTGGGGGTTGGGACTGCGGTCTATCTTTGCGAGTACACCCGCGAGTCGCCGCTGACGCGCATCATCCGGTTCGGTGCCGATGCTCTGGCAGGGGTGCCATCGATCATTTTCGGTCTCTTCGGGTTTATCCTCTTCGTTGTCCGTTTGAAAATGGGCTGGTCGATACTCGCCGGCGGGCTGACGCTGGCCTTCATGATTCTGCCGACAATTATCCGGACAAGCGAAGAAGCAATCCGGGCAGTGCCGGTGGTGTTGCGTGAAGTCAGCCTGTCGCTGGGCGCGACCCGGTCACAGACGATTGCCCGGGTTGTACTGCCCAATTCACTGCCGGGTATACTGACCGGGGTCATACTGGGAATGGGGCGCAGTGTTGCCGAGACCGCAGTGGTGATTTTCACTGCCGGCTCGTCGCTGCTGATGCCGGAAAGCGCGCTTGATTCGGCCCGGACGATGGCGGTTCATTTCTACATTCTGGCACGCGAAGGACTGTCGATGGAGCGGGCTTACGGAACCGCGTTGCTGCTGATCGTGACGATTCTGGCAATCAACATTACCGCCTACCTGCTGATGCACCGGGTGATGCGGCGGTTGCGCTGAGTCGACATGGTAACCCCTACCGTCGAACGGGAAAGTGACGGCAACGTCATTGCCATCCGGGAACTCTCAGCGTACTACCGGGACCAGCGGGTTCTGACGAAAGTCAGTCTGGACATCCGCAGGGGAGAGATACTGGGAGTGATTGGCCCGGCCCATTCGGGCAAAACCACTCTGCTGCGGACAGTCAATCGCATGGCGGAGCTGGACTCTGATTTTCACCGGGAGGGAGAAGTCAGATTCCTCGACTGTGAGGTCAGCCGCTGGGATACTGATACCCTGCGGCGGCGGGTCGGCTTCATTTTCGCAACGCCGGTGCCACTGCCCGGGACGATTTTCGACAATGTCGCGTACGGCCCAAGGCTGAAGAGCCGGCGACCGCATCGGCTTGCCGATACGGTCGAGCGGTGTCTGCGGGCCGCGTCACTGTGGGATGAGGTCAAGGACCGGCTGCACACTTCGGCCCTGCGGCTGTCCGGCGGCCAGCAGCAGCGGCTGTGCATCGCGCGAACGCTGGCGGTTGACCCGGATGTCGTCCTGATGGACGAACCGTGTTCGGGGCTGGATCCGATTTCGACAGCCCAGATCGAAAAGGCAATGCGGGAGCTGGCTGGCCGCTACACCTTCGTGCTGGTAACCAATAACACCAAACAGGCAGCGCGGGTTGCCGATCGGGTGGCCTATTTTCTGTCGGGTGAGCTGGTTGAGCTCGCTCCAAGTGCCGAACTTTTCACTCGGCCGCGCGACCGCCGTACCGAAGATTATCTGTCGGGGAAGATCGGGTGAGCACCGCCAAGTTTGAAGCCTGTGGCTTGAACGTCTTTTATGGCGATTTTCACGCGGTCAAGGATGTCAGCATTGCCTTTCCTGCTCGTGCCATTACTGCCATCATCGGCCCTTCCGGCTGTGGCAAGTCAACGATGCTTCGGAGCTTCAACCGAATGAACGAGCTGGTCGATGGCGCCCGGATTCGCGGCCGGATGTTGCTCGACGGGACGGATATCTATCGGTTGAGCGTGCTGGAACTGCGCAAGCGGGTCGGGATGGTTTTTCAGCGGCCGAACGCTTTCCCGTTGTCGATTTACGACAACGTCGCCTACGGTCCCCGCTGCCATGGCGAGACCCGGCGCGACGAGTTGCAGGCTACGGTCGAACGGTGTCTGCGGGCGGTCCGGCTGTGGGATGAACTGCACGACCGGCTTGATCAGATTGCTACCAGCCTGACCGATGAACAGCGCCAGAGGCTGTGCATTGCCCGGATGCTGGCAGTGCGACCGGAGGTGCTGTTGATGGATGAACCGTGCTCGGCACTGGATCCGATTGCCACACTGCATATTGAAGATTTGATGCGGACGCTGGCGCGGGAATACACGATCGTGATCGTGACCCACAACATGCAGCAGGCGGCCAGAGTTTCAGATTACACCGGGTTCATGCTGTTGGGCAGGCTGGTCGAATTCGGCCGCACGGCCGAGATTTTCACTCGACCCAAACAAATCGAGACCGAGAACTACATTTCGGGCCGGTTTGGTTAGCGTCAGTCGCGGTCCGCGCTGTCGCGCTGCAGTCGCCGCCGGGCCGCCTGGTGTTCAGACCACGTTGCAGAGAAAACGTGGCTGCCGTCACCTCGACTGAAGAAATAGAGAAAGTCGGTCTCGGCCGGGCGGAAAACCGCTGCCAGCGCCCGGCGGCCCGGGTTGGCTATCGGGCCGGGTGGCAGACCGGGGTGGAGGTAGGTATTGTACGGTGAGTCAAGCCGCGTGTCTTCGATGCTGAGCACGGGTTTGCGGACGGGCAGGACGTATTCAATCGTGGCGCAGGACTGGAGGGGCATGCCCTTTTTCAGCCGGTTGACGAACACCGAGGCGATGAGTGGAAATTCGTCCGGCCGGGCAGCCTCGCGTTCAACTATCGAGGCAAGTGTGAGGACGGACAGTGGTGGCAACCGGGCCGAATCGAGTCCGGCGAGTTCGGCCCAGGCGCGCTTCAATTCGCCAGTCATCTGCCGGATGATTGCGGCAGGGTCGGTGTCAAGGGTGAAGTCGTAGGTCTCCGGATAAAGGTAGCCCTCGGCACTCGGGCCTTCGATGTCGAGTTCGTGCAGCAGTTCGGGCTGGACACAGGCGGCAAGGAACTCCGCTGCCGGACAGATGCCGCGGCGGTCAAGTTCAGCGGCGATCTGCTGCATCGTCCAGCCTTCAGGGATGGTGATCATCATCGAGGTCGTCCCGCCCCGGGTGAGTGCAAGCAAGACGGTAAGCTCTTCAGTGCGCGGCCGGAAGCGGTAGAGACCGGAGCGCAGCCGGCCCTGCCGGCCGGTCAGACGGGCGAGGATGCGGAACTCAAGCGGGCTTCGGATTATTCCCTGCGCCTTCAGGCTTTCCGCGATCGCGCGGGTGGACTGACCGGGCCGGATACGAATTTCGATGGCGTCTTCATCGGGACCGGGCAACTGAACGCTGGCACAGGCGATGACCAGAAGTGCAAAAAAAGTGGTGAGCGAGCGCCAATGCAGCGTCATTCTTCAACTGAGTCCGGGGCCGGGCGGTTTTTCAGAAAATCCTGCAATATCAGCACGGCCGCGATACGGTCGAGCGACTGCTTTTTGCGTTTCACGCCGGGTACGTGTCGCGGTGGTCTGCCGCGGCGGGGAACCGGGTCGCCGTAGACCTCGTCGAGTATCGCCTGTGCGCGCAAGGTTGAGTAGCGTTCGTCGCAGTAGTGGACGGGCAGCTTGAACACGCGCGCCAGCCGTGACCCGAAGGCGGTGACCTGGGTTGAACGTTGCGACGGCCGACCCGACTGTGACAGCGGCAGACCGAGCACGATCTCGTCAATCTCCTGTTCGGTGACGATCAGCTTGAGTTGGTTGATCAGCATTGTCTCGTCACGGTGTTCGATGGTCGCCAGCGCCGATGCGATGGTCCGGGTCGGGTCGGATATTGCCAGCCCGGTCCGGCGCAGCCCGTAGTCGATGCAGAGAATCCGACCCATACCAGTCAGTTTAGACTGCGCTCGCGGCGTGTAAAGCGGGCCGGCGATTTGACTTGGCAGGGCGGGCGGATATAGTTTGCGCCAATGACTGATTCTTCACAATCCGAACCGGTCCAGCAGAGTGGTAACGACCGGGAAATCCGGCTCGGCAAACTCGCCAAATTACGCGCGGCAGGGATTGGCACGTACCCGGCATCGTGGTCCCGTACGCATTCCGCGGCGCAGGCAATAGAACAGTTTGAGACGCTGTCGGCAGCCGGCACGGAAGTGCGCGTCGCCGGCCGGTTGATGTCGCGCCGTGAACACGGCAAGACCCAGTTTGGCCACATTCAGGACGGCACTGGTCGCATCCAGCTCTACCTGCGGCGGGATACACTGGGTGCCGAGGCGTTTGAACGGCTGGACCTGCTGGATATTGGCGATTTTGTCGGAGCGCGGGGGACGCTGTTTCGTACCAGGACCGGCGAGATGACCGTGCAGGTGCAGGAGCTGGTGCTGCTGGCGAAATCGCTGCGGCCGCTGCCGGAAAAATTCCATGGTTTGAAGGACGTGGAGACGCGCTACCGTCAGCGGTATGTCGACCTGCTGGTCAACGCCGATGCCCGTCGGGTGCTGCTTGAGCGGACGAGAATCGTCAGGCTGATCCGGCAGTTTCTGGATGAGCGCGGATTTATTGAGGTCGAGACGCCGACCCTGCAACCGGTCTATGGTGGTGCGGCGGCAAGGCCGTTTGAGACTTTTTACAACGTGCTGGAACAGAAGATGTTCCTGCGAATCTCGGACGAGCTGTATCTGAAACGGCTGATTGTCGGCGGACTGGACAAAGTGTATGAGATCGGCAAAGACTTCCGCAACGAGGGGTTGGACCGGACCCACAATCCCGAGTTCACTCAGATGGAGCTGTACTGGGCCTACGCCGATTATCACGACGTCATGACACTGGTCGAGGAGCTGTTCCGCTTTCTGGCGCTGGAGCTGCGTGGCACGACCGAAGTCGAGTTCGGCGGACACCGGGTTGACCTCGGACGCTGGCGCCGGCTGAAGTTCGTTGACGCACTGGCGGAGCGGATTGAAGCCGACCCGCTGCGGCTGTCAATCACAATGCTGAAAAAGGTCGCGGCCCGTTTCGGTGTACAGTTCGCCGACGACATTTCCCACTCCAAGCTGCTGGACAAGCTTTTTTCCGAACTGATTCAGGACCACATAATTGACCCGACATTTGTGATGGATCACCCGAAGATAACGACACCGCTGGCCAAGACCCATCGGGACAACCCCGAACTGGTGGAGCGGTTTGAACCGGTGGTTTGCGGCATGGAACTGGGCAATGCCTTCTCGGAGTTGAATGACCCGCTGGAACAGCGGGCGCGGTTCGAGGAGACGGTCCGGGCCAACGAGGAGTACGCGACGGTGGACGAAGACTACTGTACGGCGCTGGAGTACGGGATGCCGCCGACCGGTGGGTTGGGAATCGGCATCGACCGGCTGGCGATGCTTTTGACCGGTAGCCCATCAATCCGGGACGTCATTCTGTTTCCGCAACTCAGACCGGTCGAGTAGATGCAATTCGAATTGTTCATGGCCTGGCGCTATCTGCGCGGGCGCAGCCAGCGGGTGGTGTCTGGACTTTCGGCAATTGCGATCGGCGGGGTGTTCGTCGGCGTAGCGGCAATTATCATCGTCCTGTCGGTCGAGAACGGTTTTCACAAAGAACTGCGGGACCGAATACTGGGTTCGACTCCGCATATAGTGGTCACCCAGTACTCCTACGCCGCGTTCCGCTACGGTGGTCTCGGCGACAGCCTCGAGGCCCGGCTGGCGGCGATGCCCGGTGTGCAGAGCGTAGCGCCGTTTGCCTATGCCAAGACGCTGGTGCGTACCGACAACGGTGTCGAGGGAGTGGTAATCCGCGGTGTTGACCCCGGCCGGGAGCTGGCGGTAACCGACATCGCCAGCAGTATCGTCGAGGGCGAGTTCCGTTTCGACTCGTCGGGCGTGGTGCTGGGTATCGAGCTGGCGCGAATGCTGGGTGTTTCGGTCGGCGACCAGCTGACGCTTGCCTCGCCGTTTGGCGGCACGGCGACGCCGCTCGGTTTTTATCCCCGCACGCGCAGCTTCCGGGTCAATGGCATTTTTGACGCCGGGATGTACGAATACAACGCCTCCTTTGTCTATTTGTCACTGAGCGAAATTCAGCGATTTTTGGGAATGCCGGGAATGATTTCCGGTTTTGAAGTCCGGGTGCGCGACGTCTACTCTGCGGCTCGGATTTCGCGGCGAATCAATGCCGAGCTGGGCTATCCTTACCGGGCGACCGACTGGGTGGCGCAGAACCGTAACCTCTTTACGGCATTGAAACTGGAAAAAGTGGTCACCTTCATCGTGCTGGTGCTGATTGTGCTGGTAGCGGCGTTCAACATTGTCGGGATGCTGACGATGATGGTAATCCGCAAGACGCGCGAGATTGGGATTCTGAAAGCAATCGGCTGTGCGCCGACAACGGTGACCCGAATCTTCGTCCTGACCGGTGGTATCATCGGCGGGGCGGGAACGGTGTTGGGGGCGGCTTTCGGCTTCCTCACGTCCTGGCTGCTGAACAAGTACCGGCTGGTTACCCTGCCCGGCGATGTCTATTTCGTCAAGAATCTGCCGGTCGAGATGATGTGGACCGATTTTGTCGCCGTCTGCGGTGCGGCACTGGTGATTTCGCTGCTGGCGACAATCTATCCGGCGTGGCGCGCGGCACGACTTGAGCCGGTTGAGGCAATAAGATATGAATGAGTCAGAGTCGCGGACCGGTGGTGCGGAGCCGGTGGGCAGTGAATACGTGCTCGTGGGCGAGGATTTGTGGCGCGTATTCGAGAGCGGTCCCGAGCGACTGGAAGTTCTGCGTGGGGTGAATATTGCCGTCCGGCGCGGTGAACTGGTGGCGATTGTCGGGCCGTCGGGTACCGGCAAGTCGACGCTGCTGCACATCCTGGGCGGCCTCGATCGTCCGACGCGCGGCCGGGTGTTGCTTGATTCTATTGACATTTTCGGGTATCCTGATAGTCGGTTGCCGGCTCTGCGCAACCGGAGAGTCGGATTTGTGTTTCAATTTCATCACCTGCTGGCCGAGTTCACAGTTCTGGAGAACGTGGCGATGCCACTGCTGGTTGGCGGGGTACAAAGGCCAGCGGCGCTGGAGCGGGCGAACTTCGCTCTGCAGCTGGTTGGTTTTGTCAGCCGGCACCGGCACCGGCCGGCCGAGCTGTCGGGCGGAGAGAAGGCGCGGGTGGCTCTGGCGCGAGCGCTGGTGACCGGACCGGCGGTGGTCCTGGCCGACGAACCGACCGGCAATCTTGATGTCGCTTCGGGAGCTCAGATGGTAGAACTCTTTGCCCGGCTGAGTGCCGAGCAGCAGTTGACCAGCGTCATCGTTACCCACAATCCGGCGGTTGCGGCCCGCGCCACCCGTCGTCTGCGGCTGGCAGAAGGGAAGCTTGTCGATGAAGCAGTGTGACATTTGTGGCCGTAACGACGCGGTGCTGAAGGTGCGACAGCTGGCCAAGGACGGCACGGCCAGTGAGCTGGAGGTGTGTGCCGAATGTGCCCGGGCACGCGGGCTGACCGACAGCGCAACCCTGCGTTCGGACGCCGCGGCGGTGATGGCGGAACTGCGCGGTCAGGTTGACGAGGCCGACAGCGCGTCGGTGTGTCCGGCATGCGGTCTGACTTACGCCGATTTCAAACGCCGGGGACAGCTGGGCTGTGCCGAATGCTATGCCGCTTTCCGCGAGCGGCTGATGCCGCTGGTGCGGCGACTGCACGGTGCGGTGCAGCATATCGGTCGGACTCCGAGCGCCGGCCGCAAGCAGGCGCAGCAGCGAATGGCACTGCTGGCACTGCAGGATGAGCTGGCGGAAGCGGTGAACAGCGAAGACTACGAACGGGCGGCAGCCCTGCGTGACCGCTTGCGCCGGGCAGAGCATGAAACCGGCGACTGAGGTCGGCAACTGGCTGGACGGGTCGGGACCGGATTCCGACGTTGTCGTTTCGACCCGGGTGCGACTGGCGCGGAATCTGACCGACGTACCTTTTACCAATCGCGCCGACCGGCGCAGTCAGGAGCGGGTGGTTGATGCGGTCCGCTGGGCACTGACAACCGTCGGGCCGGCGGGCAGCTTCGTTGATGACGAGATGCTGACGCCGCAGCGCTGCAGCTACTTCGTCGAACGACATCTGGCTTCACCCGATTTTTGCCAATCTTCGGCCTGCCGCGGGTTGTGGGTGTCTGAAGAGGAGTCGTTGAGCCTGATGGTCAACGAAGAAGACCACCTGCGATTCGGGGCTCTGGCGTCGGGACTGGACTTCCCGGCGGCTTTCGGCGCGGCAGCGCTGCTGGACGAGCGGCTGGAACGTGAGCTGCAGTATGCGTTTTCGCCGGCGTACGGCTTTCTGACTGCCTGCCCGTCCAATCTGGGCACGGCGATGCGGGCATCGGTGCTGGTTCATCTGCCGGCACTGGTGCTGACACGGGAGATTGAACGGGTACTGCGCGGGGCAACCGAGGTCGGACTGGTTGTCCGCGGCCTGCACGGTGAAGGCACCGAGACCCGGGGTAACTTTTTCCAGATTTCCAACCGCCGGACAGTGGGCGTCACGGAAAGCGAATTGATTGAAACGGTCAGCACCGCCGCCCGGGAGATAGTCAATCATGAGCGCCGGGCGCGAGAATACCTGATGCACAATGTCCGGATCGATATTGAAGACAAGGTGTTCCGGTCGCTGGCGCTGCTGCGCGGGGCGCGGGTGCTGACATCGGACGAGGCGGTGAACCTGCTGGCGACAGTGCGCATCGGCGTTGCGCTTGGGATCATCAACGAGCTGACACTGGGCACGGTGATGCGGTTGCTGGTGCTGGTGCGACCGGCGAACCTGCAGGCGGTGCTGGGCGAGACACTGACAGCGGTGGAGCGTGATGAACGGCGGGCAACATTCGTTCGTGAACAGCTCTGCAACTGAGCGGCCGGCAGGCGAGGGCTGATTGCGGGCCGGGAGATAACGATGACGGAAGAGCAACAGAGTCGGACGGCGGCACTGCGCGAACTGCCGGCGGTCGATCGACTGCTTGCCGACGAAAGTCTGGCCAGTGTACTGCGGACAGTGCCGCGACGAATGGCGGTGCGCGCGATCCGGCAGTATCTTGACCGCGTGCGGGAGCGGTTGGCCGCCGGCGGGGCCGGTTTCGACCCGGCCGAACTGAGCGAGCTGCTGCGGCGTGAGGCGCGGCCAACCTTGACGCGGGCGGTGAATGCGCTGGGTGTGGTGCTGCATACCGGCCTGGGACGGGTGCCGCTGTCGCGGGCTGCGCAGGAAGCGCTGGCCGATGTTGCCGAACACTACTGCAGTCTGGAGATTGACATTGAAACCGGAAGGCGGGGCAACCGTTACAGCCACGTTGAACCACTCTTGTGCGAGCTGACCGGTGCCGAAGCGGCGCTGGTTGTCAATAACAACTGTGCGGCGACACTGTTGATTCTCTCGGCGCTGGCGCGCGGCCGGGAGGTGATTGTTTCGCGGGGACAGCTGATTGAGATCGGCGGTTCGTTCCGGATTCCGGATGTGATGATGCAGAGCGGCTGTCGAATGGTCGAGGTCGGAACGACCAACCGGACGCATCTGCGCGACTATCGCAACGCGATCACTGTCGACACGGCGCTGCTGCTGCGCGTTCACACATCGAACTACCGCATCACCGGTTTTACCAGAGAGGTGAGTCTGGAACAGCTGGTTGCGCTGGGGCAGGAGTTCAAGCTGCCGGTGGTCGATGACCTCGGTTCCGGGGCACTGGTGGACCTGGCAAAGTACGGACTGCCGCGTGAGCCGCTGGTGCAGGAGTCGATTGCGGCCGGAGCCGATGTCGTCTGTTTTTCCGGTGACAAACTCATCGGCGCCACCCAGGCCGGGATAATCGTCGGCCGCAAGAAGTATATCGACGTGATGAAAAAGCATCCGCTGACCCGGGCTTTGCGCTGTGGCAAGCTGACCTACGCAGTGCTGGAGCGAACCCTGACGCTGTTTCTCGACGAGGAACAGGCGGTGCGTGAGCATGCGCTGTTTCAGATTCTGCTCAAGCCGGCGGCGACGATGCGGGCTGAGGCCCAGAGCTTGTTGCGGCGGGTGCGGTCGAAGCTGACAGGCCGCGCGGAACTTGCGGTTCGTACCGGCTCAGCCGAGGTGGGGGGCGGATCGCTGGCGACCCAGAGTATCGAGTCGGTGGTGGTGGCGGTACGTCCGGCAGCGATTGGAGTGGCCGAGCTGGCACGAAGGATGCGCCGATGGCGGCCGCCGGTTTTTGGCCGCATCGAGCACGACGAGTATGTCATTGACTTCCGGACTGTGCGCCGGGATGAAGTCCGAATGATCGCTGAGGCACTGCTGGCGGCGCTGGAAGCAGCATGAAGACAGATTTGAAAGAGTTTGTCCGACCGGAACTGATATTCGAACTACCGGCGGCCGAGTCGCCGCGGCAGGTGTTTGAGTTTGTTGCTGGCCGGCTGTCCCGGCTGGGGCTGGTGCCCGACAGCGCTGCGCTGATTGCCGAACTGGAGCGACGCGAAGCACAGGGTTCGACCGGCGTCGGGCACGGGCTGGCGCTGCCGCATGCTTTGCTTGAGGGGCCGGCGGCGCCGACAGTGGCGGTCGTGCGGCTGGCGCGGGGGCTGGCCTGGGGCGGGATCGACGACGAGCCGGTACGGCTGGTGGTGCTGATCGTTGCACCCAGTAACCAGCGTGACCGTTATCTGGAACTGCTGGCCGAACTGGCTCGGGCGCTGAATCAGCCAACGGTTCAAGCGGGGGTGCTGGCCGCCCGGGGGCCGGTGCAGATTGCCCGTGCGATTGTCCGGCCGCACACTCTCGGCTGGCTCGACCGGCAGCAAAGGCTGATCTTCTATCTTGCCGCGCTTGGTTTCATTTTCGCACTCGCCAGTCGGGTTTTGCCGGCGATCGTCTTGCCCGCGACCGGTGCCTGGGCGGGTGAAGAGTTTGCCCGCCTCGCCGAGCCGGTCTGGCTGCTCAGGCAGGAACTGACGGTGACACTGTTTTTCGGGATGGTGCTCGGAACGCTGTTGTTCTGGCGGTTCCGGGTGGCGATAGCAGCCGCTGCGCTTGGTATCCTGCTGATTGCCGGGGTGATGGACCTCGAGACGACGGTCCGATTCATGTCCATTCCGACAATCCTGTTCATCATGTCGATGATGGTCATCGTCCGGTGGCTGGAAAACATCGGCGTTTTCCGCTACCTGGTGACCAAGGCAATCGAACAGGTCAGGGGCATTCCCTGGCTGTTGCTCTTGATGTTGATGGGTTTCTCGGTGCTGCTGGGCGGGTTCGCCGACGAGGTCTCGGCAATCCTTGTCACGTTCGGGCTGGCCCAGGAGGTCGCGCGCCGGACAAAGACGCCACTGGTGCCTTACCTGCTGTGTCTGGTTTTTGCGACCAACGTTGGCAGTGCCATCACGCTTGTCGGCAACCCCATCGGCGTCTACATCGCCTTCGCCGGCCGGCTCAGTTTTGAGGAGTTCCTGCGCTGGGCCACGCCGGTGTCAGCCATTGCGGCGCTGCTGACAGCCGGTATCTGTCTGCTGCTGTATCGCCGGCAGTTTTTCGGCCGGCGGTATGACATCGATTTGCACGACCTGGAGCGCGCAGCCGGCAACGTCGAGCCGGCCCGGCTGCGTACCGGTATCATTACCTTTGCAGTGGTGGTTCTGCTCGTCGCGGTGCACCGGCGGGTCGAGCTGGCCCTGCATCTGGCCGAGGGGACCGCACTCGTCGCCGAGGCGTTGATGGTCGTTGGTTTCATCGTGTTCTACGAGCAGGAGAAGGGACGGTTGCTGGTCGAGCGCGGCATCGACTGGTGGACGCTGTTGTTTTTCATGTTCCTTTTCGCCAATGCCGCCTGTCTGGAGTACACCGGGGTCACGGCCAAGCTGGGTTATGTGATGCTGCGGTTGTCGCAGTCACTGGCGGGCGTGACCGCCGCGCCGGCGGTGGTAACCAGCGTGACGACCGTGCTGATGCTGTGGTTCAGCGGACTCACGTCCGGATTTGTTGACAACCTGCCGATAGTCGCGGCGCTGGTACCGGTCGTCAAGGACCTGGCCCGGGCCGGGCTGCCGCATGCCTCGATTCTGTGGTGGGCGCTCTTGTTTGGCGGCTGTTTTGGCGGTAACCTGACGGTCATTGGCTCGACAGCCAACCTCGTGGCGGTCGGCGCGTTCGAGAAGGCGTCGGGCAAGTCGATCCGGTTCGGGCAGTGGTTGAAGTATGGAGCGATCGTGACGGTGGTGTCGCTGCTTGTGGCCACGGCGGCACTGCTGCTGCAGGTCAAACTGGCCCCATAGGCGGAAGTTACCAATATGTTCAAGAAGATCCTCTACATCGTCAGCGAGAAACGGGAGGAGAAACACCTCGTGATGGACCTGGCCCGGGCCGGCGACAGCACCGTGCTTCTGAGCGCGCTGTTTGCCATCGGTTGCGGCCACGAGGTAACGACCGAGGGGGCGACCCGGCGCCGGGTCGTGCGCGAGGACCGTGAGCGCAAGTGCTGGCATGACCTCTACCGGCTCGAAGAAGAGTTCAAGGCCGCGGGTATCAAGTCGACGGTGATGGCGCGTGAGGGGGATGTTGATGACATCCTCACGCTGGCACACAACACCGGCAGCGACCTTGTCGTTCTCAGCGCCGCCAGCCTGGCTGGCTCGAACTACCGGCTGCCCGACGAGTTCATTGCCGGTCTGCCCTGTCCGATTCTGCTCGTCAACGCGGGCTAGCCCGTGGACTCAAGCGAAATCACCGAACAAGAACGAGGTGGCCGGATGCAGCGCATCCGGCCCGACCTGGTCATCGACCTGCCCGAGGCTTCCAGCCCCAGGGAGGTTTTTGCGGCCGTCGCCGAACGGCTGGCCCGGAGCGGTATCGTGGCTGATCCTGCGGCGCTGGTTCGGGCGCTGCTTGAACGCGAGGCTCAGGGCTCGACCGGGGTTGGCGGCGAGGTGGCGGTGCCGCACGCGCTGCTGCCGCTGGCGGTCAACACCCCGATTGTGGCACTGGTCCGGGTGAGTTCCGGGATCGACTGGCACGCGGTTGACGGCCAGCCGGTGCGACTGATTGCGCTGATCGTCGCCGACGGCGCGGCCAGGCCGGCTTACCTGCAGACGCTGGCCGCGGTCGCCCGTGCTCTGGGCAACGAGCACCTGCGCCAGCTGCTGCTCAAAGCCCGCTCGACCGAGAAAATGGCCCGGCTGCTGGAGCAATCGCCGACCGCCAGCCTCATCGAGCGCAGCCGCGGAGTCGTCCTGTTGCTGGCGGCAGTCGTCGCCGCTTACCTCGGTGGGCGGCTGCTGCTGCCCAGAATTGTCCTGCCACCGGGTGGTGTGTACGAACAGCTCGGTCTGCTGCGTTTCAACTCGGAGCCGTGGTTGTCCAGCCAGGCACTGGTCGTCGCGGTGTTCTGCGGGATGATCGTCGGCACACTGCTGTTCTGGAAATACCGGTTGGCGGTTGTCGGCGTCGGGCTGAGTCTGCTGCTGCTGTCCCGGGTGATCGAGCTGCCGCACATGGTCGAATACATGTCGTTGCCGACGATCATCTTCGTGATGGCGATGATGGTGCTCATCAAGTGGGTGGAGGACAAGGGGCTGTTCAAGTTTGTCGTCGTGCAGGTGGTGCGGCGTGTCGGCGGCAAGCCCTGGCTGCTGCTTTTGATATTGATGGAGTTTTCGGTGCTGCTCAGCGGTTTTGTGGGTGAAGTGTCGGGTATACTGGTCACGTTCGGCCTGGCCGTGGAGATCGCCCGACGCACCAAGACCCCGGTGCTGCCTTACCTGCTGGCACTGGTTTTCGCCACCAACATCGGCAGTGCCCTGACGCTGGTCGGCAATCCGATCGGCGTGTATCTTGCCTTCGTCGGGCAGTTGACTTTCGAAAGTTTCCTGCGCTGGGCGACGCCAATCGCACTGGTTACTTCGCTTGTCGTTGGCGCCTTGATACTGCTGTTGTTCAACAAGAGCCTCGCTGCCCGCGAAAAGCTGGACCTGGCCGATTTCGAGCGGCTGGCCCAAGGGTTCAATCCGAAAGAACTGCGGCTGGGCGGCTTCACCTTTCTGGCCGTCGTGGTACTGATCATGTTTCACGCCCGTTTCGAGTCCCTGCTGGGACTGGGCGAGGGGACGATGCTGATGGTCGCGCCGCTGGGCGCGGTGGCTTTCATCATTTTCGTCGAGCAGGAGCGGGGCAAGCTGCTGCTGGCGCGCAGCATCGACTGGTGGACCCTGCTGTTTTTCATGTTTCTCTTCGCAAGCGCGGCCTGCCTCGAGCATACCGGAGTGACTACCAAGCTCGGTTATCTGCTCATGCAGGCGGCCGAACGTTCACCGCTCAACCGCTGGATGGGGGCCTCGGGCGTGACCGGTTCGGCGTTGATTCTGATGCTCTGGGGTTCGGGCATCGGGTCGGGATTCGTTGACAACATGCCGATTGTCGCGGCACTGGTACCGGTGGTGAAGTCGCTGCTGGCGGTGAAGCTGCCCCATGCTTCGATACTCTGGTGGGCGCTTTTGTTCGGCGGCTGCTTCGGCGGCAACCTGACGATGGTCGGTTCGAGCGCCAATCTGGTCGCGGTCGGGATGTACGAACGGGTCAGCGGGCAGAGCGTCAGTTTCGGCGCCTGGTTCAAGACCGGGCTGATCGTGACCGTCGCGGCACTGGTCGCAGCCACCGCCGGTCTGCTGCTGCAGGTCGGGCTCGCTCCCTGAGACGACCCTTGACGGGCCAGCGCTTCGCAGTTGACGGTTACAACCTGATTCACAAGATTCCGGAGCTGAAAGCGCTGGTCGAGCAGGACCTTGAGCTGGCCCGGGAGCGGCTGGTCGGGATGCTGGCCGGTTATGCGGCCGGGCGAAGCATCGCCATCACGATTGTATTCGACGGCCGGCGCGGCAGTGCCGGAACCCGGGGCGACAGCCGGTCGGGGGTGCGGGTTGTCTTCGCCCGCGCCGATGCCGACAGCTACATCAAACAGCTGCTTGAGCGCGAGCGCAGCCCGAGGTCATGGACCGTGGTTACATCCGACAATTCCATCCGCCGCTACGTTGCCGACTACGGCGCAAAACTGCTTCGTTCCGAGGAATTCGCCCGGCAGCTGCTGCCTTCGGCGCCGGCACCGGTTCGTACCGGCCGCCGTGATGAGCGGCCGCTGAGTGCGGATGAGATCGCGGACTGGGAGCGGTGGTTCGCGGCCAACCGGCCAAGACCGGTTGACAGTCCGAAGCGCCGGCCTAAGATGCGCTAGCGGGCGCCGGGCCCGCCGGTTGTAACGACGAGGAGGTCAGATGTCACGCTTCATCGTGCTGTTTGTGCTTGCGGCAGGACTGGCCGCGGCGACGATCATCCGGGTTCCTTCCCAGCAACCAACGATCCAGGCCGGCCTGAACGCAGCGCTCGCCGGCGACACGGTGCTCGTCGCGCCCGGTAACTACAAAGAGAATCTTTCGTGGCCGGCACGCGACGGCATCAAGCTCTGGGGCGAGTACGGCCGCGACTCGACGAGGATCGACGGCGACTCGGCCGGCGCCTGCATTACCTTCTCTTCCGGCGTCGTCACGCGCGCCACTGAGGTCCGTGGCTTTACCATTACCAAGGGCTGGCGCGGCATTTCCCTGACCGCGGGTGCGCCGACAATCGCCGATAACCGCATCACCGCCAACCGCGGTTCGCTTCAGGGCGCCGGGCTCTACCTGAGCTGGAGCAATGCCGGGTTCAACCCACTCATCACCCGCAACGAAATCGACGGCAATGTCCACCGTGGCGATTCGGCCTCGGGCTACCGCTACGGCGGCGGCATCTACGTTTCCAACACCAACTCCACGGCGCGGCCGGAAATCTGCTTCAACTACATCCACCACGATACGGTTCACGTAATGCACCACAGCTACTCGCGGGGCGGCGGCATCTGGGCCGAAGGCGGCGTACTCATTTACGGCAACATCATCAGCGACAACGTTTGCAAGGCCACCGGCACTGGTGCCTGGGGCAACTACACCTACGGTGGTGGCATCTACCTGACCGCGGCAAGCGCCAATGCCGTGCCGGTCGTATTCGGCAATCTCATTACCGGCAATCGCAGCGAGGCAAACAGCTACGGCTTCGGCGGCGGCATCTACAACAACTGCAACAGCACTGCGGGCAATGCGCTCATCCTCGCCAACACCATTGCCGGCAACGTCTCGTCTTCCACCAACTTTCCTCAGGGTGGGGGCTTCTACAACACCACCAACTGCAAGGCGACGCTGCAGAACAACATCATCGCCAATAACGTCGCCGGAAGTGGTGCGGGCATTTACAACAGCACCGGCACGACCCTGCAGCTGTCCTACAACGACTATTATAACAACTCGCTTTACAACTGTACGCCCGGGACCGGCGACATCACTGCCGACCCGCAGTTCGTTGCCGGTTTTCGACTGAGCCAGACCGCAGCGGGCCAGCCGACCACCAGCCCGTGCGTCGATGCCGGAGGGGTATTGCCGACCGGTACCGGCCTTAACCTCGATTCGCTGGTGCACGCCTGGACGACGCGTACCGACAACGTACCTGATGCCGGTCTGCCCGATATGGGTTACCACTACGTGCCGCCCGAGCCAATCGCCGACGTCGGCGTGACCCATCTCCTTGCTCCCTCCGGCACGGTTGATTCGGGTGCGGTGGTGACGCCGGCCTGCTCGACGCGCAACTTCGGCACGGCTTCGGCCTCCTACTGGGTGAAGCTGCGCATCGAGCCGTCCTATCTGGAAAGCGTCTATGTCAATGCCCAGCCGGCAGGCAGCGCCTCGTATCTGACCTTTGCCGACTGGACCGCCTCGGCCCGGGGCAGCTTTGGGGTATCCTGCTCGACCGAGCTTTCCGGTGACGGCAACAACAGCAACGACCGGCAGACCGGGACGGTGACGGTGCAGGTCAACGACGTTGGCTGCCGGCGGGTGCTGATGCCGGCCGGGCCGGTGCCGGTAGGCACGGTGGTGACGCCGGCCTGCTCGGTGTACAACTTCGGCACGACGGTGCCGACAAGCTACAACGTGCGGATGACGATCGGGTCGGTCTACAACCAGGTGATGCCGGTGGCCGGACACCTGCCCGGCACCTGGCAGCAGGTGAGCTTTCCGGACTGGGTTCCGGCAGAACCGGGCGAGTATCCGGTGGTGTGCTGCACCGAGCTGGCCGGGGATGCCAATCCGGGCAACGACTGCAGCTACGACACGGTGGCAGTGGAAGACACCGTCACCCCGCCTCAGCCCGGCTGGGCCGAGATAACCCAGGTCCCGCTCTCGCCCTCCGGCCGTGCGGTCAAAGACGGCGGTGCGATTGCCTGGGATGCCGGCACCGGTCTTCTCTATGTCCTCAAAGGCAACAA
>CBFGJX010000020.1:0-52907 GCA_965649225.1 Caldifarciminota bacterium
GTGGTTCTGGCGCACCGATACCATCGTCACCGGCCTGGCCCCGGCACAAACCAGCTACAACTGGGTCGTACCCGACACGACGTTCACCGCGGGGTGGATTGTCGCGATGGCCTATGGCCCGGGCTGGCAGTACGACCGGTCCGACGCGCCGTTTGCGGTTGTGCCCACCGCGCTGGCTGAGCCGAGCCCGACACCGGGCCGGGCGCCTGCGCTGCCGACGCTGGTCGGCACCCGTCTCCTCCTGCCCGACGACGGGCCGCGCGCCCTGCACGATGCGCTCGGCCGCAGGGTACAGGTCCTGGTCCCGGGCGACAACGACCTCGGTCGCTTGCCGCCCGGCGTGTACTTCCTGCGCCGGGACGACGCGACCAATGCTTGCCCGCACAGGCTGGTGATTGCCCGGTAGAATAGGCCGCTGCCGGGCGCCTAGCCCTGCGCGTGACTGCCGTCGCAGAACGGCTTGTTGCGGGACGAACCGCAGCGGCAGAGCGTGACCCGGTTGCGCGCCTTGTAGCGAAACCCGTCTGCCGCGATGACCGGTATGCGCCCGCGCAGCCAGAGCGGCCCGCTCATCCCGGCCAGCGGGTCTTCGACCAGCGCGATTCCCGGCGCGAGCTTCGGCTCGATGTCCGCGCCGCCCGGCTGTCGCGCCACCAGCCTGCCGGCCGGGCAGTTCTGCGCCTGCCGAATCGCCAGCCGCCGCGCCTCTGGGTCGCGCGACCGCCGGGTGAGAAACCACGTGCCGCTCGAGGCGAGGCAGAACCGGGCCGAGGCGCACAGGGCCGGCGCGTCGGCCAGCCAGACCCCGTGACCGTGCAGCACGCGCGCCTGCTTCTCATACGGCTCGCGCGACGCCGTCTCGGTCCCGTCGAAACCGTGCCGCCCGTGGCTGCCGTCGCAGAAGGGCGGCGTGCTGGTGCGGCCGCAGCGACAGAGCGCGTAGCTCCCCTTGACCGGGATGCGGCCGGCCGTGCGCCAGCCGACCGACTGCTCGCGCTCGTCGAGCAGAATCCGCATCACCTGCAGTGGCACCCCGCCCGAGACGATGTACGGCCCGTTGACCGTGACTTCGACGCGGCCGGCCGGACGCACGGCCTAGTCCTCGTCGCGCGCGGCCTTGGCCCGGCGCGCGGCCACGATTTCCTCGGCAATGGCGAACGGCACCGCCTCGTAGTGCTCGAAGTGCATCGTGAAGCTTGCCTTGCCCTGGCTCATGTTGCGCACGTCGGTCGCATAGCCGAACATCATCGACAGCGGCACCAGCGCCTTGATGACCTTGGCGTTGCCCTGGTCGTCCATCCCGTGAATCAGCCCGCGCCGGTTGCACAGCGAGCCCATCACCGCGCCTGCCCATTCCTCGGGCGTGACGACATTGACGCTCATCATCGGTTCGAGCAGTTGCGGGCTGCCCGAGAGGAACGCCCGGCGGAACGCCCGCGCCCCGCAGGTGCGGAACGCGATGTCCGAAGAGTCGACCTCGTGATACGACCCGTCGAGCAGGGTGACGCGCACGTCGACGACCGGGAATCCGGCGAACGGCCCCTTCTGCATCGCATCGACCACTCCCCGTTCCACCGCCGGGATGTACTCCTTCGGAATGCGGCCTGAGGTTATCTTGTTGACAAACTCGAAACCGGCGCCGGGCGGCAGCGGCTCGACCGCCATCACCACGTGGGCATACTGGCCCCGGCCCCCGGTCTGCTTGACGTAGCGCTCGTTGACCTCGGCCGCGGCGGTCATCGTCTCGCGGTAGGCGACCTGGGGCGCGCCCGTGTTCACCTCGACCCCGAACTCGCGCCGCAGCCGGTCGATGATGATGTCAAGGTGCAGCTCGCCCATTCCCGCGACCACAGTCTCCTCGGTCTCGGCATCGGTGCGCACGACGAAGGTCGGGTCCTCTTCGGCCAGCCGCGTCAGCGCCGCGCCGAGCTTGTCGCGGTCGGCACGGTCCTTGACTTTCACTGCCACCGACAGCACCGGCGAGGGGAACTCGATCGCCTCGAGCACTATCGGCGCTTCGCGGATGCAGAGCGTGTCGCCGGTGACGGTGTCGGACAGCCCGACCACCGCCCCGATTTCGCCTGAGTACAGCGCGTCGACCATCTCCTGCCGGTTGGCGTGCATCCGCATCAGCCGCCCGACCCGCTGGTCCTTGTCCTGCCGCGAGTTGTAGACATACGACCCGGCCCGCAGTGTGCCGGAATAAACCCGGACATAGACCAGCTTGCCGACGTGCTTGTCGGTCACAACCTTGAACGCGAGCGCGGCCAGGCGGCCCTCGTCCCAGGGTATCCTGATCACCTCCTCGCCGCCGGGATGGACCCCGACCGTCGGCAGCAGGTCCAGCGGGCTGGGCAGGTACGAAACGACCGCGTCGAGCAGCCGCTGGATGCCCTTGTTCTTGAACGCCGAGCCGCAGATCACCGGGCAGATTTTCTGGTCAATCGTCGCTTTGCGGATTGCCCGCGACAGTTCGCGGCTGCCGATTCTCTCGTCGTGGAGAAACTTCTCCAGCAGGGTATCGTCAATTTCGGCGACCTTCTCCAAAAGATTCTGTTTCCAGCGGTGCGCAGCATCGGCCATCGCCGCCGGTATCGGTTCTTCATGCCAGGTCATGCCCTGGTCGGTGTCGTCGTAGTACACCGCCACATCGTCAACCAGATCGACGACGCCGGCAAAACTCTCCTCCTGGCCGATTGGAATCGTCACCGGCACCGCGTTGGCACCCAGCTCCTCGGCTATCTGTTCGACCACCGAATAGAAGTCGGCCCCGGCCCGGTCCATCTTGTTGACGAAAGCGATGCGCGGCACCGAGTACTTCTCGGCCTGACGCCAGACTGTCTCTGACTGCGGCTCAACCCCGCCGACGGCGCAGAACAATCCAATCACCCCGTCCAGCACGCGCAGACTGCGCTCGACCTCAACCGTAAAATCAACGTGGCCCGGGGTGTCAATCAGATTAATCTGATGGTCACGCCAGACCGTTGTCGTTGCCGCCGAGGTAATCGTTATGCCCCGTTCCTGCTCCTGCGGCATCCAGTCCATCACCGCCGAACCCTCATGCACCTCCCCCAGCTTGTGAGTCCGGCCGGTGTAGTAAAGAATCCGCTCCGAAACGGTGGTCTTGCCGGCATCGATGTGAGCCATGATGCCGATGTTGCGTACCCGCTCCAATGGAAATTGTCTGCCCATTATATTCTCCTGTGAGTCCTGCGCTGTCCGCTGACTACCGAATCTGAATCCTGTTCCGAGTGCAAATCAACCGGGAATCAGGCATCCACACCCTACAGCCCCCGCAGTTTCGCACCAAACTCCCGCGCCTCGCGCTGACTGCGGGCAATGCAGCCCAGAAACCGGTCGAAACCGCCGGCGCTGAGCCGAAAGTCGCCGTTGCAGATTACTACCAGACCCCGGCTGACGCAATCAAACAGGTCGTCTTCGCTGCGCAGCATCCGGACATAGGTGCCGAGGTCGGTTACCGGCCGTTTGGTATCGCTGTCCAGCACGAACCCGACCAAGACCAGCGGGTCGGTACGAATGACAATCTTCAACCCGGGCGGAAAGTCGCCTTTCGGTGGCAGCAGGTCTGTTTTCAGCACATTCTCCGGTCTCAGCAGGCGGTCAATATCAAGCTCGGAAGTAAATCCGAGCCGGTTGGCAATCACGCCCATGCCGACATTCTGAAACTCAATGTCGGTATCGCCCGGCTTTATCAGCCGTACCATCCGGATCCGAAAACTCGCCCGGCGCTGGACCGTCAGCAGTCGACGAAACCCAACCAGCGTCATCAATGACGCCAGTCCCCGGCGCCGGTATTCCGGCTTGACTCCCACGTCCCAGAGCACCGCCGTTTCCCGGTTGCCTCCACGCTCAATATGACACTCGCCGACTACCGAACCATAATGGTAAAGGGTAATCCGGCACTCGACCGGATTCAGAAGCACTGCTATCTCCAGACTCTCGCCGGCAAGCGAACCGCTGCGCAGAATCAGGTGGCTGTCGTCCTGCCAGTCAAAATCCGGGCCAAAGGCAAGCGGCTGCCAGATGAAACGGCGAGTCCTGCGACCGAGCAACCGGGCCAGCCAGTGCTCTTCGCTGCTCATCTCTGTCCCGCCGCTGGCGTCCGGAATCCGCAATCACCTTCTTTCATCATCGGCTATCCTACCCGCCGGTATCGGCCGGTCAACCGGCACGATTTGACAACTGCCGCTGTATCGCTATCCTTGCCCACGAGGGCTCGTAGTGTAGCTTGGTTTAACACGTCGCCCTGTCACGGCGAAGACCGCCGGTTCAAATCCGGTCGAGCCCGCTTGGTTCTCTGCGGCCGCTGTACGGTACTGGCCACCGGCCTGATGCTGGCAGCGGCCGTTGCCTTTGCCCGTCCCGGCTTTCGCGACAGCTACGAGCTCGGCCGCCGGACCCACGAGTTCAATCAAGCCCTTGCCGCCGGTGACGCGCGGGCAATTTACCGGCTTTTCAATCCGGCTTTCCGAAGCGAAATCCCCTTTGCCCGGTTCGACTCGGCTTTTCAAAACTGGCTGGCCGGACGCCGCATCCGCCGCGTCGGCCGCCGCATCATCGACATCCGTCCCCCTTCTTCCGCTGTTTCGGTTTACTACTATTTTCAGGGCGAGCGCGACTACGGTTACCTCTATCAGAACTGGATCTACAACCAGAGCCGCTGGGAACTGGCCTGGGTCAGTCGAATCCTTGACAACTCCTTCCAGTACGGGCAGTCCGACACTGCCGGCATGCGTTCGGCGGTCGAAACTGCCCTGCGCTGGCTGGCCGGCCCCGAAGGCCTGGCCGTGTTCCGCTCCCGACTGCTCAAGCCGGCGGTGATTGTAATGCTGCGCCGGGGTCTGCCGGGCGAAGGCGAACTCACCGTGCCCGGCTCCAGCGTTGTCTGGGTAACCAGCCGCGACATCCGCAACCCCGCTCAACTGCCACCGGTCCCGCACTACTACGCGCTGGCGCTGGTGCGGTTGATGGACTCGGTCGCTCAGGTAAGCTTTGATCTCTATCCTACCGACCCGGCCAATCCCGGCCGTCTTGGCCGCCACCGTTCAGTCGAAATTTTTCTCACCCGCCGCAACGGCGGCTGGACCTTTGCTTCGCGCGGCCGAATCTGGTGAAAACAATCCGCACAATTCTGGTATTCGCACTCCTGACCCTCTGCGCCTGTCCGGGCGATACCACCCCGCCAACTGCCGTTATCATCAGTCCGACCGACGGCTCGACTGTTTCGGGCCTCGTGCTGGTCTCGTGCCAGACATCGGACAACCGCTCAGTCAGAGCGGTCGAATTTTATGTCAACGACACGCTGCGCTGCCGGGTCACCGCCGACAGCGCGGGAATCTTCGCCTGGCAATGGGACACCCGTCCTCTCGACCTCGGCTCCCGCCAGACTCTGCACTGTGTCGCCAGTGATGCCGTCGGCAACCGCGGACCATCCAATCCCGTGGTCGTGACAATCGGCACTGCCGCTGCAACATCTCACTCCGGCACAATCACGACTCCGGAAACCTGGTCGCCAGTCGATAATCCTCACTTCATCGCGGGCAATCTGGCAGTGGAATCCCGCCTGACCATCCTGCCCGGCACACGAATCTGGATTGCCGCCGGCACTAAAATCACGGTTGGCACCCGCTTTCCGGCCGGCCTCGACGCAATCGGCCGACCCGACTCCGTTATCATTGTTGCCGCGCTCGACTCCAGTTTGCCCTGGCGTTCTTTTGAATTCAAAAACCAGACTGTCAACTCAACTCTCCAGCAATGTTCGTTCAGTCACGGCGGCGCCGATGCTGTGGCCATGATCAGTTGTGCCTCTCCGCTCGTCGCCATCCGTGATTGTCAGCTGCGCGCCAGTCGGTCAAACGGCATCTGGGCCGACTCAACCCTCAGCGCCTTCGAGCGCAACCGGATATCCGACTGCGCCGGCCTGCCGGTGCGCGTCGGTTTGGCCGGCCTGAGTTCAATCGGCAGCGGCAATCTGTTCGCTGGCAATCACCGCAATGCCGTGGCGGTCGGCGGCGGTCGGGTTACCAGCAGCGACACCTGGCCGGCGCCGGGATATCCGCTCTATTTCACCGGCACGGTTACCATCGCCGGACCAGCCCGGCCGCTGATTGTCATCGCCCCGGGCTGCTCACTGCTCTTCGCCGACACGGCCCGGCTCCGTGTCGGACTCGCTGCACCCGGTGGCCTCCGGGCCGACGGCGCCTATGGCCGGATTGTCTTCTCCACTTTTGCCGCCCCGCCCGGCCCCGGCCGCTGGGGCGGAATCGAGTTCTGGGAACAGACCGACTCGCTTCGCAGCCTGCTGCGCCTGTGCACCATTGAATATGCCGGTGCCGGCGGTTCGGCCGCTGTCAGTCTTGTCGGCGCACCGACAGTAATTTCCAACTGCATCATCCGAGCCAGCGCCGGCGATGGAGTCCAGTGTCTTGGCACCGGTCCCCGGCAGTTTGACTACAACACTGTCACAAGCTGCGGCGGCCCGCCTCTGCGCCTGCCTGCTGACCGGGTCAGCACCTTGGGCCCCGGCAACTCGCTTGGGGGCAACGCTCGCGACGTTGTAGCAGTGACAGCCACTCCAATCCGCCAGCGTTCGGAATGGCGCAATCTGCGCATCCCCTACGCCATCAGCGGCATAATTGATGTCGGCGCTTCCGAACCGGCAACATTGCTGATTGAGCAGGGCAGTACCCTGAACTTTGAACCCGGCGCCGGCCTGCGCGTCGGCTATGGCAGCAGCGGTGAGCTGGTCGCCATCGGCGACCCCGACTCGATTGTCTTCACCGGCACCAGTACCCAACCCGGCCACTGGCGCGGCATCGAACTGCACCCCGGCTGCCTCAACACCGCCCGGCTTGAACGTTGTCGCATACTCTACGCTGGCAGCGGCGACCGTGGCAACCTGCTGATTGCCGGCTGTGAACCAGTCGTCCGATCGTGTGAGATCGCCTGGTCGAGCAATTACTGCATCTGGTTACAGGAGTCTGAGCTCGACGCCGACAGTCTGCGCCACTATAACTGGCTGCATGACTGGGCGTCCGGTTTTGAGGATATCTACGACGACGGCCGTTAGAGCCCGGCGACTATCTCCTCGTAGAGCATCAGCAGCTGACTTTCCAGCACCTGGATATCGGCCACCACCCGGGCCAGTTTCTCCTGGCTTTCCCGCGTCCCCACCCGCACCCGGCTGAGTTCGATACCGTTGAGTTTGCTGATGATCGCGGTGTTGTAGCCGATTGCCTCGGCAAGCAGTTCGGCCTGATCGGGCAGGGCGTCGCGCATATCGGCAAGGAAGCGGTTCGCGCTCTCCTTGTTGGCGATTAAATCAATTACCAGCTTGTCAAAGCATGCCTGGCTCTGCTCGCCGCATTCCGGACAGAACGGCACCGAGTCCAGCGCCCCAATCCAGACATCATAGGCAGCCAGTCCCGACTGCCAGCCGCTGTCGGAATAGGCTTGACCCATTTCCAACGCCTGTACCAGCGCCGCTCTCAACATCGCCTCCGGCTCAGGCAGGTCGTTAGCCGTCCGCCGCACGACATAAGCCTCCACTATGTCGCCCGTGACCGGCTGCTCATCGGCCAGACCCGCAGTGTAGCCATAGAAAAGCGAATCGTCGTCCTCGTAGCGGACGACCACGCCCCAGTACGGGTCCGCCTCATCCGGCCAGCCACCGTGGATCAGCACAATCCGTCCCCGGTCCAGCTCATCGCGAATCAACCCGACCAGACCGGCACGAGTCGAATCCGCTGTCGAGTCGCCCAAGCCAAAAGCATAGAGCGTTTGGAACTCAAGCCCGTACTGCTGTTCCACAGCATCAAGATACTCACCGGCCAGTGCATTCACCCACCACGACCGACAGACATCGGGATTGGCGGTAAAGGCAAAGCTCTCACTGGTCAAGGCTGCCAGCCAGTCATACTCGGCAATCACCCCGAAATGGTTCAGGATGTCTTCAAGCGCCAGAGCGAGGCTGGCCGGGTAACGTCCGGCGTCGGGAACAATCCCCAGCGGCCCGGGTCGCACATTCAGGCGGATTTCTTCATCACCGCGCAGCACCACCAGCGGCACACTGGCTGTTGTGCTGTCGACACCGATCATCGCCCGGGTGAGCTCGTCGTTGTTCTCGACCAAGATATTGTTGTATGAAACTATCACATCGCCCGACTGGATACCGAGCGACTCAGCCTGCGAACGTGGTGTCACCCGCCACACCGCGGGTCGACCGATCCGGGCATAGGTCGAACCTAGCGGCGTCCCCGGTTCCGGTCGGCTGCATCCAGCCACCACCAGCAATGCTGCAAGCCCGATGAAAACTATCCGCATCGGCATCTCCTTGTCAGCCTCAGGCTTCGTTCACAAACTTGCGTCCCAACCGATTATGGCGATCAACCCTTCCCGATGCAAGCACGACGGTGGGCCGGTCTAACGCGGTTTGACCGCAGAAATCGGTTCGCAGAGATGAGACGGCGCCTCCAGCTTGGCCGCAATATCGGCCAGCCCTGAGCAAACATCCTGTGCCTGCTGATCGGTAAACTGACTCTCGGCCAGCCGGGGCCAGCACCAGCGGGCCAGCGTTCCGGCCGAGTAGGTCGAGCGCACGGCAACAAAGCCGATTTCTTCCAGCGTCTGCTTCATCGTCTCGGCGGTAAAAAGCTCGATCTCGTAGTAGTGAGCGCTCTGAATGTGGGCCCGGTTGCGCTCGAGAAACTGCAGTCCGATTTCGCTGTTCTGGGTCGGGTTCGGCCCCAGCCGACCGACCAGATCCTCGAGCTTGCGGAACTCCTCGGCCATCTCCGGCGTCGCCGGAAATTTCACCAGGTAGTTGCGCTCCCAGGCCGGCCCGGTATGCCTCAGGACGTAGTGATAACCAAACGAGTCTTCGGTTCGGGTGGTGAACATCCGTTCGGTGTAGCCCTTCTCCTGCGTTTCCGAACCCTCATAAACCACCCGCAGCCGACCACCCGGCCGCAGCACACGAAATACCTCGCTCAGCGCCTTCAGCGGGTCCTCGGTCTGCTCAATCGAACCCGCGGCAACCACTGCGTCGAAACTGGCCGGGCGGAAGTCGAGTGCAGTTGCACTCATCTGCCGGACCGAAGCGTTACTGATGCCCAGCCGGGCGATATTGTCATTGATGCAGGCGACCCGTCGTGGCGACGCTTCAACCCCGACAATCGTCTTGCAGAACGGTGCCAGCCGCAGCATCGGCCAGCCATCGCCGGGACCGATATCCAGCACCTCCTGCGCCCCGGCCAGATGGACGACAAAATCCCTTATCTGGGCTTCGTCGATGAAATGCTCGGCCTTGCGGTAATCGACCGGAACATCAATCACCGGCAGCCGTCCGCCGCCCTGTCGTTCAAGCCGGTCGAAAGTCTGTCGGGCGCTGTCGGACTCGGTCGGTTTGGTTTCGTTAACTATCCAGGTTTCAAGAACGCTGTACTTCTTTGCCATTGCGGGCAATCATATCGCCGGCCTCAGCCAAGTCAAGGCAACCGATTGGGTTGCATCGCAACCAGCCCGCCCTACAATGGCTGTGGGGTCTGGTCCGCGAACTTAAACGCTCACCATCAGGAGGTAGCAATGTACGCCCTCATTGCAGTAATAATCATGGTTCTGCTCGGCCTGATCGTCGCCTCACGCCAGAGTGTCGCCGCACGCGCCCTGTTGCGCCGCGTCCGCACCGGCGGCTTGATTCTTATCCTGTTGCTGGTTGGGCTGTCGTTTTTCCGGATAGTACCGCCCGGTCATGTCGGCGTGCCGGTACTTCTGGGCCGGGTCCAGCGCCAGCTGCGCAGCGGACTCAACATCGTCGTGCCGATTGTCAATGTCGTGCTGATGGACGTCCGCACCAACGCCTACACGATGTCCAGCGTCAAGGAAGAAGGCCAGGTCAAAGGCGACGACGCCATCGAGGCACTCGCGGCCGACGGCCTCACTGTCCAGCTCGATGTCACGGTCTGGTATCACCTCAGCGAGTCGGCGGCCAGCTGGGTTTATGAAAACATCGGACCCGACTACACCGCCAAAATCGTCCGGCCCTCAATCCGCACCGCCCTGCGCGACGCCGCGTCGCGATTCACCGCTACCGAGCTCTATTCGGCCGGCGGCCGCACCGTGTACACCGCCGCGGTCGACTCCCTGCTCGACGAAGCCTTCACGGGCAAGGGCATCATCCGCGAACGCGTGCTCCTGCGCCGGGTCAAGCTGCCCGACATCGTGATGACCGCCATCGAGCAGAAGCTTGCCGAGGAGCAGAACGCCCAGAAGATGCAGTTCACGCTGGAGAAGGAGCGCAAGGAAGCCGAGCGCAAGGCGGTCGAGGCGCAGGGCATCGCCACGGCCAACCGCACCATCGCCGGCTCGCTGACCAACAGCTACCTGACCTGGTACTACGTCGAGATGCTGCGCAACGTCGCCAACTCGCAGAACAACACCTTCGTCATCCTGCCCTTCGACCAGAAGCTGACGCCGCTGTTGAACGTGAAGTGACGCGCAATCGACGCTTGTAGAAAATCTCACCGACCCCGCCCGGGTTGATACGGGCAATGAAGCCGCAGCGCTCAAACCCGAGCGCGCGGTGCCACGCCTTGCCTGCCGGGTTGTCCGGCATCGTCGAACTGAACAGCTCGCGGTAGCCGCGCCGCGCCAAGTCCCGCTCGACCGCCCTGAGCAGCGCCGATGCAACCCCACGCCGCCGAAACTCCGGCTCCACCCACAGCGAGGTCAAGAGCGGCGTCTTTGCCCACAGGAACTCGACCCGGGCAAACCCGGCCCGGCGCCTGTCCGTGGTTGCCACGAACACATCGCCCTCGCGAATCATCCGCCGCATCACCTCTTTGGGTATCGCCGGGTCGCGATGCACATACGACAGATCGGCGGCCCGCGCCCGCCTCACGGCCACGCTCCGTTTCATCGGTCAATCCTATCGCCATCACAGATGCGCTGTCAAACTGACACGGCTTGACACCTGCGCCCGCCGCGCCGAAAGTGTCCGCGATGCCCAGCCGTCCCCTGCGCCTGCTCGCCTTCGACCTCGGCGCATCGGGCGGCCGGGCCGTGCTCGGCACTCTCGACCGCGGCCGCCTGCGCCTGGCCGAACTGCACCGCTTCGTCAACGGGCCGATTCGACGCAACGGCCACTGGCACTGGGACACCGACCGGCTCTGGCGCGAAATCCTGCGCGCTCTCCGGCTCTGCGGCGGCCGCGGCATCAGGCCTGACAGCATCGGCGTCGATGCGTGGGGCGTTGACTTCTGCCTGCTCGACCCGAAGAGCCAGCCCGTCGGCCTGCCCTTTTCCTACCGCGACCCGCACACTGGCCCGGCCCTTCGCGCGCTGCTGCGCGGCGCCGAGCCCGGCACCATCTACCGCCGCACCGGCATTCAGTTTCTGCCCATAAACACGCTCTGCCAGCTCCGCGCGTTGCGCGGGAGCGACGAACTCGGCCGCGCGCGCCACCTGCTCTTCATCCCGGACTACTTCAACTGGCTGCTCTGCGGCCGGGCCGCGACCGAGCGCACGATTGCCTCGACCTCGCAACTGCTCGACCTTCAGGGCCGCTGGTCCGGGCCGATGCTTGAGCTGGCCGGCGTCCCGCGCTCACTTATGCCGCGCTTGGTCCCGACCGGTTCGGTGCTCGGCCCGCTCCTGCCGGCAGTGCAACGGGTAACTGGCCTCGGGCCAGTACCGGTCATCGCGACTGCCGGCCATGACACGGCGGCTGCGGTCGCAGCGGTCCCGGCCAATGGCGACGACTGGGCATTCGTCAGTTGTGGCACCTGGTCCCTTGTTGGCATCGAAGCTCCGCGGCCCTGTACATCGGCCTCGGCCCTGCGCGCCAACTTCACCAACGAGGCCGGGGTCGGCAACCGATTTCGCCTGCTCAAGAACATCACCGGACTCTGGCTGCTCCAGCGACTGCTCCTGTCCTATCCCGGTGCGAGCGCGGCCGACGCGGTGCACGCGGCCCGGTCCGCGCCGCCGTGGCGCTCGCTCATCAACCCGGACTGGCCCGGCTTCGCCAACCCGTCCGACATGCGCGCCGCGATTCGCGCTTTCTGCCGCCGCACCGGCCAGCCCGTGCCCCGCGGCCTTGGGCCCCTTGCCCGCTGCATCATCGAAAGCCTGGCCCTGCGCCACGCGAGGGTCATCGCCGAACTCGCCGCGCTCACTGGCCGGCCAATCCGCCGCGTCCACCTCGTCGGCGGCGGCGCGCGCAACGCGCTGCTCTGCCAGCTCACCGCCGACTGCTGCGGCCTGAACTCGCTCGCCGGCCCGGCCGAAGCCACGGCAATCGGGAACACTCTCGTGCAGGCAATGGCCCTCGGCGCAGTCGACTCGCTTGAATCTGTCCGCGCCGTCACCCGCCGCTCCTTTCCGGTGCGCCTGTACCGGCCCGGCCCGCCGCCGCCTGCCGCCGCAGTTGACCGCGCCCGCCGCCTCAGGCAGAGTGAAACAGGTCTGTGACACGCGAACGCGCCGTCGAGCAGAACTACCACGCGGCACGCGCCGCTTATGCCGCACTGGGAGTGGACACCGACGCCGCCCTGAAAAAGCTCGCCCCGGTTGCGCTTTCGCTGCACTGCTGGCAGGGCGACGACGTGCGCGGGTTCGAGCCGCGCCCGTCAAACCTCGCCGGCTCCGGCCTGTGGGTCGGCTCTGGCATTGTGGGCCGCGCCCGCAACCCCGAGGAACTCAGAAGCGACATCGCCGCCGCGCTCGCGCTCATTCCGGGTCGTCACCGGCTCAACCTCCACGCGATGTACGGCGAGTTCCCGCCCGGTCTCGACCGCGACCGCATCGCGCCTGAACACTTCGCCGGCTGGCTCGACTGGGCGCGCGGCCGCGTCACCGGCATCGACTTCAACCCGACGCTCTTTGCCCACCCGCTGGCGGAGTCCGGCCTCACGCTCAGCCACGCCGACCTGCAGGTTCGCAACTTCTGGGTCGAGCACTGCAAACGCAGCCGGGAAATCACCGCCTGGCTTGGCCGGGAACTGGGCAGCCCCTGTGTCTGCAATCTCTGGATTCCCGACGGCGCACGCGACATCGCAGTCGACCGGTTCGAACGCCGCGCGCTCCTCTGCGCCTCGCTTGACGAGGTCTACCGGCGCAGCTACCCCGACACCGAACTGCGCGACTCCCTCGAAGGCAAGCTCTGGGGCGTCGGCGCCGAGACCTTCACGGTCGGGTCTTACGACTTCTACCTCGGCTACGCGCTCACGCGCTCAAAAACCATCTGCCTTGACCTCGGCCACTTCCACCCCACCGAATCGGTGGCCGACAAAGTCTCTGCCCTGCTCCAGTTCGCTCCCGAGCTGCTGCTCCACATCAGCCGTCCGGTGCGCTGGGACTCAGACCATATCGTCACCATCACCGACGACCTGCGCGAGCTGTTCGAGGAAATAGTGCGGGCCGACGCACTCACCCGGGTGCGACTTGCGCTGGACTACTTCGACCCCGGGGCCAGCCGCATCGGCGCGTGGGTTTCGGGCGCACGCGCGACCCTGCGCTGCCTGCTTTCGGCCCTGCTCCAGCCCCTTACCCGGCTGCGCGACTGCGACCGCATCGAACGCCTCGCCCTGCTCGACGAACTCCGCACCCTGCCGCTCGGCGCGGTCTGGGACTACCATTGCTTGAAGTCTTGCGTACCGCCCGGGCTTGACTGGCTCGAAAAAGTCCGCCACTACGAAGCCGAAACGCTCGCGCACCGTGCCTGAGATGGACGCACCCTACCTCCGCGACTCCCGGCCCTGGACCCGGTGGTGGTGGTTCAATGTCGAACTGCGCGAAGAAGACATCCGCGCCCAGCTCGACTGGCTGCGCGCAAACGGCTTCGGCGGGGTCGAACTCGCGTTCGTCTATCCCCTGCCCAACCAGCCGCGCGGCCCCGACTTCCTCTCGCCCGAGTGGTCGGCCGCGGTCGCGCTCGCCAAGAAGCTCTGCGATGAGCGCGGGCTCGGCTGTGACTTCACCTTCGGCACGCTCTGGCCCTTCGGCGGCACATTTGTTTCCGAGTCGGACTCGGCCCAGACCCATCTCGGTCCCTCGCCCCAGCGCCTTGGCCGGTCGTGGGAGCTGCCGCGCGAGGGCCGGATTCTGAACCATCTCGACTCCGGCGCTCTCGAACGCTATGCCTGGCGGGTCGGGGCCGCGCTTGCCGACGCCCTGGCCGGCACGCGCTCCGGACTGTTCTGCGACTCATGGGAAGTCGACACCGAAGGGCTCTGGACCAAAGGCTTCGACGCCGCCTTTCGCGACACGTTTGGCTACGACATCCTGCCACTGATGAACTCGCTGGACAGTCATCCCGACGCCCGCTACGACTACCGCAAACTGATCGCCCGCTATATCCTCGACAACTTCTACCAACCCTTCACCGAAATCGGCCGGCGACTGGGAACGTTCTCGCGGGTCCAGTGCCACGGTGCGCCGGTTGACCTCATCGCCGCCTATGCCTCGGTCGATGTCCCCGAAACCGAAGCGATACTTTTCGATCCGGAATTCGCAACGATTCCGGCCTCGGCCGCGGCGCTGCGCGGCACGCCGGTGGTCTCGGCCGAAGCCTTCACCTGCCTCTACGGCTGGATACCCTGGCCCGGCCCGGGCCAGCACCAGGGCGAGGAACAGGTCGCCGACCTCAAGCTGCTGGCCGATGCGCTCTTTGCCAACGGCGTCAATCACATCATCTGGCACGGCATGCCCTACTCCCCGCCCGGCAGAGACAACCGTTTCTACGCCTCGGTCCACGTCGGCCCGACCGGCGCTCTCGCCCCGCACTTCGGCGAGTTCAACGCCTACCTCGAAAAAGTCAGCACCGCACTCAAAACCGGCCGCACACTCGCCAATGTCGCGGTCTATCTGCCAACCGAAGACCAGTGGATGAAAGGCGAACTGCCCGAACATCAGCGCAAACCCAGCGCCCGCTGGCACTGGGAAATGCACTACCTCCGTTTTCCGGCCGAACTGCACGGCCTTGCACCAGTCTGGGTATCGGACTACTTCCTGCGCGATGCCCACATGGCGGGCGAAATCTGCCGTTGCGGAGCAGGCGGTTTCCGCACGCTTTATGTTGATTGCGAATGGATTGACGAAGATGCGCTGGATTCAATCCTGACACTGGCCCGAGAGGGGCTGCCGGTCTGCCTCAAACGTCACCCCCGCCGCCCCGGCCGCGGCCAGAACATTACCTACGGCCGAAAGCTCACCGAACTGAAGTCACTGCCCAATGTCCACAGCGAACTGCGTCGGGTTCATCCAATGCCGCCGCTTTTGTCCGGCATTGGCTTGCCCGACCATTGGGCCCGGGTCACCGACGACGGCGAACTCGTGCTCTTCTTCGGCCACCCGCGCTCCCGCGGCCTTACCTACCCGATGGCCTATGGTGGCAGCCGGATGACCGACACCTACAACCTGTCAGCTACTCTCAACTGGCACGGAAAGGCAATCAACCTTGCGCTGACCTT
This sequence comes from Caldifarciminota bacterium, assembly GCA_965649225.1. GTDB lineage: Bacteria > Hydrothermota > Tepidihabitantia > Tepidihabitantales > Tepidihabitantaceae > CBFGJX01. Next base: position 15,489 of record CBFGJX010000020.1, read on the forward strand.
TCCTCCCTACCAGTCACTCCTGATAAAGGTCTCCAAGTCCGGCACAGTCCAAGCGGTTGACATCACCTACCACCCGCCGGAGCCGGGGGTAAGCCAGTGAGCGCGGACGAAAACGCGAAACCTAGCGATCTGGGTCAGCCGAGTCCGCGACCCTCAGCGCACTTGTGGCTGCAGCACCGTGTAGAGGTCCTATCGCTGCTTGATGTGCTTCACAGGAAAGACCAATCCGGCGGCAGGTTGACATCAATCTTCGAGTCTGCCCTGCAGGTTGCCAGCGACCCTCTGGTCAAGGATAGGCTCGCACTTGCCGCACACAATGTCAGGGAGTTCATGAGAATGTTGCCGCTGTGCATCAGGGCAGACTGGTCTTGGGCAGAAGACAGAAGGCGCCCGGAGCTGTATGATAGGTTCAAAGCCTTTAGAGACAAGACTTGGGACAAACACAGCCCCGGTGTTGGCGGTCCAGACTCCGAGCTTCACTACAAAGAACTGCACGCAGGCATGAAAGGACTGGTCGACTGGTTCGACAACGAGTTCAGACCGCTGAGGGAAACCCTGCAAGACACCGTGCAGAGCTTCAGTCCGAACGCGGGAATACTGACTCCTAGTGAACTGGACAAGCAGATCGAAAAGTGGCGCAACCTTTACAGGTTCTTCGTGTCTGTCTGTCATCACCAAGTTTCGCCCTCTGACGGAGAATTCGGCGACTACCTATCCGACCTGGCCAGATTACTGCTGCACTGGATAACACCTCGGGCCGTTGCCGACACCGATGTTATCGATCGCCTGATAGCCAAGTATGAGCAGTCGGCTTCTCCTGAAGCATTTGCGAGAGCTCGGGGGCTTATCAATAACCGTGATGTTCGGTATACGTACTTCTTCAGTCGTATCAGCTCCGTGGAATGGATGAAGCCCCTTGCCGAGGCCGGTTTCTTCCGCAACCCACCTGAACCCCAGCGAGAGGCCGCGGGAACGGCACTCCGAGCGTGGCCAGAGTCGCAGTATCTGGCCCGTGTAGCCGGCAGCTTCACTCCACAGCAACAGGAGAAAGCAGCGCAGCTGCTAAAGGCCTTTGTCGGCACAACGAACATCTATGTACAGTGGGATATCTGTGACTCGCTGCTCAGAATGAACCCGGTGCATGCGGCACGGATGACGGACAGGATTGCTGCATGGCTACCCAGCCTCGACCGGTACATCCTGCCGGAGAAACTGCTCAAGCTGATGGTTCATCTGGCCAAGGGCGGTTTCTCACACGAGGCGCTCCGTTTGCTGCGCGGCCTGCTGGCTGTCCCGCAGAGCTCAACGCCCGAAGATAGTGAAGAGACGGGCCGGTTCAGGCCGGAGCCGCTTTTTGCCGAACACATGTACGACCAGATCGTGACCGACGGCGTCCCGGCCGTCGTCGCCGCATCGGGACTCCCAGCATACGAGCTGCTGTGCGAACTTCTCGACAGCGGAGTGAAGCAGTACTCCGTCAGTTTCCCGGCAGTCGACCACTCAGACCTGGGCCTGGATTTGGTCGAGTCGGTCGACGGCAGCTTCTACCCGCACGTTCTCGCCGCCCTTGTGAAGGCAGTCATCTCAACGGGTGAACAGCTAGTCAGTTCGGGCAGCGTGGGCGTGCGAGACGTGGTCAAGTCTCTGCTGGCCCGCAAACCGCGCCTTTTTCGCAGAATCGCATACCTCTTTCTTGCCAGACATCCGTCCGACGCACTTGACCTTGTTGAGGCCGAATTAGCGTCACGGGAGATGTTCACCGCAATCGAAGTGCCGACCGAGTACGTCCTCCTCCTGAGAAACGGCTTCGCGCTGATCCCTGACGCAACCAAGACGACCATGCTCGACTGGCTGAACGAACCACCACAATGGCCCGACACCGACTGGTCGGGCAACACGATAACGCAGGACGAGAAAACGAGATTCACAGACCTTTGGCGAGCACGCAGGCTGGAGCCAATTGAGGAACACCTAGACCCCGCTTGGCGAAAGGAGTACGTGAACATCCAGAGCAGGCTCCGCAGACAGGATGAGGAGGTCCGAGCTCGGCCACGTGCCAAGATGCGCGAGCCCGTCATTTCGCAGGCCGAGCTGTCTCACATGACTGTCACCGAAGTGCTGGCGTATCTGGAGCATGTGGAGCCCAACTATGAGCCGTCCTTAATGCCAGTACCCAGGCTGGAAGAAACGCTCGCCAAAGTTGTGGCAGGCCGCGTTGCCGACTTCGCCGCATCAGCAGGCCTGATGCCGCGACTCGCGCCGAGCTATGTGCAGGCGATTATGCGCGGACTGAAGGATGGGCTTAAGGACACGGTTCATACCGATTGGCGTCCGATGCTCGACCTGTGCTCGGTGCTAGTGAACCAGACGCTGGATGCTCCCGCAGATGGCCGATCACGCCCGCTCGACGAAGCCCGCTGGACCGCGCAGGCCATCGTCGAATTCCTCGCGGCTGGACTGCGGTCCAATTCGTTCAAGCTCTCAGAGAGGCAGTCAGTCTGGTCGCTCCTGGAGCGCTTGGCTGAGCATCCGCACCCGCAACCAGATGATGAAAGGATGATGGACGACGACGCGACTACGGCATCTTTGAACTCGGTCCGAAGCATGGCCATTTCCGCCGCGATCGATTACGGGCTATGGTACAGCCGCTTAAGTAAGGACGCTGGCACAGCAACGAACTCCCCCTCAGTCCTGTCGCAGTTGCCGGAACTCGCGAACCTTCTGGACAGACATCTGGACGTCACAGTGGATGCCTCTCTTGCGGTGAGAAGCGTGTACGCAAGGCTCTACCCATGGCTGCTTCTGTTGGACGAGACGTGGGGACGCACCCGGGCATCGACCATCTTCCCGCTCGGCGATGACAAAACGAGCAGGAGATACTTCGTGACTGCGTGGGCTAGCTTCATGAGGTTCAGTCGGGCCTTTGACGTCACATTTGAACCACTTCGCCCGCAGTATGAGCGCGCCCTAGAACTCATGGATGACGAGAAGCTCAAAGGGCCGACGCGCCTGCCGAGCCTCGGCCACTACCTTGCAGAGCACCTCATGTTCTATCTCTGGCGGGGCAGGCTGGAACTTACTGACAGCCTACTAACGGCGTTCTGGTCTTCTGCGACCCCCGAGGTACGGAAGCATGCCCTCAGCTTCGTGGGTAATGCGTTCAGACAGACCGACGACCGGATACCGGAAGAGGTCTTGGAAAGGGCGAAGCGGCTATGGACCTCGCGCATGGAGGCGGCAGAGAGGGATGATGGAGTTAAGGGTGATTTGGCCGCATTCGGAGCGTGGTTCGCTTCAGCCAAGTTCGATGATGAATGGTCTCTCAACCAACTCGAGCACGCCGCCAAAGTTGCGAACGGAATCGACGACCTGTATCCCGTAATGAAACGGCTAGCTGCCCTTTCCAGGACTTGTGCGCCTCGATGTGTCGCCATTCTGGCGAAGTTCATCGAGCATGGTCATCTAGGCACACACATGGATGCGTGGATGCGCGAGTCAGAGCAGGTGCTCGAAGCGGCACTCCACTGCGGCGATAGAAATGCCGCCCTAGTCGCAGAGCGCTTGGTGGGCACTCTTGTTGGTATGGGGTACATCGAGTTTCGCCGGCTGCTTCTGAATCGAAGCTGAGTCAGGACCCTACATCCACGGCAACGCTCTTGATTATCACAGGGCAGGTTGGACCTTTGGGATTGACAGCCCGAACCCAGCAACTACGTTGCACTGGTCTGAAGCATTGCTGCAAGTGGTCGGATAGGCCGCCGGCCTTTGCAAATGCCGCCGCTGTCGCCGGTCGACTGTAATTATTGTTATAAGAAACCATCTCTCGGTCCGACGGCTTAAGCCTTACGGCCACAGCCGGTTAGGCTGAAACCGTCCGGAACACCCCCCTGCCTCCCGGGCAGACCCACAGGTTCGGAAAGCGGCCGCTTCTGTCCTGTACTCTGAGCCCCTGAAGGTTAACCTGAAGCTACTTCCTTCTCACGCACTTCCACCGGTTGCGAAAGTCGCGAGTCGACTTGTTGACCAGGTCGTTGATCAGCTCGCCATAGGCCCGCTCCGGGTCATCGGCATCAAAGCTGAAGAAGCCCTTTGCTACCGTCACCTGGCCAACGGTTCTTTCGCTCTGAGCCGTTCCGGTCCAGACAGTCGCGGCATTGTCGGTACGCACCAGCCGGGCGGTCAACGTTGCCTTGACCCGGGCCGATGCCGAAGCGTGCGGCAGTCCCAGTCCAAACTCGAAATGCGGCTGGATATCCGAGATTTCTATCGTACCGACTATCAGGCCGTTCAGCCCGTACTTCTCGCCGATTGCCTTGATGGCGTCCGGCGTCAGGCTGGAATGCCCGACTGCCGCCAGTACGTCGGTTTCCTTGCCCAGTTCGACAATCTGAACTCCGGGCTGGTCTTTGGTAATTGCCCTCAAAAATCGACTGGTCGCGTAACCCGACAGTTTTCCCTGCTCTTCGAGTCTGAACTCAATGATGCCGACGACTTCGTTCTGCTTCAAGTCCACCAGCGGCGGCACCAGCACCCGCTTGCAGCAGCCACCAAGCGCAACCACTGCCACTGTGACTACTGCCCAGTACAAGGCACGCTTCATCATAGTCCTCCTGATAGTGTCTTCCGACCGGTATCCGGGGCAATACTAACTACGCGCTGTTCTCCTGCCAAGTCCGGTAGCGAGTCTGCCGAATCTGAAAACGGTCTTGTGAGTCCAAAAGTGCGCCCGGCAACAGCAGTGCAGGGCGAAGAGATGCAGACCGTACGTTGATAGTCAGCAGAACAGAAAGGAATGGATCATGTTTAGTCAGCGAATCAAATTGACAGCGATTATGGCTGCAGCGCTCTTGGCTGTCGGCTGTAACAGTATGTTTGACGTTCCGCGGGCTGAGGTTGAAGCCGCAACTCAGCCCTACTGCGGTACTCCCCTCTCGGTCAACCTCCTGGCAGGGCAAAATATTCAGGTCGGCACTGTTACGGTAAGTAACGACCAGACAAATCTGTACGTCAGCTTCACCACAACCGGCAACTGGTGGCTTTCGGAAACCCACGTCCATGTGGCAACGTCGCTTGCCGGTATCCCGCAGCGCAATGGCAATCCCGTCCCCGGCCAGTTTGCCTACAAGGCCAACCATAATCCGATGGTACAGAATTACGTCTATACCATTCCACTCGGTTCCTGGACGCCCGGCACCCAGCTCTACATCGCAGCTCATTCAGTCGTCAATCTCCTCGACCAGTACGGCAATATCATCCAGCGCGAAACCGGCTGGGGCCAAGGTCCCGGATTCCCAGGTCGGAACTGGGCGATGTACCTGACTTACACGGTTCAGGCCTGCAACCCCAACCCGGACCCGCTGCTCGGTCAGTTCCGCACCCAGACTCAGGGCGGCTGGGGTTCAGTACCACAGGGCAACAACCCCGGCGCGTACCTGCACAGCAACTTCACCAGCGCTTTTCCGTCCGGTGTGGTTGTTGGCGGCGGTTATACCATCACACTCACGTCGGCACAGGCAGTTACCGACTATCTGCCCGACGGCGGCACTCCGGCCCCGCTGACTCAGAACTGGACCAATCCCACCGGAATGATCTCGGTACTCGCCGGACAGGTAGTTGCTCTCACACTCAACGTTGGTTTCGACCTCTACGACCCGGCATTCAGCCCCTCACCAGTCAATCTCAAGGACCTGGTTGTCGCGGACCCGACAAGCCCTTACTACGGCTGGACTGTTCAGCAGGTACTCAATCAGGCGAATCTGATACTGGGCGGTGGACCTGGCGACCCGTCCCAGATCAACGACGCGGTCTCAAGCATCAACGAGAACTTTGTTGACGGCAATACCAACAACGGCTTCCTGTCGTTGCCTTAGAAACCATCCTGCAGCAGTGCGGGGCAGGGCGCAACCCTGCCCCGCTCACTTTCGGCCAATGCCCCGAACTAAATCTGTTCCTCGTCGAAGAAAAGATTGACGTATTCGACCCCGGGCGTCCGGTTGAGTTCGGCAATCAGCTCCTGCCCTTTGTCGATGTGTTTGAGCCGAACATAGAACGTGAGTTCGAGCAGGTCGGTATCACCCAGCGAACGCACGTTCACCGGAGTCAGCTTCTGACAATACCGGTCGAGCACCGACTGATAGGCAGCCGGCTGTCCAGAACTGGTCCGATAGTTGAACTGCAGCAGATAGTCGTCGCGGCGCGGTGCGCCAAAACGGGTGTGGTAAAGCAGGATGATGGCCAGTCCGATCATCAGTGTACCCACCAGCGCCACGGCGTAGAACCCCACTCCGGCAGCCATGCCCACGCCCAGAGCCAGAAAGACATAGACGACATCCTGCGTATTCTTGACGGCATGACGGAACCGCACGACCGACAGCGCGCCAACCAGCCCGAAGGCCCGGGCCAGATTGTTGCCGATGACGCTGATAACCAGCGCGGTGGCCATTGCCAGCAGTATCAATGTGTTCGTGTAGGCGACCGAGTAGCCCGGCCCCCGATAAGTCCGACGATAAAGCCAGGCGATTGCCGCACCGCAGACAAATGCCACCGCGACTTTCACCGCCACCACCGGCCCGCTGACCGGCAACAGCCGCAACTCAGTTACAAGCGACCGCAGCGCTTCCATTCACTTCCTCCCTCGCGACCGATTCTCGCACCGCAGACCGAACCAGCAGGACTCATGACCGTCTGCCTCCATCAGGAAACTCGACCGTATGTCCAACACCGAGCCAGAACTTCTTCTCGCGCCGGTGAACATCGATGCCGGTTGCGTATTTGGAAAACGCCAGCCGGACCAGCTCGAACCGACGGACAATCTGTCGCAACCAGAGCGGCAGCCGGAGATAGAACTTGACCTCAAATATGAAATGGCCGGGAATCAGAAATTTCATCTCGCGGTCATCGTAAAGCGACCTGAGTTCCGGATAGATTCGACTGCGGATATTACGGTCGAAAGTCAGCCGCAACAGCGGATCGAAGCGGCTGAAAAACGCTTCGCGTTCGTAGGCCACCAGCACAGTCGGCAGCATTCGCCGCCGGTAATAGTTATACAGGAACCTTGAGCCTGCCTCCGCCTCCTGACTGCCCGGCTCCCAGGGCAGAATACTGCCCCGTCGGTAGGAGGCGAAAACATCGCCCAGCCGGTCCCAGCGCACCGGACAGCGGCTCTTGGATATGAAGTCCTCCTGTTTCCGTTTGATTTCCAGAAACACCAGACTGTCCGGCTCAGGCTGGTCATAGCCGCGGATGCGCAGCTTCTTTTTCAGCCGGAAACCGTCGGCTTTCTCGAAGTAACAGGCCAGCCGGCGGTTGTCGTAATAAATACTGCGAACGGTGTACTGATGCCCGGGCCGCTGTGAACAGAACTTGTCATAGCACACGTAGGGCGCCAGCGCTGCCCGCAGAGCTGGCAGTTGCGACTTGGGAACAATGTACTTGTATTCCAGCCGCCCCGGACGCGGCATAACCGGTCCAACCGCATCCGCGACAATCCTGCTCTCGCTGGTCAACGGCACGGCTGACGTCAATGACAACCGACGACCACTATCCTCGCTGCCGGTCGCCCGCCGTCGGCCGGACCGGCAAAATAGACGCCCGGTGCCAGGCCGGCAATCTCACCCGCTGCTGATCTCAACCGCTGCACCTGTCGCCCGGCAGCATCTACCAGCACCAGCTCACCGCCGGCAAACCGGCCGTCAGCTATCGGGAGACGATCGCGAACGAATACTGTGCCCGATGACGGACCCGGCTTCCAGCCACTCGAAGACAGCTCGGCGATACCGGAAGCCGGATAACCGAGCGTCGCATAGTCTGTTCCGGTACCACTGCCGAAACTGCCACCGGTAACCACGACGAATGCAGCGGTACGGTCGAGCGCCAGCCCGGCAACCGCATCGTTGCGGCTTCCCGGACCATCGTAGCGCTCCAGCCACTGCTGGACTCCCCCACCGTCGTACTTGATGGTAACATAGTCGGCACGGGTACCGCTGCCATAGCTTGAGCCGGCAACATACACCGAACCCGACGGGTCAACCGCAACTGCCCGGAACTCGTCAAAGCCGTGGGCCGGACCGTCATAACGCCTGACCCAGTCAAGGCTTCCATCCGAACGGTACTTGACCACTGCCCCATCAACATCACCGGTCGTGTCCTCACTGGAACCGGCGGCATAGAAATTACCGGCCGGGTCTACCGCCAGTGCCAATGCCTGGTCGGCACCGCCGGCCGGACCATCGTAACGCACCACCCAGAGCAGTTCACCAGCCGCGCTGTACTTGATTGTCGTGAAGTCCAGGCCACCGGTTGTTCCACGGCTGGTGCCGGTGACGATGACATTGCCGGTCGGGTCAACCACCAGTGCCGCCGCTTCGTCACTCTCGTCGGCCGGCCCGTTGTACCGGCGCGTCCAGAGCGTCTCGCCGGTTGCCGCGTCGTACTTCACCAGCAGGTAGTCCCAGCTCAGTGTATAGGGATTGCCGCTGCTGCCGGCAACATAAACAGCACCGCGGCCGTCACCGGCAACCGCTGTGGCATAGTCTTCTTCGACCGTGCCGAAAATCGCTGCCCACTGCCGGTTTCCGTCCGCACCGTACTTGAGAGTGAGAAAATCCCAGCCGGCCGTATCACCGCCAGTGTAGCCGGCGACAAAAATGCCTCCGTCTCCCGCCGGTGCCAGCGCAAGGCCAAAATCGTTACCATGGGCCGGGCCGTCGTAGCGTGCGGTCCAGGCAGCTGAACCATCCGGGTTGTAGCAGATCGTGATAACGTCGGTCATCAGGTCGGCACCGGCACTGCCGCCGGTAACAACCACCCGTCCGCCCACCGATGTCAGGGCCCGCGCCTCATCATTGCCGCCCGCCGGGCCGTCAAAAACCGCTGTCCAGCCCGGCTCACCCTGCGGACCATAGCGAAGCGTGGCGATGTCGTTGCCACTGCTCCCGCCCCAGCTTGTGCCGGTAACAGTCACGGCTCCGGTTTCGTCGACTGCCACCGCCACCGCAGCATCCTCGTCGCTGGCCGGGCCGTCGTAGCGTGCCAGCCAGGCCCGGGCCGAACCGCTCAGCATCACGGCTGCAATCAGAACAGCCCCAAAAGCTTTTTGAACCATCTCCCACCTCCTTGTGGTCAACGAACCAGTGTCAATCGTGCCGTCACCGCCCCGTCGCGCAGAAAGTAAACCCCGGGAGCCAGCCGGCTGAGGTCATTGTTTCCCGGCTGCAACAGTTGTTGCCGGCGTCCGCTGACATCAACCAGCTCGACGCTGTGATCGCCGGTCAGCCGCAGCGTTCCCCGGGCAACCGCCGGCACGTTCAATCGCGATATTGACGTCGCTGGTTTCTCCGCCGCACCGGTTGCGAACTCGCGCGGATACTTTATCGCCCGGCCGGTCTGCGAGCCGATGTTGTACTGCCAGACGACCTGGCCGGAACGGGTTACCTCGGTAATCCGGCCGCTGGTGCCCTCAATCATGAAAGTATTGCCATTGGGCATCCGGAACGCACCGCTGAGGTGATTGGCGAAGAACACACCCGGGTTCTGGTAGTACCAGACCGGCGCCGCCGGACCGAACGCCGAATCCGGATGGATATAGAACCGGCCGGCGGAATCACGCGGCGGCACCAGTTCCATAACGGTCGAATAGTCGTTGGCAGTACCCGGCCGGTCGCCGTTATTGAAAATCAGGATATTGCCCGCGCCCTCCAGCCCCGGCCGAATCCAGTTTGCACCGTGGACAACGTAGAAGACCCGGTCAGCCGAAGTGCCACGCCGGTAGTTCTGTGGATTACCCCAGCGCCAGAGAATGTCGCCGCCCCGGCCGTGCCGGCCGCCGGTGTGGCCCCGCGCCTCTTCGGTTGTCGTCGAATGGTCAATGACGTAGACCTCGTGGAGATTGTGCGAGCAGAAAACGATCAGGTCTTCCTCTTCGTTGTAGTCCACCGCGTTAAAATGCGTCCAGTCGCCGTTCACGACCGTACCCAGATTGATGTCAATCAGCTCCGGATGATCACGAACCACGCCATAGTTCGGCTTGGTTGAATCAACATCCTGAATCAGATGGTCCCACAAATGCCATTCCCAGACCACTCGCCCGCCCACCGGGTCATACTCGATGATCTCGTCCGGCCAGAAATCGGAAGTGATGTTGAGCCGGCCATAGGCCTGAGCTTCGGTTCTGGTTTTGCGGTCCCACGATACCACCAGCACATTGCCGTTGGGCATCGGCTGAATGTCATGGTGCTGTTGATGGTTGGCGTTGGACCAGAGAAAACTGCGAATGACATCACCGGTCCAGGAGTACTGTTCGATCAACCCACCATAGGCCGCACCGCGCAGTATCGCTCCGGAATAGACCCCGGGCCGCCACATCGTACTGTCCGGCATAAGATAGGGCATGTACGCTGGGTTGCTGGTACAAGTCCAGGAATTGACGGTCTGGCCGCTGTTGTTGATCAGCCGTGCTGTCCGGCTGCTCATCGGGTTATAGAGCGTCAGTCCGTCATAGGCCTGGGCTGCGGCAATTGCGCTCAGCGCCAGCGCAGCGCCAACGATGCCGGTAATGGTTCGCTGCATTCACAACCTCCCTGTTTGAATCAGTGTCAGATTCTTCACCACCGGCTATTCCGCAAGCACCAGCTTGCGGCACTCCTCTGTCGTGCGCCCGTCAGCAGTACGGGTAGTCATGCGCAGAAAAACTATCCGGCCGGCCGGTCGGCTGGCAGGAACAACAACGGCACTCAGGCTGTGTTCACCGGCCGGACATTCACCGGTGAAAATTGTCTGCACCAGACGACCATCCGCACCAAACACCGCCAGCCGGACCCGGCAGCTTTCTTCCAGCCCGAACCGCAAAGCTGTACGCTGCCCCGGCCGCACCGGTGAACTGCAACGCAGGTTGCTCAGCAGCCCCGGACTTGTCCTGTCCGGGGCTGCGGTCGCAAACTCGCGCGGATACTTGATTGCCCTACCGGTCCAGGCCCCGGCGTTGTAGGTCCAGACGACCTGGCCATCCTCGGTCACCTCGCTCAGACGGCCGCTCACCGCCTCGGTGATGAAGGTGTTGCCGTTGGGCAACCGGTAGGCACCGGACATGTGACCGGAATAGAACACGCCCGGGTTCTGATAAACCCAGCACGGCGCCGCCGGGCCGAACGCCGAATCCGGGTGAATGTAGTAGTGGTCGTTGGCATCGAGTGGCGGCGCAATTTCCTCGACACTGGAATAATCGTTGGCGGTGCCCGGCCGGTCACCGTTGTTGAAGACAAGGATGTGGCCGGCCCCGCGCAGCCCCGGCCCGATCCAGTTCGCCCCGTGAACGACAAAGAAACGCTGGTCAGTTGAATCTCCGCGCCGGTAGTTCTGAGGATTGCCCCAGCGGTAGATGATATCACCACCCCGGCCGTGGCGTCCGCCGGTGTGACCCGCGGCCTCGGCAGTCGTGGTCGAGTGGTCAATCACATAGATTTCATTTAGAAAGTGCGACGAAAAGATTATCTCGTCCCGCTCCGGGCTGTATTCGACGATATTGGCGTGAATCCAGTCGCCGTAGGAAAACAGCGTGCCGAGATTGATGTCGATGAGCTCAGGATGGTCCCGGACAACGCCGTAGTTTGGTTTGGCCGGGTCAACGTCCTGAATCAGGTGGTCCCAGACCCGCCAGCGCCAGACAACGCTGTCGGCGTCCGGGTCGTACTCGACTATTTCCTCCGGCCACATCTCGCCGCTGATGTTCACCCGCCCCATCGCCTCAGCCTCGGCCCGGGTCTTGCGCTCCCAGGCCAGCAGCAGAATGTTGCCGTTGGGCATGGGATGAATGTCATGATGCTGCTGGTGATTGGAATCGGCCCAGCGAAAACTCTGAACGACATTGCCCTGCCAGTCGTAGCGCTCGATCAGTCCGCCATAAACGCCACCGCGCATCACCGCCCCGGGATGCGCACCGGGTCGCCAGATGGTACTGTCGGGCAGCAGGTACACGGCGTAGGCCGGTGTGGTAGTGTGATTCCATGAGTTCACCAGTCGACCCGAATTGTCCACCAGCCGTGTCGTACGGCTGTAAAGCGAATTGTAGATTACCAGACCGTCGAACGGCTGACCGCTGACCGACAGCGGCGCCATGGCCAGCGCCACCGCGATGAGCGCGAAACGATGCCAGTTCTGTTTCATTCTCCCTCACCTCACGATCGCCAGTCGGACAATCTCAGACTGCTGCCCGGCAACAACTCCGGCCGCGGTCAACCGCAGCAGATACACCCCGCCCGTCACCGCCTTTGTCGGCAGCCCAAACTGCCGCACATGGCGTCCCGCCCCGAGCCAACCCTCAACAACGGTCATCACTGCCCGACCCGCCGCGTCAAACAATTTCAGGACGACCTGCGACGGCTCCTTCAACTCGAATCGCACAAACGCAGCTTCGCCAGGTCGTACCGGCGAGTTGCACCCGAGCCGAAAAACCGCGCCTGCCGGCCGCTCCGCAACACCGGTCAGGTCCAGTGAATACTTCGACGCCCGCGCCACCTGACTGCCAGTGTTATAAGACCAGGCAATCGTCCGCGACGGTGTTATTTCCTGTACCAGCCCGCTGACTCCAAGTGTCACCAGCGTATTGCCATTGGCCAGCCGGTAGGCACCCCCCAGATGCTGTGAGTAGAAACTGCGCCCGTTTGAGTACTGCCAGGTCGCGGTTCGTGGCCCGAACGCCGAATCAGGGCCGATACGATAATGGTCGCCGGAATCCAGCGGCGGGGTCAGTTCAAGCACCACCGAAGAATCACCCGACGTGCCGGGCCGGTCACCATTGTTGAGCAGCAGGATATTCCCTGCTCCGGGCATGCCGGGCCGGATCCAGTTGGCCCCGTGGGCAACAAACAACACCTGATCGGCCGCCGTCCCGCGGTCATAGACCTGCGGGTTTCCCCAGCGGTAGATAATGTCACCACCGCGGCCGTGTCGTCCGCCGCTGTGCCCGCGCGCCTGTTCAGTCGTCGTCGAATGGTCAATGACATAGATTTCAGACAGCGTATGCGAGGTCAGGATTATCTCGTCGCGCTGCGGGTTGTAATCAACCGTATTGATATGCATCCAGTCGCCGCCCTGCTGAATCGGACCCTGATTGATGTCGAGCAGCTCCGGGTGCTCGGCCACCACGCCGTAGTTCGGCTTCTGCGGGTCGACATCCTGAATCAGATGGTCCCAGAAACTCCAGCGCCAGACCACGCTGTCGGCGGCCGGATCCCACTCGATGACCTCATCCGGCCAGATTTCACCGGTCAGTCCCACCCGCCCCATTGCCAGACCCTCGTCCCGACTCTTGCGCACCCAGGCCACCAGCAACACATGGCCGTTCGGCATCACACAGAAATCGTGGTGTTGCTGATGGTTGGAATCCGACCACAGGAAACTCTCGATGAGGTTGTTGTTCCAGTCGTAATGTGCCATCAGCCCGCCATACGGCCCGCCGCGCATGACCGACCCGGGATAGACCTCCATCCGCCAGATCGTCGAATCGGGCAGCAGGTAAGCCATGTAGCAGTTATAGGCTGAAGTCCAGGAATTCACCGTCTGACCGGCGTTATTCTTCAGCCAGGTTGTCCGGGTGTTGATCGGATTGTAAAGCGTCAGCCCGTTGAAAGCCTGCCCGAGCGCCGTCGCGGTCACCAGCACGACTGTCAGCACCGATAATGCCGCACCCCGTGCCATCACCGGCTACCTCGTTCGCACCAGCTTGAGTCCGCTGGTCGTAGTCGTCCCGGTCCCGTCCCCGACAGTGAGGCGAACAAAGTAAACGCCACCGGGCGTTGCCGCCGCCGGCAGTGTCAAACGCCGGTCATGCCGACCGGCAGCCAGCTCACCCTCGACCAGTGTCGCCACCGCCCGTCCGGCCGCATCGAACACCCGCAGCGACACCCGCGCCGGATTCGGCAGGCTGAACCGGACCACGGTTGAAACCGCGACCGGGTTCGGCCATGCGCTCAGATTCAGCTCCGGCAGCACCGCTGGGGCCGGCTGGGCCAGTCCAACCGTACTGTCGTTGGCGGCAAGGAATGTCGGGTTCATCGGCCGGAAAGTTCCGCTGCCGTCCGGCCAGCGCCCGAAACTGACATCGGCAGTCTGCGGCCCCCAGCAGACCCAATCTTGACGCCGGCCGTCCGGGTCCGAAAGCACCAGCGTTCCCTCCGTACCGGAAAGCCGGAAGCCGGCGTGCAAACCCGGCTGCGTCGTGTCGGCATCAGCCCATACTGCCAGAAATCCTCCGGCGGGTATCGTTATGTCGGGAAACTCCCAGCGGCCGATGTCGCTGCTGTCATCGGACAACAGCCAGCCATCGAGCGAGACGGCCCTCGTTCCGGCATTGTACAACTCAATCCAGTCGTCGTACTGTCCGGCCGGGTCGCGCACCGTCGAATTATTGATGGCCATCAGCTCATTGATGACCACATCGCCGACAACCGGCAGGATGAAAAACTCGTGTTCGGCCCGCGCCGGAACAAACACTGCGGCCGCGCTGTTTTCGGCGTAGATGTAGTATTGCAGATTGCCGCCCCCGACCCGCAGACTGGCCGTGAACGAATCGCCCCGGGCCGCCATCGGCAACCGCTCGAAGCGGCAGGCCGGGCTCTGGCGCCAGCACAGAAAAACCGAATCGGCTCCGGTCACTGTCGCCCGGAATGTCACCACCGCCCGCGGCCGGGGCACTGCCGGTTCGACCGCAATCGCTGATATCACCGGTGCCGGCGCACTGAACTGCGGCAGCCCGAGAATGTAACTGCGCCGGGCGTTCATCAGCTCGGTCAACCCGACGATTGCCATTGGTCCGCTGCCCACCGAACTGGTGACGTTACTGATAAAGTCGTTGTAGCTGTAAAACTTGTTGCGGTCAGCCCGAACATGAGCATCAATGATGTCCTGAATCGCCAGCGCCCGGTCACGGTACCAGTTGTTGGTGAAAACCTCATCAATCATCGTCTTCATGTGGGCAACATACATTCGCTGTGCCCGCGGACTGGTGAGCACGCGGCTGACGATCGGATACTCCGGTTCGGCAAACCGGAGGAACGGGTCAAGCTGCTGCATCTGAGTAACGCTGAGGATGCCGCCTGGCCAGAGGTCGCGGAATGCGCCGAAACTTTCGTTGAGGTCCCAGACAACCGGATTGAACCGGCCGGCCGGGTCACGGAAGAGATAGAAGTTCTGCGGCATGTTTATCGGGGCATCGAGATTGACCAGCAGGATGTCGAACGCCAGCATCCACAAGTGCCGATCAAGATTCAGCACCCGCTCGACCATCTCCGGATGGTTGTTGAGCGTATCAAGCATCGCCACCAGTTCCCGCCAGCCCGAGTCCGACTGCAGCTCATAATAATGTCGATAGGCGGTGCTGTCCGGGCCGAAGTACTTCCAGCCGCACATCTGTGAACTGTCGGTCAGCCGACCCTTGAACCGGGCACCGTCACCGGAGAGAAAATGGCTCCGGACAAAATGCCGGTCCGGGTCTTCGTTGTTCGTGTACAGTCCAATTAGCGTATCGTTGATCCAGACATTGACGAAGTTGGACCGGCCGGCGGGCATGTAGCGCCGGGCAATCTCGTAACTCAGCACCTCGCGCACGAAACTGGGGTCCTTGTAGACATTTGCCAGTCGCAAGGTGCCGTGTCCCTCAATCTCCTGCCCGGGCCGGACATAATCCAGTTTGATGTTCAGCGGATTCTTGCGCCGCCCCGGGTTGTAGGAACTGCCGCCCTTGTAGCGGACTCCGACCGAGTCGAATCTCACGCCATTGACAATCGCGGCACCCAGCAGTCTTCCCTCTTCGCCGGCCGCATAAAGGCTGTCGAGTATCTCGTCCCAGTTCGGCTCGGCAAAATACAGCCGAACCTCGCCGACCTGCTCGATGTCAAAAAAACCGGCGGCTGCCACAGCTGCCAGCACCCCGGCAACCGCAGCCAGCCGACCAACAGTCACCTACTACCGCCCCGATTGATTTGAACGGCCCGGACTCGGCCGGGCAAGAAACTGCCACTGCCCGCCACCGTCCGGCACCCGGCCCCAGGAAGTATCCGTGCGCTGAGGCCCGAACGACAGCGTGTCAACAGCCAGCGCGTGACGGCCAAGCGGCGAATACAACCCGAGCTGCTCGCCCCGCACCGCGGCAAGATTCAGAGTTGCGTGCAGCGGCCCCTGCTCCGGCTCGTCGTCACACCAGACCAACAGGAATCCGCCCGGCCGGATCAGCGTATCCGGAAAGGTCCAGCATCGCGGCCGGCTCAGGTCATCGGTGAGAAACCAGCCACCCAGCCGAACGGCGCTGTCGCCGGCATTGTAGATCTCTACCCAGTCGTCAAAATCACCGTGCTCGTCGGTATTCACACCATCGTTATCGGCCAGCAGCTCGTTGATATAGACCGTGCCACGCCAGGGTGATTCGCCGGTGATGTTCCGGTCACCCGGAGTCGGATACGGCAGTTCGGTCCACTGTCCGCCATCGGGCAGCCTGCCCCAGGAGGTATCAGTCCGCTGTGGTCCGAATGTCAGCGTATCGACGAAAGAAACCCGGTCGCCCTGAGCAGCAAAGAGTCCAAGCTGTTCCCCATCGGCGCTGAGCCGGAATGAGGCATGCAGGGCACCCTGACGATATTCGCCATCACACCACACCAGCAGGTAGCCACCCGGTGCAATCACCGTGTCGGGGAAGGACCACTTTGATGGATTGGCGAGATTGTCGGTCAGATACATTCCGCGCAGGCGAATCGGCGTCGTGCCGGCATTGTGAACCTCAACCCAGTCGGCGTAATCACCGAACTCATCGGCAATCGTCGTCTGGTTCGAAGCCATGAACTCGTTGATGTAAAGAATGCCGGCGAACGGCGACTGGCGATAACCGGCCGGTTCGGCACTGCAACCACTCACGCCGACCAGCAACACGATGGTTGCCACTGTTGCCCGCAGTCGCGTCCAGCCGCAACCTGTTCTGGCCGCGATACCCGCAAAACTGCTTCTCATCGTCCGTACTCCCTAGAATCCTGCCTGTGCCTCAACAACCAGCGTCCGGCTGGCGTCCGGTTCGGCCGTCAGCCCGGCCCCAACATTTGCCTTCAACCGGATTCGCTCCTGCAGATGCCAGTTCACACCAGCCGTGATTGTCGTCTGGGCGGTCTCGGGTCGGCGGCAGTCAGCAGCAAGACGCTCCAGCCGCAGCACCGGCTCCAGCACACCCAGCCGTGCCGAACCGGTCAGCCAGACACCCAACGCTGTGGCCGCACCTGCCTCGCCCACCAGCCCTTCCAGTTCCAGGCTTGCTCGACCCAGCCGCACCAGCAAATCGCCACCAGCAGCGGTCACCGACTCACCGGTCAGGCTGTCGTTTCGCTGGCTGAAATTCAGTCCGGCCGAAAGCCGCTCTGTCGGTTCAAAAACCAGCCGCCCGGCAAACTGCTTGGCATCATTGTCGTCACGCAGCGACCGGGCCCGGTTGCCGTTGAACACGCCCAGTGCGTAGCTGAGTCGCAGGCGGGACAGTTCACCATCGGCAATCAGGCCGATATCGCGGCCCAGAAAGCCGAGCGAATCAAAAAACGCATTGCTCCGGCTGCGTTCGACCATTGTCAGGCGGCTTGCCGGACAAAGTTCCTCCCGGCTGAACGGCATTTTCTGCACACCGGCGACAAGCCGCACCGGCATGCCGATGCGGAACGCCGCAAATGCATCCTTGAGCTCCAGTTTGAGGTCATCAGCCCCCAGTTCCAGTACGGTTCTTGCGCGGGCACCATACTCGTAGTCAAGCCGGGCGCGGGCGCGCCGCAGACTGAAACCGTGATGCTGCCAGCGGTCGGCAGCGGCATTGGGGAAATACGCCACACTCCACTGGACATGAACATAGCCGTTCAGCTCCAGCCGGCCACCATCCTTGCGTTCCCCGATCCGCACTGCCCAGGCGGTATCTGCTGCAACAATAGCGACCAGCAGGACAAGACCTCTGGCCAGCCGAAGCCGCCGCAGGAAAACCGCGGCCGAAGCCAGACCGACGGCTCGGTCAATTTTCATTAGCACTGCGTTAACAGTTTATTGGACACCGCAGACAAATGCAACACTGTGCTCGAATAACGAGACTTTAGATAACGCTCACAACAATTCGCCGGGAGGGGCGGCAAACCCCTCCCGACATCCGACCCGTGCATTCTGAACTGATATCAGGTCGGCAAGGAGGCACGATGGCCACGGCAGCAATGCTGCCGGCAATCGCTATCTAACACCGGGACTGCGTCACTATTCCCCGCCAGCGTTGACCGCGATGCCAACTGCCCCCCACCATCATAACAACGATCACCACTCAGGCGTTGATAGCGACAGCGATACCGCAGAAACCCGCCGAAATAAGGGAGCAACACCCACTTCTACCCATAGTCGTCATCTTGTGTTAGCGCGTCAATCCGTGCCCTTCCTATCGCCTGTATGGTGGCCAAGTGGTGATTTCTCCCATAGGGAACTGTAAAACAAATCTTCTTGAACCCTCCCCCGGCCGTTCTGGAGACAGCCTTGGCAAGCCTTGGTGGGGATTTTTCCCTGAAAATCGTCGTCGGGCCGCCAGACTGGACCGGTTGTGAATTGGCTGTCAGAACGGCTCTACTGGAACCGAGATGTCGCCGGCCCTGTCAGGACTGGCTCTAATGGTTATGCAAGACATCAATTACAACCGGAGGCTGCCATGAAAGACGTATCGAACCGCGTCGCAAAATGGACGGCGAAGTACCGGGCTGACAGGATGAAGGCGGTCCTGGACGAGCAGCGTGAAGCGATGCTCTGGAACAACGCGACCGCCATCACCGAACTGTCCCGAACCGAAACCCGGGTTCGGCAGGTACTCAAAGACTGCGGTGTTCAGGCCATCCTGTATGTGCCGTATCTGAACTATGGACGCGAACTGTTCCGGCTGTCGCGGCGGCAGGACATCTCGCATGATTCGTTCAGGCTCGCGGCCCGAATCCTGCTAGTCAAATGGCAGACCCGCGGGCTCAACCCGACAGTGCTGGCGGCAATAGGCACACAGGTATTCAACCTCGCCGAAACGGAATAGGGCCGGGCCGCAGATCAATGCGGCCCGGCAGTTCGCTTCAGTCAGCGGAGTAGTTCGCCCCGCTATCGCTCAACAGCAACAGTCACAGCGGCATTCACACTCAGACTCGGGGCAGCCGTGTTCGACAGAACCGCAAAATTGGCTGTCGCACGCGGCCGCCTGGCCTAAGCCCACTTTCAGTTCATCCTTGGCGCGTTTCATCAGGCTCACCTTCTTTCGGCCGGTTAGACTCGCACTGCCGTTTCGGGATGCGCAAGACCGACACCTTGTCAGCTTCTTGTCCATGCTCCCGGGAATAGGCCATGCCCGGCGGCGGTAGATGGGATTGGCTGTTCTGCGGTCTGAAAGGAGTCCGAATGAAACGCGCTACTGTCGCAGTCCTCATTGCACTCGCGCTTGCGAGCCCCGGCTTCGCCGCACGCCCACCAGTGCGACGGCCCGGCCCGCGCACCCGGCACGTGATCGTGCACCGGCCGCTGATGCGCCGCCTGATGCGCGTCTTCTGGTACAGCCCGCGCCACTGCTGCCACGACCGTGGCCGGCACTGTGGCTACTCACGTGGCCGGCACTATGGACACCGTCACGGCCACCATCGCGGCTGGCCCGACAACCGCTGGCAGCGCGGGTGGCCCGACGAACCGGGCCGGGGTCGCCGCGGTCGCTAGGCCTCTTTCTCCAGCCGACGGCAGCGGCCGGCCGGCCGCTGCCGTTTCGGCTTGACCATTGTCCCAGCTCACCCTAGCATTGTGATGAGGTCTGGCAAACGGACCCAGAAGGAAAAGACAGTTATGAAGCGAAAAAACGTCCTGCCTCTGCTGCTCCTGCTTGCACTGTCCCCAGTGGTGGTGCTGGCTGGACCGCAGCCGGGCGATCCGGCACCCAACTTCTCGCTGCCGGACACAACCTGGACACTGCGTCAACTCACCGAGTTCCGGGGACGCGTTGTCCTGCTCAATTTCTGGACATCGGGCTGACCAACCTGCCGCGCGGAGTTGCCGCGCCTGTCCGTGATGCAAAACGATTACGGCTCACACGGCTTCAGTGCCATCGCCATCAATCTCAACGAAGATATGGAGAATGTGGTGAAGGTATGGGCCCGGCAGAACACCAACCTCTACCTGCGAGACAACGGCAGCGCCTGGGCGGTCTACCGCCAGAATAACTACATCCCGCTGAACTACGTCGTTGACACCAGCGGGATTGTCCGGTTCTGGCAGGAAGGGTTCAACGAAGACTACATCCGCCAGCTGATTGAACAATACCTGCCGGACCCGATTGACCACGATGTCGGAGTAACCAGGCTTGTCGCCCCGGCCGGTGCGATTGATTCGGGCCACGCAGTCACCCCGGCATGCACGGTCTACAATTACCGTGCCAACACCGAAACCTATCAGGTCCGTCTCCGTATCGGCTCGCGCTATAACGAGACGGTAACGGTAACCGGCCATGCTCCCTACACTGCCCGGCGCGTTGAATTTCCGCAGTGGACTGCAATGGAACGTGGCGCCATCACCGCCACCTGTTCGACCGAACTCGCCGGCGACGACATTCCGGGCAACGACGCCCGGCGCAACTCTTTGACGGTCAATGTCTTTGACCTTGCTGTCCTTGCGATTATCGCTCCGGCCGATACGGTTGACTCAGCGGCAGCGATTCAGCCTCAGGTACTGATTGCCAACCTCGGCACCATGTCGGACTTCGCCCGTGTCCGGCTCTGGATCGGCGACTTCTACTCCGACAGCGTCAACGTTGCCCTCCAGCCCGGCGACACCGGTACTGCCCGCCTGCGCAGCTGGACACCGCAGCAACTGGGCACGTTCCCGCTCCGCTGCAGCGTGTCCGGCATCCGGGGCGAAATGGTTCCGGCCAACAATGTCGCCTGGCGCAGTGTCCACGTCCGGGCTTCCGGCATTGCCGAACCGGGTTTCTCCGGATTCGTCAACCGGGTGTTCGAGGCGCGTCCCAATCCGCAGGGCCGGGGTGCCGTGTTCAGCTTCAACCTCGCCGCGCCAGGACCAGCCAGCATCGCTGTTTACTCGCCAACCGGCGAACTGGTGCGCACACTGCTCTGTGGCCAGCAGCCTGCCGGCCGCCACGAAGTAGTCTGGGACGGCCACGACAACGGCGGCCGGCAGGTCGGTTCCGGCGCCTGGCTTGTCCAGTTCCGGTCCGGCGAACAGCGAATCACCCGCAAGTTCACTCTCAGTCACTAATCCGCACTGTTGCTGCCGAACCCGGGTATTCTGACCCGGGTTCGGCGTTCCTGTGATCATGACTTGACGTCTTGCTCTGCCCGCCTACGATGAACTGACGGCAGACCGTCTCTCCGTGACGGCCGACAGGAGGCAACGTGAACGGCAACGTCTGCGTCAGGACCTACACTACATTGCAGGAAGCGGAGCTGGCTCTGCTTTCGCTTCAAAGCCAGGGCATCACCGCTGCGATTGTTACCGAGGAACCAGCAGCGGCAGCGGCTGAGGGTGACAACGCTGTCCGGCTCTGTGTTTTGCCCGACGACTTTGAACGCGCGATTGCAGTACTGGATTCAGCCGGACCGCCCGACACTCTGACAGAAACCGACTGCGAAGGGCAACTCCGCCATCGCTACTGAGCAATCACGGAGGTTCCTCCGGCACCGGCTTTCGCGTCTCCTGCCTCAATTTATTCTGACGGCGTTCTGTGCTGCCGGCAGGCCGTGACCGCCGTGGACAACGAAAACGAGCAACAGCCTGACCGCAGGATACGAGCCAAGACCGAGTCAAACTTATAACGTGAAAAAACCGATTGGTTGTTTGGCGACGTTTCTTTGTATGCTGGTGTCAGTTTCCCTGGGCCAGCCGTCTTCCGGCGCCCGCCCTGACCCCGAACAGATGCCGCGCGGCCGCATCACCGGCCAGGTTTACGACAGTCAGCAGAACGAACCGGTAGAATACGCCAACATCGTCCTCATCCGCCAGCGGGACTCTACTCAGGTCACCGGCACTGTCTCCCGCGCTGACGGACGGTTCGACATTACCGGCGTACCCCCCGGCCGCTATTCAGTCGAAGTTTCGTTTATCGGTTATCGGCCACGCACCGTCCGCGACGTCCAGCTTGCCCCTGGCGCAACGGTTGATATCGGCCGGATTGATCTCCGTCAGATTGCCGTGGCGGTTGAGGGCGTCGAGGCCCGGGCCGAAAAACCCGAACTAACCTATCGCATCGACAAGAAGGTCATCGAGGTCGCCGGCCGGCCCAGCGCTGAGGCCGGCACCGCCGTCGATGTGCTGGAAAACGTCCCGTCAGTCAAGGTGGACGTCGAAGGCAATGTCACCCTGCGCGGCAGCAGCAACTTCAAAGTACTGATTGACGGCCGGCCGTCACCGCTGGACCCGAACGACGCCCTCCAGTCGGTCCCTTCCGCAACTATTGACCGTATCGAACTCATCACCAACCCCTCGGCCCGGTACGAACCTGAAGGTGTTTCAGGCATTGTCAACATCATTCTAAAGAAACAACGCAGTATGGGCCTGAGCGGTGTCTTCAATGCCAACGGCGGGTCCACCGGCCGGCTCGGCGGCGATGGGTTGCTGTCATGGCGTTCCGACAAAGTCGGGCTGCTGCTCAGCGGCGGCTACAATCAGAACCGCAACCCGGCGACCGGCAGTAACTATCGTGAGACCTGGCAGGTTGGTTCAACCGGCGATACTACCCGCCAGTACCTGCTGGCTGAAGGCGACAATCTCTGGGGCGGCCGGTTCTACAACCTGCGCGGCAGTGGCGAGTTTCGCTGGTCCGAAAACGACCGCACCAGTCTGTCGCTCCGGGCCGGCGGCCGGGACTTTGGCAATTCGCGCGACGCCGACTACCGGAAATGGAGTTCGATCGGCTCCGACACCTCCAGTTATGTCACCAGCAGTTCCGGCAACCGCGGCGGCGGATTCTACTCCGCCACCGCCGACCATCAGCACAAATTCGCTGGTCGCGAGGGTCACGAACTGACCGCCACCGCCGAATTCAATCTCCGTACCGGCCGGGACTCGACATTGACCGAACTCCGCTCCGGCGGGCTGATTACCAGCGGCCAGAAAACCATTGAAGTCGGTCCAGGCGGCCGGGCTGCGTTCCAGCTCGACTACGCCCTGCCACTGCGCCGCAAAGACAAACTCGAGGCCGGTTACAGCCTCAACTACCACGCCCGCTCCGATACATCCGATTTCTACCAGTACGACACCGTCGTGAATCAGTACGTTTACCGTCCTGATTACAGCTACGCTGCTACCTTCAACGAAGCCGTGCATGCGCTGTATGCAACCTACGCGGCTGACCTGGGCCGGTTCGGGGTCAAACCCGGGCTGCGGGCCGAATACAACGACCGGTCAACCGCCACCAACGGAACAATCGGTGCCGAACTGCGCGAACTCGGCCTGTTCCCCAGCATTCACCTCTCCTATGACCTGCCGGCCCAGCAACAGCTGATGGCCTCCTACGTCCGGCGCATCGACCGCCCCCGCGGCTGGGACATCCAGCCCGGCATCCGCCGGCTTGATCCCTACAACGCCATGGAAGGCAATCCGGCACTCAAACCCCAGAATATCAACTCCTTCGAACTCGGGTATCAACTGCCGTTCGGCGGGAACCGACTCTCAATCGAGGGATACCTGCGCACAACCGAAAACCTGATTCAACGCTTCAATCGCATCGACAGCACCGACTCCAACGTCCTGATCGGCCAGCCGCGCAATGTCGGCTCCGACCGCTCACTGGGAATTGAGCTGCTTGCTGATCTCAATCCCGTCCGACTTCTCAACATCAACCTGACCGGCACAATCTACGACTACCGGCTCGAAACCGGTACCGGCGTCACAAAAACCAGCTTCAACTGGAACGGCAGGATGACAGCGGAATTGCGGCTGCCGACAATGACGCGGATTCAGCTCATCGGCGACTACGAAAGTCCATCGGTCACCGCTCAGGGCACCAGTTCGGCCGAGTTTGGTCTCGACGCCGCAGTCCGCCAGTCGCTGTTCGGCCGCCGGCTGGCAATCGCAGCCCAGGCCCGCGACCTGCTGGGCACGAATCGTCACGACTTCACATCGTCTGGTGACGGCTTCTACACTTCGCTCAGCTTTCGCCGCCCTTGGCCGGTCTTCTCTCTCAGCCTGACCTATAACTTCAACAATTACCGTCCCGACCGGCGCCGCCGCGATAGCGGGACCATCGAAATGCTGGACGAGGGCGACGATAACGGGTTTTAGGTTCGGTTCGACCAAAGCCGTTGACACCGTCGGTCCGTTGCTGACAACCCTAATTCTCGTTGCGTAAGTCCCGATATGTGTTGACAGTGCACGGCACCGCTCTATAATTTAGTTGGATGACCGACGAAGAATTCTTCGATTCACTCCTTGCCGAGTGTATCAAGCGGAACGCGTCTGACCTCCACCTGACTGTTGGTCGCCCTCCGACGCTGCGACTCGACGGTTATCTGCATGCGGTTGAGCAATGTCCGGTATTGACCCCGGACATGACCGAAAGCTTCAAGAACATCGCTACCAAAGACCTCAAACACCTCCGGGCTCAGATTGACAACGGCGGCGGCGGCGACTTCGCTCTCAACTACAAGAACATGGCGCGCTTCCGGGTGGCGGTTTACAAGCAGAAGGGCTATTTCGGCATGGCTCTCCGGCTGATTCCGCGCCGCATCATCCCCTTCGAAGAACTCTTCCATTCGTCCCATCTGATACCGCGCATCAAAAACCTGCTCGACCGTCCCCACGGCCTCATCCTGGTAACCGGGCCGACCGGCCAGGGGAAAACCACCACTCAGGCTACATTCGTCGACTACATTCTGGAAAGCCCGCGCCACGTTCTCACCATCGAAGACCCGATCGAGTTCCCCCACGACCACAAGAACGGGCTGGTTACTCAGCGCGAAGTCGGTGTCGACGTTTCCTCGTTCCGTGAAGCCATCATGAAGGGCCTCCGTTCCAACCCCAACGTCATTCTGGTGGCTGAAATCCGCGACCTGGCCACGGCCGAAGCAACCATCTGGGCCGCTGAATCCGGCCACCTGGTCATCGGCACTCTGCACACCACCAATGCAGCGGAAACGGTCACCCGTTTCATCGACATCTTCCCGCCGGAAATCCGGGACCAGATCCGGATTCAGTTCTCAATCTCTCTGCTGGCCGTATTCTCGCAGCGACTGCTGATCAAAGCCGGTGGCAAGGGCCGGGTCGGCTGCTACGAGATCATGGTAGCAACGCCGGCAGTCCGTAACCTGATCCGGGAACGCAAGATTGAACACCTGCCATCTGCAATCCAGACCGGCACCGCCGAAGGCAGCATCTCTTTTGATGCCTATCTGGCCGAGCTCTACCGCGGCGGCAAAGTCACCTACGAAACCGCCATTGCTTCGGCATTCGACCCGAAGGGATTCCGCGACCTGATTGAGTTTGGCGCCAAGGCCGCTCAGGCCGAACAACGGCGCGGTTCCACCATCACCGGCGGATTCAACCGCTAACCGATCGCCGGTAACCTGTCAGTTAAAAAGAGAACCGCAGTGTCGCGCCGGTTATCAAAGTTCCCAGCGCCGGCGGCTGATGACATAGAGAGCGCCGTTGCTCATCTCGGACCAGCCGACATCACCGATGCTCAGCCGCTGGGTTGCTATCGCCCGTAACGACTCGCCAACACCGTACCACAACCCTCCATCATCACGATAGCGGGAACTGGCAATCAGCAGATCGGCACTGAGCAGCAGGAAACATAGTTCGGTCTCGCCTTCGAGCGACTGCAACGACTGTTCAATTGACTCTGCCGGTGTTTCCAGCTTCAGGTCGGAGAGCAGATGCAGGAACAACCGTTCACCGGGATTGTGGCCATCGACAATCCGCCCGCCGGTCGATATCAACTCTGCACGCTTGAGCCTGCCCGCGTTGCAGAAGGCCCATTGCCGGTCAAACTCACGCCGGACGAATGGCGCCATATCCCGCGGGCTCGACATCCCGCCGGCGGCATAACAGAACATCGCCATATCGCTGCGGACATCCGCCAGCCGGTCAAACTCCGGGTCACCTGCCGGGTGCCGCGGCGAGCGCACAACCTCCAGGCGATTGCCATAGCACCATGCCGCACCCCAGGCATGACTGATTTCCCCCGGCGAACCAGCCGTAACCGGCGCCGGACCAGCCAGCTCGAGCAGTGCCGCCTGTGCATCGGTCATACGAAACCGACCGGCGAGCAGCAGGAATCCGTTCATCACAATCCCGCTCCCAGCTCCACCCGGCCGATGCCGGCTCGCAGATAAATCGGCCGGCCGGCAAACCGCATCTGCTGATCGAATCCGTACAGCTTGGCCGAAACATAGGCGTCCGCCATCGAAAACACCACGACACTGCCGGTCCACCACAGCCAGGTCGTCCGCCAGTCCCGATGAAAAGCGTAGGCGGTGGTGTCACCGCGCAACAGCGCCTCACGGGCAAAACGATGCTGCCGGAGTACCAGACCACCCAGCAGCAGCTCTGTCGGTGCAATCAAAGCCGCCTTCCAGTACTGACGATTGTACAGCTGCCCGCCGCCGGGCAGCGCCAGCGACAGCACCAGAGCCAGGCTCGGCGAGTGACGACGACCGGTTATCGAACTGTCTGAAATCCCGGCACTTCTGCCAGTAACCGAATCAACCGGCACGGCAGGGGTCGCCGCCACCAGCGCCGCCGCCACCAAGCCAAATTGGATTGTCACTGTTTGAGAACTATCAGTTCAACCCGCCGATTCGCCGACCGTTCACCGGGTGTGTTGCCGGCGGCGACTGGACGGGTCTCGCCGGCACTCGCAACCAGCATCCGCTGCGGTAGTATGCCCATGGTCAGCAGTACCCGGGCAACCGCTGCCGCGCGGGCAGCACCGTGTTCCCAGGTACCAGTAAAACCGGCCCGGTTGCCGGCATCGGTATGACCGATGATTACCACCGGGCCGGTGCCGGCCTGCAGCGTCGGCAGATAACTGCGCAGAGCCGTTTCGCCATCCTTGGTAACCTGAGGGTTATCGCCGGGTGCAAACAACTCCGGCCAGGTGAATGAGACTTTGACCAGCGTATCACCGCCTCGCTGCAGCGTGCGCAGACTCTCGGTCAAGGCCTCGACCTGTCCCAGCCACATGGCAATCTCAGCCCGTTGACGGCGACCGGTTTCCAGTCGCGGCAGATAGGCGAAGTTGTAAAACAGCAGGAATCCGGCCGCAAGGAGCAGGAACAGCGCCCAGCCCGAACTGCTCCATACCGAACGCATCGCACTAACTCCAGCTCGCCAGCTGCCGTTCCAGCCGGGCCAGCTTCGCGGCGAGATCGGCACGCCGCTGCCGCTCTGCCTCGACGACCTCGGCCCGGGCCCGTTCGGCGAAATTCGGATTGGCGAACTTCGCATCGATGGCGGCGATCAGCCGCCCCAGTTCGGCGATTTCCTTCTGAATCCGGGCTGTCTCGCGGGCGAAATCGACAATCCCCTCCAGCGGCACCAGTACTTCGCATCCGGCAACGACTGCCAGTGCCGAGTGAGCCGGCCGGCGGTCGGAAAACTCAAGGCTGGCAACGCCTGCCCCCTCACTGATCAATGCCTGATGACGGGAAAGAAAGTCAACAAAAC
This sequence comes from Caldifarciminota bacterium, assembly GCA_965649225.1. GTDB lineage: Bacteria > Hydrothermota > Tepidihabitantia > Tepidihabitantales > Tepidihabitantaceae > CBFGJX01. Next base: position 43,173 of record CBFGJX010000020.1, read on the forward strand.
CCGGTTCTGCACCCTGAATGATTATGCCGACTCTTGTTTTTGCCGGAACATTGACCTCGGCGCGAATGTTGCGAACCGCAACGATGATCTCACGCATCCTTGCAACCAGCCCCGTCACCCCGGCATCGGCGACAAGCGGCTGCGGCCAGGCTGCCCGCAGTATCGAACCCGCCGCCCCCGCGTCTTGCGCGAACCCGAGTCGATGCCACAGCTCTTCGGTGATAAACGGCATCAGCGGGTGCATCATTCGCAAAGTGCCGCTGAGGACCTCGGCCAGCGTCGCCCGCACTGCCGGGTCATCGGCCTTCAGTCTGACTTTGGCGAACTCCAGATACCAGTCGCACAGGTCGTGCCAGAAGAAATCATAGATTGCCTGTGCCGCAACCGAAAAGGTGTAACGTTCCAAAGCCGTATCAACGCGCTGCAGTGTCTCATTGAACCGGGTCCGGATCCAATGGTCAACCGGCTGCAGCAACTCGGTCGGCTGGGACAAATCCGTTGCCGGTTGAGCCAGATGCGCCGCCGCCAGCCGACAGGCATTCCAGATCTTGTTGCAGAAATTCCGCCCCAGCTCGAACCGCTCATCCCACAACCGGTAGCTCTGCGACTGACTCTCAAGATAGCAGATCGTGAACCGGGCGGCATCGGTGCCGTAGCGGTCGAAAATCACCAGCGGGTCAACCCCGATGCCCTTACTGCGGCTCATCCGGGCGCCGGTCTTGTCCAGCACGGTCGAGTGAATGTACACGTCCTTGAACGGTACCCTGCCGGTAAACTCGAGCGCCGAGAAAATCATCCGGGCTTCCCAGCGGAAGATGATGTCCGGGTCGGTAGTGAGAAAATCGGTCGGATAAAACTTCCGGTAGTCGGGCGAATCCTCATCCGGCCAACCCATTGTCGAAAACGGCCACAATGCCGATGAAAACCACGTATCAAGCACATCCTCGTCCTGCCTGATGTCGGCCCCGCCGCATTTCGGACAGACAGTCGGGTCGCTGCGACTGACAATCACCTCGCCACAGGAACAATACCAGACCGGAATGCGGTGTCCCCACCACAGCTGGCGCGAAATGCACCAGTCGCGGATATTGCGCATCCAGTCGAGATAGACCTTGTTCCAGCGTTCGGGATGAAAACGTACCCGGCCATCCTCCACTGCCCGGATTGCCGGCTCGGCCAGCGGTGCCATCCGTACCCACCACTGCATTGACGCCAGCGGCTCGATGACGGTCTCGCAACGGTCACAGGTGCCGACGGCGTGCTGATAATCCTCCACCTTCTCCAGCAGCCCGGCGGCGGTCAGGTCAGCCAGCACCCGCTCGCGACACTCTTCACGGGTGAGCCCGCGGTAGGGCGGCGGCACCAGTTCTGTCATCCGGGCATCATCGCCGATAACCTTGATTCGCTCCAATCCGTGACGCTCGCCGATTTCGAAGTCAACCGGGTCATGGGCCGGCGTGACCTTCACCGCGCCGGTACCAAACCCGGCCTCGACGGCGCGATCGGCAATCACCGGTATCAACCGGTCGGTCAGCGGCAACCGCAGTGTCCGTCCGACCGCCCCCCGCAGTCGCTCATCGTCGGGATTCACCGCCACCGCCGTGTCACCCAGCATGGTCTCGGGTCGAGTCGTCGCCACTACCAGCGCCCCGTTGCCATCGGCAAACGGATAACGAATGTACCAGAGATGGGCCTTCTCTTCCTGATATTTGACTTCCAGGTCGGAAACCGCAGTGCCGCAGCGCGGACACCAGTTGACAATCCGCAACCCGCGATAGATCAGCCCCTTCTCGTAGTACCGGACAAAGGCCTCGCGCACCGCTCGCGACAGGCCCTCATCCATCGTGAACCGCAACCGGGTCCAGTCAAGGGCACAACCCAGCCGCCGGAGCTGATTGACAATCTCGCCGCCGTAACGCTCCTTCCACTCCCAGGCCCGCCGCAGAAACTCTTCCCGGCCGAGATCGAAACGGGTCTTGCCTTCCCGGGCCAGCATCCGCTCAACCTTGACCTGGGTACCGATACCGGCATGGTCCATTCCCGGCAGCCACAGTGTCTCATATCCCTGCATCTTCTTGCGCCGGATCAGGATATCGGGCAGCGAGTTGTCCAGCGCGTGACCCATGTGCAGCGAACCGGTTACATTCGGCGGTGGTATGACGATTGAGTACTTCGGCTTGGTCGAATAGGGGTCAGCGGTGAAAAAGCCGCTGGCCTCCCAGAACCGGTACCATTTCTCCTCTACCGGACCGGGATCGTACTTGGCCGGAAAGTCAGCTTCAACTATCTTGGTCACAATGCTGGGATTATAAAATGGAGTCCGGACGCGTCAAATCCCGAAAACAGCATTCCGACCCGCCCGCCACCGGTGGACATTCGCCGGCACTGTGAGCGTCCAGCCAGTCAAGCAGCTCGGAAATTCTGCCTTGGGCCAGCCCGATGCAGGTATCGGCAGCGCCGTAATAGACATTGAGACTGTCGCCATCGTCAGCCACTGTCGTCCCGCAGATAAACACGACGTCGGCGACATCGCCCTGCCGCTCCCACGGCTCCCGCGGCCCCAGCACCCATTCATCACTGCGGGCCAGGCACCGCGCCGGGTCGGCCAGGTCGAACAGCGCCAGCCCCTGCCGATAGAGACAGCCGGCGGCAGTCAGTCTCACCCCGTGGTAGAATGCGAGCCAGCCCCGGCTGGTTTCGATCAGTGGTCCGCTCAACCCAACCTTGTTGGCATCCCACCAGGCACCCCTTCGCGGAGTCAAAACCGGCCGGTGTCGGCCCCAGTGCACCAAGTCCGGCGAATCGGCCAGCCAGATGCTCGCACCAAGACCGGTGTTAGGCCGATGGACCATCAACCAGCGGCCGCCAAATTGTCGCGGCAGCAGCGCGGCATCCTTGTCTTCCGGCGGCATCACGACGCCGACCCGTTCAAAAGTTCGAAAATCCTCGGTCAATGCCAGCGCGACTGCCGGTCCGGCAGGCGAATAGGCGGTATAGGTCACCGCAAAGACCTTCTTCTCCTCCAGCCAGACAATCCGCGGGTCCTCAACCCCCCAGCATTCCTCAGGATGACCGTACGGGTCGGGTGGAAATGTCGGCTCGGGGTCAATCTGCCAGCCATCGACTCCATTCTCGGAACGCGCCACCCACAGCGATGAAATACCGCGCCGGTCCTCAACCCGGCACAACAGCAGCGTCGAACCATCATTCAGCCGCACCGCCCCGGGATTGAAAACCGAATTGACGGTATGCGGCCAATTGTCAGCATGCAGTATCGGCCCGCGCCGGACCAGCAGGCCGTCGGTCGGACTCATCATTTGCCTCCTATCAGCAGTTTGGTGCGTCCCATGGTCAAGCGGGCCAGCAGGTAGGCAAGCGTCGACTCGGCACCCTGATTGAGACTGACACGGTCGGACTCCAGCCCGTCATGGCAGCCAGCGGTAGTGTAGTCGTAAAGCGGCAGGCCGAGGTCATTCCGGCCTAGAAACCACTCAAACGTCACCACCATCTGCCGCCACCATTTGTCGTCCCGGGTCGCCTGATAGGCCGCACGACAGGCATCAATCATCGTCTGTGCCTCGATCGGCTGTTGCGGAAAACGAGCCCGAACACCGCCCCGGCGATACCAGCCATTGGTTCCGATCGGAACGAAGTGGCCGTCTTCGGCGGTGGTCTGGTCAACCAGCCAGTTCAAAGCCGCCAGCGCATCCGCCACCATATCCTCCCGTCCCATCGCCTTGCCGGCCGCAATCAAGGCATGGGGCAGGCGGGCATTGGCATAACTGAGCGTGTCCTCGAACCAGCGCCACTTGTCGTCTGCTGTCGCACGGTACAGCCCATGCAGTCGCGCCGCCAGCACTTCGCGCATCCGCCGCGCGGCGCTGTCACCTGGAAATCGCCGCAGATAGTGGTCCAGCCCCAGCAGGACATAGGCCCACGCCCGCGGGCTGGTAAAAGTCTCAACCGCCGGCAACGCTGCCTGCAAAAGGTGCATTGCCGCGGTAACCAGTCCTTCATCACTGGAAAAGTTAACCAGCCAGCCGAAACTCATCACTGCCCGGCCATGACAGTCTTCTGATCCGCAGTCGTCCTGCCAGCGCCGGTCATAGCCCATCAGATTGTGAAACCGGCCCAAGTGCGGAATGAAAGCGTAGTTGAGGAACGCCAGATAACGCGAAGCCAGCGTCCGGAGCTCGGTCTCGCCCGGACCAAAATCCTGACTGGCCACAACGACCATCAGCGCCCGGGCATTGTCGTCGGTTGTATACCCTTCCGCGTAGTTGGGAATTGAAGCCCGGGCATGCTGAAACATGCCGACATCGTCGGTCATTCGACGCAGATGTGCCAGACTTACCTCCGGCATCTCGATATCGGCCTCGGCCAGTGTCGCCACCCGACCAATCGGCTTTGGCCGCAGCCGACGCTCGTCACGCACCCGGGCGAATGTCGCCAGATAACGACGGGCGACCTCTTTCCAGATCATCTCGCGCCCGAGCGCGTAGGCGCGTTTGCGCATCGCATGTCGCTCAACCTCATTGTCCAGCAGCTCAATAACCCGGCCGGCCAGTGCCGCAGGATCTCGAAATGGCACCAGCATCCCGCGACCTTCGGCCAGCATTTCCTCAGCATACCAGTAGGGAGTTGAAACAACCGCCTTGCCCGTACCCAGCGCGTAGGCCAGCGTCCCGGAAGTAATCTGCGCCTCATTCAGGTAGGGAGTGACATAGACATCCGCCGCTCCGAGGAACTCGCACAGTTCAGTGATGTCGACAAAGCGGTTATGAAAGACAATGTGCTTTTCGACTCCCAGTGCGCGGGCCTGCCGCTGCAAGCCAAGCCGGTATTCCTCGCCGTGTTCACGACGGACATGGGGATGCGTCGCGCCCAGAACCAGATAGACCACGTCGGGAAAGCGCTCAACGATTCGCGGCAGCGCATCAATCATTGTCTCAATGCCTTTGTTCGGCGAAAGTAGCCCGAAAGTGAGAATCACCCGCCGTCCCTCGACCTCAAACTTGTCTTTGTAGAACGCCGGGTCAACAAACGGCATGTCCGGAATCCCGTGGTGAATCATCTCGATTTTCTCAAGCGGCACCCGGTGAACCGCCTGCAGAAACTCGACTGCCCGCCGGCTCATCACCACCAGCCGGTCCGACAGCTGGCACAGCTCGTCCATCACCCGGCGCTGCTCGTCATTCGGCTCCCGCAGCACTGTATGCAGGGTGGTCACTATCGGCATCCGCAGCCGCCGCAGTGTCAGCAACAGGTCGGCACCGGCCGGACCGCCGAAAATGCCGTATTCATGCTGAACGCAGACAACACTGGTACCGGCGACATTCAGGAAATCGGCCAGTTGCCGGTAGCCGTCCGGGTCGTTCTGAGCAACCTCAAACCGCACCCGATGAGGATAATCATAGCCCTGCGGCACATCGTTCATCGCACAGACAAAGCAATCAAGGTCCCGTGCCTCCTGCGCCACAGCCTCGCAAAGGTCAGTCGTGAAAGTGGCAATGCCGCACCGACGGGGCAGGTAGTTACCGATGAAGACTACTGAATTCAGGCCCGAACCATGGGTCATCGCTCGACCTCCTTTCCTGCGCTGCGGTCAACCAGTCCTGACCGGTCTGTCATCATCTGTCCATCCCGCTTGCTGCTGAGCCGCTCCAGCAGACTACCGATGCGGCCGCTGAACTGTTGGTAAATCAGCGCCAGGGCTGCGGCAATACAGCCAAAGGCAATCCATTCGCGCACGCCGAAACGAGTGGCCGTCGCCCCAACCCAGCTTTCCATCAGATTCGACGGCAATCGCGCCACCAGCACCAGCAATAGAAACACCGGTAACGGCATCGGGGTCAACCCGGCGAGATAGTATACCCAGTCGCCAATCGGATTGGGAATCAGCAGCAGAAGAAATATGAAAAAAGTCCCGCGCCGCATTACGAGCGCGTCGAGTCGGGCCAGCCGTTCCGCCGGGATCAGCAATTGCAGAACCCGCCGGCCGAACAGCCGCACCAGCAGGAAATCGAAGGTCGCCCCCAGCAGGATACCGATCATCAGCCAAAGCACTGTCGGCCATACGCCCAGCACGTAGCCGGCGGCAAACGAAAGCATGTTGCCGGGCAGCGGGGCAACAATCACCTGCACCATCTGCAGCAGAACAACCCCTACTGGTGCCCAGCCTCCCCAGCCAGCCACCAGGCGACGTAACTCCTCCGGGTATCGGAAATAACGAAACAGCGACTGGGCGCCGAGCGCCAGCACCGCCCCAAGTGCCACGAGCGCCAGAACCGCCAGCACGGTTTTGAGCCAGCGGTCTTTGGGTGACGGCAACCGCTGGCCGCCAGTGTCCGTTTCAGTTTTCGTCGGCATCACCGACCCCGAATCCAGAGCCGCCCCGGGCCTCAACCCACCAGTACCGCGCCGCCATTGACGTTCAGTATTTCGCCGGTCACGAAAGTTGACAAGCTGGAGACAAGAAACAGCACTGCGCCGGCAAACTCGTCCGGCTGCCCCACCCTGCCCAGCGGGATGGTATTCAGGACCGCCCGACGCAGCTTCGGCACCCGCAGCGTCACGGCCGACATGTCGGTGTCAAACCAGCCCGGTGCGATGCAGTTGACCAAGATTCCGTACCGGGCCAGTTCAACTGCCAGCGACTTGGTCAGGCTGATTACAGCACCTTTCGTTGCTGCATAGTGAGAATGGAATGCCTCGCCACGCTGCCCGGCCGTCGAAGAAACCAGTACAATCCTTCCACCCTGCTGCCTCTTCATTACCGGTACCGCTGCCCGGCAGAGCCGAAAAACCCCGGTCAGGTTCACGGCGATCATTTCCTCCAGCCGGGCGTCGCTCATCTGGTCGATCGAAGCCTCATTCCATATCCCGGCATTGGCAATGAGAATATCAAGCCGTCCCAGTCGACTTACTGTCCTGCTGACGATTCTTTCTGCCGCCGTCGGCTGCGCCATGTCGGCCTGCAGCGCCACAGCTTGAACACCGGCATTGCGACAGTCACGGACAACCTCCTGGGCGGCCGCCCGCTCCCGCCGGTAGCTCACCGCAACATCGGCCCCGCACTGCGCCAGCAGCTTCGCCGCAGCCCGACCAAGCCCGCGGCTGCCACCAGTCACCAGCGCCACACTGCCGCTGAGATCAACTGCGAACATCACCACCCTCCTGGTTCAAAACCGCGTCCCGCGGTTCTTGAAGTCAGTTTCATGTCGCACAGCCCGCCGGCTTCTCGGCCGGAGCGACCGGAGCGGCAATCACGTCCAGCAGCCGGTCGATCTCTGATTCGGTGTTGTAGAAATGCGGAGAAAAGCGCAGCCAGTTCTCACGTAGCGAACAAACAATCCCGGCATCAGCCAGCCGCTGGACCAGTGTGGCGCTGCAGTCGTTTGGCCGCCGGGCGGTGACGATACCGGCGCTCAACTCCGGTTCAGCCGGTGTAACGACCTCAAATCCGCGTTCGGACAACCCGCTGCGCAAACGGGCCGAGAGAACGCGTACCCGCCTCTCGACCTCTTCGATGCCCACTTCCAGCAGAATGCGAAGGCTCTCCCGCAGACCATAGATTGCCAGATAATTCTTGGTGCCTTCCTCGTAGCGGGCAGCTCCCGGCTTCAGAGGCTTCAGGGTGAAAATGTCGTTGAAGTCGTGCCATTCTGCCGACAGCCAGCCAAGGTTATACCGGCGCAATCCTGGCAACGTCAGCGAATTCACCCGCAGATACCCGGAACCCTGCGGTGCCAGCAGCCACTTGGCACCATGCCCGGCGATGAAGTCGGCATCTACCAGTTCCTGCCTGCAGTCCAGCGCACCGACACCCTGCATCACATCAACCACTGTCAGCACGCCCCGTTCACGGCAATGGCGACACACCGCGGCAAGATTGAACCGCCGGCCGGTAAGGAAATGCACCCAGGAAAGAGCCACCATCCGCGTGCGGCTGTCAATCAGGCTGAAAACCGCCTCAGGGCCCTGGACCAATTGCTCGCTGGAGCAGAACCGCTTGTCCATCCCGGGCAGCAGATAGTGAAACGGATAGGTGACTGTCGGAAAATCATCCTCCATCAATACAACATTGTCGCCGGACTGCCATTCGACCGAACCGATAGCAATGACGATGCCGGCCGAGGTATTCTTGGTGAAGGCAATTGTCGCCGGCTCGACATGGAGCAGTGCCGCCAGCATTCCTCTCGTCTCCTCAACAACTGCCTCGGCCTCTTCGAACGGGATCTGACCGGTCTCGGCCTGACGCCGACAGTAACCCAGAACCGCCTCAACTCCGGGTTGCGGCAGCGGTCCGGTCGAGGCGTGATTGACATAAATGCTGTGTTGCAGGACCGGAAAAAGCCGCCTGATGCTTTCAATGTCAACGCTGGTCATCGATGAATTATCGTCGAATCAGAACCGCCGGCAACTCTGCCGGATGCAGCCGTATTCAGGGCTGAAACACCCTGATTGTGTGACCTGGCGACAAACCCGACTCAGCGCCGTGCTCATCCCGGGCCAGTGCCTGAACCAGATAGCTGCCGGTATCGCGCCAGGCATAACGGAACAACACCTCGGTTCCGCTCGCAATCAGGGCGGAGACACTGCTATCACCGTTACCGAAAAGAACTACGTAGTACAACCGGTCGCCATCCGGGTCGAAGGCTCTTACCGTCACATCAACCGGTTGGCGTACCGGACTGGAATCACTGAGCAGTACCGTCGGCACGCCTGGTACCCGGTTCACAGTATCAACAACCACAACCCTCACCCAGTCAGACCAGAGCGAACGCGCCCCGCGGCGATCCTCAGCCTGAGCAGATACATAGTAGGTGTCGGGAAGCGACCAGCGGTGGTTGGCCTGCACCGTCTCGCCATTGGCTGCAAAACTTGTCCATTCGCTGGTGTCGCCGTCATCCCAGTCAAACCGCATCCTCACATCCTGACCATCGGGGTCATTGCCGCGCGCCGTGAAAGTACCGGTGACACCGACTGGCAATTCAGCCGGTCCGCGAACCGGCTGTGGTTTGTCGGGCCTGGCATTGCCCGGGCAGGCTATCCCGGTCAGCACCAGAAAACCAGCTGTCAACAGCAACAGAATTGTGTCTCGCATGGCTAATCAGGCATACTCCAAGTCAATTAGTCAGTCAAGCTGATGATCGTCCCGGCATGTCGGGGATGAAACGATGGCGGGATTTGCGCTCCCGCCATCGTGGTGTTACGGTACTCGGCTGTTTTTCAGGCCATCTTCCGGTTTTTGCGTTCGCCGTCCTCGCGTCTTGCCTTGTCTCACTGGTTTAGACGCCCAAAGCGGCTTCAGGTTGCCCCGCCTCAGGCTATTGCGGCCCGGCCAGCCCGCGCGTGCGGAACAGGTAGTCAATCCACAGCGCCAAAGCCTCTGTACCCAGGCCCTTGCCCCACAGCCGGTCCTCGACGATATCGATGCCGACCTCGGTCATGTGCGGGTCATCCGGCGTCTGGTACACGACGACCCAGCCGACGTGCCGGCCATCACTGGTATCGATCTCCATTCGGTTCGGCGGGTCCTTCGGGTTGTCCAGACGCTTGCGCGCCCGGACCGGCAACTCGCTCACGTCGTCGCTGAACCACGGCCCGTCGGTCTTCCACGCCGCCAGTGCCGGGTCGGTCCAGCGCTCGTAGTCGACGATGTCCGATTCGCGCAACGGCCGCAGCTTCACCCGCGGTCCGCGAATCTCCAACGGGGTTGACGGCATACTGTCC
>CBFGJX010000021.1:0-46368 GCA_965649225.1 Caldifarciminota bacterium
CACTGTCTTTGCCACCGCCGAATGATTCTGCCGGCAGAAATAGACACCCGGCGCCAGTGCCGTAACGCCGTTTTTTGCCGCCAGACCCGTCACCCGCCGGCCGCAGACATCAAACAGTGCCATCGAGCCGGCGCCGGCCGGCAGGTTGACTGCGTTCCGGACGACCGTGGCCGGTCGGGCTGCCAGCGCTGGCGCTGTTCTCGGTTCGCTCTGCGTCGAGCCGCTGCCGGTGCGCACGAGCCAGATGTCAAACCGGCCCGCGCTCTGCCAGTCGGTCCGGCCACAGAGGATGCAGCCGCCGGTAGATACCTCCTGGGCCGAGTAGCAGTAGTCGTAGCCCGAGTCGGTGCCGTAGCTTGCAGTCCAGAGCGTGTCGCCGGCGGAATTGAATCGCACCAGCCAGATATTGATGTCGTTCGGATTGGGATAGTGCCAGCCGCCGCAGACAAAGCCGCCGTCGGCAGTCGCGGCAACCGACAGGAGTTTCTCGTCCAGTTCATAGGTGCCGATTTTCCGTGTCCAGAGCGTGTCGCCGCTGGCCCGGGTGCGGACGATGTAGCCGTCGCTGTACAGGCCGCGGGCGACATAGCCGGCGAAGACGAAGCCGCTGTCCGGCGTCTGCAGCAGCGAGGTGGCCGAAGAAACCCCGGAGCCGAAGCCGCGGGTCCAGAGCGTGTCGCCATTCCCGTTCAGCCGCAGCAGCCAGATGCCGCTGCTCATGATTCCAACTACGGCGTAGCCACCGTCGGCGGTGTTGATGACCGCCTCGCCTTTTTCGTGGAACTCCGGCCGGCCGTAGATTTTCTCCCAGTCAACGTGGCCGGCTGGATCGGTCTTGAGCAAATAGAGGTCATAGTCTGAGCCATCATAGCGATAACCGGTGGCAATGAAGCCGCGGTCCGGGGTCTCGACTGCTTCGAACAGGTAGTCGGCAGCTGTCATCCCACCGTAGTGCCGGCTCCACAGCTCGTTGCCGGCCGGGTCCAGCCGCCAGAACACGGCATCATAGGAATAGGCATTGGTGTAGCCGACGACAATGTAGCCGGAGTCGCGGGTCTGGCGTACGCAGTAACTTTGGAATACGGTGCCGGGACTGAAGTTCAGGACGCGGTTCCAGAGCTCGACGCCGCGGCGGTCAGTTCTTACGACATAGCCGCGCATGCTCATTGGCGGGAAGGAATTCGTCCAGCCGGCCAGCACAAAACCGCTGTCACAGCACTCTTCGACCCACCAGCCCCACTCATCCTGCTCACCGCCGAACCGCCGGGTCCACAGCGTATCGGGCGGCACTGCCAGTGCCACGGCCGAAAACACTACCAGCAGCAAACCCCGTCTTGACATGGCCAACCTCCCGGGGCCGGCCGTTCTGGGGCCTGACTGCTGTGATTGACGACCCGTTACTGAACCACCCGGCCGAACCTGCAGCAGCCGGTCGCGACGGCCAGGCTTTTCCCCTTTGGAGAATGGTAACCGCTTCCGGCTGACCGTCAAGCGGCCGGGCTAGCCGGCCAGTGTCAGGTTGCTGAAACGGACCGCGCGCGGACCGTAATAGGAGTTGAGTACCTGGGTTTCCCGGGAATAGCGCGCATCGCCAATCGCACTGAACCAGTTGCCCACCAGCAGGCCGCCGCGAAACGGCTGCGCCTCTCCGTTGCGGCGGAGCTCGCCCAGCCTGACCTCGCAGGCGAAATCACCACTGGTCGGTTCGACCGACCAGTCGGAGAAGGCCCGGACTACCACACACTCGCCGGCGAGCAGCTCATCCAGTGCGGTCTGACCGGCTGGAATTACCGTGTTGCCGACCGACCCGGTCGGTCTGATGCCTTTTTCCAGCAGGCCAAGATAAGCGTAATGCCGCCGCTCGCCGAGCAGCTCTGCCCAGCGACCCTGCCGCACCAGAACTGCCCGCCGGCAGGCGCTGGCATCGACCGGCGTGAACGGCGTGCTGGCCAGCCCCAGCGGCAGCGTCGGGTCCGACTCCACTTCCAGCGGTTCACCCGCCGGTGCGGCGTCGCCGGTAAGCCACTGGTCCGGCCGGTGCCGCGAGGCATTCTCGAAGACGGTCTGTGCCCGGCTGTGAAAAGAAAGCGGTGTCCGGCCGATTGTCAGCGCGTCATGACAGGCTTCGCCCAGCAACACCACCGGACCCTGCCACGAGACCGGCCCGCGGGCATGGGCGATAGCGCGGGCCGCGCCGGCACCTTCTTCCACCAGTGCGACCGGGTCGAAATCGCGCAGCCGGCGCGCCGCACGACGCAGGGTGTGTTCGGCCGACGGCCGGTCCGGCGGCCGGGCAACGAAACACAGTTCAAGGTCAATCCGGGTGGCCGGCACCTCCAGCTCAACCCCGGCGGCGGTGAGCAGCCGGGTGACGCCGCGCCGGACAAAAAGCTCGATGTTGGAGACCACGACATCGTCGTAACGGGCGGCAACGGCAATCACCTCGTCGCCGAATCGCTGTACCCGTTCGGTGAGACCGGTATGGTCCAGCTCGACCAGACTGTCGTCGGCAATCGCCACCGCCGGGTAGGGTTCATCGCAGCCCGGCAGTGGAAACGGCAGGTTGTGCTGAGTGCCTGCCGCGGCGGCCAGCGTCGTCAACAGCTTACGCACCGCGCTTTCGCTGTCGGACTGCAGTTGCCCGACCGCATCGCCCAGCCACTCGCCGCCGTCGGCCGAGAAGCGATGAAACAGCCGCAGGGTAACGGTCTCGGCCGGAGCGAATATCACCTCCCGCGGCCCCGGGCTCGGCTCGTGCACCACTGTTCCGTTGCGCACGGAGAAAATCCACGGCATCCGGATGACCGTCGTGGTCTCGGCCGTATCGGCAACCAGCAGCCACCAGTCGGCGCCGCCGGATTGCATCAGCAGGTCGCGCACCCGTTGCAGGTTCATCGCCGCCTCCTAACCCAGCCGCAGCCGGCAGCGGATAAAGGGACCGCCGGTGGCAACCCGGACAATTTCCTTGTGTCCCTTGCCGCAGTGACCGGCCGAATGGAGGTCAAGCTCACAGCCGACCGCATCGACGCTGGACAGCACATCCGGCACATAGCCGGTCGCGCCAACCTGATAGAACAGCCGGCCGGTGAGCCGGCCCGACTTTATCTCCCGGCCGCGAACAAACTGCAGCTGAACACCCCAGCCGAGCGGGTCTTCCATTCCGCTGGTCAGTCGTTCGAGCAATACTCCGTCATCGGTTGACTCGATTATCTCGGCCCGGGTCCGACCGCCCTGCTCGCGCGGCCGCGGCTCGAAAAAGGTGTTGGTCATCCGGGCGTAGATTGGATGACTCCAGGACTCCAGCCGGCCCGACGCCGACTGCCGCAATCCGGGCAGCCGGTCTTTCATCATCAGATAGGAATAGCGGTCGCACATCATCGTCGGCTGCAGGATTCCCGCCCGCACCAGCGCCACCGGCTCGTCGGCCAGCACCCCGTCGTCAGAAAAGAACAGCGTACCGTTGGCACCGGGCCGGCCGGGATGGTCGGTGATATCGACCAGTTCCGACCCGACCCGCCGGCCGATATATTCCAGTGCCCGGGCCGCACCACGCATCATCGTATCCAGTTCGCAGCCATGACCGAACGACTCGTGAGCGAGCGTTCCGGTGCAGTCCGGGTCGAGCACGCAGGTGTACTCGCCCGGGCTGATGCGCTCGGCGGCAAGCTGCTCGACCGAAATCCGCGCCACCGACTCCGCCCACGCCTCATCGGCGCGGCCGAGTGCTTCCCAGCCGACGCCGGTCAGATAATCGTAGTTGGAAACCTGCCGGGAACCGTCGGCACAGACCACCAGCAGAAACAGCTGTGTCCGGACAATCTCCGACGACAGCAGCCGCGGCCCGTTGCAGAACAGCCGGTATTCCCGTCGGTCCGAGACAACCGTCTGAACGCTGACAATCCGCCGGTCCAGCCGGCTGGCCGCAGCGTGAATCCGGCCGCAGAGTTCTTTCTTTTCCGCCAGGCCGATTCCGGCCGGATCAACCGAACCGGTGTCGGCAAAGTGGCGGTCAAGCGGCGCACCCGGCTCCGGCACCGGGCCGGGCCGCACGCGCACCGAGCCTGCCAGCTCCCGGGCCAGCCGCACCAGGCCGTCGCGGTCTTCCAGCCGGTTGGTGGCAGCACTGACGAAACTCGCTCCATCCCAGACCGTCAACCGGATGCCGGGGTCGGGCGCAATCGGGTTGATCCGCTCGGCACTGGGTGTCTTTGCCACTACAGTGCCGCCGGACTGGGTTACCAGTGCCGCCGCATAAGGCACGCTCCGGCGCAGTTCGGCGACCAGCCCGGGCAGGACTTTCCGCAGGTTTTCCAGTTCCGGCGTCACGGCTGACCTCCAAGATGACCCCGTGCCTCGTATTCACTGAAAAGCCGGCCCCAGGGCGTTTCCCGCTTCCAGCGGGCATAGACATGTTTTTCCTTTAACGGCCAGTGAATGAAGTCATGGTTGGCCTCGCTGACAAATATCGGAATGTTCACCAGCCAGGTGCGGAAAATGAACTTCTGCAGAAAGCGCGTCGGGCCGTACCACGACAGCCAGCCGAGAAACTTGTGAAAACTGCGCCCGACTTCAAAACCCCAGTTCTCACCCGAGACGTCATCGCCGACCAGCTCAATCTCGCGCGGGTCGCCGACCCCCAGCCCGGCCTCGTGCGCCAGCCGGATATAGCCGATGGCCAGCGGGTCAAATCCCATCAGTTTGGCCGCAATGGCATCAATCGCCACCTGGTCGCCGGCGGCAAGAATGACATTCTTGACCACCGGCGTCATCGTCCGCGGCCCGGGCCCGTTGCCGGCGGTGGTGCCGTCCATCACTGCGAAGATGCCGGGATGAATCTCTTTCTGGATGGCGAGCAGGTCGACCAGCGTTTCGTGAATCCAGGTATGGGTGTAGTGGCGGTGGGTCGAGAGCAGGCCGCCGAAAGCGTTCTTCATCGCGCCGGTCGTGGTGGTGTAGATGTGGCATTTGACCGTCGGCAGGTGGACGATGTTCTTGCCGATGAAGTAGTCGGGTATCCGGATGCCTTCCGGGTAAATCCGGTCGAGCACCAGCATCTTCGCCTTCGGCACAAACGGCACCCACTTCATGTCTTCGGCCTTGAAGTTGTACAGCACCGGCAGCCGGTAATGCTGGAAAATCGGCACATAACGATTGAGGTCCTCGCCCTTGTGGGTATCGATGACCACGGTCTTGTTCTGGACGCAGGAGAGGTCGGTGTAGCCGAGGTCCCGCAGACCCAGAATCGTCCCTTCGAGCTGCCAGGGCGTCGTGTTGGCCGAGGGCATCGGATAATGCCAGGAAATGTTGTCCTTGAGAATCGTCGTCACGCCGGGCTTGAGAAACTGGTCGGCGCCGGCCAGCCGCAGCAGCCGGCGGTAGTCGTCCAGCACCGTCTCCGGCCGCGTAAAGAGAACCGCAACCTTTGCGCGCGTTGCCATAGCCTTTAATTATAGCCGGGCGAGAACGCCGGGCAACCCTGCTCAGGCTGCCGGCAGCGTGAAGCCGAAAGTGCTGCCCGCGCCCGGCCTCGACTCCAGCCAGACCTCGCCGCCAAGCTTTTCGATAATCCGGCGGACAATCGAAAGCCCGAGTCCCTGACCGGTCGCCCGCACCTGGTGCAGCCGGATGAACGGCGCAAACAACCGGCTCTGCTGTTCTGGCGGCACGCCCGGACCGTTGTCTTGCACCCAGAACCGCACGCGGTCGCCGGTCTTTTCCGCCCCCGCCTGGATCACCGGCGGTGTACCGCCGTACTTGATGGCATTGGACAGGTAATTGGCCCAGACCTCTTCCAGCCACGGCCCGTAACCCAGCGCCGGCGGCATCGTTTCATCGCGCCGGAATACCGCTCCCCGTTCGGCCGCCAGATAGCTCAGCCGCGACCATGCCTCGTCAATCACCGGCTCCATCCGCACCGGCTCGACCATCACGTCGGCCTTGCGCACACCGGCGAGCAGCAGCAGTTCCTCGATGATGTTGCGCATCTTCAGTGTGCTCCGGTGCGCCGCCTCCAGAAGCTGCGTCACCTCTTCCGGCTTCATCGTTTGCCAGCTCTGTGCCAGCAGCTCGGTAAAGCCAGTCGTCGCGCTCAACGGGTTTTTCAGGTCATGGGCAACGGTATGCGCAAATGCATCGAGCTCGGCTATCAACCGTTCCCGCTCGGCCGCCAGTTCCTTCTGCGCGGTGATGTCCTCTTTCACCGCTACAAAGTGCGTAATGCGGCCGTCGCGGTCACGCAGCGGCGAAATCGACGCATTCTCCCAGAAGAGCGTGCCGTCCCGGCGGCGGTTGTGGAACTCACCGTGCCATTCCTTCCCCGCCAGAATCGTCTGCCACATCCGGGCATAGAACTGGGGCGGCTGGCGGCCGGATTTGAGGATACGCGGGTTCTGGCCGACCACTTCGTCGGCCCGGTAACCGGTCAGCTCACAGAACTTCGGATTCACATACTCGATCGTGCCGCTGGTATCGGTGATCATCACCGTCGCCGGACTCTGTTCGACCGCGGCCGACAGTTTGCGCACCTGTTCCTCGGCACGCCAGCGGCGCAGGGCGTTGTCAACCGTCACCGGCAGTATCCGCAGGTAGTTCCGTTCGTGGTCCTTGATCAGGTAGTCCGCCGCACCGGTACGCAGCGCCTGGGCGGCAACCCGCTCGTCGCCGGCGCCGGTGATGAAGAGTATCGGCATGCCGCGGGCCCCCTGCGCCACCTCGAAGCCGGTGCCATCACCCAGCGAATAATCGGTGATCAGAATGTCGAAACTGTCTTCGGCCAGCGCCGCCCGGCCAGCCGCCGCCGACCCCTCGATGCGGACATCCCACGCCAGATTCTCTTCGCGGACGAACCGCCGCAACGCCAGCTGGTCAACCGGGTTGTCCTCAACGTAGAGTATCCTCAACCGTGCCGTTTCGACTGCCTGCTCACTCATCACTGCCGCCTCCCTGCGGTCGCTTTTCAGGGCCGGCCGCCGCTTCCGGCAACTGCTTGGGCCAGGTAAAGTAAAACGTTGCGCCGGCCCCCGGGGTTGACTCCACCCACACCCGGCCGCCAAACATCGTCACCACCCGTTTGACAACCGCCAGCCCGATGCCGGTGCTGTCCACCGCCTCGCGGGGCTGACCGGTCTGGAACAGTCCGAATATCCGTTCCTGATCCTCAGGCTTGATGCCTGGGCCGTTGTCACGCACCCAGAACCGCCAGTATTCCCCGGCGTCATCGAAGCCGACCTCGACCCGGCCGGCCGGTTTGTCAATGTACTTGATCGCATTGGAAAGCAGGTTGGCAAATACCTGCTCGATTCGGGTCCGCTCGGCGGTCACGACCGGCAGCCCCGGCATCACCGTAATCGTAATCTGCGGCGGTGGCGCCAGCATGGCAATCGTTTCCGGCACCAGCACCGACAGGTCCACCGCGGTCCGGGCTTCGCGACTGCGGCCGGCCCGGGAGTACTCCAGAATTCCGTCAATCAGTCGCCGCATCCGCGCCACCTGCTCGCGCATCAGCCGCAAATGTTCCGTCGCCTCCGGTCCCAGCCGGTCACCGAAGTCGGTCGCCAGCCACTGCGCCAGCGAATCAACGCCGCGCAGCGGTGCCTTGAGGTCATGCGATACAACCCAGGCAAACTGACTCAGTTCGCGATTGACCTCTTCCAGTTCCCGCGTCAGCTGCGCCTGACGTTCCTCGGCGCGCTTGCGTGCCGCCAGCGCATCCTTCAGGTCCTCGGAAGGGCTGATTGCATGGCGGTCCTTCGGTCCGGTCAGGTCGCGGTAAAGCCGGGCGTTGGAAACCGCCAGCCCGGCAACCCGGGCGGCAGTCAGCACCAGGTCAATGACATCGGCCCGCCGCTCCGGCTGGCCGATGCTGTCGCATTCCACCGCCCCGACGACCCGGCCACGGTGTTTCAGTGCCATCCGCAACCTGACTTCTCCGTCCCATTCCAACGTGTGCTCAAAACCGGCCAGCCGCGCCCGGGCCTCGTCTTCGTTGTAACTCCCCGGCGGCCGGGCGGCGAATATTCCCGGCTGGCCATCTTCGAGCCCGAGATAAACCATCCGGCGCGGGCCCATCAGCAGTGTCAGCAGGTCGAAGAACCGGCCGATCGCCCGTTCCTCAATCAGCATGTCCGCCAGCTCGCCGATACATTCCACAGTCAGCGTCTTGTCGGTTACCTGCCGATAGGCATTGGCGAGCATGTCGCTCATCCGGGCCAGCCGCAGTTTCGTCCGTCGTTCGGCGATTACTCCAGCGAGATGGCGCTCGGCACCGGCTTCGACCGGATTGAGGCTTCGCCCTCCCTCGACAATGCTGCCGTCGCCGGCGGCGAGCACCAGCTTCTCCCGCCCGGCGACATTGCCGTCCGGCGCCCCGGCGACCACCGGCTCGAGACCAACGCTCCGCAGCAGTGCAACCACCTCGTTGCCCAGCACTGCTTCAGCGCAGGAATCATAGGCCCGCAGCCACCAGCCGGCATATTCTCCCGGTGGTTCGTGCCGATTGGCCGCCAGCGGCGCAAGACAGGGTCCGCCCAGCACCACCACGTTGCTGCCCCGCAGGTTCAGCCGCTGGCCCAGCTCGGCCCAGCGGACAAACTGCCGGTCACAGACCGGCTCAAACTCCGCAAGTTGGACATCGCCAAGTCTGGCTGCCGCCGGCGCCAGTACCGGCAACAACTGCCGGCAGACAGCCAGTATGATTGCATCGCTTTTTGCGGCTGAAAGTTCGGTCATCGGCGTGTTATCCGGGCCGTTGCCCGTTCCGGCACAGTCAAACCGCCCTCCATTTCGGCACACCGTCCGATCAAATCGCAACCGGACGCGACCGGCTGCGGTCCGGCACTAGCCGAGCGTAACCTTGTGTCGGGCTGCGACCCCGCGGGTAGTGATAACGATCAGGTAGGTGCCGCGCTTCAACCGCTGACCACCCGGCCCGGTGCCGTCCCATGTCAAACTGTGATGTCCCGGTCCGACCGTACCGTCAAACAGCGACCGGACCGGTCGGCCGAGCATGTCAAAAACCTCTACCTGCACTGCGCCACCGACCGCCACCCAGTACTCGATCTGCAAACCACCCTGACGGATTGCCGGCCGGGCGCTGACAATCCGAACCCATTGCTCGGCACTGGCCTCGGTCGGCTCTGCTTCCGCTCGGGCGCCGCAGGCAAAAACCAGTGCCGGATACTCGCCACCGGGCAGTTCCAGCGCCGTGGCGACCCGTCCGCGCTCGGCCCGCGACAACGGCGCCACCAGCCAGCCGGCCAGACCAAGCGCCTGACTCTGGGCAAGCAGTTGAAATCCGGCGAACCCGGCTTCCTGCAACGCCCGGCCATCAACGGTGTCGCCAACCGTGACGACAAAAAAATGCGGCGCTGCGCCGGGCAGACGGTCCACCGCTGCAGCCAGTTCCGACCGCCGGTCGCCGGCGAGAAAAGTCTCCAGCCGGTGCACCGGCCCGACGCCACTGTCGGGCTGGTTCCGGTAGCGACCGACTCCGGCCGGCCCGACCGAATATACTCTCAACCCCTGCGGGTAGCCGGCGGCAACACCCGGAACTGTCAATGTCGGCCGTCCGGCAGCGGGCGGCTGCGCTGTCACGCCGCAGGCAGCCCAGAGCAGTTGACCAACGGTTTCTTCCGCCAGCTCGCCGGGAATGAAGGCGGAGTCCGGTTCCAGTCCGGCCAGCAACGTTTCAAAACTCTGCCTCCGGTCGATGCGCGGCGGCGGCAATCCGCCGGCAACTGCCCGCACCGCCGGTGTCCGTACCAGCGGCCGGGCGCTGGCGCGGCCGAAGGCGCACACTGCCAGCACCGGCAGCGTCGTTCCCCATTCGGCATTGGCATGCTCAACTGCCCACTTCAACGGCCCGCCGACCACTTCTCCGCCCCGTTCGGTGCGGAACGCCGCTGCCGCCAGCAGTCCGGCCTGCATGGCAATACCGGCATCTTCGTGCCTTCGGCCGGCAACACCGGCTTCAAACGCCGAACCGGAATTGTAACGGTGATCACCGCCGCGCTGCAGCCGGAGCACATGTCCGGCCGGGTCGTAGCGCCAGAGATTGTCGGCGCGGGCAACATAAATCTCGCGCTCGGCCAGTCGCGGCGCCCGTGCCATCGCCCAGACCACGTTGGCCAGCACCTGCACCGGCAAGGAATCGGTGAAACCGGAATGCACCGAATAGCGGCTGTTGGCCAGCAGCTCCAGCGAATGCTCATGCACCGCCGGCGCCGGCAGACTTTCAATCAGCCCCGGCCCGGCGAGGAAGATACAGACAAGCGTGAGCACCGCCATCCTGATATTCTATTCCGTGTGGCCGGACGGGTCAAGGCAACCCACTGCCATCAGTCCTTGATACTGGCCTGAACCAGCTCGGTGTAGGATTCGTAAACATAACCCGGCATCGGCTCACCGCGCACAAAAACCTTCAACAGCCCGGCATGATTACCGTACCACTGCTTGACAACGAGGTCGTTCACATCCAGCGCCAGCCGCCAAGCCTTGCGGTAGGTGCCGGCCGGGACCGTCAGGTCCTCCTGCTCCTCAACCGTGACCGTCGAACCGCCGGAATGCCACGACCGGTTCGCGGCCAGCGGCAGCACCAGCAGGGTATCCGGCACCGTATCGCTGAGGCTGGCGTAGCTGAGAATGCAGTTGCCCGCATCGCGGTAATAGCTGGTGTCGGCACCGGAAATGGTGTCAGGGCTGGGGAACCGCGTGTACCGCACCCAGTTCATCACAAACTCAACCACCTCGCCCCCGGCAGCAAGCTGCCTCTTGCCGGTCACCAGAATCTCGGTTGTACCGGTCGACGTCGTATCCAGCCCGGCGGTCGGCGTCTGAACTGTCGCCCAGTCGCGGTACGACCAGCTGCTGCCCACACCCATCGGAAAGTAGTCATCGGGCTTGACGAGGTCACAGCCAGCGGTAAGCACTGCGGCCAGCGCCAGCACCGCAGCGGCAGAAAAACTTTTTTGCATCATCGGTTGCTCCTTTTTCGCCTGATTGTGGTTAGCGGTCACGCCGTCCACGCCTGACCGCGGTCTTCTTGGCTCCGGCCGGCGGCGGCTTCAGCCGCACCGGCGCGATAAACTTGTTCACCTCGCGGCAGAACTTCACTGCCGCCTTGTCACCCTTGCTGATCCAGCGGATGATCACCGGGTCAGCGGCGATTGCCCGGCGCGCGTCCGGCTCCAGTTCAACTGCCCGCTCCAGTGCTGCCACTGCCTCACTCGGACTGCCCAGCCCCAGCTGCGCCGCACCGGCAACCAGCCAGGCCGCAGCGCGGCGGTGATTGTCTTCGCCGGCCGCAACATCGGCCCTGCCCGCCGCCTTCAATGCGCCGTCAAAATCCCCGGCCTCGAGCAACGCCCGCGCCGTCTCATACTCGGCGGCAAAATCCCGCTCCGGTTCCGCTTCCATTTCCGGTTCGCCCGGCAGCGGTTCAGGCTCCGGCGCTGCTACCGGCTCGGGTTCGGGCTCAGGCTCTGGTTCCGGCTCCAACCGAACACCGGCAGCCGGCTCGGGCCGGTTCTCGAGCGCTGCCAGCCGTTCCTCCAGACTGGCGGCCAGTCTTTGTACGCCCGCCACCGCCGCCTGCGCCGCCTCGGCACGACTGTTGGCATCACGACCGGCCCCGGCCGCTTCATCAATCGCCGCCCGCATTGCTGTCGTCTCGGCGGTCAACCGCTCAATCACCGCCCGCAGCTCCAGCACCTGCCGCTGGATGCCGGCGATGTCGGCCGGCCGGTGTTCGCCTACCTGCGCCCGCAGCGACGCCAGGTCGGCGTCAATTCGTTGCACCCCCTGGTCGCTCTCGGCCGCCTTCCGTTTGGCGCGCAGAATCTCATCCGACAATTCGGCAAACCGCTTTTCGGTCGCCAGGCGCAGGGTATCAATCTCGTTCAGCTTGCGGCCGTGGGCAAAAAGCTGCCACACTGCCAGCAATGCCACTGCCGCCACCAGCGCCCCGGCCACCAGTGCCCAGCGTGAAATTGTCCGGCTGGTCAGTTCCAGCGCTTCGGTTGCGGCAATGAAGGCATCCTGCTCGTTCCACTGGCCGTCGCCGTTGCGGTCGGTCGGAGCGGCCGCGGCGAAGCTGACCAGCAACAACAGTAGTAACATTGCTCTTTTCAGCGTCATCTGTTCTCCCGCGTGTGCGCCTGTCGCTGGCGATTATGCGGCCGGGCCGGGCGAAGTCAAGCCGGCGGGTCGGTGTGGCCGACCCGCCGGCAAAGATTGTCGTCGCCGCGCGCTAACGGCAGACCAGCACCCGGGTCAGCGTCCTGCCCGCAACGATGAAGTAGCTGCCCGGTGCCAGTCCGGTCACGTCATTGCTGCCGGGGCTGAGCACCAGCACCCGCCGTCCGGCGGCGTCAACCAGCTCGGCTCGAACGTCTGTCTCAACGGGCTGCCACTCGAGCACATTCCGAACAACCCGACCCGGCACTGCCGGGCCGCCGAGCTCGGGCCGGACCGGTTCGGCCGTGCCGGTGTAGGGCGTGCCGCGGAACAACAGCACCATTCCGTCGTAGCCGCTGAGCAACAGGTCAGGGAAACTGTCGGCATTCCAGTAGCCAGGCCCGAGCCGCGAACCATAGGCATAGGGCTGCAGCGGCTGGATAAAAGTGCCGTCGCGGGTCCGCAGACTCTCGGGTGCCGCCAGCACCGGCCGGGCATTGCTGCCGGTGTTGCGGTAGAACCGGACATAGCCGTCGTTGGCACCGCAGATCAGGTCATTGACACCATCACGGTCAAGGTCAAACACATAGGGATTGACGCGATAGAGATTGATGTCGGCACCGGCCGCCTGGACGTGTTCATAGTTCAGGAACGCCGGCGCGCTGTCGGTGCCGATGTTAGGATAGAACCGGATATAACCGGTCTCGGTGCCGAGAATCAGGTCCTTCCTGCCATCGCCGTTCCAGTCCACCACCGCCGGCTGCGAGTTCGAACCAACGTCCAGCACGGTCGAGTCGGCCAGTCGGAACTGGTAGTAAGCGGTAAGCGTAGAGTCCGGATTGCGGACAAAGACATTGAAGTAGCCCTCGCGGTCACCGGACACAATGTCGTCAAGGCCGTCGGCGTTCCAGTCCACCACCTGTGGACTCGAACCGACGCATCAACCGTAGGGCAGGGTTATCGGCGACCCGCTCGCCTGCAGATATTCAAAACCGTTGAACTGCGGTGCGCTGTCCGGCCCGAAATTGTGATAGAACCGGATGTAGCCATAGCTGAACTGGCCCAGTATCAGGTCCTTACGGCCGTCGCGGTCCCAGTCCGCCATCACCGGCGCACCGTAGTAGCCGACGTCAATCGGCACCCCGGCGTCGCGGACCGTATCCGGGCCGATAAAGGTGTAGCCCAGCCCCCGGGCCAGCGCCACCAGCATCAGCATCATTACCGCTGTCTTCATTGTCTGCCTCCCTGCACCGGCGCGGTCATGACCGGTAGCGCCGGATGAAAATATCCTTGCGGGCGCGAGCAACATACTCGGCTACCCGCTCGGCCAGCCGCTGCTGGTAAAGATAGTTGCGGATTTCGTCCTGCATTTCCAGAAAATCCATCACCCGCTCATCTTCCCGCTCGATGACCTTGACGATATGAAAACCGTGTTCGGTCAGCACCGGCGCGCTCACCGCGCCCTCGGCCAGCCCGGCCACCACCGTGTCGAACGGCGGGGTCAGCGTCGCCGGCACGAAATCGCCCAGCAGCCCGCCCGAGTCCGCGGTCACCGGGTCAGCCGAAAACTGCCGCGCCAGTGAATCGAACGCCGCACCGGCCAGCGCCAGCCGCCGCACCCGCTCGGCTTCGGCCCGCGCCCGGGCAGTGTCGGCGCGGCCGACCGGCACCCGGACCAGGATTGACCGGAACCGGACATTCGACCCGCTGCGCGACTCCAGCTTGACGGTCAGGTAGCCCTCGCGCGAGCGAAACGGTGGCGAAATCTGTCCCGGCTTGAGCTGAGCCAGCACCATGCCGATGTCCGGTGGCAGACTTTCCAGCGCCACCCGGCCCCAGTCGCCGCCCCGGGGCGCCCGCCGCCGGTCATCGGAAAAAGAACCGGCAACAGTGGCAAAATCGCCGCCTCGGGCCAGGACATCCATTACCTCCATCATCCGGCGCTGCCCCGCCGATTCCGCCGCCGGCCCGGGCACGACCGGAATCAGAATGTGCGCCAAGCGCACCCGCCCCGGCACCCGGGCAATCGAGTCGCGGGCCGAGTTGTAAAACCGCTCGGCCTCGGCCGGCGAGATATAAATCTGCGTCAGCCCGGCCTTGTCCAGCAACCGGCGCGCGGTCAAGCGGCGGCGGGACTCTTCGATGTAACGCTGCCGCAGCGCCTTCTCGGTCATTCCCTCTTCGGCCAGTGCCCGCAGAAAACCCTCCCGGCCGCCCAGTCGTTCCACCAGCGTGGCAATCCCGGCATCGGCATCGGCCTGCGCCTCTTCCAGACTCACCTCAACCGACTCCACCACTGCCCGCTGCTGCAGCACTTCGTCATCAATCAGCCGCTCCAGTGCCGCCGCCAGCAGCACCGAATCCGGCTCCTCACGTTCGTACATCGCCAGCCGCATGAACAGCGCCGCCTGCTGCACCTCGCTGTTCAGAATCGGCCGGTCGCCGACGACGGCGACAATCGAATCGCAGTTGCCGGCCCGCGCCGCGGCGGTCAGCACCAGTGCCAGCAGCAGGCCGTACCGGCGGGCCCGCCCTGAACCGCGGACGCAGGAATCACTTGCCTTCAAAATAAGCATCGGGCCGGATTTCAATCTTTGCCTTGGCCCGCAGTTCGGAAAGCAGACTGTCCACCAGCGCCTGTGCCTTGCGGTAGGCCAGAACCGCGTTGATGTATTCGGCGGTCTCGGCAAACGAGACTTCCGGCTTGACCTTCTTGCGGTCAATCAGCTTGACAATCTGCCAGCCTTCGCTGGTCGAAACTGCGCCGGAAACCTGCCCCGGCTGCAGCGAGAAAATCACTTCTTCCAGCTCCGGGTCGCCGCCCATCCGCGGGTCACCGACCCCACGCGAGAAATAGCGCGATTCCTGACCCCCGGCCAGCAGCTGGTCCTGCGACCGCTCCCGCGCCATCTTGGCGAAATCCGCCCCCGCCGCCAGTTCCGCCGCGGTCTGCGCTGCCAGTGCGCTGTCGGCCAGCACAATCCGGGCGATCTTCACCTCCCAGGTGAACTCTTCCTTGTGCTGATTGTAGTAATCGAACAGCTCCTGCTGGCTTGGCCTGGCGGCATCGGTCAGCCGGTCGAGCAGCTGATTCACCAGATAATCACGGCGCAGCCGCTCCAGCCGCGACCGCATCTCCGGCTCCTTGTCCATGCCCCGCCGGACGGCTTCCTGATACAGCAGCGTATTGGAAACCCACTTGTCCAGCACCCGCGGCAGGTTGTCGCGCGTCACCTGAAACCCTTCCGGCGTCAGACTGTCAAGTTCCTCTTTGGTTATCCGGTCGGCGTTCACCATCGCAATCACCGTGCCCTTGGGCTTCGCCCCCGCGCGCTCCTGCGGGCAGCCGGCTGCCAGCAGCAGGACCAGCACTGCCCCGGTCAGTATTGTCGTTCGTTTCATTCGCACCTCATTTTCTAGTCAAATCTCACCGTTTCCGGGTGGTCGTGCCGCCCGGCACCGCCCGGCGCAGTAACCGCTCGTCAATGCTGATGTCGGCCGCGCTGCGCAACCGGGCAATCAGGTCCCGGTAAAGCGAATCGCGCTGGGCCGCCTGCAACCGGTAGCGGATCATCCCGCTCACTGCCGCCGGGTCGGCATCAACGAAATTGTCCCGGTTCTCGGCATGATAGGCCGCCACATCGGCATCGGTCACATTCACCCGTTCCGACACCTCGCGGCGGTAAAGCTCCTGATAGAGCAGGTCGGCGCGCTGTCGCTGCAGTGCCGCCCGCACCCGCTCGCTCTGGTCCAGCCCGCGCTCCAGTGCCTGCTCATACAGCAGGTCCTCCTCCACCTCGCGCCGCACCGTGTACTTCTTCATCGCCGCATCCAGCGCCGGCGGAAACCGCCGTACCAGATGCATCAACCGGCCAACCTTGACATACTTTTTATTGTCCTTGATTGCCACCGGCACCTCGAGCTCGGCGGCGGTGATGGAATCCGCCGGTTTGCACATGATATCCAGCCCGGCCGGATTGAACTCCAGCCGCGCCCGCAGTTCGGAAAGAAAACTGTTCGCCAGCTCGCGCCGCCGCAGCTGCTTCAGCCGCCACTCCAGCTCCTGCCGGACTTCTCCCAGCGGTGGCGGCGGCGGGTCGGCTGCCCGGCGCGCCACCAGTTGCACAATCTGCCAGGCATTGTCGAAAAACACCGGTTCGGTCCAGCGACCCGGCTCCAGCGGCATCACCTTCGACCGCAGCGGCTCCTCCACCATCAGCAGCGGCATGAAACCCAGGTTGCCGCCCTGCCGGGCGCTGACATGAGTCGAATACTGCACCGCCAGCGTCTCAAACGGCACGCCGTGCGCCAGCCGGGTCTGCACCACCCGCGCCAGACTTTCGCTCTTGACGGCAATCACCCGCAAGCTGACTTCGTTCTCCAGCAGCCGGTAGGCATTCTGCAGCTCGCCCTCACTGAGAGTGTTGCCCGGTGCGACCACGCTGTTGTACAGCTCCTGGGTCACGATCGCCTTCTTTTCCCGTTCCAGCGCCAGCGCGATGACGCTGTCCAGCCCGCGCCGCTCCGCCTCCTGCACGAACAGTTCCTTCACCACCAGTCCGTCCAGCACCGCCCGGCGCACCGAATCGCCGGCAGCACTGGTATCCATCGAACGCGGCAGGGCGTCGGCCAGCGCCGCGAGCGTAATCGGCCGGCCGTTCACGCGCGCCACCGCCGGCTCGGTCGGCCGCGCGGCACAGCCGGCCACAACCGCCAGCGCGGCACCACAAAGCATCAACAAATGTCGCATCGGCAAGACAATAACTGGCACACCGGCGCAGTCAATCCGCGCCCGCCGGCCGAACCGGTAATGCCGCAGCCGGATTCGCTGCCGGCCGGCTATTTCTTCGGCCCCGGCGTTGAATCCTTCGGCGGTGGCGGCAGCGGCTTCTCGGCCAGGCGGAACTTGAACGAGCTGATCTGGCCGTGCTTGGCGCGGCTGTTTGCCGAGCGCGGGTTCACTGCCAGAATCGCATCATAGGTATCGCCCGCGACCATGCCCGGAATCGCCAGCCCGGCGACCTTGGGGAACTGCAACGGATAGACAAACTCCATCACCGTTACACCGGTCTCGTCATCGCGGTCGATGTCCCATTCTTCCATGATGCTGTCCGAGCCCGGAATCGGCGCATGCGAATATCCCTTGCCCAGTTCATTGAAGACTTCGGTCGATTCGTCGGTATAGTAGCCCATCACGATATTCGCGCCGTCCATGGTCGGCGACCCGAAACCGATGGCCATCCAGCCCTTGCTGCGCGACTCCAGCGCAACGTAGATAAACTCGTCGTCAAAACCCCAGTGAACCTTCAACCCGGTCTTCTTGTCGGCATAAGTTGCTGGATACTCCGGCGCTTCGCCCTCTTCGACCTCTTCCAGCATTCCATCCACCGACACCCGCTCGCTCATCAGGGAATCATAAGGCACTTCCGGAATCGGCTTCGGCTGAGCCACCAGCACCGCCGACACCACCAGCAACGGCAACAGCCAACGTGAAATCATCTCTGACTCCTTTCGTGCACTTACCATATCGGACGGACACCGATTATATCCGGTTGCCGCGCCGGCTGTCAAACCGGTTGCCCGATGCCACCCGCCCCGGACGTTACTGTTCGTCGTCACTGTCCTCAACCCGCCTGCCGCTCCGACACAACTGCTGCCGTTCACCCGGCCTGACGCCAGAAACCAGGCCGCCGTCCCCACCGTCCGGTAACGAACCCTGACCGGACCGGACATTTCGGTAACACCTTGCCCAATCGTGGGTTAACCCCGGCCTGCGACCATTCCGCGTCAGCGCCCGGGACTTGCTTCGCCCGCCTCGCCCCCGAACGCGACGAGCACCCGGTCGTGCTGTACTGCGCCAGCGAACCAGAGCCGACAGAGATTCACGGCGAGGCACTCAGCCCCGCCACACCTTTTCCTCTCTGTCCCGGCCGCTACCGGTCCTCGGTCGGCGGCGACTGCTCGGTTGCAGCCGGTGGCGCCGGCGCCACCGGCCCGGGCGCGGGCTCGTTTTCGGCGGGCGGTGCAGTCGGACGGACAATCTGCTTGGCCTCGTTGACCTTCTGAAGCGTTGCCTTCAAAGCACTGCCGACCGCGGCGGCGCCGGCCGAACCCTGCGGCGCACGGGCCAGTCGCAACTGCAACTCGGCCAGGTCGTGCTGAATCTCCAGCAACGCGTCGCTCATCCGGTCGAGCTTCTCCTCGGCACGGGCCTGAGCCTGCTCGGCCCGCTCGGCCCGGCGCCGTTCGACCTCGCCCGCCTGCCGGATCAAAAGCGCCGAACCGCCGCCGCTGAGGATGATGAGGATGGTTGTGACCAGCCGCACCGCCTTGCCGGGCAGATTGAGCAGCTTCAGTGCGCCCAGTATTGCCGTTGCCGCCGGAACTGCATACCGAAAAAACTCCACGATGTCCTCCCGGTCAGACCGGTTTGGCGCAGTGTAGGCCGGCCCGGCCACCTGTCAATCCGGACCGGTTCCGGCCGCGACGGGCTAGAGTTTTTCCAGTTCTTCTTTGACGAGCTGGCGTCGGTAGAGCTGCCAGTACAGGCCGCGCCGGGCGAGCAGGTCGGCGTGGCTGCCCTCTTCCTTGACTTCACCCGCATCCAGCACATAGATGTAGTCGCACTCGGCCAGCACCGACAACCGGTGCGAAACAATGATCACCGCGCTGTCTTTCAGGCCGGTGACGAGGTGGGCAATCAGGTTGCGCTCGGTCTCGGCATCCAGTGCCGAGGTGGCGTCGTCCAGCACCACCACCGCCGGCCGGTGGACCAGCGCCCGGGCAATCGCCACCCGCTCGCGCTGACCGCCCGACAACCGCGTGCCCCGCTCGCCCAGCATCTCGTCCAGCCCCTTTTCAAACCCGGCAACTTCCTCGGTGAGCTCGGCCGCCTGTGCCGCCGCGGCGACGCGCTGTTCGTCCAGCCCCTCGCGGCCGAAAATGATGTTGTTGCGGACCGTGTCCGAGAACAGCATCGGCTCCTGCGGCGCATAGCCGAACAGCGCCCGGTAGGCGGCAAGGTCGAGCGTGCGGATGTCGCTGCCCGAAAGCGTGATGCGGCCTGCCTGTGGGTCGGCAAGCCGGAAGAGCAGGCGCAACAGCGTGCTTTTGCCCGAGCCGACTGTGCCGGCGATGCCGATGCGCCGGCCAGGCGGAAAGCTCATCGTGACATTCTTCAGTACCGGCCGCGTGTCGTAGGCGAAGGTGACGTTTTCCAGCCGCAGTTCGCCTTTCTCGGGCGGCCGGGGGTCGTGCGGTGGTTCGACTTCCAGCGGGTGATGCTTGAGGTTCTCGATTCTTCCGGCCGCACCCTGGGCGCGCCGGCCGGCGACAAAAAGGTTGCCGATGTCAAACATCGGGCCGACCAGCATCAGCACGTAGGCGTTGAACGCAACAAATTCCCCCAGGGTCAGCGCCTTGCCGATGACCTGTATCCCGCCGACCCAGAGAATCAGCAGTGCCAGCAACTCGGCGCTGCTGCCGTAAAGCAGCCGGATGCGCATCTCCAGCGCCGCCTCGCCCACCGCGGTGCTGACCCGGGCGTCGAGCGCCGAGCGGAACCGCGCCGCAATCCGGTCTTCCATCACATAGGCCTTGACCAGCCGGATACCGGTGAACGCCGCCTGAAGCTGGTTGTTGATGTCGGCAATCTGCTCGCGCCAGCGCACAAACAGCCGGTACACCCGCGGCCCCAGCCGGGTCCAGGCAAACATCATCGCCAGCGCCGGCACGACCGTGACAACGGTCAAGAGGACATTCATCCGCAGCATTATCACCAGCGCAAACAGTGCCGACAGCGCCGCGGCCAGGAATCGGAACAACCCCGAACAGGCAAACCACGACAACTCGCCCAGGTCGTGGTCAAGCCGTTCCATCACGTCGCCGGTCGGGAACTCGGCCGCAAACCGGTGGCCGGTGTCGAGCACGCGTCGGAAAACGGTGTTGCGCACCGACCACTGATAGCGCTCGTTCAGCCGGCCGCGCACAAACGGCAGCAGCACATTGCCGACCGCGCGCAACAGCCCGAACCCGACCAGCACAAGCACATAGCGCACCAGTACCGCCGCCGACAGCCGCGCGCTGATGCCGTCAATGATCAGCCGCAGGATGTAGGGGTAAGCGACAGCGATGGCCGTGGCGACAATCGTCAGGACAATCAGCCCGACCACCCAGCCCGGGTGCTCGCGCCAGAAATCAAACACCAGCTTCAGGCCGAACTGGGGCCGTTTCCCACTCATCCGGTCCGGCCCGCCATTCCGGTCTTTATCCTCCGAGGGTTGACCCTTGGCTTCGCCCGCCACTAGCCCTGCCCCCCGACATACTGCAGTTCGTACAGCCGAGCATAGATGCCGCCCCGAGCCAGAAGCTCATCGTGCGTCCCCTGTTCGGCGATGCGGCCCTTGTGCACTACCACGACCCGGTCGGCCAGCCGAATGGTGGCCAGCCGGTGGGCGACGATGACCGCAGTGCGACCCCGCAGCAGTTCCTCCAGGCCGACCTGAATCAGCGCCTCGGTACGCGGGTCAACTGACGAAGTGGCTTCGTCCAGAATCAGGATTTCCGGATTGCGCACCAGCGCCCGGGCGAACGCCAGCAACTGCCGCTCGCCCAGCGAGAAGTTCGCCCCGTCTTCGGTCAGCACCGTGTCGTAGCCCTGCTCAAAGCGCATGATTGCGTCGTGCACCCGGCAGCGCTGGGCGGCCGCCACCACCGATTCGGCCGGAATTGTCTCGTCCAGCATCCGCAGGTTGTCCAGTACCGTGCCGGGAAACATCACCACCTCCTGCGGCACAAACCCCACCGCGCGGCGCAGCGACTTGCGCCCGAGCGCGCCGATTTCAACGTCGTCGTAAAGAATCCGGCCTCGCTGGTGCCGGTAAAACTTCAAAAGCAGACTGACGATCGAGCTCTTGCCGCCGCCGGTTTCGCCCACCAGCGCCACCTTCTCGCCCCGGCGGATGACGAGATTGATGGCATGCAGCACGAAGTTCTCGCCGTCGTAGGCAAAATCCACATCCGCCATCGTGATTGCCCGCCTGAGCTCCAGCCGGCCCTCGTCGTCTTTGCCTTTGCCGTTTGGCTTTTGACCTTTGACTTTTGACTTGTGACTTGTGCCTTCGTCCTCAGCCTCTTCCGGTTTCTGGTCCAGTATCCCTGCTGCCCGCTCGGCGGCGGCGAACGCCCGCTGCATCATGTTGAGCTGGTCCGAGATCATCCGCAGCGGCCCGAACAGCCGGGTGATGTAGGTGATAAAAAGCACCAGCGTGCCGACCGTCAACTGCCCCCGCATCGCCCAGACCCCGCCCACGCCCAGCACCAGCCCGATGCCGGCAATCTCGCCAAAGTCGACCAGCAGCCAGACAACACTCCACAGTCCGAACGCCCGCATCTCCTGCTGGTACTTCTGCCGGTTGAGCTCATCCATCCGGCGGGCGATGCGCTCCTGCTGACTGAACACCTGAATCACCGGCAACCCGCGCAGACTCTCGCTCACCAGATTGTTGATTTCGGCTACCGTCCGCCGCACCGCCAGGTACAGCGGCCGCACACGGGCGAGGATGAACCGGATGATGAAAACGAACGGCGGCACCAGCGCCAGCACGATCAGATACAACCGCCAGTCCACCACCGCCATGATCACGCTCATCCCGACCAGCATCAGCGCGCCCTGCAGCAGCGTCACCGTTGTCTCGGTGAACAGCATCTTCAGCGCTTCGGTATCGCTCTCCACCCGCGACATCAGCCGGCCGGCTGGCGTGCCGTCGAAAAACCGCATCGGCAGCCGGAGCACGTGGGCGAACAGCGCCTGCTTCAGATTCGCCGCACCCGCCTCGCCCACCTGCACCAGCCAAACCCCCTGCAGATAGCGGGCAAGAATAATCACTGCCTGAGTCGCCAGATAGACCAGCGAAGTCAGGGCCAGACCACGCAGGTCGCCCCGGGGAATGTTGACATCGATTGCGCGCTTGATCAGCACCGGGCCGAAAAGCCCCAGTCCGGTACCCAGCAGCAGCAGAACTCCCGCCGCCACAATCCGGCCGAGGAAGGGCCGGAAAAACGGCCACAGCCGGGCGACATCGGCCCGGGCCCGGCCGGAAGGACGTGCCTCCTCGGCCAAGAGGTCAAAATCGCTGCCGTGAAACATTGGACTGCGCGCTACCGGCCCCCGGCCGGCAAACGCTGCTCCCTATCCCTCCGTCCCGCCCCCGGTCGCCAGCTCATACAGCCGGTCGCGGAACGCGACATAGCGCACCAGCTCGCCCATCTCAAACACGATATGCGGCCGCAGCAGATAAGCCGCCTCCTCCGGCAGCCGCCAGTCGCCGGAAAAATTCAGCCGCGGTACACCCTCCAGCGAAAAGCCGGCGAGGAAACCATCGTCGGCCAGCCGCTCGTAGGGATAATACTGCACGCTGAACCGGCGCACCGGGTCGTGATAAAGAAAATCAATGTCCAGCAGCGACTCATAGCGGCACTTCGGACACCGGAAAACATTCACTGTCCCGGCCAGCAGCAGCTTCTTGGCCTCCGGGTCCTCGCCGACGTTCATCGACCGCCACACCTCTGCCGGCGACAGCTCACCGCACGCCGGACACCGCGCCTCGACCTGTTCCTTCACCGACACTGTTATCCTCCTGCCCGCCCCCGCCGCCAGCGCAGAGCGAGTTTTACGGTCAGTATCCGTTCGCTGGAAAAAATCCGGGCCGCCAGCGCGATGCACCCGGCGGCAAACAGCACCATGTAGCCGTAGCCGGCAAACACCATACCCCAGTTGCCGAAAAACACCGCCTTCGGCGTGAGAAACGGATACGAAAACGGCAGCGCATAGAGCGCCAGCCGCACCGGCAGCGATACCGTACTGATATCAAACAGCATCGAGAAAAAATACGGCACCATCACCAGCATCATCAGCGGCGTCACCGAAACCTGGGCGCTCTTGGCATCGTCGGCAAACACTGCCAGCAGCGTCGCCAGCGCCAGCGCGCACACGACCGCGAGGAACAGCGCCACGCCGACCGCGATGTACGAGATCAGGTTCAGCCCGATGCCCAGCCCCTGCATCAGCGCCCGCGCCAGGAGCAGCCGGCGCGCCATCCCCTTGCTGTAAGTCTTCACCTTGTCCGCCAGCCGTGCGCCCAGCCCCGATATTTCCTGACCGTATGCCACCATCGCATCGCGCTCGCGGCGGTCGCGGGTGTAAAAAGTCGCCATGAACCGCAGATAATCCCACCCGGACAGATTCCGGTACGCCCCGGCATCCTCAGGCAGATAACTGATCAAACGGCGCACTGCCTCCGGTTCGCGCGCAACATCATGGCCCAGCACGGTCACGCTGCCCGCGGTCGGCCTGAGCAGCGTCGCGACGATCCGCAGCGTCGTGGTCTTGCCCGAACCGTTCGGCCCGATCAGCCCGAAAATCTCGCCCGGCTGGATATCGAACGAAATTCCGTCCAGCGCCCGCCGCTGGCCGAAAACGCGCACCAGCCCGCGCACCGAACACGCGCTCACTGCACCACCAGTCGGGCCGCGCCCGCCGCCCCGCAAACAAAATACACCCCGGCCGGCAGACCCGAAATATCCAGCTCGGTGCAACCATCGCCCGGTCGGCGCACCGGGCAGAAAACCGGCCGACCCAGCCCGTCACGCACCCCCGTCAGCCCCGGCATCTTCACCATCACCACGCCCCGGGCCGGCACCGGCCACACCCGCGCGGCACAAAGCCCCGGCCCGCCCCGGTCGGCCAGCCCTGCTCCGCCCGGATAACCCCGCCGGTAAAACACATCGTAATCCGCCTGCGGCGCCGACTGCCAGACCAGATGCAGCCGGCCATCCCCACCCGCAACCAGCCCCGGGCAATCCGAACTCCCCAGCCCGACCGGACTCAGTCGCACCGGCGCCGACCAGCCGCCGGCAGTGTCGCGCACTGCAAACTGCACCCCGCGCACACCCGGCGCCGACTCGTCCGCTGCACACCACGCCACAAACACCTCGCCCCCCGCTCCGGCCGCAACCGTTGCCCGCTGCTGATTGAACTCACCGGCCCCATCAATCACCACCGGCGCACCCCAGCCCCCGGTCACCCGCCGGCACCAGAAGACCCGGCGCCAGACATCACCCCGACGCGCACCCGACGAAACCGCATGCACCACCCCGCCCGGCCCCACTGCCGCGGCCGGCTCGTCCTGGTCCAGCTCGCGCGCCGCGCTCGGCACCAGCTCCACCGAATCCCACACGCCGCCAACTCGGCGCCGGCAACAAATCTGTCGGCTCAGCAGACCAAAATCCTGCCCCGACCACAACACCGTCACCCCGTTTGCGCTGTCAACGACCACCGAAACCGCGCGGCGGTCCCGGCCATCACCACCGGCCAGCATCATCACCTCGCGCCAGCCGCTGTCCGGCCGCAGCTCAAGATAAAAAACCCCCTGCCCCAGCCCCGAATCCGGCTCGCCGGAAAAAACCACGTGCAGCTCCCGGCCGCCGGGCCGGCAGTCCACCACCGGCCAGCGGCGCAGAAACGACGACCGCGCCGGGACCAGCAGCGTTTCGGCCTGCCAGCCGTGGACTGCATCGCGCCGCCGGTACCACACTCCCTGCTCGGGAAAAACTTCGCAGTGCCAGACCAGATGCACCTCTCCCGCCGCATCAACCGCCAGTCCCGGCCGGTTGCAGTCCACCGACCGGGAAGACACCACGCTCTCGGCCAGCCACATCCCGCGGGCGGCATCATAGCGCCGGTAATAGACCTGTGCCGGCACTCTGCGCCGGTCGAGCCAGGCGACGTGAACACTGCCATCCGGCCCCGCCGCGACACTGCGCTGAAAACTCCAGCCGGACAACTGCTGAGCCGGGTCGGCCACGACCCTCTCCACCGAATCCCATTCCACCGGCGTCGGGTGCGGGGCAGAGACCAGCAGGCCCAGAAAAAGCGCCCAGGGACAGCTCACGCATCAAACTAGAACCCGCAGCCCTCCCTGTCAACCCAACGATTGACCGGCCGAAGCAACCGGCTACTCTTTACACCACAATGACGACAGCGACAATGCGCCGGCTCACGCTCGGCACACTGGCAATCACCCTTGCCGCGGCAGGCTGCCACCAGCCCGACCGCAGCCGGATACCGGTAATCGCCTCGACGGCCCTGATTACCGCAATCGTCCAGCGGCTTGGCGGCGAAAACTTCGCGGTCCACACCATCGCCCCGGCCGGCCTCTGCCCCGGCCACCTCGACCTCAGACCGACCGACATCATCGCCGCCAACCAGGCCCGGCTGATACTCAACCACGGCTGGGAAGAGTGGTATCCCCGGCTGGTCGAATCAATCGACAATATCCACGTCCGGCGCATCACACTGCGCACGGAGGGCAACTGGATGGTGCCGACGGTGCAGTCGGCCGCGGCCGCCGAAATCGCCGCGATACTCGGCGAACTCGCGCCCCGGCAGGCCGACAGCATCAACCAGCGCCTGGCCCGTTACCAGCAGAGCGTTGACTCGGCGGCGGCGGCGGCCCGGGCCCGGCTGGAAAACCGCCCCCTGCCGCCGGCAATCTGCTCCCGCCATCAGGCTCCGCTGCTGACCTGGTTCGGCTTCCGCGTCGTCGCCACCTACGGCCGGGCCGAAGAGTTCACCGGCGCCGAACTCACCCGGCTCGCCCGCACCGCGATTGACTCCGGGGTCGGCATCATCGTCGACAACCTCCAGTCCGGACCCGATGCCGGCCGGGTACTGGCAGAAGAACTCGGCATTCCCCACGTCACCCTGACAAACTTTCCGCTTCAGGGCGACTACGGCCAGGCGCTGCTGGCCAACGCCGCGGCGCTGGCACAGGTTCTGCCTTGACCAGCGCGGTCGAACTGCGCGATGTGACGGTCGTCCGCCGCAACGTGGCGGTACTGCGGGGCATCACGCTTGACTTTTCTTGCGGCGACTTTGTCGGCATCCTCGGCCCCAACGGCGCGGGCAAGACTACCCTGCTCTCGGTCATCAACGGACTGGTTTCGGTTCGTTCCGGCACGGTGCGGGTGCTGGGCGAAGTGCTCTCCCCGACCGGCGCACACCGCCTGCGCCGCCGGATCGGCTATGTCCCTCAACTCCAGCGGCTCGACCCGCGGGCGCCGGTCTCCTGCCGGGAAGCGGTGGCCATCGGCCGCTGTGGCCGGGCCGGACTGCTGCGCCGGCTCGGTCCGGCCGACCATGCCGCGGTCGAACGGGCGCTCGGGCTGGCCGGTATCACCCATCTGGCCGACCGGCCGGTCGGCCGGGTGTCGGGCGGCGAGGCCCAGAAAGTCGCCATCGCCCGCGCCCTGGCCCAGGAGCCGGAGATTCTGCTGCTCGACGAGCCGACCGCCAGCCTCGACCGCAATGCCGTGAAAGAAATCCTGGCGCTGGTGTCGGCGGCCTGGCGTGACCTGAAGCTCACCGTCGCCCTGGTCACCCATCAGCCCGAGCGACTGCCCGGGGACTGCAACCGGGTGGTGCTGCTGCGGTCGGGGCAGGTGAATTTTTTCGGCCCGCGCGGCGCGGCGCTGTCGCCGGCGCGGCTGGCCGATGTTTACGGCGATGGCTGAGCGGGTACTGGCCGGACTGATGCTGCGGCCGGTGCTGGCCGCGGTGCTGGGCGGAGCGGTGTGCGGCGTGGTCGGGGTCTGGGTGACGCTGTTGAACATTCCGTTCGTCGGCGTGGCCCTGTCGCACGCGGCGTTTGCCGGCGCGGTGCTGGGCCTGCTGTTGGGAGTGAATCCGCTGCTGACCGCGATACTGGCCAGTCTTGCCGCCGCCCTGTTCATCGGCCCGGTGGCCGAGCGCGCCGACGTCGAGCCGGGGGTGTCGCTGGGGATTGTCTTTTCGCTGGTGCTGGGACTGGCGTTTCTCGGGCTGGGGTTTCTGCCCGGGCCGCGCAGTGAGGCGCTGCGCTATGTCTGGGGCTCGATCCTGCTGGTGCGCTGGAGCGATGTCGCGCTGATTGCCGCCGCCACCGGGCTGGTGCTGGGGTTTCTCGCGCTTTTCGACAAGGAGATCACTGCCGTGCTGTTCAGCCGCGAGATTGCCCGGGCGGTGGGGGTGCGCGAGCGGCTGGTGCTTTTTCTGATGCTGGCGTGCTGCGGGCTGGCGGTGACCGCGAATCTCAATACCATCGGCGGCCTGCTGGTGTTCAGCCTGATTGTCAATCCGCCTTCGGCCGCGGCGCAGTTGACCTGGCGACTGCGAAAACGCTATCTGCTTTCGGCGCTGTTCGGCGTGATTTCGTGTCTGGTCGGGCTGGTGGTATCGTGGCTGACCGATGCGCCGTCCGGCGCGGTAATCGTAATCTGCTCCAGCCTGATTTTCGGCCTGACGCTGCTGTTCTCGCCCCGCCACCGCGCCGGCGGGATGTAGGCAAGTCCGGCGGCGCTAGCGCCCCGGGCACTGGGCCGCTACCGCCGGGTCAATGCCCTTGCCGGCATAGGCCTTTTCGAAGCGCTGAGAAAACTCCTCGGCCAGCGCCCGGGCCCGGGCGTCGAACGCCGCCTTGTCGGACCAGGTGCTGCGCGGGTTGAGCAGCGTCGGGTCGGCGATGCCCGGACACTGGCGCGGCACCGCCAGATGGAATACCGGGTCGGTGTCGCAGGGGGCGTCGTCCAGCCGGCCCTGCAGTATCGCATTGACGATTTCCCGGGTGAGGGTGATGTCAATCCGCCGGCCGATGCCGAACGGGCCGCCGGTCCAGCCGGTGTTGACCAGAAACACCCGCGTGCCGTGGCGCTTGAGCTTTTCGCCCAGCAAGTGGGCATAGACATCCGGGTTGCGGGGCATGAACGGCTGGCCGAAAAAGCGCGAGAAGGTGCTTTTGGGGGTGATGATGCCGGTTTCGGTGCCGGCCAGCTTCGAGGTGTAGCCCATCAGGAACCACAGCATCGCCTGATCGCGCGCCAGCCGCGCCACCGGCGGCAGCACGCCGTTGGCGTCGGCGGTGAGAAAGATGATGTAGCCCGGGTGGCCGGCGATGGCCGAGGGTTTGATGTTGGGCAGAAACGACAGCGGATACGACCCGCGCGAGTTGGGGGTGAGCCGTTCGTCGTCCAGGTCGAACCGGCCGTCGGGGTAAATCATCGCGTTTTCGATTATCGCGCCGTGCTCTAAAAAGTCGGCTTCGTGGAAACAGGCGTGATAGATGTCGGGTTCCTTGGCCGGGTTGAGGTTGATGAGCTTGGCGTAGCAGCCGTTTTCAAAATTGGCAATACCGGAATCGCCCCAGGAGTGTTCGTCGTCGCCCAGCAGTTTCCGGTTGGGGTCGGCCGACAGGGTGGTCTTGCCGGTGCCGGAAAGCCCCAGCATCAGCGCGACATCGCCGTCCGGGCCTTCGTTGGCCGAGCAGTGCAGCGGCAGGATGCCCTCGGCCGGCAGCAGGTAGTTCATCACCGTGAACATCAGTTTCTTGACGCTGCCGCAGTAGGCCGAGCCATAGACGACCCCCAGCCGGCGGTCGAAGTCCATCGCCACCGCCATGGTCGATGCCCGGCCGGTTTTGGGGTCGGTGCGCAGCCGGCCCTCGTAGCGTGCCGGATCAAGCTTGTCCCCGGGCAGCACCAGCAGGGTGAACGGCCGGTCGCGAAAGCGCGAGCGGCTGAGGTCCTCCGGCACCGGCCGGAACATGTTGTCGGTGAACAGCGCGGTCAGCGCCCGGTCGGTGATGGTGCGCACCGGCAGGGCATGGGTCGGGTCGGCGTCCAGCACCCGGTCGGTGACATAGATCCGCGGCTTGGCGGCGAGGGTGGCGATGGCGTCCTGCATCAGCCGGTCGAAAGTGTCGGGAGTGATCGGCAGGTTGTTGGGCGAGTTCCAGTCAATCTCGCCTGCCGACTCCTCGCGCCGGACAATCACCGTGTCCTGCGGGCTGCGGCCGGTGGATTCGGGCGGGGTCCACACCGCCAGCGCGCCGCAGGCCGCCACCAGCGCCTCGCGCCGCCGCACCGCCTCCAGAATCATCTCCGGCCGGGGCGGGTTGACCCGGACACTGTTGTGCCGGCCGAGCAGTCCTGCGATTGCCTCGTTCCAGTTGTCGCTCATTTGCCTCTCCCGGCCCGCGGCCGCGCCGGTTTCTTCTGCTCGCGCCGGGGCCACTCGATTGCCGCCTGCGCCGCGGCCAGCCGCGCCACCGGCACCCGGAACGGACTGCAGCTGACATAGTCCATTCCCACCCGCCAGCAGAACTTCACCGATTCCGGGTCGCCGCCGTGTTCGCCGCAGATGCCGATTTTGAGGTCGGGCCGGGCGGCGCGGCCCTTTGCCACCGCCAGCCGAATCAGCGCACCCACCCCCTTCTGGTCAATCGTCTGGAACGGGTCGGCCGCCAGCAGCCGCCGGCTCAGATATTCGGGCAGAAAACTGCCGATGTCGTCGCGGCTGAAACCGAAGGTCATCTGGGTCAGGTCGTTGGTGCCGAAAGAGAAAAACTCGGCCGCCTGTGCCAGTTCGTCGGCCAGCAGTGCCGCGCGCGGGATTTCAATCATCGTGCCGACCAGATGGGGAATCCGCCGCCGGCCCGCCTTGCGGCAGACCTCGTCGTGCACCCGGGCGATGATCGCGTTCTGATGCTCCAGCTCCTTCACATCGCAGGTAACCGGAATCATGATTTCCGGCCGCGGCCGCCGCCCGGCCGCCAAAAGCTCCGCCGCCGCCTCGAAAATCGCCCGCACCTGCATTTCGGTTACCGCCGGAAAAGTGATGCCCAGCCGCACCCCGCGGTGGCCCATCATCGGATTGGTCTCGTGCAGCTCCTCGCCGCGCCGGGCAATCTCTGCTGCCGTCACGCCCAGCGCCGCGGCCAGCGCCGCCCGCTTCTCGGCGGTCTGGGGCACAAACTCGTGCAGCGGCGGGTCGAGCAGCCGGATGGTGACCGGCAGACCGTCCATCGCTTCCAGCGTCCCTTTCACCACCGCCTTGACATGGCCAAACAGCTCATCCAGCGCCGCCTGCCGCTCGGCCGCACTGCCGGCCATGATCATCCGGCGCAAAAGGAACAGCGGTTCGTCGCTGCCCTGCCCGTAAAACATGTGCTCGGTGCGGAACAGCCCGATGCCGCCCGCCCCGAACCGCCGCGCCAGCGCCGCATCGGCCGGGGTTTCGGCATTGGTGCGCACGACCATCTGGCGAAAACTGTCGGCCAGCTTCATGAACGCCAGAAACCGCGGCTGCTCGCTGGCGTCAATCATTGCCAGCTCGCCGGCATACACCCGGCCGCGCGTGCCGTTCAGGCTCAGCCAGTCGCCCTCCCGCACAATCCGGCCGCCCAGCGCCAGCGTCCTCGCCGCCGTGTCCACCCGGGCATCCTTCGCCCCGACGATACAGCACTTGCCCCAGCCCCGCGCCACCAGCGCCGCGTGCGAGGTCATGCCGCCCCGGGCGGTGAGAATCCCGGCCGCCGCCCGCATGCCGTCAATGTCTTCGGGACTGGTCTCCTCGCGCACCAGAATCACCCGCTCCCCGCGCCGCACCCACTCCACCGCCTCGCCGGCGGAAAACACCACCCGGCCCACCGCCCCGCCCGGCCCGGCCGGCAGACCCTCGCCCAGCAGCTCGGCGTCCTTCTCCGCCGCCGGGTCCAGAATCGGATGCAGCAGCTCGTCCAGCTGGGCCGGCTTCACCCGCAGCACCGCGGTGCGCTCATCAATCAGCCTCTCCTTCAGCATGTCCAGCGCGATGTTCAGCGCCGCGATGCCGGTGCGCTTGCCGGTGCGGGTCTGCAAAAGATAAAGCTTGCCCTGCTCGATCGTGAACTCCAGATCCTGCATGTCGCGGAAATGCCGTTCCAGCTTGCGGCGGTAGCGCTCCAGCTCGGCGTAAAGCTCCGGCATTGCCTCTTCCAGACTCTCCATCGCCGCATTGCTGGCATTGCGGCTGGCGCGGTTCAGCGGATTCGGCGTGCGAATCCCGGCCACCACATCCTCGCCCTGCGCATTGCGCAGCCACTCGCCGTAAAACTCCGCCGCGCCGGTGGCGGGATTGCGCGTGAACGCCACGCCGGTGGCCGAATCGTTGCCCAGATTGCCGAACACCATCGCCTGCACATTCACCGCCGTACCCCAGTCGTCGGGCAGCCCCTCAATCCGCCGGTAGCTCACCGCCCGCTTGCCATTCCAGCTTCGAAACACCGCCCGGATACTGCCCCAGAGCTGCTCCCACGGATCATCGGGAAACGGCCGGCCGAACACCTCGGCAATCCGCGCCTTGAACGCCGCGCACAACCCCTGCAAATCGGCCACGGAAAGCTCGGCATCGCTCTGCCGGCCGCTGCGCTCCTTGACACCATTCAGAATCCCCTCAAGCTGGGCGCGGATACCCTGCCCCTCGGCCGGCTCGATACCCTCGGCCTTCTCCATCACCACATCGGCATACATCATCAAAAGCCGCCGGTAAGCATCCCAGGCAAACCGCTCATCCCCGGTCAGCCGCACCAGCCCGGGCAGCGTCCGCTCGCCCAGCCCGATATTCAGCACCGTCTCCATCATCCCCGGCATCGACGCCCGCGCCCCGGACCGGCACGACAAAAGCAGCGGCGACTTCGGATCGCCAAACCGCCGGCCCAGTTGCCCCTCAACAAACGCCAGACCCCGCCTCACCTCGGCGGCCAGACCGGGCGGATAGCGGTGAAACTTCATAAAGAAAACGCAGGCGGCGGTCGAGATGGTAAAGCCGGCCGGCACCGGCAGACCCAGCCGGGCCATCTCGGCCAGATTCGCGCCCTTGCCGCCCAGCAGCTCGCGCATCTCGGCCGAACCATCGGCCACACCCCGGGCAAACCGATAGACAAACTTCATCTTCTCCTCTCTGCCCACTGCCCTTTCGCCTTCTGCCCTTCTGACTTTTGCCTTTTGACTTTTGGCCTTTGGCTTTTGACTTCTGCCCTCTGTTCTTTTCTCCTCCCGACCGCAACCCGCCAGCCGGGTCGGCGGTCGACTTCGCTGTTGCAGGTAAACGAGGCTTTACTCTGGCGGCGGCCCGTCCCCGGCCCAATCGGCACTGGCCAGAAAACCCTCCACCAGCTCGCGCGCCCGCTCCCAGTCCTCCGCCTCAACCAGCACCTCGCCCCAGCTCGGCCGCATCATCCGGGCGATACCATCATAGGCGGGAATCTGAAACGAACGCACCAGGGCCGGAATCCCGGCCGACTCCAGCAGATCGCGCACGGCATTCGCCAGCAGCTCGTCGGGCGGATTATAGACCGCTTTCAGTGCCACAGCCCGACATGATAACCGACAAAAAACTCCAAGTCAAAAACCGCCATCGCGGCGCGACAGCTCCACCCGCCGCCAGCGCAGACTCTCCCCCGCCACCGAAAACACCACATACCCCGGCCCGCCAAAATCAAAATCGGCCAACCGCGGCGGCATCGTCCCCACCGTCAAATGCTCCAGCCCGCCCACCCGCTCCACCCGCCAGCCGTGAATATGCCCGGCGCAATAGGCCCGCACCCCGCCGCCAAGCAAAAGCGCCAAAAGCCGGTAACGCTCCTCGGCACTCGCCAGCCGCCACATAATCGGCACCGGCCCGTCCACAATCGGCACATGACTCAGCACCACCACCCACCGGCACGAACTATCGGCCAGCACCCGCTCCAGCCAGTCAAACTGCTCCTCGCCCAGCCGGCCATCGGCGGAATCCAGAAAAACCAGCCGCAGCCGGCCGGCCACATCCAGCGCATAAACGCTCGGCCCCCACGTGGCCACAAACCAGTCCCAGCCATCGCGCCGATACAAATCATGATTACCAATCGTCACATAACACGGCACCCCCACCGCCCGCAAAGCCGCCGTAACCGTCGCCCGCTCCGCCGGAGTGCAATCATCGGTCAAATCCCCCAGCACGCAGAAAAAACTCAACCCCTGCACCCGCGCGCTATCGGCAAACTCGCTCAACCGGTGCTCCAGCCCTGCATTCACCTGCGGATCGCCAAACACCGCGAAACTAAAACTATCCGGATTCACCACCGGCGCCGCCGGCGCCGCCAGCCGCAAACTCCGCGCCACCCGCTCATCCACATCCGGCCGGCAGAAAAACTCACTCACCTCCCACCGGCACGCACACACCAGCAAAAACCCCAGCACACCCAGACGCAACCCTGCCCCCCCTCCTTTCGCATCACGCCGCCCTCTGCCCATTACCCTCTTGCCCTTTGCCTTTTGACTTTTGGCTTTTGCCTTTTGACTTTTGGCTTTTGGCTTTTGCCTTCTGCCCATTACCCTCTTGCCCTTTGCCTTTTGACTTTTGGCTTTTGCCTTTTGCCTTCTGCCCTCCATCTCCTATCGCCCCCCTCCGCCCACCGGCCACTCCCCCTGCACCCCCAGCGCCAGCCGCACGCCGCCCAGCGAAAACAACAATCCCGACACCCCTTTCAGGCCGCTCCCGATGCGGCCACACGCCCACAACCCCTGCCGCAGCCGCACCCGGCCCGCCACGCCGAACGGCAACTCCTGCGGCGTCGCCAGGCGGAACTCATCGCGATTTGCCAGCCAGACAAAAACCTCGCCCCGCGCCGCCGACCACACCCTCCGGCGCAGACCATAAACCAAAGCCCACTCCGACCACACGCCCCGCGCCCCCTGCCCCGCCAGCCGCGCCCGGCGCCACGCCGCGCCCAGTTCCAGCTCCAGCCCGCGCAGCCAGCCCTGATTGCCGGCAAAGCCCAAAAACCCGCCCGGACAAAACTCGCTCACCCCCCAATCGCGCCACAAACTACCCTGCACAAACCCCGTCACCCGGCACGCGCCCCACGCCCCCGCCAGAACCCGCACACTCCCATCTGCGCCCCAGTGTGCCAGACCGGGATTATCCAACCCCGCCATACCCACACCACCCCCCACCACCAGCGCCGTTGCCTTCGGCAACGCCACGTCAAACCTGGAAAAAGCGACAAGGCGGCGGGAGACGCCGGGCTCAGAACGGAACTCCAGAACGAACCAAGGCCGCACCGCTGGC
This sequence comes from Caldifarciminota bacterium, assembly GCA_965649225.1. Lineage (GTDB taxonomy): Bacteria > Hydrothermota > Tepidihabitantia > Tepidihabitantales > Tepidihabitantaceae > CBFGJX01. The sequence continues at coordinate 34,130 of CBFGJX010000021.1, forward strand.
GCCTGCCCGGCCCCGACCAGCGGCAGCAGCAGACCGGCCAGCAGACCGACCCGAAACCCGACCGGGCAGAAAAAAACGCCCGGCCGACCGCTCCACCGACTGTTACAGAGCTGACTCGGCACCGCGCCAGCATATGCCTGCCCTTTGCTGCCGTCAAGACCAGACACCAGCCGCGGTTTGACCGCCGCCCCAACCCGGCCTACGATTCAGCGGTGTCATCAGCCCGCCCGTCACCGCGGTCCGCCCTGCTGCTGGCCTCGATTGGCATTGCCGGCATCGCGGTCCAGTCCGCGCTCATCCGTGAACTCCTCGGTGCGTTTGGTGGCGATGAGCTTATCGCCGCTGTGGTACTGACCGCCTGGCTGGCCGGCGAAGCCGTCGGTGCCGCAAGCGCCCGGCACATTCCCCAGTCCCGCACCGGCACCCCGCTGCCGTTTGCCGCCACAATCACTGTCCTCTCCGGCCTGGCCGCCCTGCCGGCATCCGCCCTTATCCGGCCGCTGTGGCGGCTGGCCCCAGGTGAGCTGCTGCCACTGCCGGCGCTGGCGCTCTCGGCCGGACTGCTCGCCTTCTTTCCCGGCGCGCTCCACTCGGCACTCTTCGTCACCGGCGCCAACCTGTTTGTCGGTTCCGCGGCAGCGGGCCGGGCCTACCTCTGGCGCGGCACCGGCACTTTTGTCGGCGGTCTGTTCATCTGGCTCTTCCTGCTCGGCCGGCTGCCCGCCCTGGCCATCGTCGCTGGCGCCGGACTCCTGCTGTTTATCGCGGTTTTCCTGTTCTGGCCACGCTCAACCCCGATACTGCTACTGCCGGCGCTGGTCTGCGCCGGCGTCCTGCTCTTCGGCTCCAATCTTGAACGCCGTATCTGGTCGTTCCACTGGCCGGGTCAGCAGATTCGGCTCGTGCGCGACTCGCCGCTGGGCAAAACCATCGCGATTGAACGAGCCGGCACGACGACGCTGCTGGCCGACGGCGTGCCGGTCGCGACCTGGCCGATTGTAATCAGCGAGGCCGAAGAACTGCTCGGCCAGCTGCCGCTGCTGGCCCATCCAGCACCGGAACGAGTGCTCGCAATCGGCACGCTGCCCGGCGGGCTGACGACCGAACTGCTCAAAAACCCGGTCCGCTCACTGCAACTGGTTGTCCCCGACCGGGTACTGCTGGCCGCGGTCCGCGGTTTTGGCGACAGCACCACTGCTGCCGTCCTTGCCGACCACCGGCTCAGAATCGCCACCGCCGACGCGCTGCAGTTTCTGCAACAGGACACCGGCCGTTACGACTGCATCGTCATTGCCGCCGGCCCGCCCGCCAGTCTTGCTGCCAGCCGTTTGACTACCGTTGAGTTTTTCCGCCGCTGCCGCGCCCGCCTGCGCCCCGCCGGGGTACTGGCGCTGCCCGGCCCGGCGCTGCCCGCGGCCGGCCCCCTGGCACTGGCTCTGCTCGACTGCCGTCGGGCGACACTGACTGCGGCCGGATTCGGTTCGGTGCTGGTAGTGCCGGGCGAACCTTCGGTGCTGCTGACATCCGACCGGCCGCTTGAACTGACCGCCGATCTGGTCCGGCACCGGCTCGCGGCGCGCGGGGCATCGACCTTCCTGCTCGAACCGCTGCTGGCCCGGCTCGACTGGCCGCAACCGCCCCGCTCCAGCCAGGCTCCGGTCTCCTCACTGCTGACGCCGGCCGAGCGCCGCTTCGCCCTGTTGCTGACCCTGCAGCAATCCGCGCCGGTGCTGGCGGCGCAACTGGTCCGTGGCGGCCAGCTGGCCGGCTGGCTGGTGCTCACCGCCGCAATAGTCCTGCTGATACTGGTATTGGTGCGCGCGCGGCGTCGGCAGGCGGTTCTCCGGCTGGCGATTTTCAGTTCGGGTCTGGCCGGTGCGGCGCTTTCGATTCTGGGTGTTTTCGCGATGCAGTCGGCAACCGGCGCCGCCTTCTCCGGCCTCGTGCTGCTGTTTGCCGCTTTGACTGCCGGCACCACCTTGGGTGCCGTGCCGGGCAACCGGCTGGGTTTGCACCGGTGGCGAACGGTCGCCGTTGCGAATCTGCTGCTTTTCGCTCTTCTTCTCGCGCTGGTCCCGGCGGCCCGCGGCGCGCCGTTGTGGTTTTTCGGGTTGCTGGCTCTGCTGGGCGGTGTTGCGCTGGGGTTTGAGTTTGGTTTCGTCGCCCGGCTGGAGCCTTGCGCTGTTGCCGCCGGCCGGGCCGGGCAGGTTGCGGCGCTGGATCTTGCCGGTGGCGTTGCCGGCGCTTTTGTGCTGCCGCTGGTGGTGCCGGTGCTGGGGTTGTGGCCCGCGGTGCTTTTTGCCGCCGCCGCCCCGCTGGTTGCCGGCGTCGCCGTGTTGTTTGCGCAGGTTTGACTCGGCGGCCGGGCGTCCTACAATGTGCCGTGCTGAGAGGTCTGTTTTTTCTGCTGCTGCTGGCAAGTTTCACTCTGGCGCAGGACGGGTCCGGGTTTTCTTCGCCGGCGTTTTCTTCGCCGGCGGCTTCGGCCGCGGCGAGTGCCATCGGGTTGTCCGCGACGCCGCTTTCGCCGCTGGTGGGCGTGGAAAGTCCGATTATTTCCGAGACCTATGTGCTGATGCCGGGGGATAAGCTGCTGGTGACCGTTTCCGGCGGCGTGACCTATTCCTACAACACCTGGATTACCTACGAGGGGAAGATTACCGTCAATATTCCCCAGCTGGATGTGGTGGATGTGGTGTCGGTGAGCGGGCTGACGATGCAGGCGGCGCAGGATACGCTGACCGCAGTGATGCGCCGGTTTTTCAAGGGCGTGAATGTGAAGCTGACGCTCACCGGTCTGCGGTCGGGGATCGTGTTTCTCACCGGCGAGGTGCAGAATCCCGGCGCCTATAATGCGTCGCCGGTGGAGCGGGTGTCGCAGATTATCGCCCGCGCCGGCGGTCTTTCGCCGCTGGGGTCGAAGTCGCGGATTCAGCTAATCCGGGTGGGGAAGCTACATTCAATCGTCAATATCGAGCGGTTCGAGGCGAATGGCGATCTGCTGGCGAATCCGTTTGTGGAGTCGGGGGATGTGATTTATGTGCCGCCGGTGGAGGCGCTGGTGACCGTGAAGGGCGCGGTGTTCGGCCGCGGCGAGTACCGGCTGCGCACTTCGGCGCTGACGACCGAGAAGGAGCGGATGAGCGAGGGTATCTATGAGCTGCTGCCGGGCGAGAATGTGTTCAACATCATTTCCCGCGCCGGCGGGATTACGCCCTGGGCCGATCTTTCCAACAGCTATATCGAGCGGCTGGTGGTGGGCGGCAATGGCCAGCGCCGCCGGATTCCGGTTGATCTGCGCAAGGTGATTTACGAGCAGGATTCGCTGAACAATATCGCGATGATGAATTCCGATGTGCTGGTGGTGCCGGCGTTTCCGACGAAGGTGTATGTCGAGGGCGAGGTGGCCCAGCCGTCGGCCTGCGAGTATCAGCCGAATCTGCGCGCTTCGGAGTATATCGGCATGGCCGGCGGCCCGACCTACAATGGTAATCCCCACGCCGGCTGGATTCTGCGCAATGGCCGCCGGATTTCGCTGCGCAGCGACCCGGTGGTGGAGGCGGGCGATATTATCCGCGTGCCGCGGGTGGGGCTGAAGTGGTGGCAGGACTACGTGGAGATTATTTCGTCGGTGGTGATTCCGGTCGCCACGATCGTGGTGACGCTGGCGATTTCTTCCGGGAACTAGTTTCGGTCAGACGGTCGAGTTTTTTTACCCGGCGGCGATGCCGGCCGCCGGCAAAGGGCGTCAAAAGCCACACCCGGACGATTTTCGCCGCCTGCGCCGGCTGGATGTAGTCGGCGCCCAGACACAGGATATTGGCGTCGTTGTGCTGGCGCGCAAGCCGCGCCCGCCTGAGGTCGCACACCAGCGCCGCCCGCACGCCCCGAAAGCGATTGGCCGCGATGGTCATGCCGATGCCGCTGGCGCAGATGAGTATTCCCCGCCCGGCCCGGCGCGCGGCCACCGCGCCGGCGACTTTTTGCGCGATGTCGGGGTAGTCAACCGGTTCGGTGCTGTCGGTGCCGCAATCCAGCAGCCGGTGTCCCTGCCGCTTCAGCCGGCGGCAGAGGTACTGTTTGAGCGCGAGGCCGCGGTGGTCGGCGCCGAGAGCGATGCGCATCAGCCCGGTCGCACCGGCACCAGCCAGCCGTAGCGGTCCGGGCTGCGGCCTTCGATGATGGCGAAGAAGGCGTCCTGCAAGGCCCGGGTGACCGGCCCGCAGCGGCCCGAGCCGATAACGATTTTGTCCACCGAGCGAATCGGCGTGACTTCGGCGGCACTGCCGGTGAAAAAGACTTCGTCGGCGATGTAGAGCATTTCCCGCAGCATCATCGTTTCGACCACTTTGTAGCCGAGGTCGCGCGCGAGCGTGATGATCGTGTGGCGGGTGATGCCGGGCAGGATTGTGGCGTGCAGCGGCGGGGTGTGAATGACGCCGTCCTTGACGATGAAGAGGTTTTCGCCCGAACCTTCGGAAAGGAAGCCGTTGGCGTCCAGCGCGATGCCTTCGACAAAGCCGTATTTGATTGCCTCCATCTTGATGAGCTGGGAGTTGGCGTAGTTGGCGCAGGTCTTGGACATCGCCGGAAAGGTGTTGGGCGCCATCCGGTTCCACGACGATACCATCACGTCCACTCCCTGCTCCAGCGCTTCCGGGCCAAGGTATTTGCCCCAGTACCAGGTAATCAGCGCCACGTCCACCGGGCAGGCGAACGGGTTGACGCCGAGTTCGTTGTAGCCGCGGTAAACGATTGGCCGGATGTAGCATTCCTCGTGTTCGTTGCGGCGGATGAGTTCCAGCGTTGCGGCGTTGACCTCGTCCTGAGTGTAGGGAATGTCCATCCGGTAAATCTTCGCCGAGTTGAACAGCCGCCGGGTGTGGTCGGCGAGCCGGAACACCGCCGGCCCGGCCGGAGTCTTGTAGCAGCGCACACCCTCGAACACGCCCGAACCGTAGTGAATCACGTGCGAGCAGATGTGAATCTTGGCATCGTCCCAGCCGACGAACCGGCCGTTCATCCAGATGTAGCGGGACTTTTTCTCTTCCAGGCCCATCTATCCTCCCGGGTAGAAAAAACGGGGCCGAACGCCCCCGCGCTTTGCAAATAACCGGACGATAAGCACCAGTCGCCTGACCATGCGTCCAGTGCCGGCGGAGGGAATCGAACCCCCGACACACGGATTATGATTCCGTTGCTCTGCCAACTGAGCTACGCCGGCGGGTTGCAGATCAAAACTGCGTTGCCTGAAACTTTTACCGCCGGCCATTCTAGCCGTCCGCCGTGTGCTGTCAAATCCCCGCCACCTCCCCCCCCCCCCACTTTTGCCTTTTGACTTTTGGCTTTTGGCCTTTGACTTCTGCCCTCTGTCTTTTCCCTTCTGACTTTTGACCTTTGGCCTTTGCCTTTTGGCTTTTGACTTCTGCCCTTTTGCCTTTCTGCCTTCTTGACCCCGGTCCGCAGTGGTTTTATACTTTTGCGGGCAGTCGGCCGGGCCGCGGCACGGTCGGTGCCCCTGCTGTCAATTCCGGCCGGCGCTGTCCTGACCAAGAGGAGGTAGCTATGGTTTCGGCCCGTCGTTTTTCCCTGTTGCTGCTTTGCTGCGCCGCGGCGCTCTCTGCCGTTCCTCTCCCCGCCGACTGCTACGGCACTGCCGGCTACGAACGCGCCCGCGCCATCGCGCCGGCGCCGGACAACGGCTGGTATCTCGCCGGCACCAGCGTCGCCGGTTCGAGCAGCGACACCAATCTGCTGGTCATCCGGGTTGACTCGCTCGGCAATCCGCTCTGGGCCCGCACCAACCTCGCCCGCGCTTCGGGTGAAGGCGCCGATGTCGTCGCTTCGGCGGTAACCGACGCCGACGGCGGCGTGGTGCTGGCCGGCTGGACCTCCTCTTACGGTGCGTTCCGGCCGCCGGCTTATCCCCAGAACAGCGACATTCTGCTTTGCAAGCTCGACCCTGCCGGCAACCTCGTCTGGGGCCGCACCTTCGGCCGCAGCGGCAACGACCGCGCCTGGTCGGTTGCCCGCACCACCACCAGCCCCGGCTTCATCATCGCCGGCTCCACCGACTCCGGGCCGAACCAGCAAATCATCGTCATCAAAACCGACCCGCTCGGCAACCGGCTCTGGCAGCGTCGCTACACCTTCGGCGGCGCCCGGCAGGAAGCGCTCGGCATCGTCGAAACCCGCGACCCGAGCTTCCGCTATGCCGTCTGCGGCCGGGCAAACATCAATTCTCCCAACGACTACGACGCCTGGCTGATGACCCTTGACAGCGTCGGCAATCCGCTCTGGCCCTGGGGTGCGCTGACAATCGAAGGCACCGGTGACGACGAGGCCTGGTCGGTGGTCGCCCTGCCCGGCTTCATCACCGTCGCCGGCTGGTCCAACTCGTTCGGCACCGGCGGCGGCCCCGACGCCGACATCCTCGTCTTTCACTCCAACCTGGGCGGCTCGATGCTCAACCCGCGCGTCATCGGCTGGGCCGGATTCGAAGAAAAACTCACCGGCGACCGGGCGCTGGTCGGCGATTCGCTCTCCACCCGCTCGACGCTGGCCGGCTGGACCTATGCCAAAGGCTCGGGCACGCCCGTCCACCCCAACATGCTGATAATGCGGATTGACGGCGGCTCCAACGCGATTCCCTGGTCGCGCCTGCACCCCTCGATTCCGGGCGAACTCGCCGAACAGGCCCACGCCATCGCCCGCACCGCCACCGGCTATGGCATCGCCGGCTGGACTTCAAGCCACTGGACAACCGGCAACGAAGACTTTCACTTCGTCACCCTCGACACGCTCGGCAACCGGCCCTTCTGCACGCTTGATTCCACCCCGCTGGTGCGCGCCGTCACCGGCACCATCGACACGCTCTATTCCGAACCGGCCGCGCTCACCGACAGCAACTTTGCCACTGCCCCGGCCACCATCGGCTACAATGTCATCTGCACCCTCTCGGTGGCGGTGGCCGATGTCGGCGTCAGCCAGATTGTCGCGCCCGCCGGCACGATCGATTCCGGCACTGTGGTCACCCCGGCCTGCTCGCTGGACAACTTCGGCCCGGTGGCGGCCGACTACTCGGTGCGCTGTCGCATCGGCGGCTTCTACGACGAAACCGCCACGGTCAGCGGCCATGCGCCCGGCAGCCGGATTGGCCTTGTCTTCCCGGCCTGGATTGCCGCGCCGGTCGGCGGCCCCTGGGGCGTCACCTGCTCCACCGAACTCGCCGGCGACCCCAACAGTGCCAACAACCGCGCCATCGGCTCGGTGATTGTCCGCCGGCCCGGCGGCCGCGACGTCGGCGTCACCGTCATTCTCGCCCCGGCCGGCATGACCGACTCCGGCACCTCGGTCACCCCCGCCTGCTCGGTGCGCAACTATGGCGCCAACGCCGAAACCTACCCGGTCCGGCTGCGCATCGGCTCGGCCTACAACCAGACCGTCACCGTCACCAACCATCAGCCCGGCACCACCGTCCAGCTCACCTTCCCGGCCTGGATTGCCGCGCCGGTCGGCCCGGTCGCGGTTTCCTGCTCCACCGAACTGGACGGCGACGACACCCCGGCCAACGACCGCGCCACCGGCTCGGTGCTGGTGCTGCGCCGCGGCGCCGATGTCGGCGTCACCCGCATCACCGCTCCGGCCGGCGTCGTCCCGCTCGGCAACATCCTCGCCCCGGCCTGCTCGGTCTTCAACTTTGGCAACACCACCGCCGCCTACAACCTCCGCTTTGTCACCTCCTCCGGCTACGACGCGCAGGTGGCGGTCAGCGGCCACGCGCCCGGCACCGCCCGCCAGGTCCTGCTGCCGGCCTGGACCGCCGGCCCGGCCGGCGACGTCTACCTTTCGGCCTGGACTCTGCTCGCCGGCGACATCCAGCCGGCCAACGACACCAGCCGCGACACCTGTCGGGTTGTCGCCAGCGGCACCTCATTCGGCTGGCTGGAAGTCGCGCCGATGCCGCTCGCGCCCTCGGGCAAGACCGTCAAGGACGGCGGCTGGCTCGCCTACAACCCGGCCAACGGCCTGCTCTACGCCGCCAAAGGCAACAAGACCGGCGACTTCTATGCCTACGACCCCGGCCACGACAACTGGCTCTTCCTGCCGCTCGTCCCCGACGGCGTCGAAGGCAGACCGGTCGGCAAAGGCGCCGCCGGCACCACCGACGGCAACACCCGGCTCTTCTGCGTCAAGGGCAACAACACTGTCGGCTTCTGGCGCTTCGCGGTTGACAGCGCGGTCTGGCGGCCGCTGGCCGACGTGCCGCTCGGCCCGTCCAACAAACGGGTCAAGGGCGGCGGCGATCTCGTCTATGTCAACGGCCCGGAGGGCGAACACGTCTATCTCCTCAAAGGCGTCAAGAACGAGTTCTGGCGCTACACCGTCGCCGGCGACTCCTGGCTCAAGCTTCCCGATGCCCCGGCCCGGCCCAGCCCGAAATACGACCGCGGCTCGTTTCTGGTCGCCGACAACGCCGGCGGCATCTATGTCCACAAGGCCAGAACCCACGAACTCTACCGCTTCGACATTGTCCGCAACGAGTGGGACACCCTGCCCCGGCTCGCCGGCATGCCCCTGCTCAGCCGCTCCGGCCAGTCCAAACGCTCCAAAGACGGCGGCTGCGGCAGCTGGTATCAGAACGGCATCTATGCGCTCAAAGGCGGCAACACCCAGGAGTTCTGGTACTGGTCCGCGCCCGACAACCGCTGGAGCGAACTGGACACGATTCCCGCCTTCGGCAACACCGGCCGCAAAAAGCGCATCAAAGCCGGCGCCGACATCGCCGCGGTCGGCAGCGGCCTGTTCTATGCCCTCAAAGGCAACAAGACCGCCGAACTCTGGCGCTACCTTCTGCCGCTTGCGCCCGACCTCCTGCCGCCCGTCACCCCGACCACGGCCGTCAGCACTGCCGGGGTCGCGCGGCCGGCCCTTGTCACCATCACGCCCAACCCGCTGGCAGGCGGCACGGCAGTGCTGCGCTGGACGCTGCCCCGGCCCGGACCGGCCACAATCAAGGTCTTCGACATCACCGGCCGGACCGTGCTTGTCCGCAGCCTGAGCGCCGGCCGCAGCGGGGCCACCGGCCTCGACCTGCGCCGCCTGAGTGCGGGGGTGTATCTGGTGCAGTTTACCGCTGGCAGTTGCACCAGCACCCACAAGCTCGTCATCGAGCGCTAGAACTCCTGACCGCAGCAGCGCGGGGCGGCATGCCGCCCCGCGTTCGCTTTGTCAGTTACACCCGACAACCACCACCGTCAACCCGTGCCTCACCGCCCCCGCCCGCCGCAGCAGACATTTCACTGCCCGCTTCAGCCCAGCCTCGCCGCCGCCACCGCCCGGCCCGCAGCCGCTGGCCAGACCCTCCGGTGACGGACGATCGATTCCCCCTGACGGTCACCCAAATTGCATGAACCTGCTTTTTGTGTTATAATTTTTCTCTGTGGGTTTGACTGGGCCCACGGTTACATCCTGGACAATCGACAACTGAACAGAATCAGTGAGGCGACAGCATGCATCGAGAGTGTACTGGATTGTCGCCGGCAGCGCCCGTGCCGACGACACCCGGCCTGGTTCGAAGCCGGGGCAGAATGACCGACCGCGGGCAAAAACCTGTTTCGCGCCCTGGCCAATCCCGCCCACCGGACCGGGACGGCAGCCTGGCTGTGGGCGCGCTCAGCCTTGACGTCGCCGACCGGCACGCCGGCGACTGTCTCGCGCCGCCCGGGGCCGCCGGGCACATCGTCACGATCCGGTCCGCAAAAAGAATCACAACCCAAAGCCACGAGGAGGAAAGCATGCCAAAGTCCGCGACGATGCTCGCTCTGCTTCTGCTGGCGGGGTTTGCCCTCGCCCAGCCGATGAGCGGGACCTACACGGTGAAAACTGACGGGACGGGCGATTTCTTCAGCCCGTATCACGCCGGGGAAGCGCTCCGCACCCGCGGCGTGGTTGGCCCGGTCACCTTCGACATTTATCCGGGCACTTATGTGCTGGGAGCCTATATCTTCCTGTACCAGGTGCCGGGCTCGGACACCTGTCCAATCACGTTTCGCGCCGCCACCGGCGGCAGCGTGGTTCTGCAGAACCCGTCCTCTCACGTCTTCTACGGCTACAACACCAACAACGTCCGGATTGAAAACCTGACCCTGATCGCCAGCAGCTACGCCATTTACCTGAACGGCTGCGACCGCTGGCAGGTCCGGGGCAATGTCATCCGCAGCAACAGTTATTCAATCCACCTCGCGTGTATCAGCGGCACTCCCGAAAACACCTGCGATTACAACCTGTTTGAACGCAACGACATGCGCACGACCGGCAACTACGCCGTTTACTTCGGCAGCACCTCCGGCGCCCGACACAACAACAATCGCTTCATCAACAACCTGATTTACGGCTGGACCGCCTACGGCATCTATTCCCAGTACAACTCCAACACCGCCTGGTATTACAACACCGTGCTTGGCACCGGCTCCTACGCCTACTATGCTTACACTGTCGTCGGCGATACCTTGGTCAACAACATTTTCTCGGGCACGGCCCCGATGTATCGCACCTCCGGCTCCTCCAACTTCCCGGCCGCGTCGAACTACAACTGCTGGTATGCGTACAGCGGCTCGACGACGCCGTTCTACAACCCGACCTACGGCTGGCAGACCCTTGCCCAGTGGCAGACCAACTCCGGCGGGCTGGACATGAACTCGATGACCTCCAACCCGCTGACCGGCGGCGTCAACAACCCGCACCTGCAGGCCGGCTCGCCCTGCATCAACGCCGGCACGACCATCAGCGGTATCACCACCGACATTGACGGCGACACCCGGCCCACCGGCTCGGCCCCGGACATCGGCGCCGACGAGTTCACCTCGGTCGGCTCACCGATGAGCGGCGTCTACACCATCAAGCAGGACGGCACCGGCGACTTCCGCTCCTTCCCCGAGGCCTTCGGTGCCTTGCAGTTGCGCGGCTACGGCGGCAACGTCCAGTTCGATGTCTATAACGGCACCTACGCCGGCATTCCGGGTTCTTCGGCCGCCTTCAACTTCGAAGGCATCGGCAACGGGCCCTACTGGCTGACGGTCCGCGGCTATCCGGGCCAGACCGTCAACCTGCCCTGCCAGGGCTTCTCCTACGGCATCCGGCTCTACAACAACCAGCGCATCCGGCTGGAAAACCTCAAAATCTACGGCGCCTCCTCCTACGGCGTCTATGCCACCTCGGCCTCGTCCTCGACCAACACCACCGACACCTGTGTCGTGCGCGGCAACACCATCACCGCGCCGCACCCAATCTACTGGCTCTACGGTGACGACGACTCAATCATCGGCAACTTCCTCAACGCCACCTCCTCCTACGGCATCTACCTCAACGGCTACTCCGGCTCACCCTACAGCCAGCGCAATGTCATCGCCAACAACATGGTACAGGGCTGGACCTCCTACGGCCTCTACATGTACTACCAGAACGGCCCGAAGATCATCAACAACAGTTTCCTTGGTACCGGCAGCTACGCCGTTTACGACTACTACTCGCGCGGGCTTGCGGCCGGGATGACCAACCCCTACGTCGTCAAGAACAACATCTTTGTCGGTAACAGCTACGCCTACTACTGGTATTACCCCCAGGGCTCGAGCACCGGCTCGCCCGACTCCTCGGATTACAACGACTTCCGCACGATTTCCGGCAGCAGCACCCCAATCTACACTGCCGGCTGGGGCACAATCTCGGTTCCGAACTGGACCTCCTACACCGCCCGCGACTCGCACTCACTCAACGTCGACCCGCTGTTTGTCAGCACGACCGACCTCCACCTGCAGGCAACCTCGCCCTGCAAGGATACCGGCACGGTCGTGAGCGGCTTCGCCTATGACATCGACGGCGACGTCCGGCCGATCGGCCCCCGCGCCGATATCGGTGCCGACGAGTACTACGTTGACCTCGGCGTCACCGCCATCCTCGCTCCGGCCGGCGGTGTGCCGGTGGGTGCCACCATCACCCCGCAGGTCGTGCTGCGCCACTTCGGTGGCCCGGCCGGCAACAACTGGGTCAAGATGGTCATCACCCGCGGCGGCACGCCGGTCTACACCGACTCGGCGATGCGGGCAACCAGTCCGGGTGACTCGGTGGTTGTCAGCCTGCCCAACTGGCTGGCCGGCCCGATTGGCTCCAACTACGCGGTAATGGCCTGGCACAAGCAGAAGCCCGATGCCGTGCCGTCCAACGACTCCCTCGGCCAGACC
>CBFGJX010000022.1:0-8550 GCA_965649225.1 Caldifarciminota bacterium
AGCCGGTGAGCCGGTCGTTGTCGGGCCGGGCGTCGCTGGCAAGCCGGGTCGAACAGGCCACGGCATAGGAACCGGACGAGCTGGCGCTCCAGTTCGGGAAGGTAACCGCGATGGTCGTGCCGGGTGTGTGGTCGGTGACACTCGCAATCTGGTCATAGCCGGTACCGACCGTGAGCCGGACAGTGTAGCTGCGGGTAGTGGTGCCGAAGTTGGCAAGCGAACAGAGCGGCGTGACCGCCGTGCCGACCGGGACGGTGCCGGCCGGAGCGACGATGCGCACCGGTGCGACATCGGTGACGTTGACCGTGACGTTTGAACTGAGCCGGTTGTTGGCCGGGAGGAGGTCGCCAGCGAGCTCGGTCGAGCAGACGACAGCGTGACTGCCGCGCGGCGGAGCGGCCCAGTTCGGAAACTCGACGTAGACCCGCGTGCCAGGCGCGTGGTTGGTGACCATTGCGGTTTCGGCGTAGCCGGTGCCGATGCGCAGCCGGACCGGATAGGTTACACTGGTCGTGCCGTGGTTATAGAGTGAGCAGGCGGGCGTGACCGGGCCGGTGGAGTCGATGACGCCGGCCGGAGCGACGATGCGTACCGGCGCGACGTCGATTACGCGCACCGTGACCGAGCCGGTCTGGCGGTTGTTGGCCGGGTTGGCGTCGCCCGCCAGTCGGGTGGAACAGGTCACCGGGTAGAAACCGCGGACCGGGGTCCAGGGATTGAAACTGACTTCGGTCGAGTCGCCGGGTGCGAGGCCGCTGACTGTGCGGGTGTCCTCGTAGCCGACCCCGATCTGCATGCGGACCGGGAATGTTGCCGGCAGCACGCCGAGGTTTCGGACCCGGGCGCGCGGTGTGACGGCCGGTCCAGAGTCAATTGTTCCGGTCGGTGCGAGAATGGCAGTGCAGGCGACATCGGCGCTGGCAACGTGGACGTGCTCAAGCGGCCCTTTGTCATTCCAGCCCCAAGTGGCGTTACGACCGCGTACCCGGTACCAGTAGTCACCCGCAGTCTTGCCAGTGAAAGAGTAAAGCGTGTCGGTGATATTTGATGAGACCGTGGTGCGGCCGGCAAAGGCCGGCACCGGCCAGACATCGTCAACGTACACGCCGGAACCGGTGGTGCTGCCGTCGGTCATATAGCGGAATCGGATGAAGACCGATTTGCCGGCCCAGGGATTGAGCGAAAAAGCCTTGCGCAGCCAGCCGCCGGAACTGCCGGTGTAGCGGTCTTCGAGCTGAATCCATTCGCGGCCTTCCAGCGAAACTTCAACCACGGCGACGTCGCGATTGCTCTGAGTGCTGTACCAGAGCCAGAATATCAGCGAGTCGCCGGGCTGAACCGGGTACGGGTCGGCGGTCATCGCGCAGTTGGCAATGTTGTTGCCGGTGCCGAGGTAGAGGCTGTAGGAGCCGCTGTGGCGCTGGGCCGTGGAACGGGTGATGCCCGGACCCTGCAGGACCCAGCGGGAGTTGGCAGCCTCGAAATCCTCGGTGCTGACGCTGAGCCCGGTGAGTTCTTCCAGTTCCCAGCGGTCGGGGTGGTTGTGTTCGGGCCGAATCGGGGTCCAGTGCAGAGTGAAGTCGGGACCGACCGTGTCAAGGGGATGGATGATCGGGCGCGGCACGGAACCTTCAAGTGCGGCGATAATCGACTCAGCCTGCTGCATGTGATACCAGGCGCCCCGGAAGTTGGCGGTGATGATCGAATCGAGGTCCGCAACCGGCTGATAGAAGCTGGTGCCGACTTCGACCGTGTAACTCATGCAGGGAAAGCCGCCGATGTAGTGGGCCCAGCCCCACATCCAGTCATCCGAGCCGCAGTTGGTCGGGTAGAGGGCGTTGGACTGTTCGGGTGTGTAGGTGCCGCCGCCGAGCCGGCCAATGCGTGAAGCCAGCCGGGTGCCGAGGTCGGCGATGTAGATGCTGTCACGGACTTTCGGCCCGTAGCCGTTGGGCCAGAGCACCAGTTCGCTGTAAGAGTGAAACGAGATGACACCGACGAAGGTGCGAGTCTTGAAGAACTCCTGGAGCGCGTTGGTTTCGACTCCCCAGGCACCGCGGCCGCCGAAGAAGGTCAGGTCGCTGGGGTTGTGGGACGTGTTTGACCCGGCCACAAGCGAACCCCAGTCGCCGAAGCGGTCACCGTTGCAGGCACCATTGAAGTCGCGGTTGAGGTCGCAGCCGATTGAACTCCCAAAGGGCTGGCGGTTCTTGCGCCAGCTCAGGCCGGACGGATAGTCGTAGCTGTAGCCGTCGGGGTTGACGCAGGGGAAGACCCATACTTCGTGAGTGTTGATGTAGTTCTGAAAGGCAGTGTTGGACGAGTAGTTGCGGATGAGGGTGTCGGCGAGGTGGCGGCAGACCTGAGGCGTTGCCCACTCGCGGGCATGAATACAGCCGAAGTAGAGCATTTCCGGTTCGTTCTCGTCAAGCTGCGGGTTGTCGCTGATTTTCAAGCCGTAGATCCAGCGGCCCTGATAGCTGGGGCCGATGCTCTCGAGGCGGCAGATGCTGGAATAGCCGGCAGCGAGGTTGCGCATGACGCGAACGAGACTGTCATAGGTCTGGTAATAGCCGTCGGTCGCACGGGCGCGGGCCAGTGATTCGAGATCGGTGACGACTATTTCCAGTTTCAGTCCCGACGCTGCCAGCGCCGGCAGGTCGCTGCGGTCGCAGATAATGTCGTAAGTCTCGCCGGGCCGGGCGCCGGCAATTTCGCGGTTTGTTCCTTCAAGCTCAATGTGGCGGGTCAGTTCCTCATAACTGCGTGCACCGAGCCGGACGATCATGCGGGGTTCGGCTGCGGCCAGGGCAGTGCTGGCGACAAAGAGCAACAGAACGGACAGCAACAATCTCATTTCGCCTCCATGGAATCGGCAGGAGCAATTCAGCGACAGCGGCGGACCGGGCGCAGACACCGCACGGGGGATTGTAGAACGTTTAGTTTGGACTGTCAAACAGCGATGGCGCCCGCAGTGCGGGCGCCATCTTTCTACCCTG
Source organism: Caldifarciminota bacterium (assembly GCA_965649225.1). Classification (GTDB taxonomy): domain Bacteria; phylum Hydrothermota; class Tepidihabitantia; order Tepidihabitantales; family Tepidihabitantaceae; genus CBFGJX01. The sequence goes on from CBFGJX010000022.1 coordinate 3,000, forward strand.
AACCGTCGGGCCGGTTAGCGGCTTACCACCAGCTTCTGGCTTGGGCCGCGGCCGGGCGCGCCGGCGCGCACGAGGTAGACCCCGGCGGGCAGGGTGGCGATGTCCAGGGTCATGCTGCCGGTTCCGGCCGGCACCGAGCGGGAAAGAACCGTCCGGCCGGCAGCGTCATGAACGGTGAGAACCAGCGGGCTGGCGACAGCCGGGCCGGACCAGCGAACCATGGCATTCGACCGTGCCGGGTTGGGGCCGACTGTCAGCATCGGCAGGGCAGTGGCAGTGGTCGGGGTCTGAGTGCCGCCGTGGGCCAGTCGGTTTTCCTGGCCGGCCGGCGGGGTGTAGACCCAGAACTCGGAAGTGCCATTGCCCTTGAACGCGAAGACCAGCGTGCCATCGGACACGAGGCCGCCACCGCCTTTGACGCGTTTTTTCTTGCCGCTGGACCCGTAGCTCGGAATCGTTTCGCGCTCGGTCCAGTTCATGCCGACAGGGTCAAAATGGAAAAACTCGCTCGTGTTGCCACCCTTGAAGGCGTAGATCAGATTACCCAGCAGCACGGCGTCCGAGCCGTCCTTGGCCTTGCGGCCGCGGCCGGTGAAGCGGCTGGAGAAGGGCATGCCGTCGAACGGGCCGGACCAGCGGTCTTCAGCGGGGTCATAGATGTGCAGTTCGTGGTACTTGGCTTTGTGGGCAACGATTCGACCGTTGCCGTCAGGGCAGAGCCACGAGCCGCGGTCCCAGCGGCCGTGGGAACCGGCGGGGGCATCGGCAAGGGTCTGCCACTCGCCAGTAGCCGGACAGTAGCGGTAGAACTCGGTGCGCCCGCCTTTCAACAGATAGACGTAGCCGGTGTCATTGTGCTGGTGCCAGACCAGGTCGCTGCCGCCCTTGAGCCGTTTCTGAGCCGGGCCGGCCGGGACGTCCGGTAGCTGAATCCAGGTGTCGCGGTGGACGTCGTAGGACCAGAAGGCGCGGGTGTTGTTGCCTTTGACAAGGTAGATTGTGCCGGCGTTGTCTGAACAGGCAGCCGCGCCTTTGCCCGGAGCCCGGTTCTCGGTGCCGGCCGGTATCGGCCTTCGACCCAGCCAGTCACGGCTGAGCGGGTCAAAGCGCCAGAACTCGGATGTCTTGTTGCCCTTGGCGGCAAAGATGCTGCCGGTAGATGCTTCCCAGGCCAGACAGGCACCGTCTTTGACCGGTCGTCCCGAGGGCCCGGGCGGCAGCGAGGGCAATTCCGACCAGCCGTGCGGCGGCAGGTCGAGTATGACCTTGAACGGCAGACTGATGGTGTCGTTGGCCGGGTTGTTGTCGCCGACGGCCCAGAGCGAGCAGCGAGCGAGATGAGGGCCGACGCGGTGCGGTTTCAGCCATTCGTCAAAGACCAGAGTCGCCGAACCGTCCGGCTCGACCCGGGTCTCGACAACGAAGCCTTCGTATTCGGGCGCACCGTCCTGCTCAATCCGGAAGACCGCGCTGACCAGTGCCGGCAGTGAACCCCAGTTGTGAACACTGACCATCGGCCGGACCGGCTCGGCGGTATCGAGAGTTGCCGGTGGTGCGATGATTGCAACCGCTCCGACTTCGATATGGCCGGCAAAGAACGGTTCGGCGAGCGCGTTGTTGTCTGGCAACTGGTCACCGGCCAGGTCCAGCGAACAGCGGCCGATGTGACTGCCGGCCGGGATGGTCAACTCAGGAAATACCAGCGTTGTCTCGGACTCGGTCGGAAGACCGGCCGGCAGGTGAACCGTGCTCTTGAGCTCGGGCTGGTCAGCAAGCCACCAGCAGGCCGACACCGGAGCCCGGTCATTGCCGCAGTTGGCTACCCGGACACGGGGGACAACGGTGCCGGCCAGTACCGAGCAGCGCGGAGCTTCAATCGCAAGCGCAGCAATGTCATTGACGGTGACAAACGTCGCGCCCTCGATGAGGTCATTGGTCGGAACGAAGTCGCCGGGCAGCCGGGTCGAACACCGGATTGCCGCCGGGCCGCGCAGCGTCGGCAGCCAGGCCGGGAAAATCACCGGACGGATTTCGCCGGCGTCGAGTCCCGCAACCTGAATTGTCCGGTGATAGTCCGGCGCGATGCTGAGGCTGAGACTGCAACTCACGGCCACGTTGCCGTTGTTGCGGACGGTTACCGTCGGCAGCAGGGTAGCGCCGGAGTCAGTCCGTGCCCCGGGTGAATTGATCTGGGTGGGCTGGATATCGAGGACACGGACGAATACCGCCCGGCTGATGGTGTTGTTCGCCGACGATTGATCGCCCGAGAGCTGGGTTGTGGCCGTAATGGTGAAGCTGCCCCGGGCCGAGGCGGTCCACTCGGCGAAGTTCAGCACCCGGGATTCGCCCGGGATGAGATTGACGGCACCGGCATAGTTGGAGTAGCCGCCGTTGATGGTGAGCAGTACCGGAAACGTTACCGTGGTGTTGCCGTTGTTGCGGACCCGTACCTGCGGGATGATGCTGGTGCCGGAGTCGACAACTGGTGCCGGAGCCAGTATTTCAAGTGCTTCGGCGTCCAGCCGGCGGACAAAGCCGCCGGCGGTGACCTGGTTGTTCTGGGGTACGCTGTCGCCGCCCAGGGCGGTGGTGCAGCTGACGGTGAATTCGCCCAGGGTACTGGCGGACCAGTTACTGAAGCTGACAGTGGTCTGAGCCCCGACGGCGAGGTCAGTTTTGTTCTGGGTGTTGGAGTAGCCGCCGGAGATATCAAGCCGGACCGAGTAGCGGATGGCCGGCACCGGGCCGTTGTTGCGGACCGTGGCGCGGGGCGTGACGGTTGTGCCGTGGGCAATTGTGTCCAGTGGCGCAATAATGGCGGTGGTTTGCAGGTCGGGGAAAACCGGGACGTAGGTTATCAGAATATCGGCGCGGGTAGTCATGGTAGACATCGGGGGCGGGTTGACGGAGTTGCTCCGGCCGCGTTTGCCCCGGGTGACCGTACCGGTGGAGTGGAAGCTGTACCACTGCGAGCGTTCGATAGTGCCGTCCTGATGGTAGTAAGACACCAGCAGGTTCTTGCCGTGAATGTGGAGCATCGGATTGGCAAGGCGCAGCGACACCCAGCCGGCCCGCTGGGGGATGTAGAGCGTGCTTTCACCCCAGACGAGCGTTCCCGGGTCGTCCCAGGCGGCGGATGAGAAACTGCTGTAGCTGGTGTCTTTGAGCCAGTGGCTGGCGAAGTTGATCGTGTCGCCACCGCCGGCATCGCCGTCGCCCATGAAGCCTACGGCGGTAATCCAGCCGTTGAACATCAGCTCAGTGGACAGGTAGAGAAACTGGCAGCGGAAATAGGGGACATCGGCACCCCAGATGTGGTTGTCGATGCCGGGACCGCTGCCTACCGATCGGGTAGATTCGGCGTCCTGAATCGGCGGGTTGAATACCGGCAGTTCGTTTCGCCGGGCGAGGATTTCGGCTTCGCTGAGGTCAACCCAGCGGCCAAGGTTGTCGCGGCGGTGCAGCGGGCTGGAGACCACCAGCGAATAGGTGCCGTCGTGATTGTCGAAGGTTTTCGAGTTTTCGGTTCGCAGCTCGATCAGTTCATCTGACGGCCGCCAGCGGCCGAACAGGCCCGTTGGCGTCCACAGTGACGAGCCGTCAGTGGACGACGCAGCCCAAGCGGTTGGCGGCAGCCCAACTGTTGCCCAAAAGGCTGCGATTGCAGTCAACTGTCTGAGAGTCATAGCTCCCCTTTTCTGCCGGCGTTGCGCAACTGGCAACATTGCTGCCGGCATCTCCTTCCCTGCCCGCGCTCAAACGACAGGGCCCTTACTGTTTCAGCTGACCAGGGCCTCCCCCAGGCCGATCAGCTGCTTTCGACCAACAACCCGGCACCGATGCGGTTTGGCCGCACCTGAGTGCACGTGCTGGCAGCCTGACGCACCATTGGCGTCGGCGCGGCAACTGCAGCAGGTTGTTTACAAGCTGTAACCCAACTTGTCAAACCATTATATGGCTTCGGATACCGGGCTGTCAAGCCCGAAATGGGTTCTTCACCGGCGGTGCGGCGGCGACACAACCGGTTGGAAAGATGACCGTTGTCCCGGTCTGGCTGTGCAGTGGCGTTGTCTGTTTCCGTGCGCACCGGCCGGGGGTATTGACCGGCAGCGGTATCAGGCTAGGCTTGGGTCAAAGGCAACAAGACCAGAGAGGCTTGTCCAGTGAGTTTGCGGGATTTTCTGTTCGCAGCCGAATGGTGTGCCGGCGAGAAGCTTGCCGGGGATGAGCGGGTGCTGGTGCTGGGACCGAGCCCGACCGCGCTGGCGGAACGGCTCGCGCTTCGGCTCAAGCTCGGTGCCCTGACCTGTGTTGACAGTTCGGGCGGCCTTGCTGCGTTGCGGAGCGCCCGGCTGGGTCGGTGCGAAAATGTCAGCACGCCCGGGGGCAGTTTCTGCACGATGCCACTGGCCGAGGGCCAGTTCGACATCGTGTTTGCCGATCGGGCAGTGTGGCGGATGGGGCTGGTTGAGCGGCAGAGCGTGATGAACCGGATTGCCCGGTTGCTGCGGCCGGCGGGAGAGTTGCGGGAAAGGGAGCCAGCCGGGGAAAGCGGCATGGCGACCGATGAGCTGGCGAATCTTGCCCGCTCGTGCGGGTTGCGGCCTTTGCGGCTCGGCTACCGCCAGACCTTTTCGGCGGGACGGGTCGTCGACGCGGTGTTTGTGCGGTCCAGTGTTGTCTGACCGGTGTCAGGTGGCAGGGGCAAGCCGGAGCGGGTTTGCCGGCGGGGTGAACGTTCGCAGAAGAAACGAGCTGAGCAGCCGGCCGAATTCCGCCGGCCGTTCAATCATCGGCACGTGGCCGCATTCGGGAATGAAGTGAAGCTCGGACTGGGGAATGCAGCGATGAAACTCGCGGGCGACATCGGGCGGGGTCACAAAGTCGTCAGCACCCCAGACCAGCAGGACCGGACACTTGATGCGATGGAGAACCGAGCCGAGGTTTGTGCGTTTGGCCGATTTCGCCACCTTGAGCAGGTTGAGGGCGCGGCGCCGGTCCCCGAGCACGGCCATCACGTCGTCAATGCGTTTCTCGGTGACGTGAACGGTATCCAGAAAGACTTCCCGAACCCGTTCGCGCACCCATTCCCGCGTCGGCCGGCGGGGGACATCATTGACGATGCTGCGCTCGAACAGGCCGGAACTGCCGGACAGAACCAGTCCGTCGACCCGGTTCGGGTAGTCAAGCGTAAACTGCAGGGCGACATGCCCGCCCAGCGAGTTGCCGCCGAAAACTGCCGACCGGATGCCCAGTGAATCCAGCGTTTCGCGGATGAAGACGACCAGCCCGTTGACACCAATGTGACGGGGCGCGCCGTCGAATACGGGCATTTCCGGCGCCAGGACACGCCAGCCGGCTGGGATGCTGGGCAGGGTAGCGTCCCACATGTCGGGCAGGCCGAACATCCCGTGCAGCAGTACAAGGGTATGCTCAGACAGGGTTGTCACGTTTTATAAGAGTAGTCGTCGGGCAGAGCTAGTCAACTTTTCTACCTGGCAGCGACAGATGAGCTGCGGGCTGCGGCAGGAGACCGCAGCCCGCGCATCCA
>CBFGJX010000022.1:8560-41101 GCA_965649225.1 Caldifarciminota bacterium
AGGCTAGCCGAGGATGGCCTTGAGGTCGTCGTCGGGCGTGGTGATGGGGGTCAGCTTGAAGGTGTCGACAATTATCTTCAGCAGGTTGGGGGTCAGGAATGCGGGCAGGCTCGGCCCGATGCGGATGTTCTTGATGCCCAGCGCAAGCAGGGTCAGCAGCACCGCGACCGCTTTCTGCTCATACCAGGAGAGGATGAGCGAAAGGGGCAGGCCGTTGACATCGGTGCCGAACGCCTTGGCGAGTGCGGCGGCAATCTGGATTGCCGAGTAGGAGTCGTTGCACTGGCCGACATCGAGCAGGCGCGGGATGCCTTCGATGTCGCCGAACTCGAGCCGGTTGAACTTGAACTTGCCGCAGGCGAGCGTGAGGATGACCGAGTCTTTGGGAACCTTCTGGGCGAACTCGGTGTAGTAGTTGCGCTCGGGCTTGGAGCCGTCGCAGCCGCCGATGAGGAAGAAGTGCTTGATCTTGCCGGACTTGACCAGCTCGATGACCTTGGGCGCGGCGGCCATCACCGCGTTGTGGCCGAAACCGACGAGGATGGTCTTCTCCGGTTCGTCGGCGGGGAAACCGGGGGCCTCGAGCGCAGCGTTGATGACCGGCGAGAAGTCCTTGTCCGGGCCGATGTGCTTCACGCCGGGCCACGCAACGAGGCCGGTGGTGAAGATGCGGTTGAAGTAGGAGTCGCGCGGTTTCTGGATGCAGTTGGTCGTCATCACGATGGCGCCGGGGAAGTCGGGGAACTCTTTCTGCTGGTTCTGCCAGGCGGTGCCGTAGTGGCCGACCAGATGTTTGTAGGCTTTGAGCTTTGGATAGCCGTGACAGGGCAGCATCTCGCCGTGGGTGTAGACGTTGATGCCCTTGCCCTCGGTCTGCTTGAGGATGAGTTCGAGGTCGCGCAGGTCGTGGCCGGAGACGAGGATGCACTTGCCCTTGACCGGGGTGACGCGCACCGGGGTCGGTACCGGGTGGCCGTAGGTTTCGGTGTTGGCCTTGTCGAGCAGCTCCATCACGCCGAGGTTGAGCTTGCCCGTGGCGAGAGCCTCGTTGACAAGCGTGCCGGCGTCCTGCTTGTCCCGGGCCAGGAGGTCGAGGATACGGTGCAGCTCGGCGTAGAGCTTGTCGTCGTCATACCCGAGCACGTGGGCGTGGTCCATATAGGCGCAGGTGCCCTTGAGTCCGAAGAGCACGAGGTCGTGCAGGTCGGCGGTGTCGTCACCCCACAGCTCGTGGCGCTTGAGGATGCCCTTGTCGCGGCCCTGCTCGACCAGGCCGGCGATGTCGGGCGCCGGCTGCCAGGCGGCCGGACCGGAAAGGGTTTCAACGGGCCTGCCGGCCTTCTTTGCGGCGTCCTCGTAAAGCCTGCGGGCGCGGTCGCGCATCTCGGCGGCGCGCTTCAGAAACCCGTGCAGGCGTTCGGGGTCGAAGTCGACGTTGGTGATGGTCGAAAACATCGCCTCGGCGGTGAAGGCGTTGACCTCGGGGTCGGTCGCGCCGAGGGCGCGGGCGCGGTGGGCGTACTGGGCGATGCCCTTGGTCGCGTATATCAGCAGGTCCTGCAGGACAGCGGTGCGCTCGTCCTTGCCGCAGACGCCCTGCACCGTGCAACCGGTGCCCTTGGCGGTCTGCTCACACTGGTAACAGAACATACCCATCTGGTTCCTCCTTGGGTTCGGGTTACTCCAGCATTCGGGCGGGCGCGGCCGGCTTCGGCGTCTTGACGACGAGGAAGCGCAGCAGGCCCGCGGTTTCGTTGACAATCCGGTGCGGCGAGTTCGCGGCCGATGCAAGCAGCGCGCCGGTTTCGAGCGTGACGCGGCCCGATTCGAGCTCGACCGTGGCCGTGCCCTCGAGCACGTAGAAGAACGAGTCGACCGCGACCGAGTGCCGGGGCAGGCTTGAACCCGGCTCGAGCGCGATGTGGATGACCTCGACGTGGTCGGTGGCGTGCAGGCGGTGGGCGTCGAAGCCTCTAGTGCCAGGCACGCGGGGAGCGGTCTGAATCGTGACGGGGTTCACCTCACCTCCCGGCCGTCGGTGTCGACCGTTACCTCGGCGTAGGGGATGGTCCTGCCTGAGGCGGCGATGGCCTGCTTGACAAGGTGGACAAGGCCGAAGCAGCAGGGCACAGTCATATGCGCCACGGTCACGGAATTGGGCGCGTTCTCGCGGAAGATGGCAGTCAGTTTGGCAAGATAAGCCTGGGCGTCATCGAGCTTGGGGCAGGCGATGAGCAGGACGCGGCCGCGGACGAGCGAGTCGTGGAAGTTCGGGTGGGACGAGCCGACGCAGTCGGCGGCGATGAGCAGGTCCGCGTGCTTGAGGTAGGGCGCGGAGACCGGCACGAGCGTGAGTTGGATCGGCCAGTTGCGCAGACGCGAGGGGCGCGCAGCCATGTCGTCAACACCGCCGCAGCAGCAGGGTTCGGCCGGCTCCGGGGCAAGCTCGCGTACCTGTGAACCGGGGCAGCCGCACGCCAGGGTCGCGCAGGCGCAGTCCGACTTCTCTTCGGCCGGAACGGGGATGCCGCGCTCCTTCAGGTAGGCGACTGCGGCGTTGTACCAGTCACAGGCGCCGTGGTCCTTCAGGTGCTTGAGGTGCGCGGCGATGGTATTGGGCCCGGCCTTGACGATGCCTTCCATCACGCGGGCTTCGTCGTAGGGCTCGGCCGGGCGCTCGACCACGGTCATCGCGCCTTCGGGGCAGTTGCCGACACAGGCGCCCAGGCCGTCGCAGAACAGGTCGGAGATCAGCCGGGCCTTGCCGTCGATGACCTGCAGGGCGCCTTCCGGACAATTCGGGATGCACTGGCCGCAGCCGGTGCACTTCTCTTCGTCAATGCTGATTATCTTGCGCGTGGCGGGCATCTTTTCCTCCGAATTTCACTTTCACGTCGGACAGGCGGGTGCGGGCGAGCCTGTCGGCCACCTTGCGGTTGAGCGAGCCGAAGAACCTGCCCAGGACGCAGCCGCTGCCCGAGCAGACCGGCACGCCGAACAGGCAGGGCCGGGACCGCAGTGGGCCCTCAACCGCCTCGTAGACCTCAAGCAGGGATATATCGCGGGCGGACCGGGCGAGCGTGTAGCCGCCGGCCGGACCGCGCTGGCCGCTGACCAGCCCGGCGCGCTCGAGCCGGGCCAGCACCTTGGCGAGGTGCGCGCCCGATGCTTTCAGGCGGGCGGCGATTTCCCGGACGCGGACCCGGCGACCGCCGGTTTGGGCCAGCAGTGCCATGCTGTGCAGGGCAAGGTTGGCCGCTTCGGAAACGCCGTAGGGTTGATTCATTTCGGTATCAGAATACCGAAATTGACCGACCTGTCAAGCCGGATTTTTCGGTTCGGCTCAGGTCTGTTCCGGGCCGGCCGGTTGCCCCGGCGGCAGCAGGTCGGGGTCAAAAAGGTACCAGTGGACCCGGGCGTAGAGGTTTTCGGGCCCGGCGCAGGAGGCGCGCAGGCGGTCGAACAGGCTCTCGGCCGCGCCCGGGCAGTCGCGCAGGCGGGCGGCGATCGAGGCGGCGACATCGGCGCGCACCCGTTCGTTCGACGCCGCCGGGCCGGCCACGAACTCGATGGCAAGACCGGTGCCGGCGGCGGCGTAACCGACCCGGGCGACGGTTTCCTTGTAGAAACTGTGGACAAGTTCGAAATGCGGCCGGGAAGTATCCACCCGACCGGTCGGGAGCGACGGGTTCACCGGCTCTGGCTCCATTCGAGAATCAGCCGGGCCGCGCGTTCTGCTCCACCGAACAGTTCAGGATGCCAGCCGGCACGGGCCATCGCTTCGAGCCTGCCAGAGGTGCGCAGTCCGACAAGACGCGGGCCGAGCGTGCGTGCGTCGGCCGGCGTCGCCACCGGCTGGCACACGCCGCGTTCGTGCGCGAAGCGGTAGTTGAGCGGTGCAAACGGACCGATGTGGGGCAGCAGACAAAAAAGCGGAACGCCGAGCGCGACCGCGCGGCCGGTGCGTTCGTGAGCGGCGGCAACCATCAGGTCGAGTGATCGCACCGCGGCGCATTCGCGGGCTGTCGCCTCGGCGCGGCACGAGCCGGCACAGACTGTGCGGCCGGGCGCGGCGAGACCACGCGCGCGGTCGGGCCGGTCTCCGGCAAACACGACGGCACGCCAGCCCTGGGTTTCGATTGACCGGGCGGCCTCGGCCAGCAGCTGGAGATGGGGCCGGGGGTAGGCACCCGAGGTGAACAGGCCGACCGTGAGCGGCCCGGTCGAGCGGATGCGCTCGATGCGTGCGGCAAAGTCGTGCGCGGCGGTGCGCTCAAGTTCCGGTTCGAGCACGAGGCCGGTGACCGTCACCGTGTCGGGCCAGGCGCCGGCCGCGGCGAAGTCGGCTGCGGTGGCTTCAAGCGGGACAAGCGTGCGCCAGGCGCGGGGCACGACCGCTGAACGCGGGGCGGCAATCTCGGCGTGCAGGTAAACGACCCGGCAGGCATCGGCGAGGATGTGGGCGAGGAGGGGGTGGTCAACCACGCAGATTCCGGCTCTGCCGGCAAGGCGCCGGCGCAGGCCCGCGCCGAGCAGGGCAAGCGCGAACCGGGAAGGTGAGGCGCCGGAGCGCAGGCGATTGTAGAGCGCAGCGGCGCCGCTGCCCGAGCCGGCAAGCTCATAGGCTGTGCGCGCCGCGCGCCAGGCCTGCCGGTTGATTGGCGAGCCGAGCGAGAAGACGGTCTGCTCGGATAGAAGGCCGGGCTGAAAACCGGGCTGGCTCCTGAGGGCCTCAAGTACCGAATCGAGGTACGATGGGTGGCCGCGGCCCACTTCTGAGCAGACCGTGACGATGCGCGCGGTCGGGCTGATGGCGTCGTTCACTTCAGCAACAGGTCAGTATGACCGGGGAGGCCAAAATTTGCCGAGTGTCACAGTCCAGCTTACAACGCTCCGGAGTCGGGTCAATCAGATGTCCGGGCAGGCAACTGGTTACAGTCCCGCGGCGTGGGTCCGGTTCGCGCGCTGGGACAGTGTCAGATGTCAGCTCAGGCGGCCGTGAAAACAGAGCAGGTCAGATCAGCAGCGTTTCTGCTTCAACCGGCTTGTCGGGCTAAAGCCGTGTCAGCGGGACAAGCCGACAGGCAGGCGATAGTAAAGAGAACGGTCGCCGGAGGTGTCCGGACTGGAGCCGATGTCGGCGATTCAGCGATGCTACCCGTACCCGCTGGGGCCAGAGCTGTGGCAGGAGTCACTGGGGGGTGGTGGGGGAGGCAGGAGGGCCTGTTTGGTAAGTGATTGCCAGTAATGATGTTAGTTGGTAAATGCCACGGACGGCGTGGTGCGGGCTGGTGTCTGTAGTTCGCCGGGTACAATGCCAGGAATCTCAGACAGGGAAGTCTGGTCTAAGCGGCAGTGACGGTAGTGCCATGAGATTCCGTATATATTAGGAGGAAAAGATGTTGCGCAGGCTGCTGTTGTTGTTGATTTTCGCAGGTTCGGTATGGGCTTCCTGCGGTGTCGGTGCTGGTCGGGGGGCAGCGATTGATTGTCGTCCCGGGCTGAGGCGGGAGCTGCCGCCAGTGCTGCTCGAGCGCTGGGTTCCAGTTCGCCTGCCGGTACTGGCTTGGGTTATGTTCTCTCCTGACGGGAAAGTGCCGCTGCCGGTTCTGTTGACGCTGCCGCCGGCAAATGGGCGGTGAGCACAATGCCCTGATTGCCTCGACATCACCGGCAACGATGTCACAGGTTCCTGTTTTGCTGCGTTGACAGAGCGCTTAATGAGGCTAGAATTGCGGCCGTTGTAACGATGCAGGCAAGAACGAACGGTTTGGCTCGTTACATCGAACATACTTTGCTGAGGCCGGACGCAACGGTTGCTCAGGTTGAGCGGCTGTCTGCCGAGGCCCGTAAGTACGGTTTTTACGCGGTCTGCGTCAACGGCTGCTATATCGAGCCGGCCCGGCTCTGGCTGGCTGGTTCGGGTGTAAAGGTTGCGACGGTAATCGGTTTCCCGCTCGGGGCGATGCTTTCCTGGGCCAAGGCGGCCGAGGTAAGACTGGCACTGGCGGCGGGTGCCGATGAGCTGGACATGGTAATGAACATCGGCTGGCTGAAATCTGCCCGTTTTGATGCCGTCCGAGACGACATTGCCGCAGTCGTCGCGGCTGCCGCGGGCCGGCCGGTGAAGGTGATTATCGAGACGGCGTTGCTTACGACCGAAGAGAAGGAAACCGCCGCCCGACTGGTGGTTGATTCGGGAGCGGCGTTTGTGAAGACTTCAACCGGTTTCCTTGGACCGGGCGCAACCGTTGAAGATGTCAAGCTGCTGGCGCAGGTGACCGGCGGCCGCATCGGCGTCAAGGCGTCCGGCGGCATCAGAGATCTCGCAACCGCCCGGGCGCTGATTGCTGCCGGCGCCACACGTTTGGGAACCAGTTCCGGAGTGGCAATCGTCGAGGCAGAACGCACGGCTGCCACAGAAAACAGTTCGTTTTGAGGAGGAAAGTCGAATGGCCTACACCAAGCTGAAGGACTTCCTGCAGGCCGAGTTGAAGAGCGTGCAGGAAGCCGGGCTCTACAAGCAGGAACGATACATTTTCGGACCCCAGGGTGCCGGTATCCGGGTCGAGTTTCCTGCCGGCGCGCCGCAGAAGGAAGTGCTGAACTTCTGCGCCAACAATTACCTGGGTCTGTCCAGCCATCCGGAGACAATCAAGTCGGCCCACCGGGCACTGGATGAGTGGGGCTACGGGCTGTCGTCAGTGCGATTCATCTGCGGCACCCAGGACATCCACCGCCAGCTTGAGCGCAAGATTGCCGATTTTCTCGGCATGGAAGACTGCATTCTCTACTCGTCGTGCTTCGATGCCAACGGCGGCCTGTTCGAGGTGCTGTTCAAGGAAGAGGATGCGATTCTGACCGACGCGCTCAACCATGCTTCGGTGATTGACGGCATCCGGCTGTCGAAGGCCAAGCGCTACATCATCAAACACATGGACCTCGCCGACCTGGAAGAGAAGCTGAAGAGCGAAGAAGTCCAGCGGGCGCGGTTCCGGGTGTTCGCCACCGACGGCGCGTTCTCGATGGACGGCGATGTGGCGCCACTGAAAGAGATCTGCGACCTCTGCGACAAATACGACTGTCTGGTGATGGTCGACGACTCCCATGCCACCGGTTTCATGGGCAAGCACGGCCGCGGTACTCACGAGCACTGCGGAGTGATGGGTCGCGTCGATATCATCACTTCGACGATGGGCAAGGCACTCGGCGGGGCGTCCGGCGGGTTCACGGCAGCACGCAAGGAGATCGTCGAGATTCTGCGTCAGCGTTCGCGGCCCTATCTGTTCTCCAACACCCTGCCCCCGGTGATTGCCTATTCGGCTATCACCATCATCGACCTGCTTTCGCGGACGACCGAACGGCGGGACAAGCTGGAGCAGAACACGATGTATTTCCGCAAGGCGATGACCGAGGCCGGGTTTGATATCCGGCCCGGCGTCCACCCGATCGTGCCGATCATGCTCTACAACGCCAAGCTCGCCCAGGACTTTGCCCGCGACATGTACGACGAGGGCATCTACGTTATCGGCTTCTTCTATCCGGTGGTGGGCAAGGGACTGGCGCGGATCCGGGTTCAGCTCTCGGCCGCCCACGAACGGGAACACATCGACCGGGCTATCGCCGCATTCGTTCGGGTCGGCAAGAAGTACGACATTCTGCACAAGACCCGCGACCAGATCGTCGAGCGTTACGGCCTGTAACGAAGGAAAAGCATCGGCCGGGGCGCGCCAACCGCGCGCCCCGGTGTTTTTGGCCGATAACTGAGCTTGACAGCGGACACAACACACATACATTTGACGGCAAGGGGATACGACACAGTGTATCCCCTTGTCGCTGGCAACGCGACGCGGCCGCCACCGGCGGCGGCGATTGATATGTTCTTGCACATCGACAGCTAAAGGAGGCTGGAATGAGTCTGTGTAGTAGTCGGAGGGCGCGGCTGGCAGCCCTGGCCGCCGGGCTGGCTCTGTCGGCGCTCTTCTGGGGTTGCGGACGAACTCCGCCCGAGGCTTTCTGGGAGCCGGACCGGGCCGATACGCTGGCCATTGATTCGCTGGTTCGCGCCAACAAAGCGTTTTTCCGGACCGCCCTGGCCGAACTGGCGCTGGCCTCAATGGACACGGCGTTGCCCGGTTCAACGGCGGTGATACTGGCCAAGGAAATGCGCAGCAATCCTTACAAGCAGCGCTTCCGGGCCAATGCGATGGAGCACTGGGTGTCTGACCCCGACTATCCGCTCGACTACAAGTTCATCGCGACACTGGACACCTCCAAACTGGAAACCACCTGCACGGTTACATTTATGGAGACAATCCCGGGCCGACTGCGCCTGAACGTCTTCCGTTACTCCCGTTTCATTCGGCAGGACACGTTCTTTCCCAATCCATCTGAGACGCTTGTCCTCAACCGCTACGACACTGTCTTTACCGACACGACCGGGTATGTGATTGAGAAGTTTGCCGCTGCCACCGAGCAGGATACGATGCTGGGCAACGCGACCGGCGGGGTCGTGCTGAAAAAGCAGGGTGGCCAGTGGAAAATCTGGAAGCTGTCGGGCGGCCATCGCTACTGGGCGCCCGGCCCGGATGACGCTCCGTACTTTTTCGACGCGGTGCTGTTCAACGGCGCCCGGGCCGACACGATTTATCTCCGACCGGATACGCTGCGGTTCGGTATTCAGCGGTTCTACGACCCGGACAGCCAGCTGCTGACCTATCGGCGTGGCGATTCGATCAGGTTGAACCGGTTGCGCACCAATAATGGCGACTGCGCGACATACCTTTATCTGAACGGCCGGCGCTATCCGGGCAACGCCTGGATCAAGCTTGATTCGACCGTCCCGCTGGGAATCAACCGTCTGCACATCGAACACATCCCGGCCTCGGTGTTCTGGGAGGTTTCCGGCAAGTATGTCGCAGCGGGGTGGATCGTGCCGTTCAAGGTAACGGAATAGGAGGCGGCAATGAGACACTCAGGATTGCGGGTTCTGCTGATTCTGCTGGCCGCAGCCGCTGTCGGTCTGGCGGCCAATACCGGTAACATCACCGGCAAGGTCACTGACCGCCGGACGGGCGAGCCGCTGCCGGGCGCGAGCGTCGTCGTTGAGGGTACCGAACTGGGCGCCGCGACCGACGCCAACGGCCAGTACCTGATTATCAATATCCCGCCCGGCCGTTACACGGTGACTGCAAGCTTCATGGGCTACAATGATGCCAAAGTCACCGACGTACTGGTGATCCAGGACCAGACCGTGACGGTTGACGTCAAGCTGTCCCCGACGGTGATTGAGATTGGCAAGACCATTGACGTCACCGCCAAGAAAAAAGAGCTGGTCAATCCGCGGACGGTCAACGTCGAGCGCGTCATTACCGATGAGGATTTCAAACGGCTGCCGGTAACCAACCTGTCGGACCTCGTTGGTCTGCAGGCCGGTGTATCGCAGTCGCGTGGCGGCGGCTGGACGCATATCCGCGGCGGCCGCTACGACGACGTCGCTTACCTGGTTGACGGTGTCAACGCTCAGGACGCGCTGGTCGGTACGCTCTGGTCGAGCCCGAAACCGACCACTGACGCGCTGCAGTCGGTGGTCGTCATCACCGGTGGCTTTGATGCCGAATACGGTTCGGCAATGTCGGGTATCATCAAGGCGGTGACGAAAGAGGGTGGCTCGCGGACCTCGGGCCGGCTCGGCTACACGACCGACGAGGTTTTCCCGATGTCAACCGGCTACAACTTTGGTTACAACCGGCTGACGTTGTCGATCGGCGGGCCATTGGTCAGCCGGCTGCGTTACTTCCTCTCAACCGAGTTCTTCCACACTGATGACAATGCCAATGTCCGCTACCGGGTAGACTCGCCGCGTGGCGAGTACGCCGCCGAGGGCAAACTGACGCTGCAGATGCCGCGGGAGTTTGCGCTGACCCGCGAAGGTCTGAAGTTCACGCTCGACGGCCATCACTCCAACTACCAGTGGCAGAGCTGGTCGAATTCGTGGAAGTACTGGCTGCGCGGGCTTTACGCCAACCGGGTGCGTTCCACCAAGGCCAACTTCACGATCAACCACCTGCTGTCATCGGCTTCGGTCTACGAGCTCAAGGTCGGCTATTTCAACACCTCGCTAATTCGGTCGGTACGCGATTTCTACGCCGAGGCGGCGGACACGACCGGGTTCTGGGGTGCCCTGCGTTCGGCCGGCATCTGGCACCGCTATATCTTCCGGGGCGAAGAGTGGGTTTTCAACAACTACGAGGGGCTGAGCCCGCGTGATGCGGTGCTGCAGCTCTACCGTTCCTACTCGCTTATCAACGGCGACACGGTTTACGCGTGGCCCATTGGCCGCAACTTCGTCACACCCTACAATACGACCAACAACCCCTACGGTGTACCCGGGTTGTTTGTCGGCGAGGGTGACAACCGGACCTGGCACTATCGGGAAACCAATCACCTGCTGGGCAAGTTCGACTTCACCCGGACGATTTCCAAAATCCACGAGCTGAAGACCGGTATCAGCGTTACCCAATACGACCTGCGGATGTATGAAAACTCACTGCCCTGGGACGCCAATCCCTTCTGGGATGGCTATCGCTACAAGCCGGTGGTGATTGCGGCGTATGTCCAGGACCGGGCTGATTTCGAAGACCTGGTAGTGCGGGCCGGGCTGCGGCTGGACTATCTTGACTCCAAGGCCAGCGTCCGGGCTTTCCCCGAGTCGCTCGGGTCTTCGCCGGAGATTTCCGACTCGTTGATTCCGGCCAAGCCCAAGGCCAAGCTGGCGCCGCGGCTGGGTCTGTCCTACCCGATCACCGAGCGGATCAAGTTCCGCTTCTCCTACGGACACTTCTACAAGAATCCTTCGTTGTCCGACCTCTACTCCTATGCCGACCGTACTGCGGCCGAGCTGCGTTCGCGCGGCAACGTCATCGTCGGCAATGCCGACATGGACGCCGAGAAGACGATTGCCTACGAGCTGGGTTTCGATGCCCAGGTTTCGGACCTGCTGCAGTTTGACGTGACGGCGTTCTTCAAGGACGTGTTCGACCTGGCCGGGGTGCGGACGGTTTCGGCGCTGCCGCAGCCCTATACGATGTACTACAACGTCGAATTCGCCCGGATTCAGGGCTTCGAGGCAACCGCGGCCAAGGTGCTCAGCGATTACTGGACCGCTCAGCTGGGCTATACCTTCCAGATTGCCAAGGGTACTGCTTCCACGGCTGAGGCGCAGTATCAGCGTGAGCGGCCGCTGCAGCAGGACTACTACCTTGATCAGGACCAGCGGCACGCGTTCAATGCCAATCTGACCTTTGCATTCCCGGCTGATTTCGCGTTCACCCCGTTGCGGGAGTTTGATATTTCCGGCGTGTTCTCTTATGGTACCGGCACGCCCTATACACCGACCGACCAGCGCGGCAACCAGATTGGGCTGCAGAATTCGGCCCGACTGCCCAGCAGCTACAATCTGGATGCCCGGATGTCCAAAACCATCCGGCTGGGTGGACTGGGGCTTGCGCTCAATCTCGATGTCTCGAACGTGCTCAATACGCTGCGGGTGACCAATGTTCACACTACCACCGGCAAACCGGACTTTACCGGCCGGGTCATCACTCCGTTCGAGTTCTCGCCCGGCATCGCCTACGGCGACGGTGACTACGCCTACCACCCGGCGCGCGACTTCAACCACGACGGTTATCTGACGCGGGCCGAAATGTACGAGTCGTATCTGCGGGCATACGCCGATAACACAAACCCGCCCACCTACTATGGACCGCCGCGCAAGATCAAACTGGGACTCAGCCTGTCATTCTAGAGGAGGAAGCGTGACGCACAGAGCAAGACGAAGAACAATCAAAGCCGGGCTGGGTCTGGCGTTCGCCTTCCTGACTCTGTTCGGGTGGGCCGCCATCCTTGAGGCCCGCACTGCCACACCGCCGCCGGCTGGTCAGCGCATCTATGACATGCAGTGGCTGACAATCAACAAGTGGCGCTGTCCTTTCTATAACGACGGCCGCTACGGCATCGACATTACCGTCGGTTCCGGTGTTGCGGGCGGTTCCTGGCCGCAGCCTTACAAGAACATGTACATTTTCGGTGCCGGTCTGTGGTTTGGTTCGCTCAAGCACCGGCCGGGAACCGAAAAGATCGATACGCTGGTGACCTTCGGTTACAACCCCAACTCCGGTGGTACTGAAATGACGCCGGTGTTGACCAAAAATGCCGAGGGTGGCGCTGGTTCGCCCGATGACCGGATTTACAAATACCCCGAAAACTTCCCGCCGCCGCTGGAGCTGCGTGAGCGCTTCGGAACCGGCAATCCGTCGCTGGACAGTCTGCTGATACCCTATGAGAACTTTTCCCTGCAGGATATGTGGTGCTGCTACTCGGATGCGGCACCGGAAAATCATATCTCGCCGGGCAAGCCGCAGGGAATCGATATCTATCAGACCGTCTATGCGTGGAACTATCCGACTAATCAGGACATCTTCTTCATCATCTACCAGATCCGCAATTCGGGTACCGATACTCTCAAGCGCTGCTATGCCGGCGCAGTGATGGATCCGGACATCGGTGCGGCACCGGACGACATGGTTGGACTGATGGATTCAGTCGAAATCCCCGGCGTCGGGCTGGTGAGAAATGTCGGCTATGCCGGTGACAATGACAACTACGAGGCGCCGAGCCGGGACTGGGAATCCGGGACTCCGGGCGTGTTCGCCTACAAGTTTCTTGAGTCACCCAAGCGGCCGGACGGCCGTCAGCTGGGCATGACGGCGTTCAAGAAGTTCACGATTGACATCGACCCGGTTACCGACCCGGCCCAGTATCTGACCATGGCCGGTTACGACTACCGGACCGGTGTCTATGCGCCCTATGATTCGCAGGATGTGGCACCGGCTGACAAGCGATTCATCCAGTGTTCAGGCCCGTTTGACCTGGCTCCGGGTGAGGTGGCCCGGCTGGTTGTTGCCGGTATCGGCGCCCGTTTCGGCGGACCGAACCAGCCCTGGGCAGACCGCGGCCGGGATTCGCTGGTGCATCTGGCCCGGGTGGCCAATACCGCCCAATTCATCTATGACCAGGGCTGGCTGCTGCCCGGACCGCCGCTGGCACCAAATCTGACACTGGTGCCGGGCGACAATCAGGTGCGGATTGTCTGGGATAACCTGCCCGAAAAGACTCCCGACCCGTACTGGGTGCGGGTAGTCGGAGACCCGGGCAGCCCGAACTACGACCCGAAGTATCGCGGCTACGATTTCCAGGGCTATGTCATTTACAAGTCCAGGAACGGTGTCGACTGGAAGATTCTCGGCCAGTGCGACCTCGTTGACGACGTGCCGTTGACCGACAGCGTGCTCAGTTTCCCGCCCGGCAACGATTCAACGCTGCCCGACAGTCTCTGGATCAAGATGCGCAACAGCGGCACCTACTACTCACTCGACGACAAGGATGTCGTCAACGGCTTCAAGTACTACTACTGCGTTACGGCCTATGATTGGAACTACGTAACCACGCAGCGGGATTCGGCGGGCAACCCGGTGGCCTGGGACACGTTGATTCTGCGTTCCGGGTTGGTGTCCAATTTCACCGTTGTCCCGCGCTGGGAGCCGGCGAACTATGTCAATCCGACTACCAGTATTCAAATGAAGCTGGGGCGAAACGACAAGCCTAATTTGACTTGTTCGACTTATGTCGTTGCGCCGGCCAACGTCACCAACGATGTCTATCAGCTTGTGTTCGACAAGCCGATTTACGGTGGCGCGGCGGGCACCGGAATCAACAAGTACTGGATGGTTAATGTCACCCGCGGTGAGATTGTCGATTCAGGCGCCATCACCTACACGGTTGGCAGCAAGATCACCCGCTACCTGCCGGTGTTCAACGGCCAGTCGATGAGGCTGGTATTCAACCAGACGGCGCCGCAGCGGATAGTCGATACGGTCTACATCGAAAGCGGCAGTTATCCACCCGACCGGCCTCGTGCCGGCGGGACCTCGTCGCAGGCCTACTGGGCTTATCGCGGTTCGGATTACCGGGTGCGCTGGGACAACAGTAACGGTTATCTGACCGCGAAAATCTGGGACGCCAGCCACACCAGCGAGGGCGACACCGCTTGGATGCAGTTTACCCGGTTCGACGGTCTGGCTGCCTCGCGCGACAAGGCCGATGGCTGGTGCTTTGTCAATCTCGCGGGCAGAAACCCGACCGATACGCTGAAGGGCAGTGTCTACTCGCTGTACGTCGGCGGTGGCTATGTGACGCTGAACTACAATTCGACGACCGGAAGACCGGACTCGGTCGGTGCGCTGGTCAATAGCATTCAGGCCGGCGACGTCTGGTTGTTGAAGGGCAGTTCGGCTGACTACTCGGCCGCCTATCTGAACCGCTACGAGATTAGCTCGACTGCGGGCAAGGAAGATACGAGCGCGGGTTATCAGCTCAACGTCAAAGTCGTCCCCAATCCCTACATCGTGTTCAACGCTTGGGAAAAGCGAACCGATGAGCGGGTGGTTCGCTTCACTCACCTGCCGTCACAGTGTGTCATCCGCATCTATACGACATCCGGCGATCTGGTCAAGACGATCAATCACACGGCGACTCCGGCGGGTGGTGCTGCCTTGGCCGACGGCGGTACCGCAACCTGGGACTTCACCAACGACTCCGGCTCGGCAAAGACATCGGGCCAATTGGTGGCTTCCGGTGTTTATGTCTGGCATG
This sequence comes from Caldifarciminota bacterium, assembly GCA_965649225.1. Taxonomy (GTDB): domain Bacteria; phylum Hydrothermota; class Tepidihabitantia; order Tepidihabitantales; family Tepidihabitantaceae; genus CBFGJX01. The sequence continues at coordinate 23,273 of CBFGJX010000022.1, forward strand.
TCGAGTCGCCGGTGGGCGAGGCGGTCGGCAAGCTCGTGTTTATCCACTAGGAGGAGGCGAAGATGACACAGCATACTACTCTGCGGACGATTCTCGCTGCCCTCCTCGTTGCTTCGGCCGCAATGGGCGCCTTCTCGAAGGTCGGCACCACCGGCGCCAACTTTTTGAAGATCGGCGTCGGCCGTGCAACCGGGATGGGCGATGCATTCTGCGCTCTGGCCGATGACGCCGGTGCGGTCTACTACAATCCGGCCGGGCTGGCCCGGGTTGAGCGCAGCATTCAGTTGAACCACGTCGACTGGATTGCCGACCTGACTCATGAGCACATCGCCGCGGTGCTGCCGGTGAATTTCGGAACGGTGGCGTTGAGCGTGACCGCGCTAGCGATGGGTGACATGGAACAGACGATGGTCGATAACCCGCGCACCCGGGTACGCGAAGACGAGGGTACCGGTCTTTATTTTGGTGCCTCCGACTTTGCGGTCGCGGCGAGTTACTCGCGGATAATCACCGAGAAGCTGGCCTTCGGTCTGACGGTCAAGGCGATTAACCAGTCGGTCTGGGACATGTCTGCCAACGGGGTGGCAGCGGACCTCGGCCTGCATTACAACACCGGCTGGCGGTCACTGCGGATCGGTGCGGCGATGACCAACTTCGGTACTCAGCTGTCCTTCACTGGCCGCCAGCTTGACTACAGCTTCTTCTGGACCGACTCCGGCCCCACCCAGCTGCAGGGCAGCTACAAGACATCACCGTCGCCGCTGCCGACAACCTTCCGGTTCGGCGCTGCCTATGACCTGATTGACGATGCCTCGGGCAGGTTGACTGCGGCGCTTGATGTCATTCATCCTTCCGACATCAACGAAACGGTGAATTTCGGCATGGAGTACGGTTATGCCAAGACCTTCTTTGTCCGTGCCGGCTACGTGCTGAACACCGACTTGTCCTATCAGAAGAAGCTCGGCTGGGGCAGCGGTCTTTGCGCCGGCCTCGGGGTGCGGACCGTCGTCGCCCGCGGACTGAAGCTGGGGCTCGACTACGGGTATCGCTATCTGCAATATCTGAAGCCGACGCACCGGCTGCTGCTGACGGTTGGATTCTAATCGCGCGGGCAAAGGGCTCGCAGGCACAGGGGCACGGTATACCGTGCCCCTGTTGCTTGCCCTGACAATGCTGGCCGGCGGTGCCGAGTGGACAGTCGGCATCTACATGGCAGCCGATAACGGCCTGAACGATCAGTCCTGGCGCGATCTGGCCGAGATTATGGCTGCCGGCAGCAGCGACAATGTCCGGATTGTGGTGCAGGTGGATCGAGCCGCCCGTGATTCGGTTCCCGGCTGTCGGCGCTACCTGGTGCGTAACGGCGGGCTGGAATTGCTGGCCGACCTGGGTTCAGTGGATATGGCCGAACCGGCAACGCTGGGGGAATTCGGGGCATTTCTCGCCCGAAGTTTCCCGGCCCGGCGCTGTGGACTTGTGCTGTGGGACCATGGTACCGGCTGGGGAGAGGGTTACGGTGGTGCCGACTTTCTGAGCAGCACAGGTACGGGTGCGGCCGGGATGAGCTGGCTAGACCCTGCCGGGCCGGTTCAGCAGGTCGATGCCATTATCATTGATGAGTCGCACCGGCACATGATGGGAGTGGCAGGGGGTGAGTTGGCCGCCGGGCTGGAGGCTTTCCGGTCTGGCTGGGGCCGGCAACCGGATGTGCTGGGTTTTGACGCCTGTCTGATGGGAATGGTGGAGGTTGCCGTCGAGGCGGTCGGTCGAGCCAAATTGATGGTCGCCTCTGAAGGGCTGGTGCCCAGCGGGGGCTGGCCTTATGACGCGGTACTGGGTCGATTGAATGCACGACCCCAGATGACACCGGATGAGTTTGTTGCAGTTATTTGCAGTGAGTACGCGGCAGCGTGGCCGGACGAGCCGGTAGCGATCGCCGCGATTGATCTCGAACGGCTGAACCGGTCAATGAACGGTCTGGCGGCCTGGGTCGGGTCAAGCGGCGGAGACGCTGCCCTGCGTGCGGCCCGGCGGCGGGTGCAGACATTTGCTTGCACGGGCGGACGCCCGCCGACAGAAAGTGATGAAAGTGTTGACCTGCTGCACCTGCTGGAGCTGGTCGGTGCGCCGGAATCGGTGCAGACCCGGCTGGGGGCTGCTGTCAGAGCGAGGGCGAGTTCGGGCGGATGGTATGCCAATGCCCGGGGCCTAGCCTGCTGGTTCCCGAACCGGTATCTCGCTTTCAAGGCCTGGTATCAATCTTATGCCAAGCTGGACTTCGCCCGCCGTGTCGAATGGCTGGCGATGCTGAACCGTTACTTCGGCTGTGATGATATCAGGCCGACTCAGCCGGAACTGACCGGACACCGCTTCGGCCACCGGGGCCGGTTGCGGTTGTGGTGGCAGCGCAGCCGCGACCTGGCGCCCGTGCGCTATTGTCTGTGGCAGGCGGAGCAGCCGGATGAGGCGTTCAGCGATGACTGCGAGGGGTTCGGCAACTGGATTGCGGTCGGCTGGACGGCCAGCAGTACCAGATTCCGTTCCGGGTTTCGTTCTTTTTTTTCCGGCAGTGGCGCCAATCTGGACAACTTTATCGAGTCGGCGCAGGCATTTGCGCTGCCGGCAGGTGGAGTGTTGTCTTTCTACGCCTGGTATCAAACCCACGAGACAGAGGATTCGGGCCGCATCAGCCGGGATGCAGTGCGGCTGGAGTGGGCGCCCCGACGTGGTCACTGGCGGCCGGTTGATTCTCTGTATGGCAGTGCGACGGAATGGCAGGAACGGCGCTGGGTGTTACCGGCAGCGGACAGTGTCTATCTGCGATTTCGGTTTTCGACCGGTGGCTCGGCCACTGGTGCCGGTTGCTACGTTGACGATATCAAGGTCTGGAATCTGGCCGGGCTGATGCCAGTTGCCAGCAGTCTTGCCGATACGACTTTTGAGCTGGTCGGGCTGGCGCGGCGCCCGAACGGATACCGGTTTTTTGTCACTGCGGTCGATTCTTTCGGTAATGTTTCCAGTGCCAGTCAGTTCTATACAGTGCCGGTTGAGACGCGCGCCGAGCCTTATACTGTTCCGGCGCCATTTTCCGGTCCCTGCCGGCTGGTGCTGGATATCCCGGACAGTGTTGAATGTCGGGTGAGCATTTACACTCTGTCGGGTGTGCTGGTCAGACAGTGGCGAGACGTGACCGGACGTGAGCTGACCTGGGACGGCTGCAATCAGAGCGGTCGCAGGCTGGCAGGCGGGGTGTATCTGGTACTGGTCGAGGGTGACGATTTTCGTCAGATAGGGAGAATCGCCAGTACCGGACAGTGATTGCGACGGCGGTTCGATTGAGTCGGACGCCTGAACCAGCCAGCCAGAACTGTTGACCGGATTGCACCAGCTTGCGATTGGGGCTGCCTTGCTTGTTCACACAGTCTTGCCGGCTGATTCACCCCTGACGACGGTGCTGCTGGTTCGAATTGTCGGGACCGGCGATTTCCGCTATAATTAATCAGTCAACTCCAGTCCGGTTGTGGATGGTTCAGGCAGACGGCCGGACTGCGGCACTCTCGAACTTGAGAAAATCGTCCGTGTTGTCAGGGAGGTACCGTGAGAGTGCTGTCTGTCTTTCTGGTAGTTGGACTGGGGCTGGCGGGCGAGTACGCCGAGTTCAAGGCTGCGCCGGTTGATACGCCGCCGAGCGTGCACTGGGGGCCGGCACGGATGAGCGACCTGGCCGGTCAGAGCTGGGGGCTCTACGGCTTGAGCTACAACGGGATTCATGACAAGCTGACCGCAGTGTATTTCTGGCATAACGTTTTCCACCGTTACCGTTCAGCGGATACCTCCAATCCCTATCTGAAAGACACTATCGCCATCAGCACGATCCCCGGGCAGGAAAACGACTCTTTTCAGGACCTTGCCTATTGCCGCTACGACAATTCAATCTGGGTTCACTCATCCAAGTACAAGCGGGTTTATAAAGTTGACTGCGGCGGCAGCGGCGTCACCCGGCAGTTTCAGTCGCCGGCACTGCGCTATCCGACCGGCATCGCGTTCGACGAACGCCGGAAGTGGCTGTATCTTGTTGACCGGATGGGTGAAGGCCAGTGGCCCTGTTCACTCTATGTGACTGATACGATGGGCACGGTGCTGCGGCGGATTGGTCTGTCCCATCTGCCGACTTCCTATGCCGGGGCGCGCTGTCTCGACCTTGACTATTCAACCACAAATCCCAGGTGGCCGAGTCTGTTGATGACTTACAGTTTCTTCCGGGGCGTCAACCTGCTTGACTCCTGTTACCTCTACGAACTCGATCCTGACAGTTTTACGATTATTCACCAGACCCGGCTGCCCAACCTTGCCGGGCAGGTGAACAATGTCCGCGGTGTAGCCTGGGACCCGCGTTCAGGTGATTACTGGATCGGCATCATGCAGAACCCGGACAACATGATTTACAAGATGGACGGCTGGCACCGGTTGCGAACCAACGACGTTGGCATTACTGGTTTCCCGTCGCCCCGGATTACCTACAATATCGGGGATACCGTGCCGGTGCGGGTGGTGGTGCGCAATTTTGACACGCTGCAGGCGCGGACATTTCAGGCGACGATGCGCTTTGGCGACTACGTTCAGACCCGGAGCAAGACGCTGGCGGCCAAGGACGAAGATACGGTGAGTTTTCCGGTCTGGGTCGCGAACCAGGGTGGTGACTATGTTGCCCGCTGTTCGCTCTACATGGCGGGCGACGCCTTCCCGGGCAATGATACCTGGTCAGAACCGTTCCGGGTTGTCGGAGCCGATGTCGGTTGTATTCATATCAGTGCCCCGGAGATAGCACTGGCCGGCGATACGATTGTGCTCGCCTGTTCGACCTACAACTGGGGCACAGCGCCGGCATCCTATTCGGTACGGATGCGGGTGGGGGATTTCTATGACCAGATCGGGATGGTAATGAATCACCCGCCGGCAACAGCCCGTTATGTGACTTTTCCTCAGGACTGGGTGGTACTGCCGGAGCAGGGGGGAAATCAGGTCGTGACCTGTTCGACTCGACTCGCCGGCGATGTCCGCAGCTACAACAACCGGCGGATTGATACCGTGCTGGTCCGGGTGGCACGCGATGTTGCCGTGCGGGCAATCGTCAGTCCGACCGGGGTGCTGGATTCGGGGACGATTGTGACGCCGGCATGCACGGTCGAGAATCACGGCGCAGTCGCGGTCAGCTACAACGTGCGGCTGAAGGTCGGCTCAGACTATAACCAGATTGCCAGTGTCAGCAATCATCCCAGCGGTACCCGGCGGCTGGTAGAGTTCCCGCCGTTTGAACTCACCGGACGGGGGTGGCGGGTGGTGTCCTGTTCGACCGAACTCGTCGGCGACCAGGCGCCGGATAACGATCGCAAGCGGGACTCGATGTTTATCCGGGTCAGAGATGTCGCGATTGCCGCAATTGTGACACCGGTGGATACCGTTCCGGACTCGACCTGGCTGCGACCGGAGTGTCTGGTGCGCAATCTGGGGAATGTGTCAGAGCCGGTGGTGCCGGTGAGTTTTCAGATTGGTTCCTGGTTTGACAGCGAGACGGTCTTTGGGCTGGCACCGGGAGGAACCATTTCGGTACGGATGAGCCATGCCTACTTCACCCAGCCGGGTGTCTGGCTGGATCGTGCCGAGGCCCATGTCAGCGATCTCAATCCGGCCAACAATGTCAAACTGGATACCTTCTGGGTGCTTGGCCCGGTGACCCGCGATGTTGCCGTCCGACAGGTGCTCGAGCCGACCGGCAGTTTTGACACCGCGACAACGGTCACGCCGCGGGCAGCGGTAACCAATCTGGGCGAAAATCCGGAAAGCTTCTGGACATTTTTCCGCTGCAGCGATGCCGGTGGCGCGACGCGCTATCTGGATTCGCTGTGGCTGAGTGCGCTTCAGCCCGGTGCCGTCGAGACGGTGGCATTCCGGCCGGTTCGCTTTACCGCTTCCGGACTTTACCGGGCCTGTTGTTCAACCGCCCTCGCCGGCGATCGCAACGGTACCAACGACATCGCGGCCGACAGTTTTCGGGTCATTCTGCAGAATGCCGACGTCGCGGTGACGGCAATCTATTCGCCGGTTGGAGTGATGGACACGATGACCGAGGTTGAGCCCCGGGCGCGCTGGCGCAATTTCGGAGCGATTCCGGTGCGCTGGCGGGCATTTCTCGCTTTGGTGAATCCGGCAGGCGAGAGGGTCTACAGTCAGCAGCTTGAAATTGCCGGCCGCGCCGGTGCCGACACGATTGTCCGTTTCGTGCCGTTCAACGTCGGTCAGGATACCGGATACTGGACTGTGCGCTGTTCCACCTTTGCCGCCAGTGACCCCAATCCGGCCAACGACGTGATGCAGTCGCGGTTCTTTGTTGCCCGCGGAATGGTCTGGCCTGAGGGCTGGGTTGAGGTGCCACACATGCCGGCGGAGCCTTCGGGCAAGGCGGCAAAAGACGGTGGCTGGGCGGTTTTGATTGAACCGCTGCGCCGGATCTATGTCGCCAAGGGCAACAAGACCGGAGATTTCTACAGTTTCGACCCGGGTGAAAACCGCTGGGGGGTTCACGCGTCAATCCCGAGCGGAACCGAGGCCAAACTGCCGGGCAAGGGCGGCTGTGCGGCCAGTGACGGCAATCGTTACATCTACTTCGTCAAGGGTGCCAACACCGTTGCTTTCTGGCGTTTCGACATTCAGACCGATTCTTTCCGGCAACTGCCCGATGTGCCTACCGGGCCAAGCGGCAAACGCATCAAGGGCGGGACGGACATGGTCTATGTGTCGGACGGCGACAGCGCGTATGTCTACCTGCTCAAAGGCTACAAGACCGAGTTCTACCGTTTCAACGTTGCCGCTGAAGTCTGGGAGCCGCTGGCCGATGCTCCGCCGGGCGCGAGCGGAAAGTGGGACAAGGGTTCGTGGTTGGTTTACGACGGCAGCGGAATGATTCATGCCCACAAGGGCAAGCGGCAGGAGTTTTACCGCTACAATACCGGAACGGGCGAGTGGGACAGTCGGATACTGGCGGCCATGCCGCTGGTAAGCCGCTATACCGGTCGCGCGAAGAAGTCCGGCGAGGGCAGTTCGGGTGCCTACTGCAACGGTGCGATCTGGGCACTGAAAGGTGGCAATACTCAGGACTGGTGGCGCTACGACATTGCCACCGATGTCTGGGACGAGTACGACAGCCTGCCGGCATTCGGTTCCACCGGCAAGAAGAAGCGGGTCAAGGCCGGGGCCGATGTCGTGGCGCTGGGTAACGGGGCCTTTTTCACCGCCAAGGGCAACAAGACGCTGGAGTACTGGCGTTACTTCCGGCTGCCGAGGACGGCGGCGATGCCGGGTGCCGGTGGTGGCCGGACGGGTCAGAGCGGCCGACAGACCTGTCAGGCCGGGTTGAACCTGTGGCTGCAGAGCAATCCGGTTACCGGACCAGCCGTAATCTCCTGGCAGTTGCCGGCCGAAAGCCCCAAAGCTCTGCTCAGTATCTACGACGCGGCGGGCCGGTGTGTGTTCGGCCACACCGTCAGCAGCCGGGAGTCGCAGCTCGGTTTGCGCCTGCCGGCCGGGGTGTATCTTGTTCGTTTGAGCGGCGGCGCAGCTGTCAGTTGCAAGCTGGTTGTCCGATAGCCGGTAACAGCTATCGGGAGAAGGTCGGGGCGGCGCTGCCGCCCCGACTGCCGTAACTGCCGGCTTCAGTCGCTGCCGGGCCTGGCTGCGGCTTGACCGGATTTTTCTGGAAGCGATAATCAGTCTGCCGGCGCAGTCAGCGGGTCGCTTGACCAAGCCTGTCTGATTGAATCTTTGCCAGCTGAATCTCGCGACCGGCAGAGGAGCAGAGTTGAAAGCAACGGCGTTCAATGGTTCGCCGCGGGTGCACGGTAACACCCGCCGGGCGCTCGAGCTCGTGCTTGACGAACTCAAACCTGCGGGCATTGAGACCGAAATAGTACAAGTGGGCGGGCTCGAACTGCATGGCTGCCGGGCGTGTTTCAAATGCGGTCAGACCCGCGACCGGCGCTGCCACGGCTGGGATGACGGAATGAATCCGCTGATTGAAAAGATGTTCAACTCGGACATCATCATCATCGGCTCGCCAACCTATTTTTCGGCCCTGACCGCCGAAACCAAGGCGCTGATTGACCGGGCCGGACTGGTTGAAGGTCATGGTGGCAGACCGCTGCGGCGCAAGATTGGCGCGGCGGTGGTGGCAGTAAGACGGGGCGGAGCAACTGCAGTCTTTTCGCAGATAAACAGCTTCTTTTTGATGAAGGAAATGATCGTGCCCGGCTCGACCTACTGGAACTTCGGGTTCGGCTCGAAGCAGGGTGACATTCTCAAGGATGAGGAAGGTGTCGAGACATTCAAAAACCTCGGCCGCAACATCGCCTGGCTGGCAGGCCGGCTGAGCGGTTGAGCAGGACTGTGGGAGGTAAACGATGGTGACGATTGTCCTCGCAGTGCTGACTGGACTATTGGTCGTGCCCGGCAGTGACGGCGGGGTGAAGCCGGCTGTACTCCCAGCGCCGGATTTGCCGTACCCCGATACGCTGCTTTACTTCGACAGCGGCATCACGGCGACGTGGTGGTGCTCGGACCGGGATTCTTTCGGTGCCGGTGTCAAGTTCACCCCGGGTGAGTATCCGTGTGAGATCACTGCCGTACGGGCCGAGGTGAACTATGACGACGGTCGGGAGATTTATCTGCGCGTCTGGGACGATGACGGGCCGGGCGGGAGACCCGGCACCGTGCTCTACAATGAGCTTCGACTGGATGTGCCACCGAACCGGACTCCCGGGCTGCGCGATTATGTCCTGACCGCACCGGTCCGGATTGACTCCGGCGATTTCTATATCGTCTGGTGGCAGCGCAGCATTTTCGACCTGGTATTTTCTTCTGACGAGGCGATGAACTGGCCGCAACGGCAGTGGTGGTTCTTCCCGGATCAGGGATGGGTGACACCGTACGGGATGCACGCCAGCGACCACCTGATTCGCGCCCGGGTCCGCTATGGTTCGGGTGTTGAAGAAGAGCTCGCCGCTGGCGCAGCCGACCGGGGCAGGTTGCGGATTGTCGGCAATCCGGCACCGCGTGGCCGGGCCAGAGTTGAATGGAGTGGAGCGAGAGCATTGCTGACTGTGACTGATGCCGGGGGGCGGGTCGTGGCCAGTGCCGGGCTGGGACCGGCCCGGACGGTGCTGGAGCTGCCTGAGCTGGCTGTCGGAGTGTATCTTGTCCGCGTCCGGACACCGCAGCAGGAGCGCAGCGCGAAGCTGGTAGTTTCGGGGCAATAGCTACGGCCAATAACGCCGCCTCCGCCACCGTCGGGTAACCAACCCCTCGAAAAATGGGTTTCAGACCCAAGTACCCGATATAGTATTACTTACGATAACAGGCCAGCGCTATTTTTCGCCGCAGTTGCAGTAGCCGACTGAGCCGGTTGCCCTGCCGGCGATGGCAAGAGCCGCGGCTTCAAACGGGGTGATGTCGCCCTCGACGACGGCGGGCTTGATGCCGCGGTCCTCAAGGTCGGCGGCGATGCGCCGACCCATTCCCCGGGCGATGACATACTGGCAGTCGGCCAGCGCGTTCAGCAGCCGGTCGTGACCATGGTGGCCGGGTTTGTGTTCGTGCGGGCCGTCACACTGGTGGCTGTGAGCGGCCATGGGATTGAGCCGCTGTTCCTTGAGCACTGGTTTGCCCTCGGCTTCCTCATAGACGAGGAATAAGGGGGCACGACCCAGGTGCTGGGCAACCTCGGTCAGACTGTCGCAGACAACTGCTACTCTCATTGCTGTCTCCTTTCATTTCGTCGCCGGTTGCGGCCGCAGCAGCGGCGCCGGCCGCAACCGCGGACCGGTGCGACATTACCGCCGGCAATCTGGAGTGCCTTGCCCGTTGACAGCGCTTCGGCGATCTTGCGCCGGGCGCTTTCGACGATCCGTCCGAAAGTGGCACGCGAGATACCCATCTGTGCGGCCGCGGCTTCGTGGTGCAGCCCATCACGGTCAGCCAGGCGCAGGGCCTCGAACTCATCCAGCCCCAAAGTCAGCCATTCAAGCTCGCAGGCACGAACCCCGGCCGGTTTGTACACGGTCGCACCGGGTCTGGCTGCAATGCGACGGCAGCTATGCGGGCGGGGCAAGGCGCCTCCAATTCACACTCAATTATGAGCATATGCTCATTACAAGTCAAGCCCGGGTCAGGACGGGTCAGTCTGCCGGGAGGAAGCCAAGGCGCTCGTAGACGCGACGGGCAGGAAGGTTGGTGGTGGTGACCCAAAGCGCGAGCCGGGAGTGGCCGGCGGCGGCCAGGGCGCGGGCCGAGCGCATTATCAGGGCCGAGGCGAGGCCACGGCGCTGCGCCGAGGGGCGGGTCATCGCGAAGGCGAGCAGTGGAGTGGGGTCTTGTTCGCCCAGCCTGATGGTTGTGATGAGGCTGGCCGATTGCAGGGTCCCGCCTTCCTCGTAAACAAACGAACAGCCGGGCTGAAACGAACCGTACATGCCGGCTAGGATCCTCCATATTGCAGTTTGCGCATCGGCGAACGTCTCGCCATTGTAGTCGACCGTCCCGCGGCAGGCGTCAAGCATCAGGTCGGCGAGCGCATCAGCGTCGTCCTCGGTGACGCAACGGCAGGCGAGGTCGGACGCCGGTAACGGCCCTGCCAGGGACAACTGCATTCGCAGGCGCGGTCCGGATTGTGCCACGAAGGTCTGGCAGCGGCGTCTGGCCAGCTCGAGGCGCAGGGCGTCGCAGCGGTCATGCCAGAGTCGTTGGTAATCTTCGGGCGAGATGATGCGGGCCTTCAAGTCCAATACCGAGCGGACATTTTCGTCGTGGCACCACTTTACGCACTCTTCGTAAATCTCCCAGTCGAGGTCGGCGTCGGTTTCCCAGTAGACGCTGACTGCGTCGATGCCGGAAAGCGCGGCCGCGACCGCGCGGGTGTGGCCGTCGGTCAGTATCACGCTGTCACAGAGTTGCTTGACCGGCAGGGGCGCGAGGTCGGACGGGAGCAGCCGTTTGCGCCCGGCCATCACCGCGGCGAGTTTCTCGGAGTTGATCCAGAGCTGGCTCGGCTGGAGTTCGGAAAGCCGGGCAGTGAAGGTCAGTTCGCTCACAGATGAACATAGATCGCTCGCGTGTGTGGTCAAGCGCTTGACCGGATTGCAGCACCAGCTCAGCCCCGCGAGGGCGGGTGCAACGGTCTGCGCTGCCGGGACAGGCTAGTCGAGCAGGACCACGCGCAGGGGCCGGTTCAGGCCGGCGGCGTGGATGAACGCAACGCCTGAGGCGAGGCCCGACAGGTCGAGCCGGGCCGAGCCATCGCGGTCAACCGGGCAGTCCGCCCATTCGCGTAGCACCCGGCCGGCGCAGTCCCTTACTACAATCCGGCCTTGGTTCGTTCCCACGGGCAGTTGCAGTCTAATCGTCCCGGCGCGCAGCACGGCCGCGGAACCGTCAGCCGGCAACTGCAACGAACTGCCGGTGATGGGCTCCCGAGTTTCCAGCACGCCGGACTGGATTCTGCCGTCCAGTGGCCTGACATGTGTTGCCCGCAGTTCGCTGCCGGGAAAGTAGCGCCAGAACTCGTTGGTCTTGTTGCCTTTCAGCGCATAGAGCGCAACGCCGTCGGTTGTGATGTCGCCGCCCGCCTTCACGCGCTTTTTCCTGAGCGCGGAGCCGATGGCGGGTATCGTCTCCATCTCAGACCACACCATCGTTCCGGGGTCGAGCGTGTAGAAGTCCTGGGTGTTGCCGCCTTTCAGTGCCCAGAGCAGGCTGCCCCAAAAAACCGCGGCGCCGCCGTCCTTGGATTTCTTGCTCTTGCCGGTCTGGCGGCAGAGCAGCGGCATGCCGGGCATTGCCGATCCCCAGGTGTTGGTCCTGATGGAGTAGGCGTAGAGCTCGTGGTACTTCGCTTTGTGGGCGTAGATTCTGCCCTCGCCGTCGTAAGCGAGCCAGGAACCATTGTCCCATTTTGGCCTGGCGCCGGCTGGCGCATCGGCGAGCGATGACCACGTTCCGGCAGCGACGCTGAAGCGGTAGAACTCGGATTTGTATCCCTTGAGCAGATACACCCAGGCGCTTTCACCATCGACGACATAGACCAGGTCGGTGCCGCCCTTGACTTTTTTGTTGGATGGTCCGAGGGGTACATCGGCGAGCTGATTCCAGACGTTGGCGTTGGCATCGTAGCACCAGAAGCCGGTGGTGTTGTTGCCTTTGGTGGCGTAGATGCGGCCGTTGCCGTCAGCGCACGCCGTCGAGCCCTTGTACGGCAGCTTGTTCTCGACGCCAGCCGGCCAGTCCGGCAGTTCGGACCACGAACCGGCAGTGATGTCGAAGCGGTAACATTCTCCGGTCTTGTAGCCTCTGGCCGCGATAATGCTCGCTCCGGCAGCGTCGTATGCCAGCCAGGCTCCGTCTTTCGCGGCCCTGGCGCTCGTAGGCAGGGGCTCAAGTTCCACCCAGCCGAGTGGCCAGTCGGGTCGGGCTGTAATCGCGAACCTGCCGGTCAGGGTGTCGTTGGTGGGGTTGCCGTCACCGGCAATCCATGTCGAGCAGCGTACCGTGTAGTTGCCGGCCGGATGCGGCTTGGGCCAGGGCACGAATTGCTGACGCCATGTGTCGCCCGCGGCGAGTTCAGTTACCGTAACCGCGTCAGAATGAACCAGCCCGCCCGGTCCGGTCAACTTGACAAAGGCGGTGAAGCTTGCCGGCGCGGCTCCCCAGTTGCGGAAGGTCGCCGAAGCAATGACAGCCGCACTGGTATCGAGACTGCCGGTCGGCGCATTGATGCGCACGACGCCGACGTCCACGGCCGGACCGGGAAGGACCGTTCCGCCGCCGAGAGCCGTGTCGTTGGAGTGGTTCTGGTCGCCGGGCAAGATGGTGAACGCCCTGGTTATGTACGGCCCGACCGGACCGGCGGTCCAGCGACGGGCAAATGAGCGCACAACCGTCGAATCGACCGGCACCGCGATACCGGTCTCGGTCGTGTCATAGAGGATGTTGGGGGGGACAGCACTGTCGGTAATCACCAGTCGCACGTCACAGCTGACACTGACCGTGCCGTAATTGGCGACCTGGAGCTGTGGGATGACGACGGTGTTGGCACCGACCTCGCCGGCCGGGACAAGTATCTGGCTGACGCCGACGTCCTTGCCTGCGTTCGAGTCGAGCACCGTGACGCTGGCCAGTAGTGAGTCGTTGCTGTTGTCACCGTCGCCGTCAAGTCGAGTCGAACAGGCCACCGCGTAGCTACCGGGCGACTGGAGCACATACCACGTGGGGAACTGGACGAGCCGGCGTTCGCCCGTACCGTGGTTTGTGACATCGACCACTTCGTCGTAGAAGCTGCCGATGCGCATCCGGACCCGGTAGAACGGCTCAAACTGTCCGTGGTTGTACACCGAACAGGCCGGCGTCACGGTCGTGTCGTAGGGTACTGAGCCGGTCGGCGCGAGCAGGCGGGTGACTGCGACGTCGCGCGTCGGACCGCCGCCGGCGTAGGAGACGATAAGTCGCGGCGCCAGGCTCGAGTCGTTGACCGAACTGCGTCCATTGAACCAGGCATTCCAGGAACTGGCGTTGACTCCGCGCAGGCTGAGTGCGGCCCAGCCCTGGGCAAGTCGCGCTTCGAGTGCGGTCAACCCTGCGGCAGTGAACCGGGCGGTAAGCCAGCCACTTGCCGTCGGATACAGCGTCTCGCACGCCACCGGGTTGGTCTGGGATTCGAGGAAGAACTGCTGGGCGAGCGGTTCGTTGATGTTGGTCAGCAGGTCGGTATTCATCGTCAGCACGCGGACTTCGATCGGACTTGGCACGGTTGTTACCTGCAGGCACCGTATCAACAGACTGCAGGCGACGATGTCCGAGCCCGGAGGAATGGTTGACACGTCGAACTTCACCCAACCCCGCGCTTCGATGCCGCCCATGTAACCGGTCTGCGCCTTGATGGTCGGTGTTTCGGTCATGTAGGTTCCGGACCCATAGGCGGTGGTGCCGGTCGAATTTACCGGCAGCGGGGGCCTGGCCCAGACTGTGTCGTGGATGATGTCGTCGGCGACCGCGGAGCGGCCGTTTGCGGCCAGCGCGGCTGCGGTCAACAGAGTAAGAATTCCGAGGCAATTGCGTTTCACGAATCCTCCTTGGCCGGCGTTGGCCGCTTCGTCGTTTCGCTCACCGGAGAACCAGCTTCCTGATGCTGCTGTGGCCGGTCGAACTGAGCCGGCAGAAATAGACGCCGGCCGGCAACCGGCGTCCGTGGCCGTCGGACAAGTCCCAGGTCAGCGGTCCGGTCGCGCGGCCGTCGATTTCAAAGCAGCGCACAATCCTGCCGCTCAGGTCGATGATAGCCAACCGGCCGTGTTCGTCCGCGCCGAGCCGGCAATCAAATCGGACCAGGCGGCCGGCCGGGTTTGGGCCCACAGTCAGGCCCGGCAGTTCGATCGGTTGTGGCGGTGCAGTGATGCCTGCCGCGCTCGCGGTCGCCGCGAAGTGCAGAGCGTTGTGCCAGACCAGCACCCAGTCACCGAATCGCTGGTCCGGCCGGGCAATGCTGCCCGGGTACTGGTTCAGCCCGACAACTTTCCGGCTGGCACTGACAGCAACAAACGGCCGGCCGTCGCGCCAGCGGGCGATTGTCTCGGCACCGGCGGCAAATGTCGCGCTTGCCCGGTAGAAGTCGGCCACCTGCTGAACTCCGGCCATCACCGGGTGCGAGGATCGGTGCGGTCCCAGTGAGTCGAGACGGAAGTTGGTCGCACCCGGCACCAGGGTTGCGTGCTGGCCGGTCATGATTCGTCCTTGCATCCGCCAGCCGGTCGTGAAGCAGAACTCACCGAGCACGACACCACCGCCGCGGTCGGCGAACGCTGCCAGCGTGTCACCGAGCGCTGCCGGGGCAAGAAAGGTGAAGTTGTCGAATGCCGCGACTGCATCAAATCCGAGCAGGTCGGCAAGACGCGGCGTCTGTTCGTGTGCATCGTAGGTCGCGACGCTGTCGCCGAGTCGGCGCAGACCGGTCAGGAGGCTTTCCGGCACGGCGTGGTCCGAGTATACCACCAGTGCCGCCAGCCGTTCCGATGCCGTGGAGCGGGCGCGGATCGTGTCACTCTGCCGGCGTTCGTCGGTGGCCAGTTCGTGCCAGACCGTGGTATTGTAGACTGCACCTTGAGGCCCAACAGCCCATTCGGCGAACTGGCAGCGTACCTGGCCGGACTCGGGCAGGACGGCAACGACCGCCGAGTCGCGAAAGACCGTGACTCCCGCCGATTCCACAAGACAGTGAACCGAAAAGTCCCTTTCGTCGTATTGACCCTGGTTGTCGAGATAGACGATGGGGGACAGCCGCCTGCCGGCCAGCAGTCTCGGCCGAAAGTTGGTGAAACTGATTGCCGCATCGTGGCCGCGCGAGACGGTCAGCGCGACCAGCGTGTCGTTGAATCGCGACGTGTCGTTGGCCAGACTGTGCCAGCAGATGAGGCGGTAGGACTGGAACCCCGGGCCGACGTTCCAGGCCGGGAAGTTCACCGTGTCGCAGGCAAGCGTGTCGATGGACGGCAGTGTCGCTGACTGCTGGTACACGGCCACCCCGGCCGACTCCACCCGGCAATGGAGTTCGACCCCGTACTCGCGGAAAGTGCCGCGGTTGGTCACCGCCAGCCGCGGTACGACCGGTTCACGCTGGTTGACCAAAGCGCCGGGTGCTACCAGCCCGGTTAGAGCAATGTCGTGGTGCGGAACGCCGTAGCGGGTCTGCTCGACCGCCAGCAGCGCGTCGACTCTTCCGGCGCCGGCGGTGTCGGTTTTCGGTCGGGAGCTCAGCGGCACTACCGAGTTCTGGAGTATCGAATCAACCGCGCGGGGGCTCAGGCCCGGGTTCTTTTCCAGCATCAGCGCGCACACTCCGGCAACGGCGGGGGTGGCCATCGATGTGCCCGAGCTCAAGTAGTAGCCGCCGCCGATGCGGCAAGAGGCAACGTTGACGCCTGGTGCGGAAAGGTCTGGCTTGAGCAGGCCCGGGGGGTAAGGGTAGTCGTTATATGGCGCGATGCCGGTCCAGGACACCGGCCCACGCGATGAGAATTCGGCGACTGAGTCTCGCTGGTCGGTTGCCGCGACCGCGATGGCCCCGCCCAGTCCGCCGGGAGCCTCGGCCGGATGCTTCCAGGGTCCGGGTACGTCGGCGGGTGTGGTGATGTTGTCCGGAGGCTGGCCCCAGCCGTCGTTGCCCGCCGCGACGAAGAACGGCAGGCCGGCCGCGGCGAGGTTTGTCGCCGCCTGCCGGAAGAGCGCCCGGCGCGGCCCCCAGCCGTGGCGGAGACCCAGGCTCATCGTGACCAGGTCGGCGCCGTTGTCGGGCGAGGCGGGCGGAGCGATGCAGAACTCCATCGCCCGGAACATCGTGTTCTCGCTGACCGTGTCGGGGCCGGGCCGGGTGTATAGTGTCTTGACCCGGCATACCATTATCCGGGCGCGGGGTGCGATGCCGGTTGCCGTGCCGCCGGTGCCGTCGCCAGCAACAGTCCCGGCCGTATGGGTCCCGTGGCCGTTGGTGTCCATCGGGTTGTTGTTGTCGTTGGCAAAGTTCCAGCCGTGGAACGGGTAGGCGCTGTCGGTCCACATATGGGTGGCGAGGTCCGGGTGGGTGTAGTCGCAACCGCCATCGATGTGACCCACGACCACACCCTCGCCGCGCAGCCCGAACCGGAGCCAGACGCTGTCCGCCTTCATCTGGCGTACGTTCCAGCCGACGTCGTCGGTGGGCGGTAAACTGCCTGCCGCTGGTTCGAGCCGGGACCCGCACGCCACCGGCACCCGGTCGCTGCCGATGAACCAGATGTCGGGCCGCGCCGCGATACGACCAATTGCCGGGGCTGAGGCGCGGCAGTAGACCGCATTGGCGATCCACAGCGGTACGACATCGCTCACCTCGCCGGTTGCGGTAAGGCTCTCAAGCAGAGAGAGCAACCCGGCCTGCGACTCGCCGGCATGCTCCTGCAATGCCTGTACCACATCGTGTCGCTGTTGTGTCTTGTCAGCGCCTGACGACAGCAACGGACGCGAGTCCAGGAAGCGGTTGAGCGCCAGCAGTACTTCGAACCGCTGGCCGGGTTCGGCAAGGTCCATCTCACGCGCCAGCCCGGGCTCGATGCCGGCGCTTGCGACTCGAGCTAACGGGATCGGCGCGGCGAGCAAAGCGAGCACTACTACCAGTGCCATCATCACTCACCCCCGACTGCAACGGTCAGTCGGCACGACCTCGCCGCCGGACCGCTGCCGACCTGAACGATGTACACGCCCGGCGAAAGTCCGGCGACATCCAGCAAGGCCGTGCCGGAATGGCCGGGCAGGCTCAGGGTCCTCGTTACCCGGCCGGTGGCATCGTACATCCGCGCTTCGGCTCGTTCGCCCGGGGAAAGTGAGTAGCGCAGCACGGCCTGTCCGTTACGGACCGGGTTGGGCCAGGCTTTCAAGTCTCGTCCTGCCGGCAGCGGTACAGGCCTTTCCACCACGCCGGCGCAGGCATAGTCGACGATCAGCTTGGGCCTGAACTGCCAGCTGCTGTCCAGTCCGACATAACGCGCCCAGGAGAACGGTAACTGCACGCCGGTCGGGCTGAGGCCGATGGCAAACCAGTTTTCGGCCAGCCGCCTTTCAAGGTCGCGCGCCGCGTCCCGGCTCAGGCGATAGTCGTGCCAGACGAAATCCCGCGGGCAGGCAGCACTGGCGTAGGTAGCGCCATCACCACAGTCCTCATACAGCGCCCGCGCGGTATCGCCGTTCTGGCTCCGCCCGTAGACA
>CBFGJX010000023.1:0-18465 GCA_965649225.1 Caldifarciminota bacterium
TCAACTGCTGGCCGCAGGCGCCGGCCAGTCCCATCGTCCAGGCCAGCGCGAGCAGCACGCCGGAGAGCGGCAGCAGGACGCCGTAGAAGCTGCGAAACATCAACGCCAGCACAAAAACCAGAACCAGAACGACGACCGGCAGCAGTCGCACCAGGTCGCTCATCAGCCAGTCCTGCACGTACATCATCTGCACCGCTGAGCCGGCCATCGACGAAACCGGACCCAGGCTTGACGCCTGCACGACCCGCTCAAGTTCCCGGGCGGTCACGGCCGGGTCGGTAACCGGAGCCAGCCGCGCCACGAGCAGTGCCGAACCGCCGTCGGCAGACACCAGCACGCCGCGGTAGCGCTTGTCGGCGAGCACCGACTCGCGCAGCGACCGCATGGCCGCGGGGTCATGCGGGATGGACTCGACCACGGCCCGGATGAGCACGTCGTCGCCCTGCCCGCTGACGTCCTGCAGGGTCGTCAGACTCTGTACTTCAGTCACGCCCGGAATCCCGGCGATTGCCCCGGCCAGACTGTCGAGCGCCTCAAGCACCTCCGGCCGGAACACATCGCCCGGTTCGACGATGACAACCGCAAGGTCCGACCCGCCGAACTCCCGGTCCACAGTCGCCGTGGCCTGCCGGCCCGGGTCGTCCTCGGGCAGCAGCCGCGCCAGGTTTGTCTCGACCCGCATCCGGGCCGCAAACGGTGCGACCGAGGCGGTCACGAGCGCGACGACGGCGATAACCAGCCACGGCCGGCGGGCGCATAACCGGCCGAGCGGCGCCAGCGGACCGCCCCGTTCCGAGCGATTCATCAATTTCGATGAATCATCAATCACAAAAATAGTTTGTTTGCCGAAATATCAATGTCAAGCAAAATCTCACCGGTTCGGCACGCAGTTGACCCACCCGCCTGCCGGCCTACAATTGCGTCATGACACGTGCCTTTCTGCTGTTGTGCCTGCTCGCGGCCCTGGCAACGGCCGACTGGGTCACCGGCGGCGGCAATGCGGCCCGCTCCGGCCTGGCCGGCATCAACGCGACGTCATACTTCGACCGCGTGTGCTGGGACAGCAGCCGTTACAGCTCCTACGGCCAGCAAATCTACATCTGTGACTACAAGCTGGTCACGTATCGCTATGACTTTACCAACGGCCCGATCGTCTGCCACGACCTCGTGTCCGGCTATCCCCTGTGGGAACGTGACCTCGGCGCGCCCGGTGGCCGGTCCCTGCCGGTCGGGTTCCGCGACAACCAGGTCTATGCGGTCGAGCTCGACGGCACCTACCCGGACACGCTCTACTGCCTGGACGGCGACAGCGGCACGACGCTTTGGACCGCAGCGCTTCAGGCCCATATGTATCTTTCCGAGAGCGTGACCTTCGCCGAGAACGGCGACCTGATCGTGAGTTGCGAGAACTTTCAGACCGCCCGCATCCGCCGCACCGACGGTGCCACGGTCTGGGCTGTACGACGCGTCTGGCCGGTGTCCGGTTCGGCTGACCTGACGGTGTCCGGCAACCGCTGCTACGGGTTCGGCGGCGCACTGGTCGGCGGCGCGCTCAAAGTCTATGCCTTCGACCTCGCCACCGGCGCGAAGCTCGATTCGTGCGAGATTGAAGACACCCACCCGGGCGGCACCGCGCCCTACGGCAACATCATCGCCGGGCCGGACGGCGTGCTCTACGCTCACCGCTGCGGCGACAACGTCACTGCCATCGAGGACCACGGCGACAGCCTGCACATCCGCTGGGTGCACGAGGTCAGCGCCGACCCGGCCGCGATGTGGGCCCAGCTCGCCTGCGGCCCGGACTCATCGGTCTATGTCCTTTCCAACGGCCGGGTCATCCGGCTTCACCCGCTGACCGGCGCCGCGATTGACTCGAGCCCGGTCATCAAAGACCCCAGCGCGGTCTTCGCCGCACACCTCGCGGTCGGCTCGGACGGAGTCGTATATGCAACCAACGGCGGTTACCTCGGCGGCGCGCTCCACTCCTTCTGGCCTGACCTCCGCCCGCTCGATTGCGACTCGATATTCAACGTCAGCACATCGAACCCGGCCATCAGCGACCTCGGTTTCCTCGCCATCGCCGGCGGCGGCACGCTGTTAAGGGTTTACGACTCCCCCAACGCAGTCGTCGAGCGGTCGTCAGCCAGCCGTCCGACAATCCGCGCCTGGCCTAACCCTTTTCGTTCCTCGATATTCTTCCGGGCTGAGTCTCCGACCCCGGCACCGCTCTGCATCACCGACATCTCCGGCCGCCGCGTCCGCACCCTCAGCTTCAACAACTCACCCGCCGCCGCGACTCGCTGGGATGGCTGCGACGAAGCGGGCAAAAGGCTGCCGGCTGGCGCCTACTTCTGTTGCGTCCCAGGCACCGTAACTCAGTTCGTCGTGATAAAGCAATAGACAGGGAGCAGCGATGCGCAGTTTGCTGGTTCTGGCGAGCTTGCTGGCTGTCGTCGCCCCGGCCGGCGAGTGGATAACATCGGGCGGCAACCCGGCCCGCAGCGGTCTGTCCGACGAGTACGCACCGAGCGAACCCAACCTGCTCTGGTCCGGTACGCTGCCCGGCCTTTTCGGCCTGCCGATATTTATCAGCGGCGACAAGCTCGTGACGATGCGGTTTCAGACAATTGACTACGCACCGATCGTCTGCCACGACCTGTCCACCGGCGAGACACTGTGGACCCGCGACTTCCCCGGAACGAACAGCCGGTCACTGCCGATTGGCCCGCGCGACAACCGGGTCTATGCGATAAACTTCCAGGAGAGTCGCCACGACACGCTTTACTGCCTCAACGCCGACAACGGCGAAATCATCTGGCGCAGCCGGGTGACCACCGACATGAGCATCACCGAGAGCGCAACATTTACCGAGAACGGCGACCTGCTGGTCAACGCCTCGGGCTTCAGGATTGCCCGTATCAACCACACCAACGGCGACACGGTCTGGACAACCTACCGGCTCTGGCCCGTCAGCGGCTCAGCCGACATCTGCGTCTACGAATCTACCGCCTACGCCTGGTGGGGCGATATGGGCACGCTGCGCCTGGCGGCGTTTCGCCTTGCCGACGGCCGACTCAAAGACACTGTTCGCGTTGAGGACACCCACCCGGGCGGGCCGCTGCCCCAGGCCGCACCAATGGTCGGGCCGGACGGCACCATCTACGCTCACAAGGTCGGCGACAACATCACCGCCATCCGCGACTATGGTGACAGCCTGCACGTGCTCTGGGTCGTTCCGCTATCGGGCGAGGGCGAATACTTTTCGCCCTTTTCCCATTTTGCCGTCGGGCCGGACTCAACTGTGTATGCCGCATCCTACGGCCGCATCATCCGGTTGCACCCGCGCACCGGTGTCGTCATGGATTCCTCGGGTTTCGTTCAGGATACCTCGGGCGTGCTGTTCAACGTCCGGCTGGCAATTGATGCTGCCGGCAACGTCTTTCTCGCCACCGGCCAGGAGGCGGGCGGGCTGTACTGCTTCACGCCCGACCTGCGGCTCAACTGGTTCGAACCGATCCGACGGGTCAACACATCCGGCCCGGCCATCGGCCCGGGCGGCGTCGTGGCCGTTGCCGGTGACGGCAACGAACTGCGCGTCTATGCCCCGGCGCCGGCAGTTACTGACGCCCCGCGCTCGCGCACCGCAGCGCACTGGCTCCGGGCGCCCGGTGTCGTCCGCAACGCGGCTTCAATCCGATGGCTCGGCCCGGCCGCACGCATAACCATTCACAGCAGCACCGGAGCGCTCGTAAGTTCAGCCGGGCTGCCGGGTCCTGGCCGGTTTGACTGGGACTGCGGCACGGCACCGGCCGGCGTCTACCTTGTACGCGCCGAAACAGGCAACTCGACCGAATCGGTCTGCATCGCAGTCTGCCACTGACTACCGGAGGTGCGATGAGAATACCCTTATTGACATTCACGCTGTTGACCGCAGCGCTTGGGCAAAACTGGACAACGGTGGGCGGTAACAACGAGCACAATGGCCGGGCGGACCAGCGCTATGGTCCGACCAACCGGCAGCTGCTCTGGGAAGCCCAGACCCTGTCCTCCAATCTCGGAATGCAGGTCTTCATCTGGGACGATTATGTCGTCACGACGCGCTACAGTTTCTCGCCGATGTCCGCCACCCTGGTCTGCCACGACCTCTGGACCGGCGATACGGTCTGGACTCGCCTTTACCGGCCCAGCGGCAAGTTCATCCCGATGGGCGTAAGCCACGGCCGGCTGTATTCGCGCAACTTCCGGGAAACCGGCCACGACACGATTTTCTGCAGCGACATTGCCACTGGCGAACTGCTGTGGCAGTCACGCTGGACCGCGCCGCTGGGTATTGTCTGGTGTGCGGTCTTCGCCGAGAACGGCGACCCCATCACACCCTGCGCCGAGCGTGGCATTGCCCGGCTCAACCACCTGACCGGCGACACGGTCTGGACCAATCCACGGCCGATTCCAAATACCGGCGCCGAATGGATTGGAATGACCGACACGATCGTCTTTGCTTGGGAAGGTCTGGGCATCAACCGGCCCAAGTATCTCATCGCGATTTCGGCCAACACCGGCCGCACGCTCTTTCGTACACCCGAACTGCCGGGCGACGGCGACCAGGAACTGCCCTTTGTCGTTGGCCCGGGCCGACGAGTATATGGCCAGCGCGACGGCGGCCTGTTCTACTGCTGGCAACTGACCGACACCGGCTTTGCCGTGCTTTGGACCGCGCCCGGCTACGGCGGCTCAACATGGCAGAACTACGGCATCGGTCCGGACACCAACCTGTACCTGCCCAGAGGCAACCGGCTGCTGCGGCTCGACGGCCGCACCGGCGCGCTGCTGGACTCGTCGCCGCCCCTTGCCGCTGCCGACATCACCCCGCGCATCACCGTTGACGAAAATGGCTGCGTTTTTGCAATGGTCAGTACCTCCAGCGGCGCCGGCGGCGTCTGGGCGCTGACGCCGGACCTTGACACCCTCTGGTACGACCCAATCAGCTACGGCTACTACAGCGGCCCGGCACTGGTCCGCAGCAATGTCATGGTCGTTGCCGGACCGGGCACGCTGCTCCGGGCTTATCAGGGCCCGGTCGGGATTACCGGCCAGCCTGACCGCAGGCTGACGCCACGGCTGTCGGCCTGGCCGAATCCGTTCCGCACCTCGGTCTATTTGATTTCGGATCAAACGACCACTGCACCACTCTCAATCGTTGACGTCACCGGCCGCCTTGTCCGCACCATCAGACCATGCTCTGGTTCGACCGGTCGGGTGGTCTGGGACGGCTGCGACGATAACGGCCAAAGGGTTACGCCCGGCACCTACGTCTGCCGCACAACAGCGCCAGATGGCCCGGTCTCAGTCCGAGTAATCCTCACAAAATAGGAGCATAATTTGAAACACCTCGCTTTGTTCGCTCTGTTTACGCTGGCCTTCGGCCAGGCGATTCCGCCCGCGGTCAGCACTACTGTCCAACCGCCGCCAATCAACCGCACCGACGCGGTCGGCCGACTGCTCACCGACCTGCTGCCTGCCGTTGCCAACTACCAGCAGACCGATGTTGACCCCGGCCGCGCGCCTGAGGGCGATTACCTCGGGTTCAGTGCCTTCACCCGCGACGGTTCGCAGGTCTGGCTCACCAACCGTCTCACCGACAACATCACCGTGTTTGACTGGGCCACGATGCGCCAGGAAACCACCTTCACGGTCGGCGACTACCCCGGCGGTATCGCCCTCACCGACAGCTTTGCCATCGTCACACTCGGCTTCTCGGACAGTGTTGTCATCATCCGCGTCCGCGACTACTCGGTGGCGGCGCGCCTGCCTTCGGGCGGCCAGCCCTGGGTCGTCGTGACCTCACCCGATGGCCGCTATGCCTATGTCGCCTGCGACATTTCCAACACCTGCGAGGTGTATGACCTGCAATCACTTTCGCGCCTGCGCACCATCCCGAACTTCCCGGTCTTTCTGTCCACATACTCCTGGAACTCGGAGAACAGTCGCTATGCGTTCACGTTCTCGAAGTTCGCCGTCACCCCCGATGGCGGTCACATCATCGTGCCGAATTACGCCGACACGCTGTTCTTCATCAATACCGCCACCGGCGCCTGGGAAGACACCCTGACCGGAGTGGGCAAGTGCCGGTTCGTCGAGCTCTCCGGCGACGGACGCAAGGCACTGGTCGTGGCCGAATCCGCCTCCGGCTGCATCGCCCGCCGGATTGATATCGCCACGCGGACAGTTGATGCGTCCGTAACCCTGACCGGTCTGACACTGATGACATTCGAATCGGCGATGAACTGGGACGGTTCCAAGTGCTATCTCGGAGTCAGCGGCAACCAGAGCGCGCTCGTCCGCTTCAACACCGGCAACTACATCACCTTTTCCAGCACCTACACCGCCTTCTGGATCGGCGTCTCGCCCGACTACACCCGGGCAATCAGCGGCCAGTACAATTGGTCGGTGGTTGACTTCGCAACCGAGACTGTACTCGGCCAGGCCATTGGCAATGCTCAGTCAATCGGAGTGGTTTCACCGGTCGGCAACCGTGCCATCGGCTATGACCCGCACCGGCACGAAGGCATCTACTTCTACGACTACACCTCGCCCGGCCCGTCAATGTACCGCGGCACGACCAACGCCGGCAAGGACCCGGAAGGCGACTGCCCGCACCGGCTCGCTATCGCACCCGACGGCTCCAAGGCCCTGGTCAGCAACGTACTGTCCGACAATCTCAGCATCATTGATGTTGCGGCCGGCACGCTTGACACCATCATTCCCTGTGCTGACCGGCCGCAGGAAGTCGCCATCACTTCCGACTCGCGCTGGGGTGTGGTGGCCAATGTCGGCAACACCGTCTCGGTCATTGACCTGCTGACCGGCACGACCGCCGCTACCGTTCAATGCCCGGGTGGCCCGTGGTCACTCGCCCTCGCTCCAACCGACTCCTTTGCCTACGTCGGCAACATCTCCGGCAACACTGTCGGCGTTGTTCGGCTCGACGGCACTGCCAGCCGGCTTGTTACTGCCGTACCCTGCGGCGAGATTGGCGTTGTCTGGGCCGGGCAGGGTATCGCCTCGGGCGTAGCCTGCTCGCCCGATGGCCGCTGGATTCTTGTCGCCGTATCTTTCGAGGACGTGGTTCGAGTCATCGACGCGCACACCTACGCGGTCGTCGCCACATTGAACGTGGGCGACTTCCCACTGCGCATTGCCTTTGACGCCTCGGGTACCCGCGCGGTCGTCTCCAACTATTCAAGCAACAACTTCACGTTGATGTACATTGACGGTGCCAACTCGTCAGTCATCGGTACTTTCGCCTGCGGACAAGGCCCGGCCAGCGTGGCCTATGACCCGCTGTTCGACCGGTTTGGCATCGGCAACCTCTCCGGCAAGACCGTGACGATCGTCAGGGCTGACTCGGGCCGCACCGTCAGCACCCGCTACTACACATCGTACGGCTCGCTCAATCAGGTGCTCTTCGACGAAACCGGCGAGCCGGTCGTGCTGACCACCGGCACCAGCAGTGCGTCCGGCCACCTTCACCGTCAAGGCACCGCCGTGCCACTCCCGGCCGGACCGAAAACATTCGACTACTGCACCAGAACCAGAACCGCCGCGGTTGCCATGCCCGGTCCGGACTGGGTAACTCTGCTTGACTTTTCGCCCCAGGGAATCACCGCGCCATACCTGCCGCTGAAGCGAAACGACCAGCGGCCAGTAACCATTCCGACAGTGACGCGCAACCGTGTACGGCTGATTTTCCCCTGTCCACTGGCACGGCAGGTCGAAATTGAGCTCTATGACAACGCCGGTCGTCCCGTCAGAACATGGCGTCTTTCGGCAGGCACAACTGACTGCCAACTTGACGTCACTGGCATTCCCGGAGGCGTTTACCACCTTACCGGAACGAGGCTGACGCCGGTTCGAGTCGTAATAGCGCCCTGACGCAGGGCAAAGACCTCTTCGTAGTCACGTTACGCAGCGGCAGCTGTTGAGGCTGCCGCTGCGCAGGCAGTGGCCAGAATATTCGCTAAAGACGACCAGGTGGCCGGTCAGCGGCGGACCGCCATTTTCACGGCGCCGGACCGGAACACGAAACCAACTGCCTGAGCCACTTCAGCCCGTTTCGGCGACACCCGAAACCATGCCAATACTGGGACAGAATCCGGGTTCAAGTCCCAACAAACAAACAGGCAATATGTTATGGCAACAGTTGTTCTTGCGTTTCTCAAAAATCCGATTTTACCAACCCTCCCGGAGCCGCCTCCCCGGCTGTGGATGCGCCGGCAGTACCCACAAGTCCGTCAGCGGCTATCGCCGCTTCCGTCGCCCGGTAACTGCCTCAATCAGTGCCCGGGTTCTGGGAAGGTCGTAGAGATAGTACTCGGCCGGATTGGACGGTGCCTCTTCGGCAAGTACCTGCCGCGCCTGCGCAAGGGCCATGCCCTTGCGCCGCGTATCGGCCAGCAGCTGAGCATAGCTGGCACGCAGCAGGGTCAGGTGCGGGTCGCAACGCAGGCCGCGGACATAGCACGATTCGGCACGAACCAGATTGCCACCGAGATAGGCCGGCATTTCCTGGTAGAACCGGCCCAGCGCATACCAGCCGAGCGCGTAACCGGAATCAAACCGGACCGCGTTCTCGAAACAGCGTCGGATTTCCGGCACCGCCGCCACCGACGCCGCTATACCCTGCACCTGGCAATAGCGCACCTGTACCGTGCCATACCACAGCCGGCCTGGCGCACTGTTCGGGTCCAGGGCAATCAACTCGCGCGCGGCGCCCTCGGCCTGGCGATACCAGAACAGCTTGGCTGACCGGGTCTTCTCCTCGTCACCACGCAACAGACAGTATCGAGCCTTGAGTTCCAGATACTGCCGTGAACTTCTGTCCAAACGAGCAGCACTGTCGAGACAGATACCGCAGGAGTCCAGAAAACCCGCCCCGGCATGATGGTTGAGCAGAAAAAACTCCGCCCGGGTCAGAAAGGCCTTGCCGCCCGCCACACCCGGCAGAGAGCCAGCCCGGACAACAGCAGAGCAGAAACCGGCCGCAACAATCGCGGTCAAGCCAGCTCGGCTGGCGATGCGCCCAGTAATCTTGGCAGTTGTCGTCCTGATCGGGGCAATGCTAACAGCTCAACAAAATCTGTCAATCCGACGCTCAATATCCTGTCGGCGTCAATCCGGCCCGCCACCGGGTTTGACTGAACCCGCCGCAGTCTTATACTCGGCTGGCACGACGATGAAGTACCGGCACCGCGAAGCGCTGACCGCAATCCTCTTCCTGCTGCCGGCGGTCATCATCCTTGGGGTTTTCCGGGTCCTGCCAATTCTGCTCTCGGTCCGGATGAGTCTGTACGACTGGGGAATGGCCGGCGCCCGTGCCTTTGTCGGTCTCGGCAACTACCTTGCCGTTCTCCGCGACCCGGTGTTCTGGCAGTCACTCGCCACCACCGGCTGGTACATCATTTTCGAGGTACCGCTGGTTCTGTTTATCTCGCTGCTCGTCGCCGTACTGCTGAACCAGCAGATCCGAGGGCTTGGCCTCTATCGGACGATTTACTACCTGCCGGTGGTCACATCGATTGTCGCGGTATCGGTGGTCTGGCGCTGGATTCTTCACCCCGACCGCGGACTCTTGAATTACCTCTTGTCGCTGGTTGGTATCAATGGCATCCGCTGGTTGCAGGACCCCCGGGGACTGTTCCAGCTGCTTTTCGCTCCGGGCACGAATCTGCCGCCGCTGCTGCGCGGACCATCGATTGCCCTGTTATCACTGGTGATGATGGGAGTCTGGAAAGCGGTCGGCTACAACACGGTCATTTTTCTGGCCGGCCTGCAGAACATCCCCAGAAGCTATTATGAAGCGGCACGGATCGATGGCGCCGGCCGCTGGACCACCTTCCGCCACATCACCTGGCCGTTGATTTCTCCCACCACCTATTACGTTCTGATAATGAGCTCAATCAGTGCCTTCGAAACCTTTGCTCAGGTCTGGATCATGACCGGCCCGCCGCCGGGCGGGCCCCTCTCCACCACCAAGGTGGTGATGTACTACTTCTACGAAAACGCCTTCGAACTCTGGCGACTGGGATACGGCGCAGCCATCGCCTTTTTTGCCTTCCTCATCATCCTCGGCCTGACAATACTGCAACGGGTCGTACTGGAAAGAAAGGTCCAGTATGGCTAGGCTGCGGATGCGGAATCTGCCTGTTCATATTCTGCTGCTGGCTGGCGGCATTGCCATGGTGCTGCCGTTTTTCTGGATGGTCTCGACTTCGCTCAAGACCCCGCTTGAGGCACTGGCATTCCCGCCAACCTGGCTGCCGGCCCGGCCGCAACTGCAGAACTATGTTGAGGTCTTCCGCCAGATACCGCTCTGGCGCTACCTGACCAACACCGTCATCGTCACTGCACTCAGTCTGCTGGGAGTGCTGGCCACTGGAGTCCTGGCCGCCTACGCCTTTGCCCGGCTGAACTTTCCCGGCCGGGAGATAATCTTCATGGGCTTTCTGGCGCTGATGATGATTCCGCTGCCGGTCTATCTCGTCCCCTCCTACACGATACTCTTCCGGCTGCGCTGGATCGACACCTTTGCCGCGATGATCGTACCGTGGGCAGTCAATATCTTTGCGATATTCCTGCTGCGCCAGCACATCCGGCAGCTGCCGCGCGACATTTTCGACGCGGCTCGAATCGACGGCTGTTCTCAGCTCCGGATTCTCTGGAACATCGTCCTGCCCCTCTGCCGGGCACCGCTCGTGACCATCACCGTCTTCAACGTCATTGCCTCGTGGAACTCATTCTTCTGGCCGCTGATTGTCACCAACAGCGACCGTATCCGCCCGTTGCAGGTCGGACTCGCCTATTTTTCGCGCGAGCAAAGCACCAACTACACCCTGCTGATGGCCGCCTCGACACTGGCAATTCTGCCGCTGGTTTTTCTGTTTCTCGCCGCCCAGCGCCAGATCGTACAGTCCCAGGCACGCAGCGGCCTGAAGGAATAGCTGCCGGCTGACCGGCGCCGGCGGCAGTCGGCGAAACCGATTACCAGTCGCGCCGGCGCCCGCGCCAGCGCTTGATCACGCGTTCGACATCCAGGTCCTTGACGCCACTGGTCCACCAGCGGGCGTACTGGATATCATCGGAGCTGGGCCTCGGTTCGGGCAGGTCAACCATCAGCCGCGTGGGCATAATCACGGAGTCACCCAGCAGCAGGCCTTCGCCCACTCGCAGTGACGGCAGCATCGACAGCAGACCGGCCGATGCCTCCGGCACCAGCCTTCGGACATAATCCTGGTCTTCCGGATTCACCAGACGCATCACAAAGAAGTTGTTGCACTGGGCCAGAACCGTCTCCGATAGCTCTTTCGGTCGCTGCGAAACAACAACCGCGCCGACACCGTACTTCCGGCCCTCCTTCATTATCCGTTCGACCGCGCTGCGGGCGGAACGATAACTGGGCAGGTCGCTGTTGGGGACATAGCTGTGGGCTTCCTCGTAGACCATCAGAATCGGGAAACGATCGTGCTCCGGATTCCAGAGGTTGAACTCGAATGCAATCCGGGATACGACCGCAACCACGATCCCGACTGTCTCGGTCGGAATGCCCGACAGGTCAATAATCGTCAAACGTTTGCCGGTATCGATCGACAAAAGGTCCCGCAGCAGCTGGGGCAGGGCGGCGTTGTCCGAATAAACTGATGGCCGAAACATGAACCGGTAGCGCGGGTCAACCAGTCGGGTATCGAAACGAATGAGAAACCGGTCGAATGTTCCGTACAGCGGCCCCTGAACCAGCTGGCCGTTGTTATCGTAGATCATCTGGATATTCCAGTTGCGCAGCTGGGCAATCATCTCGTCGAGGCTGTAATAGACCGGCGAATCGACCGTTACCTGCATCGTCGGGTCCAGCTTCTCTGAAATCACGGTGTTCTGCCGGGCCCGGACAATCGCATCGCGCAGCACGGTCACCTGGTTTCTGGCCGTTGGCTCGGAAGGGTCAACGGTGAGGTCAACAAACTCGTCAAACGACAGCAACCAGTAGGGCAACTCGACCTTGTCCGCTTCAACCACCAGCGCCTCATCGCCAAACGCACTGGCGTACTCGCCGTGCAAATCCAGAACGATTATGTGGGTCTCGGAAAACCGGCGGATAACCTGCTGCAGCATGCTGGCGACAGTACACGATTTCCCGCACCCGGTTGTGCCGAGTACAGCCAGATGCTGACCGAACAACCGGTCCAGCTGAACATAGGCCCGCTGTTGTGGCGAAAGCACCGGCCGGCCAAACGAGTAACCCCCAGCCTGAAAAGTCAGATAGATGCTGCCCAGCTCATCCGGCTGCAGCATCAACACCGGCTGACCCACAACCGGATAAACTGCAATGCCGGGCGTGAATCGGCCCGCCTGCATCGTACCAACCATCAGCACATCGGCAGTAACTGACCGAGAGCCGCCGGCGTCACGATTTGTACGGTTTCGACCATC
Source organism: Caldifarciminota bacterium (assembly GCA_965649225.1). GTDB lineage: Bacteria > Hydrothermota > Tepidihabitantia > Tepidihabitantales > Tepidihabitantaceae > CBFGJX01. The sequence goes on from CBFGJX010000023.1 coordinate 12,481, forward strand.
CGGACGCGGCCCGCCTGCAGCTGCGCTCGTGACGATACCGACGACCTCGCAGCCAGCCACCGGCACCTTGACGTGTGAACCAGGCTGTCCGGCATAATAACCGCCATCCAGCGGCTCTGCCGGATTGACCTCCAGCTCAACCAGCAGCCGCTCGCCATCAACTGCGCCGACAGAACCAATTCGACAACTGTCTTTCAGGATTCCTCCTCACCGACCGTTCACGACCAGTCGCAGAACGGGACTAAACACCCTGGCGGCCACGGCGTTCACCCAGCCGGGCTTCAAGCCAGCCGAACCAGGATTCGAGCCCGGCACCGGTTTTGGCTGACAACTCCAGTACCGGCAACCCGGGCTTCAGTCTGGCAATCGCCTGCCGCAGTTCGGCCAGGTCAAAATCAACATAAGGCAGCAGGTCAATCTTGTTGACGACAATAACATCGGAGCGAGCAAACGCCACCGGGTACTTGGCAACCTTGTCCGAACCCTCAGCGGTGGACACAACCGTGACACTGTAATGGGTCGGCATCCGGAACTCGGCCGGGCAGACCAGATTGCCGACATTCTCGATAATCAGCAGGTCGAGACCATTCAGCGGCAGACCTGGCCAGACCGCGGTCATCATCATGCTGTCGAGGTGACAACCTCCCTCGGTGTTAATCTGGGTGCAACCGGCTCCCCGGGCAGCCACCCGCCGGGCGTCAACATCGCCATACAGGTCGCCCTCGATGACATGAATCCGGTACCTGCCGGCCAGTGCTTCCACTGTCCGTTCCACCAGCGCAGTTTTGCCTGCACCGGGACCGGCCATGATGTTGATGCCCAGAACCCCGTAACGGTCGAGCTCAGTCAGCAGCCGTTGTGCCGTCGCGTCGTTACTGGCCAGAACGTTCTGCAGGACTTTTATTTCAGCCACTTCGCCAGTCTCCGGTCAAGAACGATTGTCTGCGCACGGTCCATGCCGACCGAAACCAGACCAACCTGGCACTCGACCAGCTCGGCCAGGCGGTCAAGATAACGCCTTGCCTGCAGGGGAAGCTCACGCCAGGCGCGACAATTGCCAGTCGGAGCAAGCCAGCCGGGCATGGTTTCATACACCGGAACCAGTTCGCCGGCACGAGTCGAATCAAACTCCGGCAAATGACCGCCGTCAACACGATAACCGGTACAGACCTTGATTTCGGGCATTGAATCCAGGATGTCCAGCTTGGTGATTGCCAATGACCGGCAACCGTTGTAGCGCACGGCCGCACGCACCAGCGGTGCGTCGAACCACCCACAGCGACGCGGCCGACCGGTCGTTGCACCAAATTCAGCCCCCAGAGTCCTCAGATGCTCGGCGTCAGCCGGTGCCATTTCGGTCGGAAAAGGCCCCTCGCCGACCCGGGTGGTGTAGGCCTTGCTCACCCCAACGACCTGATCCAGCCACAACGGACTGATGCCGGCACCGGCTGGCACGCCGGCTGCACTGCTGGATGAAGAAGTTACATAGGGATACGTGCCCATGTCGAGGTCAAGGAAAGTCCCCTGCGCTCCCTCAAAAAGCACCCTCGCACCAGAGCGCAGAGCACTTTCGAGCCGGGCGCTGCCGTCGCCGATCATTCCGGTCAGAAAACGCGCATTCTCCAGTGCCGCGCGCATCGTTTCCTTCAAGGGCAGGGGCTCGCTGTCATGGAGCTCCATCAGCAGGAAATTTGCCGCGCTGGCGTTGCGGCGGAACTTCTCCTTGAACTTCTCCTCATCAAGCAGGTCAACTGCGCGAATCCCGACCCGGGCAACCTTGTCGACATAAGCCGGCCCGATTCCCTGTCCGGTTGTGCCGATGCGCTGTCGACCGCCCTGTTCGTCGCGGCGCCGGTCGAGTTCCCGGTGGTAGGGCATGATCAGATGTGCCCGGCGGTCAACAATCAGCCGCCGGCCGGTTCGGACTCCAACACGGCGCAGTGACTTCAAGTCACGGCTGACCGCACCGGGATCAACAACACAGCCCGGGCCGATGATGTTCAATGTCTGAGGATGAATCATCCCGGACGGAACCTGATGGAGTGTCAGACGCCGGTCACCAAAGCAGACCGTATGCCCGGCGTTAGGCCCGCCCTGATAGCGCACAACGACGTCGGCGCTTTCCGAAAGGTAATCAACAACCTTGCCCTTGCCCTCGTCTCCCCACTGCAGGCCGACAACCGCGAGACTCGCCATCAACCAATCACCCGCTGCCCGGGCTCAGCAAAGGAATGCCGCCTGATATACCAACTGGCAATGGTGGAATCGCTGACGCTAGAACCGGTACGACAGAGAAAACTTGTAGTTCGAGGTCGGAAAATCGTAAATCATCTGGTCGACGCTGATGTCGAACTTGAACCGGGCATATTCCAGGCCACCGCCAAAGGTCAGGCCGATGGTTCGAAAGTCACCCAGATTGCGTCGGGTCAGCAGGTCGCCCAAGCCGTAGTGTCGGGAAGTCCCGTCCTTTTCCAGGGTAATTCCGCCCCGCTGACCATCGAGGTCCTCGAAATAACCGACCCGGGCAAAGACCAGGTTGGCGAACCCGGCTTCGATTCCCAGACTTTTCCACGTCCCGCGCAGTTCTTCCCGCAACATCCGGGAGAAACTCTTCTCTCCCTCCGGGTCATAGAACATGCCCACCAGTATCTTGGTGATTTCGGGCGTGATACCAACCTTGACGATGCCTGACTGCACCGGGTAGTAGGTGAACCCGAGCCGCAGCATCCGGGGCAGTGGATCGGACTCCCCGGACGAGGTGTAGGAGATGTTTGGTCCAATATTGGCAATCGCCGCGCCAAAATTGAGAAAGCTGAAGGGCTTGTACAGTACTCCCGCGTCAACCGCCCATGTCAAACCGGTTCCGCCCTGCTCAATACCAAGCTCGGGCATCACTTTCCAGACCCAGTCAGGGACCAGAAAAGAGTAAATCAGTTTGGCCCCGATGCCTACTCCGACTTTGGGCAGAATCGGATAGCCGTAGTAAAAGCCGGGCGTGAGGTCAAACGTTGTATAGCGACCGAGAAACTCACCCCGTTCATTGACCACCTCGGTCTCACCGGTGGTAAGGTAGATCGCGTTGAACCCGATCGTTCCGCTGGATTGAATCCGGTGGGTGACGCCGAGATTCTCGTAGTACATCCCCTCGTACAATCCGGGCAGCCAGTTGGCATGTTGCACGGTAATGTGAGTGCCTTCAAGAAATCCCAGCCCACCGGGATTGTAGTACATTGCCGAAGCGTCATCGGCAATTGACGTAAAGGCACCCGCCATCGCGGTCGGTCGGGCCCCGGGCCAGATCATGAGAAAAACCGCACCGGGGTTCTGGCTGGCCAAAGCCGTGCCAAATCCCGCAATCAGAGCCAGCCAGATTCTTTTTCGATTCATTACAGGTCTCCTTTTCAACTGCAAAAACATTATAGACCACCCTCTCTACCGGTCAAGCAACCAGCTAGCGGTGGACAAGCAACCGGTCGCGCACAGTCAGCCGCTGCCGCCGGTCACCCGGTTCGCAAACCTCAGCGGTGACAGCATAAATATAGACGCCGTTCGCGGGCAAAAGTCCTTGGCTGTCGCGCCCGTCCCACCAGAACTCGCCATAGCCGGCATCGAACAGCCGGGTACCGAGATCACGCACCAGCCGGCCGGCAAGGGTGTATATCCGGACCCGGACGGTCGCGGCACGGGACAGACTGAACGTGAACACCGCCGGACCGGCCACAGGATTGGGCCAGACCAGCAGTGACTCGACCCGCAGTACGGTCGTCTGATCGGTACGAAGACGCAGGACGGCAACAGTGCGATTGGCACAGTTGTCAGAAGATGCGACAAAAATCGAATCAACCGGACCGGTCAAATGAACCGGCACTGTCAGGGCTGCCCGCTTTGTCGTACCTTCGTCGAAGACGATCAGCCGTGACAGATCAAGCGCTGACCGGCGGTTATTGACCCAGAACTCCGGTGCGACACCGGGGTAGCTGGCAACCGCGATGCCGGAGCTGTCGGCCAGTCTGAGCCCCAGTTGGAATTCTGCCGGCACCAGTTGCCAGTCGCCAAGGGGGCGGTCGCCGAGCCGAAACTCGGTAATCGGACCGCTGCTGTCGTCACACGGCGCCGGTTCGCGGACGAACGCAAGCGAATCGAGCATCAAACACAGCGAAGTCTGATTGTCGGAAAGCAATGCGCGCAAACGGACCGACACCGGCAACGGCGCGTACCAGCCATTAGCGACAAAGACCGTGTCGAGGGGAACTCCACTCTGGAATCGCCCCTCAACCAGCATCTCACCTTCCCGGACACGACCACTGCCGTAACAGAACTCAGCCCCCGGCAACAGGTAATCAGTCTCGCCAAGAAAAGAACGGTAAGTCCGCTTGAGCTGAGGCCCGTACAGTGTCCATTCGTGTCGGTCATAGCCCTCGGTAACAGCGCCCCGCACCCGGAAAGGCTGCGCGGGCCGCAGGGTTTCGGGCGCCATCACCAAACCCTCGTCAGTCCGCGAGGACAGGCGCAGCCTCGTGGCGGGGTCGCCGAAGAAATGGTAAATCCGATCCGTCGGCCAGGCCCGAAAGAAAGCCGCTCCGAGCGTGGACTCGGTCTGAGCGAACAGCGGCGAAAGCAGATTGCGGGCAAAAACCTGATTACTGCCCGAAGTTGTCGCCTTCGTCGCGCCGACCGCAGCAATCGCCCCGGCCGGGATTCTGACCAGCTCCTCAGCGATGCACTCGGACTGGGTATCGTCGAAACGGCCAACCGAACAGGAGCCAAAGTAGCAAAACGGAGTACGGCCGGCATTCGCCAGCGCCGGTATGTTGGCAACCGTCAGAACCTTTTCGTGCGTCAGGTCAAATCCCGAACCGTGGCCGACAAACACCATTACCAGCGAACCAGTCTCAAGTTCACGCAGCAAAGCTGCCTGGGCACCCGGCTTGTTCTTGACACCGGCGAACGGGTATTCGGTAAGATAGACTTTGATCGGCTGCAGCCGCTCCCCCGCCAGTGCGGCAAGATACTCGCAGGAACCGATGTGGAGAAAACGCAACGGGTCCCAGGTTCGCTGGTCCGCCGGGTCATCGATGCCAAGAAACTCATCGTCAGCGACCAGCAGATAGCGGTCGGCCCAGCGCCCGACCGGTTCGTTTTCATAGCTGATCAGCTTGTCGACGAACCGCCGCAACTCCACTCCGGAACGCGCCGTTACTCGCCCCAGAATCACATCCGGGCTGCCCCCCTCGCCTTCAAAGTCGGCATACCAGGCATCCAGCGCAAGCGCTGACCGGTCATAGGTCTCCGGATCCAGGCCGTAACCAACTTCATAGGCAGGCACTCCCGGCAGCCGCACACCCGCCAGCAGCCCGCGATAATCGCAGGTTGCATCACCGACGAGCAGGGCATAACCGGGGCGCTTGTCGGCAAGAAACCGCTTGACTGCAATCGGCTCGGCCATACCGAACGCGTACTCATCGTAAACTTCTTCCAGCAACGCGACCGCTGCCCGGCCACCCGGGCTGCCTGGAATTCGTCCGGTACGATACTCGGCCAGTCTTTCTGCCGCCGCAGCAAACTCTGCCGGCGCGACAATCCAGTAATCGACATTACCGACCGATTGCCTCAGCCGACCCGGACGCCGCAGCTCAATCGCAGACACCCTTTTCAGACCAGCATCGGTGCAACCGGCAAACTGAGCCGGTCGCGGCACTCGCCAACAGAAAACCAGGTCGCTGCCGTCAAAACGCAAATCCGAGACGAGTTTTGGATCAAACGGTTCCGTGACTTCAAACAACCAACAGTCCGGCTGGGCGTCAGCGATTCGAAAGACAAACCACCCGGTATCCGGCTGCAGGAATTCAACCCGACTGTGCTTCAGCCGCAGTCTTCGACGATACTTCACGTCGAAATAGTCAACATAAACTCCCTTGGCACCGTCTCCGCCCAATCCCAAAGCAAGAATGTTCCGACTGTCAGAAGTAACCAGCAAACTGTCGA
>CBFGJX010000023.1:18475-39270 GCA_965649225.1 Caldifarciminota bacterium
GAAGTCATATGGCGCCGACGGTGGACTGATGCCAAATTCACGACTCGCGACAACCCGCCCGTTGAGCCTGATACTGAGCTGGTTGCCGCTCGTGCCGGAAAGCAGCCGGCCACTGATACGCTCGATTACTATTGGATCGGGCAGTGCAAGCTCAGTTTCGAAAACCGCCTCGGGACGCCCCGGTGGTTTGTAAAGGAACGACCAGATCCACAGCAGGCCGGACCGCGCCGGACAGTCGTAGTCGCGTTCCCGATGCACAACCCAGGGCGCCTCGCGGATAACTCGGGCACCGGCGGTGTCAGGTGCCAGCCCGGTCTTCATCCGCCGGCCAGGTCGGCCACCCCAGGTCAGCCAGACCCGAGCACTCGTCGTGTAGAGATTCTTGACATAACTGCTGCAGTTCGCACGCCAGTAGTCAGCACCCCGGGCATAGAAGATTATCCGGTCCTCGCGGTCGAAACTGCCGTCGGATTCACCAGTGACGACAATCGGAATTTCTGTCAGCGTATCGGCCTCGGGTTCGTTGGGCCGATGCTCGGCATTGCCATAAAGCGCAAAGGTACGCGGATCAACACCAAGGACCGGGACACCGGCACGGGCAAGTTCCTCCCGGGTCAGGACATAAATCCCGGTGGATTCAAACGAAACCTTCAGCCAGCCTGAGCCTCGTTCCCAGAAGGTCCAACCAGCTGACTGACGAACGGAATCGATCGACCAGGCCCGGGCCAACTCACCATTCAACAGGCTGCGCGCAACTAAAGGTTCGTCTGCGCCACCAGCGGCGGTCTTGCCGACGAACTGCACAGTGACGTCAAGCCGGCTCGCCGTTTCGAGGTCACCTGTGGGACAAAACCGGACGGGGTGCAGCACAACGGTCACGAAATCAACTCCGCGCAATCTGCCACTATCGACCAAACTGGCCCATTGTTCATGCTGCAGCTTCGACGGCGAATCAGCTTGAACGGAACCGCCCTCATACAGCACCAGCGGCACGACCGTCGGAGTGATTCCGACTAGGCGATTGACCCCCGTCGCCCGACAAACCAGACGGGCAGAAGCATGCGGCGGCAGTCCCACCCGGACGGTGTACATCGGAAGGTCAAACTCTCCCGGCTGCGCGGCGTTATCGGCATTTTCAAAGCTGAGTCTTGTCGACCCGTCAGCCAGCGATTCGCTGATCATCCGGCCGGGACGATAGACAAATCGCAGGCTGTCAGACGACGAATGCAGAACCGTAATCGGCTGTTGGAGTTGCGGGTCTGCTGTCAACGACGCCGCTTCGGCACGGCCAGCGGCCAGCAGGAGAACAATGAAAGGCAAAAACGACACCGACTGTATCAGTCTAGAACCCATGACGCCAGTGTCAAACTGATTGAGGTGTCGGCTCAGTGCATCAGTGCAGACTGCGAAGAACCAGCTTGACCGGCAACGGGTCGGTTTGAGCCAGTGCCGCGATTGCCCGCACTGTTTCCCGGGAGCCGATTTCGTCGAAATCGGCCCGCCCGTCAGGACCGGAACGCGTGACAGCCAATACTGCCCCATCCAGCACCAGAGCAACCATCTGGGCGTCAACCAGCCCGTCGGTCGGCAGTATTACCCGAAGCACAGTTGAAACCGGCACTGGTTCCAGAACCGTCGTTTCCAGTGCACGATTGGCCGCAATTCGCCGCTCGAGAATCACCCGCCGGCTGGCATCCGAGCCGACCACGGCCGCCGCCTCCCTTTCAGCTGCCCGTTCAGGCTCCCGACAGGCCCAGACCTCGACCCAGCCACGACTGCTGAGCAGCTCAACGACGCTCCGCGTGCTCCTGACCGAACTCTCCACGATCAACTGTCTGCCGCTGGCTTTGATTCTGGTCTCCCAGCCCATTGCCTCAAGCCGCTGGCGAAGAATCCGGCGCAAACGACAACAGTCGAAGAAAAACCGCTTCGCTGCAAGGACCGCGGTCTGTTCTGCCACAAACGGCACATCTACCCGGAGTGGCTGATTGAAACCCCAGAAACGGAAACTGCATTCAATACTGCCGGTTGCATCGCGGGCAGAAACTGCCAGTGGCAACCCGGTCGCGGCGTCGAACTCGGCAGTTCCGGTTAGAGTCCTCAATCCCGCCGGGTCAAGCAACGGCAGTTCCGGCCTGAACCGAAACCGGACAAGCCGGGACGTCTGCTCTTCAAGCGCTGGGCTTGGGTCGCGCAGAACCTGCCGCAGTTGTTCAACGATGCGGCTTTCGACTCCACGAACTTCAACCCGCCAGCTGTCACCATCGAACTGATACTGACGTTCACCGATTGCGACAAGCCGCACCGCTCGTCTGACACCACCCTGGATGAGCGAACCGTTCCAGTATTCGCGGTCCGGCGCCGCCCATCGCCCTGAGTATTGTGCCTTGATATCCAGAGGCAGACCGGCCTGGTAGCTGACGGCAAAACGGAATGACCGCTGCGCCCCTAGGCGCTTCCAGCAATCACGCCAGATGACTTCCGGCGCCGGTGGTGGGGTTTGGATAACTTTGTAGCGGGCCCCGCTGAAACAGCCGGCGGCAATCAAAATCGGCAGCGCTGAAACAATCCTAGAAATCAGTGCCGATACCGAAAATGAACTTCCAACCTTTGTCATCGGTAACCGACAGCGGCTTTGCCCAGTCCAGCTTCAACAGAAAATAGGAAATCTGCACCCTCAGCCCTGCGCCGACTCCAAGTTTGAGGGCATCAAACCCGCCCTGCTGGCTGTTCCAGAGCTTCAGGCTGTCACGCAGAACGATCCCGCCGTCAAGGAACCCGACCCCGCGAATACCGCCAAACTCAAGCGGCAGAGGAAATGCGATTTTGACCCGGTCGATAAACGGAAAGCGCAGCTCCATCGACCCCAGCAGACCGGAGCGTCCGCGCTGCTCGTAGAACTCCGCCCAATTGTAGCCGCGCACATTTTCACCTCCGATATAGACCTCGCCACCATCGGGCCCCCAGGAACTCACCGCCGCCAGCCGTGTCGCCAGCACCGACCGCCGACCGAGCCGCTGATAGTTCCGCGCATCAAGCGCCAGTTCAACAAAGTGACGGTCGGAAAGCAGCGTCAGGTCTGAACTCAGCCTTGCCCGCACTCCCCGCGCCGGGCCGGTGGACGTCCAGTAGGTGTTATCAAACACCAACGCCGGTGACATAAATGACACGAATGCCCTGCCAGGAAGCTCGACCCAACCTCCCTGCTGCCGGCGGCCGTAAACCGTATCGCTCACGTAGCCACTGATGCCCAGCTCGGCACGGAAGAACTTGTTGAAGGGATATTGAGCCGCCACATTCAAACCGCGGTTGACCCGGACAATATACTCGCGCAATCCCACCACGTCGTAGCTGACGAACGGAACTTCCTGATACTGAAACGCGGCCACACCGTAATCAACGCGCCAAGGCAACAACCAGTAGGCAACGTAGAAATTCGAGTTAATTACATCGCCATAGAGGTCGGTATAAATCTCAAACCGGTGATTGCCCAGCAGGTCACTGAAAGCAAGCTGGAGCGTACCGGTCAGCCCCTCCGGTGCGCCCGGGCTGTAACTGGCAGCTCCGACAGCGTAATCCAACGACAGCGAGAACCGGACCGGCCGAACCCGACTGAAATCAAGTCCAGACTTGACAAACTCCCGACCGCTGTCGTCGGCGACAATCGGCACTGTGTCGCTTGGCAAAGCCTCGTTCGGGCTGCGGATCAGCGCTATATCCCAGCCGACATTGTTGAACAAGGAAAACGCCAGCGTTGCACCATCCCGCGATACGCTCAAACTGGACACGGCTCCGAGCAGCCGGGCACGGCGGACAACCCGCCGCTCAGCCAGCGAAAAGACCTCGATGGTGCTGAACGAGTCGGCCCGCGACCAGACCAGCAGGTCACCGAAGACTGCCGGGCGGGATACCTCAGCGTAGCGCGAAGTCAACCGGTCCAGCCGACCGTTGCCCGTGCGACACCATACCGCGTAGCTGCCGGGGACCCACTTCTCACCCGGGTCGGGCCGGTCCGACACAAAGAAAACCAAATCGCCCCCGGTTGAGAAAACCGGATCGCGGTCTTCATAGATATCGTAGGTGAGTCGAACCGGCTCGCCGCCACGGCTGCGAACAACATAGATGTCACTGAAGCTGTTCTTGACACCAACAAAAGCCAGTGACTCGCCGTTCGGGGCATAACTGGGCGTGTACACTGCATCAAGACCGCCCCCGATTTTGCGCCTGACCCGCCCCGAGTTGGCGTCGACAATCGTGACATAATCGCGACCACGAACGGTGGCGGTGAAGGCAAGTTCCTGCTCATCCGGCGACCAGGCAACGCCGGGACGCAAAAGCGGCATGTTCTCAAGTCCGCCCGAACGCCCGCCGCGAACCAGCCTTCTGGCTGACGACCCGTCCAGAGTCGACATTACATAGATGTCAGCATACTCGGACCGGTCAGATACGAACGCCAGTCGGAGGCCACTCGGTGAGACGGCCGGCGCCGTATTGTAAACCGAGCCGTCACGAACATGATCGGTCAGCTTTTCGGCTCGTTCGTCGATAAACCCGGCCTGCGCTGCCTGCGACCAGTAGCGTTTCTTCAGACTGCGCTCCCACTGGTTGCTTACCTGCTCGACGCCAGTACCGAAGACGGCCTGAAACGTCGCACCTAGGTTTCGCTTGCTTGCCAGCGTGGTCAGAAACTCAAAAACCTTGCGTCGGCCATAGCGCATATCGACATACCAGAAAAACGATTCGCCTTCCCGATAAAGCAGATAGCCCATGTCATCGCTGAGCTTGTGCAACGGTACCAGCCGGTCGGCTGTGACCAGATCACGCATGAACAGTTCAGAATTCACGGTGACCCAGCCGGAGGCGTATTCGGCAAAACCTTCAAGCACCCACAGCGGAACGCTGAACTGGTCCACCGCGCCCAAAAGTGAGGCAAGTCTCGACCGGAAGAACATGCGGAATTGGAAAATATGGGCCAGTTCATGGCCGATAACATGGTGCAGGTCGCGATACGAGCCGTTGTAGGGCACGACAATCCGGTTGCGCAGCAACTCGGAAAATCCCCCGACGCCTTCTTCAATTATGTCGAGTATGACGTTCGTCTCGGCGAACTGCCCGGGCGAAAGATACAACAGCAACGGGACCTTGGTATCGAGATCGAAGCCAAGTTCATTGGCAAGCTGACGGTAGTACTCTTCGGCAGACCGGGCCGCGAACTCGGCTATCGCCTCGCCGCCCGGATAGAAAAGCACTCGAAAATGTTCGGTCTCGTAGCTCTGAAAACGGTACTCGCGGGTCTGGACTTTGTTTTTCCCGTAGTAACTGAACTGTGCCGACGCGACTGACCCCAGAAGCAGCAGAAGCAGCAATGCCACCAGACGCGGCAGCGTCCTACTCAGGTCGGTCGTTTTTTCTCCTCGGTGAAAAGAAATATCCGCTCCGCAATCTTGTAACCCCATGCCATCTCGGGTGCGGTATGGCCGTAGCAGAAGCCTCCCCTGGCATCCATCCCGACCGCACCGCAGAGAACCTTGCGCCGCCGCGCTTCTGCCATTACCAGCGTCATGGCGACCGACGCCGGCAGCGTCGCCATCCGGTCAACAAGGTCCTTGGCCATCAGCCGACGGACAGTTTCCTCACTGTTACCGGAAAAGCACGCCGCACCACTTGGCGCCGCAAAAACACCACCACCGATGATTGCTGCGCCACCGACCCGGCCAGCCATCCTGCCGACAACCCCGCTCCCCGACACCGCTACTGCCAGGCCACCGTGCCGGTCCATCGCCACCGCACCCGCAGAGTCGCCGATACCAGGTTCAGTCGCTGCGCCATTACTGCCAGTAATACCCAGCCGTCGGCTCGCCTTCGGCAACAGACCTGAACCTTCCTGTAAGAACCGTTCATAACGACGGCGCGCCCGCTCTGACGGCCCGGGATGAACCGCCAGCCCCAGCGTACGGGCAAAACTCTCAGCCCCGGTGCCGCAAAGCAGCAGATGGTCTGTTTCGGCGAAGACTGCCTGCGCCAGCAGTATCGGGTTCTTGACTGCACCAACCGCCCCGACTGCTCCAAATCGGCCGTCCTGTGCCATCAATGCCGCGTCGGTTTCAACCCAACCCTCGCCGGTCAGTTCCGCTCCCGTGCCGCAGGCAAAGACCCCGGCATCCTCCATCACGCGCACCGCAGCAACGACTGCCTCGACTGCGCTGGCACTGGCTTTGAGCAACCGGTAGCCCTCTTCCAGCGCCGCCCGCAGACTCTCTGCCGCCAGTGCCTTGTCCTCGACGGCACCGGCACCACCATGACAGATCAGCCCGAATGTCGAATTCACCACCGCTCGTCGTCAGTAATCATTTCTGACACTTCGGGCAATAATGCGTGCTCCGATTTCCAATCCGGTCTCGCCGGATGGTGGTACCACAGACAACGCAGGGCTGTCCGGCTCGACCAAAGACCCGCAGCCGCTTCTGAAACTCACCGGTCCCGCCATCGGGCTGAAGATAACGCTGGTCAGGCATTGTCGTGCCGCACCACTTGACACCGTCAGCAATCACACGGCTCAGCGAACGGGCGAGCCGAACGATCTCCCCGCTTGTGAGTTTGCCAGCCGGACGCTGCGGGCGGATTCCCGCCCTGAACAACGCTTCGTCAGAATAGATATTCCCGACGCCGCAACAGACCTTCTGATCAAGCAAGAGACTCTTGACTGGTGCCCGCCGGCCAGCCAGACATTTCCCCAGATGATCTGCTCCCCAGCCTGCCGAACCCGGCTCCGGTCCCATTGCCATCAGCCCGGCCAGAACCGGTGGATAGCTATCGGAACGCACGAGATAGGCCTTGCCCAGCACCCGGGGCTCGACAAACGCCAGTGCCCGGCCATCGTCCAGCTCCAGTCGCAAACGTTCATAGCGCGGTTTTTCAGACTTGGCAATCAGCTCGAGATGACCACTGAGCCGCATGTGAAGAATCAGTCGGTCGCCGCTGTCAAGTTCCAGCAGCAAGTATTTGCCCCGCCGGTCCAAAGCAACGACCTGTCGTCCCACCAGACCGGCCCGAAACCGGACGGGTGCCGGATAACCGACGATGTCCGGACGCCGGATCACAACACGTTCTATCCGCCGCCCAGTCAAATCCGACGCCAGCCGGCGCCGCATCGTCTCAACTTCGGGCAGCTCGGGCAATCCCTGGTCTCCGGCTAGTTCGCCAGCCTGAGCAGCTGTTCGGTCGTCGTTACCCTTCTCAGCAGTGACTCGGCACGGGCAACATGAACATCGTGCCTGAGTCTCATCGCGTAGTCACCGCGCATACCGTACAGCTTGCCGGCAACCTCGCGCTCAATCTGCGAAACGAACCACTCGCGGGAAGAATCAAAGGACGCCGGGGTGAACTCGACCCCCTTCTCATTGCGCAAGAAGTCGGCAAAACGGGCCAGAACCGAGTCGTCAGCAACAAAGTCCATAGACAGATTCTTGTTCTTCTGGGTATACTGGACCGCGAAATCGAAAAAGACATCGCGGGCCAACCGCAGCCCGAGTCCGGCGATCCGTTCATACTGCAGCACGACATCCGGGACGATTGCCCCACCGCCATGCACCAGCCTGCGCAATCTGCCCAGGGTCCGGTATTCGGTCTTTGCCTCGTCGCCCGGCTCCCTGATTATTGCGCTTTCGAACCCTGTCTCCCCTTCCTCATCGGAGTCCTGCGTGCGCACCCTGCCATCACGGCCGCGGTCAAGATTTATGCAGCGTCCGCTGGGCGTGTACCAGTAGGCAGTAGTGATCTTGACCGCCTCCATCGGGCCGAGCTGATGAATCGTCTGAACTGATCCCTTGCCGAACGTCGTATCGCCCAGCAGCAGGGCACGTTCCCAGTCCTGCAAAGCACCGGCAACGATTTCCGCTGCCGAGGCACTGCCCCGGTCAACCAGCACAATCAACGGATACTCACCCAGCGGGTCCGGAGTGTCGGAGACAAACTCACGGTCACTGTCCGGCGTGCGGCCTTTTGTTCGGACAATCACCTTGCCCGGCGGCAGAAAGAGATCCGACACCTCCTTGCCTTCCATCAGCAACCCGCCACCGTTGGACCGGAGGTCAAGAATCAGCTTCTGGGCCCCGGCACCAAAAAGGGAATCAATCGCCCGACTGAGTTCACGCGTGGCAACACGCGAGAAATCAGCCAGCCGGACATACCCGATATCGGGCGCAACAAGCGTCGCATGCGGCACCGCCTTGATGCTGATGACCTCACGGACAATCGTAAACGGCAGCTGGTCGTTCACACCCGGTCGGCTGATGGTAATACTGACCCGGGTACCCGGCTCACCGCGCAGCAGTTTGACTGCATTCTCGGTTGTAAAGCCCTTGGTGGATTTGCCGTCAATCTCGATTATCCGGTCGCCACCGCGCAGACCAATCCGCTCGGCCGGCGTCCCTTCAATCGGAGCGATGACCGTCAGCACTTCGTCAACCAGCCCAATGTGAATGCCGATTCCACCAAACTGTCCCTCGGTACGAACCCGAAGCTCTTTGTAGTGGCTTTCGTCAAGAAACTCGGTATGCGGGTCAAGTGACTCCATCATGCCGCGGATTGCCGCCCGGATCAGCTTGTCAGCATCAACCCGCTCTACGTAGCTCGTCATCACCAGATCGACAACCCGGCTGAACAATTGCAGATTCTGCATCAGGCTGCTGGTACGCTGAGCCCACAGCCGGCCGAATAGCCCTCCGACCGCGAGGGCAGCAATCGCAACCGCCATTACCAATGCAATTCTTGTTTTTTTCATTGTCTTCTAGGTAGTACCTGCGCCGGCTATGCTTCGCCTCTTAAGTTTCAGCAGCTTCTCAACCAGTTCCCACACCCTGACCGACAACTCCTCCGGGCGCATTGTGCCGTCCAGCACCTTGACCCGGCCCGGGGCACGCCGGGCAATGCGGAGGTATGCATCTCGCACCCGCTGATGAAATTCTACCCGTTCGCTTTCCAGTCTGTCAAGGACTCCGGCTGACTTGCGATCCCGCCCGACGCCGACCGGTACATCAAAAACCAGGGTCAGGTCCGGACGCCGCCCGGCCGTGGCCAGCTTGTTCAACCGCGCCACCGGCCGCAGCCCCAGACCGCGCCCGGCTCCCTGATAGGCCAGCGAAGAATCGGAGAAACGGTCTACTATCACGATTCGGCCCGCCGCCAGTGCCGGCAGAATGAGCTGGTAAACATGCTGGCAGCGGCTGGCCAGATAAAGAAACAGTTCGGTGCGGGCATGCATTCCAGCGCTGGCCGGGTCCAGCAGAATCGTCCTTACCGCCTCGCCGATCGGCGTTCCGCCCGGCTCCCGCGAGAGCAGACAATCGTAACCCGCCCCCTTCAGCCGGTCGTAGAGCAGCCGGGCCTGAGTCGATTTGCCCGACCCTTCGACGCCTTCGAAGCTGATTAGCAGACCATGCCGAAACGGCACCCTCGCTATCCCCAGGAATTCAAGATGCTAACGCTTCGTCCGGGTGCAGCGCCGAATGAATGCCTCGGTCCGGTCGCGACAGACCTCGTCGGGGAACTGACGCGGCGGTGTTTTCATGAAATAGCTTGATGGCTCAACGATCGCTCCCGACAAACCGCGGTCAAGAGCCAGCTTGGCACAGCGTATGGCATCAATCACCACGCCGGCCGAGTTGGGCGAATCCCATACTTCAAGCTTCAGCTCCAGATTCAGGGGCACGTCGCCGAAAGTCTGCCCTTCCAGCCTGATGTGTGCCCACTTTCGGTCCTTCAGCCAGGCAACATAGTCGGAAGGCCCGATGTAGACGTTTTCGGCGCCGATGTCATACTTCAACAACGAAGTGACTGCCCCGGTCTTCGAAATCTTCTTCGAGTGCAGCCGGCTTCGTTCAAGCATGTTCAGGAAGTCGGTGTTGCCACCGACGTTGAGCTGTGAAGTCCGCAGCAGCTTGACGCCACGGTCATTGAACAGCGAGACGAGTACCCGATGCAGTATCGTCGCTCCGACCTGGGACTTGATGTCGTCGCCAATGACCGGCAGCCCGGCAGCCTTGAATCGCCGCTGCCAATACTTCTGCGATGCGATGAACACTGGGATGCAGTTGACGAATGCACAGCCGGCCTTGAGCACCTGCTCGACATACCACTTGGTCGCTTCCTCTGAACCGACCGGCAGGTAATTTACGACGACATCGGTCCCGGTATCTTTCAGGATTCGCACAATATCCGCGGTCGGGCCGGGCGCCTTTTCGATTATCTGCGACAGATAGTATCCCAGACCGTCGTGCGTCATTCCCCGGACGACCTTGACGCCGCTCCGCGGTACATCGGCAAAGCGGTAGGTGTTGTTGGGATAGGTGTAGATCGCCTGCGCCAGATCCTTGCCGACCTTGCGTTTGTCGATGTCTATCGCGACCGAAAACTCAATATCCCGGATATGGTAGCCGCCGAGTACGACGTGCATGATGCCGGGAACGAGCTCACCCGGCTTGGCATCACGATAATAGTGGACACCCTGCACCAGACTGCTGGCGCAGTTGCCAACGCCAATGATGCCGACTCTGATCTTCGACATTGTCATTCCTCCTGCGAACTCAATCGACTCTCTGCCGGCCGGGCCGGTAACCGGGCACAGCTACCACACCGCTCCAAGAAAAGGGTTGACGAGCAGAGCCCGGGCAAAGCTGCCCGGCTCGCCGTGTCCCGGATACAGTACTGTCTCCCGTGTCAGCCGTGACCGCAGCAACTGCAGTGAAGCCCGCAACTGCATCTCACTGCCACCCGGAAAATCAGTCCGTCCAACCGAATCAATGAACAGCGTGTCACCGGTGAAGGCAACGCCGGCGCCAACCAGACAAATTCCGCCCGGTGTATGCCCGGGCGTATGTACCACCTCGAACTGTGTCCCGCCGACACTGATCCTCTCGCCATCCTGCAGCAGTCGCGCCGGACGGACCGGCGATACACTCATTCCGAAGAATCCGGCCATCACTGCATCCGGCCGGGTTACCATTGCCTCGTCGGCAGCGTGAATCAACAATTCGGCCCCGGTCGCCTCCAGCACTGCCTTGTCAGCCGCCACGTGATCAATATGGCCGTGGGTGTTGATTACATACCTGACCTTGCCGCCCAGTTCGTTGCAGACGGCGATGATCTGTTCGGCATCCCCGCCCGGGTCGACCACAGCCAGTTCGGAACCGGAATCAATCACGTAGCAGTTCGTCGCCAGCGGGCCGACAACCAGCCGTCTGACCTCGTTCAAATCACCCTCTCAGGACAAGCAGCGGCCAACCGCCGGCGACGACCAGTTCCGGCGAAAGACCACCCTTCACGCCCAAGCAGAAACTCTTTCCAAGCCAGACCGCCAGTGAAACCGCCCAGCAGCCCGCCGGCACCCACTACCCGATGGCAGGGCACCAGCAGCGGCACTGGATTGGCGGCAAGCGCCTGGCCGACCGCCCGAGCCGAATTCGGACAACCGAGTGCGGTTGCCAGCCAACCATAAGTCCTGACACTGCCAGGGCGAATCCGGGCACACAGCTTCAGTACCCGCCGCTGGAAAACCGATAACCCTTCAAGCTCATACCGCAGTCCGGCTTTGGCCGCTCCCCGGTCGAGAGCAGAGAGAAGTGCATGGCAAGCCAGTGTGTCGTTGGAGCCCTGCAGCCGCCGGCGCGTCAGCCTGACGCTGACGATGCGGTCCTGACGCCACATCAGGACGGCCGTACCGGGCGGCAGCGAGCAGACGCTCACCGGCGGCGGGGCGTTGTTCATCGCCAGCCATATTAGGACGTGTGGCAGGGTAGTCAAGGAAGTGGCCGTCCGCCAGAAACACAGCTTCACTGTCATCGGCAGCGTCGCCGACCCCGGTTCTGCTGACCAACGTTTCTGTCCAATCATTCGGGCAGCCCGGGGAACGAGAGGGGTCATTCCGGCCACCCCGGCGCAATGACATGGCCAGACGTCAGATAGACACAAAAACCTGTCTGTTTCCGGTTTAGCCTGCAGTGCAAGGCCAGCCATCGCCAACGCCAGTCCCATATCCTGACCTGCACCCTTGCGTAACTGTTGTTCCAGCCTATCATCGCAGCAATGTTCGACCCACCGGCAGTGGCAAAACTGCTCGACAAGGACGGCGCGCTCAGCCGACTCCTGCCCGGATTCGAAACACGCCTCCAGCAACTGAAGCTGTGCACTGCAACCGCCGAACTGCTTGCAACCGGGGGCGGGCTCGCTGCCGAGGCGGGGACGGGAACCGGCAAGACCATTGCCTATCTTCTTCCTGCTGCAATTTGGGCCCGGGAAACCGGCCAGCGCGTGCTGATATCAACCTACACCAAAATCCTCCAGACCCAGATCATCGAACGGGACGCCCCGGTCGTTGCCCGGATACTCGACGATAACCTGCGCATCGCCGCCGCCTACGGTCAGGAAAACTACGTCTGCCGCTTCCGTCTGGCACACAATGTTGAGCGGGGTCTTTTCACCTCGCTGAACGACGCTCGCGCTGCCGAACGACTGCTGGTCTGGGCCGAAGCGACCGAAGACGGCCTGCTGCTTTCCTATCAGGGGCAGCTGCCCGCCGCACTCGCCGCCCGCGTCGGCCGCAATGCCGCTGCCTGCCGCCGGGAAAAATGTCCCTATCGACCATCGTGCCCATATCTGCTGGCCCGGAAACGCTGGGAAACGTCCCAGATACTAGTCGCCAACCATGCCCTGCTCTTTTCATCTCTCGCCGGGGACACTGAACTGCTCCCAAACTTCAGCGCGGTCATTCTTGACGAAGCCCACCGGATCGAAGAAGCCGCCAGCTGGCACTTTGGCACCCAGGTGTCGCTGCCGCTGCTGCTGGAGACAATCAGTCATCTCTTTTCGCTTCGCGACATTCTTGCCGGCGACCGGGCTCTGCGCGACCTGACCATCAGGCTGCAGACTGCCGCTGCCGCCGCCCGTACGACAACCGAAACACTGACCCGGTCGGCACTCGACCAGTTCAGTCCCGAGCAGAACCGTCGCCGCATCGTTGCCGCACTCGACACCGCCGAATGTGCCGGTGCGGCCGCCGCCCTCGCTGCCACCGCTGAAACGGCGGCAACCTCGGTTGACGATGAACTCTTCGCCGCTGAACTGAACGTCGACGCCCAGCGGCTCAAAACGGCGGCCGTCGCACTGCAGCACTTCGCCGAACCACCCGCACCCGACTCTGTTCGCTGGCTCGAGCGGACCGGCCGCGGCGTTACGCTGGTCAGCACTCCACTTTCGGTTGCCGCTAACCTGCAGGAAAAGCTCCATCAACGAATGCATGCAACCATGCTTGTCTCCGCGACGCTGACTGTCGCCGGCAGCTTCGGCTTTTTCGCCGATCGCTTTGGGCTGGCCGGATTCAAAACGCTCCAGCTCGATTCACCGTTCGACTACTCCCGGCAGAGCATTCTTTACGTCCCCCGCGGACTGCCGCCGCCTTCGAACCCCCGTTTTCTCGCCGAGGCTGCCGCAGTGCTGCAGAAGCTGCTGGCTGTCTCCCGCGGCCGGGCGCTGGTGCTTTTCACTTCCTACGACGCGCTGAACGCCATCTGGGAACTGATGCCACGCCAGGATTATGCCTACATCAAACAGGGCGACGAACCGCCACCATCGCTGCTGGCACGATTTCGCGCCGACACCCACTCCGTGCTGTTTGCCACCCAGTCATTCTGGCAGGGCATTGACGTTCCCGGCGAGGCGCTGTCCTGTCTGGTGATAGTGCGGCTGCCATTTGAAGTGCCGGACGACCCACGACTCAGCGCTATCTGCGACCAGCTCAAGTCCGCCGGTGAAGAGCCGTTCACGTCCTATCAGGTTCCCGTTGCAGTATTGCGCTTCCGACAGGGCTTCGGCCGGCTGATCCGCAGCACCCAAGACCGTGGTGCAGTGGTTGTGCTGGACCGGCGGTTGCTTGAACGCAGCTACGGCGAGACTTTTCTCGCTTCGCTGCCCGCCGGATTGCCTCTTACCCGGGACTTTGCTGACCTGCAGCGGTTTTTCGATTCAATCGACAGCGGCGCTTCACCGCAGACAGCCGGGTGACAAGCAACCCCAGCAAAGCAAAAGTCAACGGGTCAGTTGCAAACCGGAACCGGTGATTCTCCCCGGCCTCCATCAGATTGCCGGCAAGAGCCACCCAGATTATCAACCCGCACGCCCAAACGGCTGCCAGTCGCTGCCCACCGACCAGCTGCCGACGCTTCATCATCACCAGAGCATTCGCGACGACCAGTGGCAATCCGAAAACCAGCAGCAACCCGATGTGCTGCCCGCGCTCTGACCGCACTGGCAGAATCCCGAGACGCTTGAAGTCAAAAGGCAGACGACCACCCAGAACTACGTCAAAAATCCGGTTCACCGGCTCGATGCGGGAACGGTTAGGCTCCAGCAGAACATAATCTGTCGGCGACTTGAAATAGCAGAACCACGACTTCAGCAGACCCTTGACAAAACCCAGCGGCCACTGCGAAATCGCCACCAATGCATCATGCCGATAACGGTCGCTGACCGCAATATAGCCATAGTGATTGAAGTTCGGGTAACCCGAACTCCGCCGCCGCTGAACCAATGCCGGCACCAGCGCTGGCGGGTTGCCCAGCCAGCTGTCGGGATACTGCTCAATCGCTTCGAAACGGTCGATCAGTGCGGCCCGGGTCATCCGTCCCTCGCAGACGAAGCGCTGCCGGACGCTGTCCGGTACAAACACGCCGGTCGTCGCCCACAGATTCATCCCGGTCCAGGTCGAGGCCGTGAAACGGCCGAAGACGACCAGGTTCTTCACCGATAATCCACCCAGCAGCAGAACCGGGACCGCCACCGCCACGGCAACTGCCCGCCGCCGACCCGGCATCAACCATGCGGTCAGAACGGCCATTCCGACGACCAGCAGCGGATGAAAAAGGGCGTGGATCATCCCTGCACCGGCCAGTGCACCGAAGGCAAGTGTCGCGTATCGCTGCCTGCCGCTTCGGCCAAACTCTGCAATGCTGAACGCTGCCAGCGCCAGCAGCAGCGCCGTCGGCAGCGAGTAAAACAGCCAGTTCGAGTACAGCGCCAGACCGGGACTCACCGCCAGAACAACGGTAACTATCAGTGCAACAGAACGGACAACCCCCAGCCGTCGCTGCAACAGATACACTGCCCAGCACAGCCCGCCAGCCATGGCACCCCAGAGCACGGCAAACGCTTTCGGCCAGCAGGCGGGAAAAAGCTTGAGACCAACACCAAGCAGCAGATTGAAAAGCGGCGGCTGGCTGTGCAGATACCACAGGCTTTCGCTCAACCGGGTCCGCAGCAGGCCCGGGTCCAGATATTGCATGAACCAGCTCAGCGGACTCACATCAAACTCAACGCCGAACAAGCCATAGACTGCCCGCGCAGCAACAGCGACGATTCCGCAGGAAACTCCAATCAGTCCGTCACCAACCCGTGCCGACGACGGAGATCGTCTGGGCTTTCCTCCGGCATTGCCAGCTTCGGCACGGTCGACTGGTGATGGTCTCACTCTGAATCAGTTATAGCTGGATCGCCGCCGCTGGCAAATCCTGTCGCAGCCTGGTTTGACAGCCCGGGCACAGACAAGTTAGAGTAAACCCAGTGCTCGACCGGTTAGTTTCGCTGCTGCTGCTCAGTGCTGTCTGCCTCGCCAAGTCATACTATCATCCCGAGATTGACATGACGGTATCTTTCAAGGCCGACGGCACCGTGCTGGTCAGCCAGCGACGAACCTATCATTTCGAGGGCCGGTTTTCCTGGGCCGACCTTGACCTGCTGACCGCCGGGGCTGACAGCATCAGAATCTTCGCTCTGGCCGAGCTCACCGACTCTGGCCCCCACCCAATCCGCCCCGACGAGTACAGCGATCGTGGCACATCGGTCTATCTGCGCTGGTCCTACACCGCCGAAAACGAAACCCGGACCTTTCTGATTGACTACGCCATCTTCGGGGCAGTGAAAAAGCACCTCGATGTTGCCGAGTTTTACTGGAAGCTGGTCGAACACAGCCACGAACGCATTGACAGACTGACGATACGGCTGCTGCCGGCCTCGCCGTCGCCGGAACTGTTCAAGGTCTTCGTGCATGCAGCAAGCCGGCCCGGCCTTCTGTCGTTTTCTCCCGACTTCAGTCAGGCTGAAATCACCATGACCGGTGTCCCGAAGGACCGCTGGGTTGAACTGAGGGTGCTGCTCGATCCCCGCTCGTTTCCGCTGCTGGGCACGACCGGCCAGCGACGCTACCATGCCATTTTGGCAAATGAACGCGCCAACTACCGTCGCTCGCTTCTGCGCCGTTACTTCACCCTGCCCGTTGGCATACTCCTTATGACAGCAGTTCCTGTCCTGTTGCTGTTCATCTTCTATCGCCGCTTTGGTCGCGAACCGGATGTCGGTTACCACGCCGTCTACGAACACGACCCGCCCCGCCCGGCACCTCCGGCACTGATACCGGCAATCATGCAGCAGCACGCTGACGCAGGCACCATCAGCCTGTCGGAGCTCTATCAGTCGCTGTTTGCCGGCCTGATCGACCTCTGCCGACGCGGCTATGTCGAAGTGGCGGAACTGAAACAGCACCGGACAGTCGACTACCAGTTTCGGCGTTTGCGCCCGTTTGACGATGCTGACGAAATTGACCAACTGGTGGCGGATTTCTTTTTCGGCACGGTCGGTGCTGACGGCAGTTTCACGACCGCGGATATTCGCGACTGGGTCCGCCAGCACAGCGGCGAGCTCAAGCACCGCCTCACCGAACTGCGCCGGATTGCCCTTGGCTGGTGGAGCCGGGAACTCAATACTGCTCTGGTCGAACCACGTTCAATTCGGGCATCCCGACGCTTCGGTGCAATCGCGGTCGTCTCTGTAGTCTCGGGCGCGCTGCTGTTCGCCGACGGGCTGCGGGCAGTCGCCCCCGAGGCCCCACTGGCTTTCGTTTCCCTGATTGCCGGCCTGCCCAGTCTGGCACTGTTGTTGGCAGCCGGCAAATCGATCCTGCGCTGGTCCGAGGCCGGCCGGCTGGAGAACCTCCGCTGGCGGGCATTCCGTCGTTTCCTGCGTGAATTCTCTGCCATCGAACAGGCACCAGTTGGCCTGCTGGCACTCTGGGAACACTACTATGTCTATGCCGCCGCTCTCGGGGTCGCTGAGCAGTTTATCAACAACATCGGCCGCTTCGCCGAACAGCAGGGCACACCACTGCCAGCCCCGGCGTGGTTCGTACCCCTCAACCCGACGGCGGCGCAGCCGACCCTTGCTTTCAGCCTCAACTCGCTTGCCAGCTTCACCGCAAATCTGGGCGGCATGGCAACTGCCCTGTCCGGCAGCTCCAGTTCCGGTGGCGGTTTCTCGGGTGGAGGGGGCGGGGGTGGCGGCGGTGGCAGCTCGGGTGCCGGCTAATTTCGCCTCTGCCGGGGCTGCGAAAACAGACTGAAGCGGAGTTTCACGTACCGGTCTGGATTGGCTCTGATATCCTCAAGCAGCGACTTCAACTGTTGATTCGTCTGGCGCAGTTCATCGTAAAGTTCAGACGAACTTGCCAGTCTTCCTGCCGTTGACCCCGGTTCGACGATACTGTCCAAGCGGGTGGACAACCGCTCGACCGCCTCCGCGACCCGCTCGACATTGCCGCTCAACCCCCCGGCCTGTGACCTGAGCATGCTTCCGAGTTCATCCTTCAGCGCTGCCAGCTGAACAATCAGCCGTTCCGGGTTGAGCACTGCCAGCAGTGAATCCAGCCTCAAAAAGGTCTCCTCAAGATCCAGTGCCTCATTGCGGCCGTTGAAGACACGCCCCGGCGCTGCCGGCGGCCCGTCACCGGGATTCACCAGCAGATACCGGTCGCTGCCGAGGTAACTCATCGACCTGATTCCGAACTGAGCGTTGTCGGTCAGCACCACGTCGGGGTCAAGCGCAACAACGACCCGGACACGGCTGCCCTCGAGTCTGACGTCACGCACCCGGCCCTTCTCAATACCCAACACGTAGACCGGGTCTCCACGACGCAGTCCGGCAACACCGCTGAAATAAACTGCGACCAGTTGACGCTTCCTGCTTTCGATGCGACCAGAAAACCAGAAATAACCCAGAACCGCGGCGGCAAGCCCCCCAAGAATGAAGACGACGACCACAGCGTCACGAATACGCCCGTGCATAATCCTCCCTGCTGACCTTGTCGGCGCTTTCGAGCCGCCCGCCCCGCAGCAGATACAGGCGGGCGGCAGTAGCCCGCGCTACATCAAGGTCGTGGGTAACAATCACAACCGCTCGGCCCTGCTCGTCGCGCAACCGGCGCGCGATCCCGACGACCCTCTCGGTCATTGCCGGGTCGAGGCCGGTCGTCGGTTCATCAAAGAGATAGTAACGTGGTCTGGTCACCAGTGCCCGGGCAATGGCAACCAGCCTCGCCATCCCACCCGAGAGCTGTGCCGGGAACAGCCCGGCATTTTCGGCCATTTCCACCTCGGCCAGTGCCGCCTCGGCAGCCTGCCTCGCCTCCTGCGGGCTGACTCCCATCGCTTCCTCGAGCGGCAATGCGACGTTGTCAAGCACCGTCAGCGAGTCGAACAACGCCGCACTCTGAAACACAAATCCGATGCCACCGGTCAGCCTCCGATTGTCGGCAAATGGCCCGTAGGCCAACTGATTACCATCATAGAGCACCAGACCCGCATCCGGCCGGACCAGGCCGGCCATCGTCCGCAGCAGAACTGACTTGCCGATACCCGAAGGCCCCAGAATCGCAACAATCTCACCATCTGCCACCCGCAGATTGACACCATTCAGCACCGCCACGTTCCGGAGCCGTTTGACGATATCAACAAGCTCTATCACGAGTGAAAAAACGCCAGCGCGACGACAAAGTCAACAATCAGTATCATCGTTGCACTGACAACCACCGCCCGCGTGGTTGCCCGGCCGACACCTTCCGCCCCGCCGCTTACCCCAAAACCGAAGTAGCAACCGTTGACTCCAATCAGCAGTCCAAAAATCAGCGCCTTGACGAGACCGCCAACGAAGTCGGACAGCAGAAAAAAATGCGACATTCCGTACATGAAAGTCGAAGCCGGCACGCCGAGCGCAGCATCGGATACCACCAGTGCGGTACCGATTGCCACCAGCTCCATTACCACCACCAGTACCGGCAGGCTGACAACTGCGGCCGCAATCCGCGGCAAACAGAGGTAGTTGAATACATCCACCCCCATCACTGTCAACGCATCAATCTGCTCTGAAACCCGCATCGAACCCAGCTCTGCTGCAATCGACGATGCCGTCCTGCCGGCAACAATGAAGCCGGCAAACACCGGCGCCAGTTCAATCAACACCAGCCGGCCGACGCCCATTCCAACAAAAAACTTCGGCACCACCCCCATCAACTGGTAGGTCGTCTGAACCGCGGTCGTCAAGCCGACAAAAACTGCCGCCAGCACGACAACCGGCAGTGCCGTCACCCCATGGTTCGTCAGCTGACCACTCAGCCGCACCAGTGTCCGTCGGGGCCGCCAGGGCGGCAGCAGGCAGCGAACTGCAAACAGCAGATAGTCGATTATCGGCCGCACAACTCCCACAATTTCAGCCTCAATCGGGCCCAGCCGGACTGATTACCCAGCAGCGCAGACGCATGCACCAACCCCGGTTGTCAACGTCAACAGTCACAGCGGCGGGCGAACCCTGACTCCGGCCTGCTCAACAAACTCAGCGGCCAGTCCGTCGGGATACGGCTCCGCAACGACAAACTCTGTTATGCCGGCATTGATCAGCATCTTTGTGCAGGTCACACAAGGGGAGTGGGTGCAATACAACATTGCCCCTGATACGTTGATACCGAACAGCGCCGCCTGCACCAGCGCATTCTGTTCGGCATGGATACCCCGACATATTTCAATCCGCTCTGCTGCCGGTATTCCGAGTTTATCGCGCAGGCAGCCGGCCTCATCGCAATGCGGCAGGCCCCTTGCCGCTCCGTTGTAACCGGTACACAGCACCCGCTTGTCACGCACCAGCACCGCACCGACCCGACGACGCAGACAGGTCGAACGCTCGCTCACCAGTCGGGCGATGTCCATGAAGTACCGGTCCCAGCTCTTGCGTTTCATCCGCTCCCGTCCCGCCGGCGGTGAAATTCAGCCCCGCGACGCCTCACTGGATCATTACCGCCTTCGCGACTCCGCCGCCGTTCTCGGTTGCGAGCCGAATCCAGTAAGTCCCCGGCGGAACACGACGGCCACGCTCGTCATCGCCATCCCAGACCGCCTGGCCCGACTGCAAGGAACGACCACCGGACGCCAGCCGGCGGACAAACCTGCCGGCATTATCATACACCACGATATCAACCCGGCCGGCGGCACCGGCGTGCCAGTTGATCTGCGCACGACCGCGCGCCGGACAGGCAACCGAAAGCCGCAACGCCGCCAATTCGGCTACCGGTACCTCGTTGATGGCCGTGGACTGACTGGTGGTGTACCTGATCGCGCGGCCGGGTCCGAGCGGCGCTGCGCCGCGATGATAGGTGCCATCAAACAGGCAGTTGATGCCGATGGCGCAGGTCGGGTCTTCGATCCCCACCGTCGCCGAGCCGAAGTCGTTGCCGCCGCGGTACTGCAGGAGTATCTCGTTGTCGCCGGTCGGCGTGGCAACCGTCGTGTCGTAGATGATGAACTGGCCGATGACATAGCTCGTGCGCGGGCTGTACTTGCAGACCGAGTCGTATTCGATGATGAAGCGATGGTTGGTTGCATCGTGCCAGTACCACACCCCGCGCCCGGCCTGAGGATACAGGTCGTCCC
>CBFGJX010000024.1:0-30723 GCA_965649225.1 Caldifarciminota bacterium
TTGTCGACCGACAGGGTTGATTCGGTTGCCCAAGGCCGGATCTGGGCTGGCAGTGACGCCTGTGCTGTTGGCCTGGCTGATTCGCTGGGCGGGCTGCGATCAGCGCTGAATTGTGCCCGGGTTCTGGCGGGACTGGATGAGTGCGAGTATCGGTTGTATCAGAGCGGTGGTCTTGCGACGGAGTTCAGTGAACTTCTTGCGCAAAAGGCAATGGAGGTGCTGTGGCGATGAAGCGAGAGAAAGTCGGCCGAAGTCGGAGCAGCCGCGGTGACAATGTCGTTGTCTGTCGTTGCGAAGAAGTCACCGAGGCCGAAGTCCGGGCGGCAATCCGGCGCGGCTACCATTCGCTGGAGGAAATAAAACGGGTGCTGCGGACCGGGATGGGACACTGTCAGGGCCGGGGGTGTCTGCGAGTCATTGCCCGTCTGATCGCCGAGGAAACCGGGATCAATCCGGCGGAGCAGCGCTACCCCCGAGCAAGGCCGCCACTGAAACCACTGCCGCTGGGAATACTGGCACGGAGCGAACGTGAATCGAACAGCTGATGTTGTTGTCATCGGTGCCGGCGTAATCGGTGCGGCGACTGCATACTATCTGGCACGGCGCGGGCGCAAAGTTGTGATACTGGAGCGAGACTATCCCTGCGCCGGTTCTACCGGTCGGTGCATCGGCGGCATCCGGGCGCAGTTTTCGCATGACCTGACGATTCGCGTCATGCTGCAAAGCGTTCGGATGTTCAGCGAACTGAGCGAAGAGCTGGATGTTGATATTGAATGGCACCAGGGCGGTTACCTGTTTCTCGCCTTTGATGAGGCACGGCGCAGGGCGTTTCTTGAAGCGATTAAAATTCAAACCGGTTACGGCCTGAAAGTAGAATTCATCTCACCCGACGTCTGCGCCGAAATCGTGCCTGGCCTGGCAACCGATGGGCTGCTGGGTGGAGCCTGGTGTCCTACCGACGGGCAGGCCAATCCCTTCCGGGTGACTTTCGGATATCTGGAAGCGGCGCGCCGGCTCGGGGCCGAACTGCTGGTCGGCGCGGAGGTGGTTGGAGTTACCCTTCAGGGCGACCGGGTTCGGTCGGTCACGACCCGGCGGGGAGATGAGTTTTTCTGCGACCAGGTGCTCAATGCCGCCGGCTGCTGGTCGGGTGCAGTCGGGGCACTGGCCGGCGTCAGTGTTCCGGTCAAGCCAGATCGGCACGAGTCAATTGTGACCGAAGCGGTCGAACGGGTCTTCGAGCCGATGCTGGTGGATTACCGTCCGGACGGTTGTTATTTCGTCCAGCATGTCGGAACTGGACACTTCCTCGGCTGCTACACGCCGGTTCCAATTGTGCCGGGTGACCGGGTCGATTCCAGCGATGAGTTTCTGACCGAGATGCCGCGACGGATGGTTCGACTGGTGCCACGGCTGGCTGGGGTGAAGGTTCTGCGCCAGTGGGCTGGGTCATACGAGATGACTCCGGATGGAAATCCGATTTGCAGTGCGACTCCGGTGCGGGGGTTCTATGTCTCGAGCGGGATGAGCGGACACGGCTTCATGTTTGCTCCGGCACTGGGACGGCTGGTAGCGGAAATGATGGACTGCGGACAGGCATCGATTCCGCTTGATGAATTCCGGCTTGACCGTAACTGGGGCAAAACCGAAGCGATGAAGTAGTTCTCGAGTTTGATGAAGCGGCGGGGGGGGGGGGCACCACCCCCCCCCCGCCGCTTCAGTCTGACAGCGTTACCAGCGATTGCCGGAAGAGTTGTCGTTCCGATTGGGGCGACGATTGCCGCGGTCGCCCTCGGCACGCGCACGCGCTTCATTGACGGTCAGCGGGCGGCCCGCCATCTGGTACTGATTCAGAGCTGCCACTGCCGCCGCGGCGGCTTCGTCGGTTGCCATCTCGACGAAACCGAAGCCGCGTGACCGTTCAGTGTAGCGGTCCTTGACTATTTCTGCCGAGACGACTTCGCCATGCTGAGAGAAAAGCTGACGCAGCTCTTCCTCAGTAGCGCTGAAAGGCAGATTGCCCACGAACACACGCTTACCCATCGACCATGCCTCCAGTGAACAGGTTTGAGCTTGCTAATCGTTTGGATTGCGGCTGCGGGCAGTACTGAAGCCTGAGGCAAGGACGGTTTGGGGTTGCCCGGAGCGTGCCGGGGTCAGCCTCCGCATCTCGCCGGCCAGCGATGCCTGTCCAGACGCATGAACCCTATTCGACCACAAGCCAGCCGGGGCCGGTTATCTCTGTTGGTCGGGCGCGGGCCCCGTTCGGCGTCCAACAGTAAAATAGTAGTCTGGCCGGTTGTGATGTCAACAGGGTTCAGACTGGCTGCTTGACTTGGCAATTGTCACGACTAGGATGGAGTGGTGCCATGAAAAATCAGGACGACGTTGTTGCTGTGCTGAAAGCCGCTGAGGCCCGGGTCAATGCTGAAGTCGCCGCCGCGCTGGAGCGAAAGGCGCTGGCGATTGCCGAAGCGAATCGTCGCGCCGCCGAGATGCTGACGGCGGCACGCGAGACTGCACGCCGAGAGCGGGAGTCAATACTTGCTCAGGCACGGGCCGAGGCGGAACGCATCAAGGCTGATGCCGATAATCAGGCTGGTCAGGTAGTTGCCGATGCCGAAAAGGTTGATGCTCCCCGCCTTGAGCGAGCTGTCCGCGCGGTGGTGGACATCCTTCTAGCCGAGTGGCACTAGAACCAGTAACCAAAGTCGCCATTGCTGTTCACCGCAGCGACGAGGCCAGATTGCTGGCCCGGCTGCAGCAACAGGAGCTGCTTCATATCGTTGATACCTTTTCCGCGACCGAGTCGGTGACCCGGTCTGGTGGTGAGGCTTCGGCAACGGAATACGAGTTGCAGCGCAGAGTGGCGGCGGCGATTGAGAAACTGGAGGCCCGAACCCGGCGTTCCTCATTTTTGTCGGGCCTGGCCGGCGGGCGCCTGACGATGAATCGGGATGAGTTTGAACGGACGGCGAAAGACTACGACCCGGCGCCGGTACTGGAACGGATGGCTGCGGTTGAGCGGCGGCGTGCCGAGCTTGAGTCGAAACTCAAGAGTCTGGAGTCCGAGCAAAAGCGGCTCGAACCCTGGGCCGGGTTGCCGGCTGTGCCCGCTGATGCTTATCGGCTTGAGCGGGTCAGGATAGTTTTCGGCCGTTTCGCCGTTGCTACTGACCCTGACTGGGTTGCTGCGCAGTTAGCTTCCACGCCGGTACAGCTTGTCTGGGCTGCAGCCGGGCCGACCGATGTCCTGGTCGAGCTGGCGGCGATGCGCGATGAATGGGACGGGGTAGGCGATGTTCTGACTCAGCTTGGTTTTGAGCCGGTTGACCTGCACGGACTGGAGGTACGTCCCGCTGAAGCGCTGGCCGACATTGCCCGCCAGCGCGTCGCCGTCGAGGAGCAGCTGGGGTCGCTGGAGGCGGAGCTGCAGGAGGCAGGTCAGGAACTGCTGAAGCTGAAGATCGCCGCCGACGCGGCGGCCGACCGCGCTGAACTGAATGCTGTCCGGGAACGACTGTTGGGTACCGAGACGGCCGTCGTAATTGTGGGTTGGGTCAGGCGGCGCGACCTGCCGCGGTTGGAACGCAACGTTGCCGAGGTGGCCGCAGCAGTTGAGACGATTGAACCGGCAGCGGACGAGGAACCACCGGTTGCACTGACGAACCCGAGGCCGTTTCGTCCGTTTGAGCTGGTGCTCGAGCTTTTCAGTCTGCCTTCGCCCCGCGAGCTTGATCCGACGGTACTGCTGGTGCCTTTCTTTGTTGCCTCTTTCGGTCTCTGTCTGACCGATGCGGGTTACGGGATTGTGACCGCACTGCTGGCGTGGTTGATGCTCCGCAAGCTCGGTCCGGGCAACAAGCTTGCGGGAATAATTCTGTGGGGCGCACTGGCGACGATACCGGCCGGGGCGATTGTCGGCAGCTGGTTTGGAGACCTGCCGGAACGGTTGGGTTGGAACTGGTTTGTCCAAGCGAAAAACAGCATCATGTGGTTTGACCCTGTCAAAGAGCCGATGAAGTTTTTCATCCTTTCACTGGCGTTTGGCTATCTCCACATGATGTACGGTTTCTTGATTGAGATTGCCGACTGTGTCCGGGTCCGGGACTGGCGTGGGGCATTGCTGGGCCAGCTGCCGTGGTTTGTTTTCCTTAATGGTCTGGTTGCTTTGGTGCTGCTGGCGGGACGGCTGGTACCGGCTGCGCGCGCTGGGCTGATGGTGCTGACGCTTGCCGGTGTCGCCGGGATTATCTGTTTTACGCGCCATGACGGTGCTCTGGGCCGGCGGGCGCTGTGGTTCATTCTGCTGACTTCCTCGCTGGTAAGGCTGGCGGCAATGCTGGGCTGGTTGCCGGTTTCTTTTGCGCTGGCCAGATGGATTGTCTGGGCAGTGGCGGGTCTGCTTGCCGGCACTGCGCTGATTGGGATTGTCAGGTCTCGTCGTGTCAGCGTGCCGCTGGTGCTGTTGGCGGTGCTCAGCTTCGCGGCGATTCTGGGCGGCGCTATCGGCGTGGTGTCAGGTGCGGTGGCGCTGCCGCTGGCGCTGGTCTTTCCGTTGGCCGAGCCGGCGGGCAGGGGGCAGTTGTCGGCGCTGGCCTGGGGAGGCTATGCTCTTTACGGGGCAACCAGCTATGTCGGGGTTGTCTTGTCATATATCCGGTTGATGGCACTGGGAATGGTGACCGGTGGCATTGCCGTTACCATCAATGTCATAGCATGGATGGTGGCCGGAGTACCGCTGGTGGGACCGCTGTTGACTGCCGTGGTGCTAGTGTTTGGTCACGCATACAATATTGCCGTCAACGTGCTCGGCGCCTTTGTTCACACCCTCAGATTGAACTACGTTGAGTTTTTCCCGAGGTTTTACGTCGGGGGCGGTGAGGCGTTTCGACCATTTCGTGAGGTTCATCAGTTTGTCAGTGTCAAATGATTTCCTTGAGGAGGTAACTTGGTAGAGCCTTTCGGACTGATGTGGGCACTGCTCGGATGTGTCGCGGCGGCGCTGCCGGCCGGCATTGGTTCGGCACTGGGAATTCGTTATGCCGCCACGGTTGCCAGTGGTGTACTGGCCGAGGACCCGAAGAAGTTCGGAAGTCTGTTCGTGCTCGTTGCGTTGCCCGGAACACAGGGTTTCTATGGGTTTCTCGGTGCTTTTCTGGCGATTATGAAACTCGGAATCCTGGGGCAACTGGTGCCGATTACGGTCGGGCAGGGCTGGCAGATGTTTGTTGCCTGTCTGCCGGTCGGTTTTGCCGGGCTGGTGACCGCTGTGATGCAGGGCAAGGTTTGCGCTGCCGGGGCTGAACTGGTGGCAAAGCGTGCATCCGAAGGTGCCAAGGGAATAATCTTCGGAGCGCTGGTCGAGACCTACGCGGTATTGGGACTGCTGGCGACAATTTTCCTTCAAATGGCGGTGAAGGTCGGATAGTCATGGGTGTGAGTGACCTGATTGAGCGGATTGAGCGTGATGGCCGGGAACGGGTTGCGGCAATCGATGCTGAGCGCGATCGGCAGGTTGCCGAAACCCAGCAGCGTGCTGCGGTTGAGGCCGAGGCGCTGGTCGGTTCTTCGGCTGCTGCCGCCCGACGCGAGGCCGAGCAGCTGGTTCGGCAGGCCGAGGGTGTTGCCCGGCTGATGCTCAGAAACGCCCGACTGGCAGCCCGCTGGTGTCTGATTGACCGTGTGCTCGCAATGGCACTGGAGCGCTTTCGGCGACTGCCCGAATACCAGAGTCGACTCGCCGAGCTCGTCCGGTCGGCCCAGAGCGCAGGCGGGACGGTGGCAGTCGGTGTTGAGGATGCCTCTGTGCTGCGGGAGGGCGGACTGAAGGTTGAGGTCGCACCGATCAAGGGCGGCGCAATAGTCAGCTATCAGCGGCACGATGAAGACCATACGCTGGATTCGATGATTGAGGATGTCCGTCGGGACCGACTTGCCCCACTGGTCACGGAACTTTTCCCGACCGACGGTAACTGACCGGCGGCGTTGAAGTTCTCGGGAGACGGCGGTGCTCCCGGAGTATGAGGATGTCGGTCTTTGACCGGCACCAGCCAGAATCATGCGCATTTGGCTCTTGCAGTTGATGCTGTTCGTGACGGCAGCTGCCGGCGTAACCCTTCAACGTGCTTACCCTTGGGCTGGTGATGATTACATAATCGGTATTGCCGCTGTTCCGGATGGTGGTTTGTTTGCGGTGGCTTGTGCTGAATCGACTCCCGGGTTCAGCGGTTTTCGACTGTTGAGACTGACCGGTAACGGCGATACGCTCTGGACCCGGATTGTGGCCATTCCGGGTTCGTCTTTTCAGGCGCAGGCATTCATCCCAAGCGAGCCGGGTGGCGGGCTGGTAGTCGGACGTCTCAGACGGGAGCGGAGTGACTGGGATAACTGCGCTGTCGCCATCGATTCGAATGGGGCGTTGCTCTGGTGGAACTCATGGGGTTCGACTGCCGGGGAAGGACTGACTGCGGGTGTGCGTTCCGTTTCGGGCTGGGTTGTCTGCGGTTATACACTTGAAAACGGAGATTATGACTTCCGCCTCCACTGGCTCGGCGATTCGGGTAGTGTCGTCAGATCAGTGATGATCGTCGAATCCGGCCCGCAGTATCCCAGCGGCATCGTTGGCGGGAAGTCGGGAACCTTTCTGCTGGTTGTAAATCAGTTGCCTGGCGGCATTCGTTCCAGCTGGGTAACCTTGATGAAGTTTGATTCCTCCGGGTCGGTGCTGTGGCAGCGCCGGTATGGCGATGTGCTCTGGAACGAGGCACGGGCACTGGTTCTGTTGCCCGGCGGCGGAGTGGGAGTGCTGGGGTTCTCGGCCAGCACCGAATACGGCATGCAGGCATTGGCAACCGCTGTTGATTCCAGCGGAC
This sequence comes from Caldifarciminota bacterium, assembly GCA_965649225.1. GTDB lineage: Bacteria > Hydrothermota > Tepidihabitantia > Tepidihabitantales > Tepidihabitantaceae > CBFGJX01. The sequence goes on from CBFGJX010000024.1 coordinate 6,876, forward strand.
AGGTCGGCTGGCTCCGACAATACGGCGGCAGCGGCAGCGAACGCCTGCTCGGGGGTGCGGTTACGGGTGACGGGTCGTTGGTCGGTTGCGGAGAGACTCAGCCGCTTGGGATTGCTGATGGCGGTATCTATCTCGTCCGGATTCGGTCGGACGGTGTCTTGGCTTGGGAGCGGAGAATCTTCGAACCGGCCGGATGCTTTGGTACTGCGATTCTGCCGCTCGGCGATACCGGACTGGTAATTGCCGGAGGACTGGGGGTTGCTGGTAACAGGGATGCGTTCGTAGTCTGGACCGATTCTCTGGGACGAGTTGGACTGTCAGACGTTCCTGCCGAGAGTCCGGTTCTTGCCCGGCCATCCGGCCTGGTCGTGAACGAGGTTTTTCTGCCATCGGGGGGGAGATGGTGCGTCTATGGCGCGGGCGGAGCGGTAGCTGGCGTCTGGCGGGGTGGGGATATTGTAAACGTGGCACGATTGGCCGTTGGAGTGTACGTCGCAAGGTGTGAAGACGGCCGGTCGATGCGTCTGGTCAGGATTCGCTGACCGAGCTGTGACTGTTAAAGACGTGAAGGACCGCGGCAGTCTGCGGTGTCTGGTAACCGGCTGTCGGGGATTGCTGGGGACAGAGCTGGTGGCCGCACTGAAGTCAGCTGGTCACCAGGTTGTCGGCTGGGATCTGCCCGAGCATGATATCACTGATGTCGAAGCGACAATTTCTGCCATGCATAGTGTGGCACCGGCAGTTGTATTTCATCTCGCAGCTTGGACCGATGTCGATGGCTGTGAACTGGACGCGGCCCGTGCCAATGCGGTGAATTTTCAAGGAACTTGGGCGGTCGCGCTCGGTGCCGCCGAGCTTCGCTGCCGGATGGTGTTTGTGAGCACTGATTATGTTTTTGACGGTCAGTCACGCGTTCCCTATCGCGAAAAGGACCGCCCTAACCCGATTTCGGTTTATGGCCGGTCAAAACTGATGGGTGAACAGGCTGTTGTTCGAGTCTGTCGGGATTACTGCATTGTGCGTACCAGCTGGCTTTTTGGGAGTGGCGGGCGTAACTTCGTCGATACCATTATGACCAGGGCTGCCATCGAGCCGGAAATTCACGTTGTCGATGACCAGGTTGGCTCGCCGACCTCGGCTGCCGATCTGGCTCCGGCACTGGTGCAGGTCGGATTCAGTCGCCAGCGCGGCATCTATCACGTTAGCAATGCCGGGCAGTGCAGTTGGTACGAGCTGGCACAGGCAGTTGTTGAACTGTGCCGACTGAATTGTGTGGTCAAGCCTCAGTCTTCGGCACAGGCCGGACGACCGGCAAGGCGTCCGGCGTTTTCGGTTCTTGACAATAACCGGTTCAGAAGAAAGTTTGGCTGGTCTCTTCGTCCGTGGCGTGAGGCATTGGCGGATTATGTCGCAACAAAGACGGCAACCGGCACTTGCGGTTGACTGTATCGTTCGCAGCCGGGAGCGGATCCTGATTATCGAGCGGCGTCGGCCGCCATTCGGCTGGGCATTGCCAGGTGGTATGGTTGAGTACGGCGAAACGGTCGAGTCGGCGGTGAGGCGTGAAGTGCTTGAGGAGACAGGTGTCGAACTGACCAACCTCAGACTGTTCGGAGTCTACTCTGACCCAGCCCGTGATCCGCGGGGGCACTGCGTCTCAGTTGTCTTTGTTGCTGATGCGATGGGTTCACCAGCGGCTGGAGATGATGCGAAGGCAGTGCAGACAATTGACATCGATGACCCCAATCGTCCCAGACTGGTGTTTGATCACGAAACAATACTGTCCGACTATCGGGAATCAGCGCCGGGACGAGCAGTTCAGCCGGGGTAGGCGTCCATCTGGACTGCCCACTTGTTCAGAAGTTCCATCCTGGCACTGTCTTCGGCCGGAAGGCTCAGCGGTCGGCCCCGGCAGTCGATGATCACGCCGGACAGTCCACCTTCGACCCTCGCTTCAATCGATTTGCCGTAACCATTGCCAACGTCAAAACCACGCTCCGGTTGCACAACTGCTGTCGCCGATTCACCGACCTTCAGCGGTAGAACCTGAATGTCGCCGAACCGGACATCGGCAGAGATTGGCTGACCATTGTCAGGCCGTACAGTTACCGAAACGCATTTCGAACCCGGACGGGCAGAGCCTACCGGTGCAATTGCCGTACCAAGGTGTACCAGACAGTCCTTTTCGAATACCTCGTATGCCGCCTCGGGGTGAACCTCGGTCAATACTCCGAGGTGTGGCATCATGAAGATCGAATCGACGGTGAGTCTGGTGATCCCCTCGGGTTGGAACGCATCAAGCAGCATGAGAGCAGCTTGAGCCCGGCGTGGCGCATGCGACAGTGCGCCACCGGAGCCGACGACGAGGTTCAGTTCCATCATGCTGACGAGTGTTTCGCCGGTTCGGGTCTGGGAAAAGGCGTCGGAGATTGTTCGTTCCTGCTGGACTCCCTTGAGGCCGACGGCCATCGACTTGTGATGCTCGAGGGCCAGACGCAAGGCCTCGCGCGCAATCCCCTGTTCCAGCTTCAAATCTTCCAGTGTCGAGGGAATTGTTGTCGGCCGGATCATCTTGTTTCTGATTCGGTTGCGTACCTCGGCGGCGGACAGCCGCATCGGCAACCAGCGCATGATGTTCTGTTCGCCTGCCTCGGCGAGGACGTTGGATATTGAGTACGACATTCCGAGATTGGCAGAAACGGTCCGGTTGAAGACACCGGAGAAAACGCTGAAGACGTCGGTTGTCGCTCCGCCGATGTCAACGCCAAGCACTGAGATGTTCTTTGAACGGCCGAGATTTTCGATGAGGAGTCCGACAGCACCGGGTGTCGGCATGATCGGAACGTCGGTCCATTCCATCAGCTTGCGATAGCCAGGCGCGTGCGCCATAACGTGTTCCATGAAGAGGTCGTGGATCTTGTGCCTTGCCGGACCGAGATTCTCCCGTTCCAGAACCGGCCGGATATTCTCCACAATCTCAAGCGCCGACTTGTCCTTGAGCGTCTGATGGACCAGCTCGCGTGCGGCGATGTTGCCGGCGTAGATCACCGGCAGGTTGTAGCCGATTCCGAATCGGGGTTTCGGGTCGGCGGCAGCAATCAGTTCTGCCAGTTCGACGACATGCGAGACTGTGCCGCCGTCGACGCCGCCCGACAGCAGTATCATGTCCGGGCGCAGCGTCCGGATGCGCTCGATCTTCTCATGAGGAAGGCGGCCGTCGTTCGAGGCAATGACGTCCATCACGATCGCCCCGGCGCCCAGCGCGGCCCGGGCAGCACTTTCGCCGGTCATGGTCAGCACGACACCGGCAACCATCATCTGCAGGCCGCCGCCGGCAGACGAAGTCGAGATGTAGGTATCACAACCAGCCTTCTCGGTGGCGCCGGGCTTGATAATCCTCTCGCCGTCAAGCAGTTTGATGCCGGAGAGCTCTTCGACCTCCATCACGGAATTCAGAACTCCGCGGGTGACATCCTCGAACGGAGCCTCAACTGTGGTCGGCGCTTCACCGCGGAAGGCGAGGCGGAACTCCTCGCCGCGTTTCTCAATGAGAATCGCCTTGGTGGTCGTTGATCCGCAGTCAGTGGCCAGTATCCGCTTTATCTTTGACTTTTCGATCAAGTCTTTCGTCCTCCAAAGCTTCGATTTCTCTGATCAATGCTTCGACATTGTCACGGTTTTCGAACAAGGCCGCTAGCTCATCGTAGGAGCGGAAAGGAAAGACGGCGGTGACGATCGGTTGGAAGAACACCATCAGCTGAGAGCCGACAAATGAGAGTGGTTTGCTCGATTCCAGCAGAATGATTGCCACCGGGGTTAGTCGGAGCTCGACAACTCGTCGAGCGATCAGTCGGCGCAGTTCAGCCTGAGTGTCAGCGGCCGTCGGGGGGGCCGTCACGGTGTCAGGCAGTTTTGGGCGGAATTGAGCAAACATCCAGCTCCCGTGAGGCGCGGGCCTCGTCCAGTCGTCGGATTGGTGTCGTGTGGGGGGCGGTCAACACCAGCTCCCGGTTGGTTGCGGCTTCCTCTGCGATCGTTCTCATGGCGGCAACAAAGGCATCGAGCGTCGCAAGCGATTCGGTCTCGGTCGGTTCGATCATCAGGGCTTCGGGTACGATCAACGGGAAATAAACTGTTGGAGCATGGAATCCGTAATCAAGAAGGCGTTTGGCAACGTCGAGTGTCTTGACGCCAAACTGCCGCAGATTCGTGCCCGAAAAGACAACTTCGTGCATGGTCGGCGCGTCGTAGGGCAGGTCATAGACGCCAGCGAGGCCAGCTCGGATGTAGTTTGCGTTGAGAACAGCTGTTTCCGCAACGTCACGCAGCCCTTCCGCACCCAGCATTCTGATGTAGGTCCAGGCGCGGACCATGACTGCGAACTGGCCGTGAAAGCCGACCAGCCGTCCGATACTCTGGGGTCGGTCGTGGTTCAGTACGTACTGTCCGTTGCGCTTCTCAACAGTGGGTACTGGCAGATAGGGCGCAAGTTTGCGATTGACCGCCACCGGCCCGGCACCGGGGCCTCCGCCGCCGTGCGGGGTTGAGAATGTTTTGTGCAGGTTGATGTGCATCAAATCGAAGCCGGCTTCGGCCGGCCGGTGTATCCCCAGATAGGCATTGAGGTTTGCCCCGTCGAGGTAGACCAGTGCGCCTTGCTCGTGCATTATGCTGCATATCTGCTGAATGTCGGACTCGAATATCCCCAAGGTATTCGGATTCGTAACCATCAGACAGGCGACACATGAACTGCAGGCTCTTCTCAGTTCCTGTGGGTCGACCCGACCGGCGGGGTTGGACTTGATCTGGACGGCTTTGAAGCCGGACAGTGTCACTGAGGCGGGGTTGGTGCCGTGCGCAGAATCCGGCACCAGGACGGTATCGCGACCTTGCTCGCCCAGCGCCTCGAAATAACGGCGCACCAACAACATCGCTGTCAGTTCACCGTGGGCCCCCGCCGCCGGTGTCAGTGTTACTGCGTCAAAGCCCGTGATCGCCTTGAGGTACTCGGTCAGTTCGTACATCAGTCGCAATGCACCCTGAACCGTCGATTCAGGTTGCAGCGGATGGAGGTCGATGAGCCCGTCCGTTCGGCAGGCTTTCTCGTTGACTTTCGGATTGTACTTCATCGTACAGGATCCGAGCGGGTACAACCCTTTGTCAACGTGATGGTTGCGAATGGACATGCGGACGAAATGACGCATTATCTCGGGTTCGCTGAGCTCCGGCAGGGATGGAAGGGACTGGGCCGGCAGCTGAGAGCTGACATCGGGGACATCGAGTGCCGGCAGCGACCACGTTGCGCGTCCGGGCGCGGAGAGTTCAAATGCGGTCGGTTCGTTTGTCATTTTGTGATTGACAGAGTTTGCGGAGGGAGCGATCATAGCTGCGCTCAACAGCGGGTGGGAAAAGACAGCCCGGCACCTCACCGGCTGAACGGTGATAGGCAATACATTCGCAGCAGATGCCTTTGCGCGGGCACGGTTCCCAAGTACAGGTGCACTGTCGGCGGTTACTTTCCACCGAACATTCTCGTTTCATGATACCGATCGGGACAGGACATCAACCAGCAGGTCCAGCTGGTCTTTCGTTCGCTTTTCTGTTACCGCCACCAGCAGCCGGTTTGACCATTCGGCTCGGAAGCGACCGAGGTCAACGCCGGCCAGAATTCCGTGTTCGAGACCGTCTTCGATTATCTTCGCCGCCGGAATGGGCGTTTCAACGACAAACTCCCGGAAGAACGGGTCTGACAGTACGTTGAAGCCGGAAAGACGGGCGACTTGTTCAGCGAGGTAGTGGGCACGGGAATAGCATTGCCGGGAGATTTCAGCCAGACCGCCGGGTCCCAGCCAGCACAGGTAGACCGACGCTGCCAGGGCACAGAGAGCCTGATTGGTGCAGATGTTGGATGAAGCCCGTTCGCGGCGGATATGCTGCTCCCGGGTTTGAAGTGCAAGAACGTAGCCAGTGCGGCCTTCGGCGTCGTTGGTTCTGGCGACGATCCGTCCGGGCAGGTTGCGGATGTAGGACCGACGTGTTGCCATCATTCCCAGGTAAGGGCCACCAAAACTCAGTGGTATTCCAAGCGACTGTCCTTCGGCGACAACGATGTCGGCTCCCCAGTTGCCCGGGGCTGGCAACAGTCCGAGCGTGATGGGGTCAACAGCAGTAACAACCAGTGCCCCGACTGCGTGCGCGGCGGCAGCGAGTTGCTCGGCCGGCTCGATACAGCCGAAAAAGTTCGGTTGCTGGATGACGACTGCTGCCGTTTGGTTATCCAGCAAAGCCGTCAGAGTTTCCGGCCGGATGGTTGTGCCGGTGCTGTTGACGACGGTGAAGTTCAGTGTCCGACCGCTGCCATAGGTCCTTACGACCGCTTCCCAGTTGGGGTTCAGCGTTGATGGCAACAGAATCTTCTCGCGTCGGGTGATGTCTCGTGCCATTATGACCGCCTCGGCCAGCGCCGATGGCCCGTCGTACATCGAGGCGTTGGCCGCTTCGAGCGCGAACAGGCGGCAGACCAGGGATTGATATTCGTAGATCGCCTGGAGTGTTCCTTGACTGACTTCGGCCTGGTACGGCGTATAAGCGGTATAGAATTCGGATCGCGAAATCACCGCGTCGATCACTGCCGGGATGAAGTGGTCGTAGGCGCCGGCGCCGGCGAAACAGATGAGCGATTTGGCGCCGCGGTTGGCGTTTGCGCGCTGGTCAAGCTCGCGGAGCACATCCGGTTCAGAAAGCGCCGGGGGCAGGTCGAGCGGTTGGTTCCGTCGTATCTCCTTCGGGATGCAGGCAAAAAGGTCGTCAATTGAGCCGACGCCGATTCGTGCCAGCATCGCGGCGCGTTCAGCCGGGGTATGAGAAGTGAATTTCAATGGTGTGATGAGCGGGCGACCAGCTCGGCGTATGCGGCCGGGTCGAGCAGGTCCTGCAGTTCGGACCCCTGAGCGAACCTTATTTTGGCAATCCAGCCCTCGCCGTAGGGGTCGCTGTTGACCAATCCGGGATTATCCTTGAGCTTGTCGTTGGCAGCAATCACTTCGCCCGACAGCGGGGCATAGATGTCCGATACCGCCTTGACTGCTTCTATCGTTCCCAGGGGCGATTCCTTGTTGATCGATTTCCCGACGGTCGTGATGTCGACGAAGACGATGTCAGAGAGTTCGCTTTGGGCGAAGTCGGTGATTCCGATGACAGCAGTCTCGCCGTCGATGCGCACCCATTCGTGGGTTTTTGTATATTTCAGTTCCTGTGGTATCGCGGACAATTCTCCTCCTCGAGTTACTGTTTTCGGGAACCGTTCTTGTAGAACGGTGGTTTGACTACCAGAGCAGGCGCGACAGTGCCGCGAATGCCTACACCGAGAGTCGTACCAGTACGGGCATGATTGCGTTCGACATAGGCGAGCGCGATCCCTTTGCCCAGTGACGGCGACATTGTCCCGCTGGTGACATGTCCGACCGGTTGTCCGGCGGCCAGAACCGGATACTTGGGACGGGGGATTGAGTTGTCCTGCATCTCAAGACAGATCAAACGACGGGCGGGTTTGTGCTCGTTGACAGCTGCCAGCGCGTCCCGTCCGATGAATCCTTTCGGTTTGTCAAGAGCTACCACCCAGCCAAGCCCTGCCTCAATTGGGTTCGTTGTCTCGTCAATGTCATTGCCGTACAGACACATTTTCATTTCCATTCTCAGGGTGTCCCGGGCCCCGAGACCGATTGGTTCGATTCCGAATTCGGCACCGGCAGCGAAAACTGCGTCCCACAGGGAAAGTGCGTGATCGTTCGGAATGTAGAGTTCAAAACCGTCTTCGCCGGTATATCCCGTGCGCGACAGCAATATTTTCGCACCGGCGAGCTCAAGTTGCGCAGCAAAGTAGAAACCGATAGTGGAAAGGTCGTAGTCGGTCAGGCGCTGGAGCACGGTCTCGGCCTTCGGCCCTTGAACCGCGAGCTGGGCGACCCGGTCGGTTACATTTTCCAGCCGCACACCATCGGGGAGATGCTTTTGAAGCCAGCGGGTATCCTTGTCATTGTTGGCACCATTGACGACCAGCAGGTAGCGATCGGGCAGACGATAGACAACAAGGTCATCGACGATACCGCCGTCAGGCAGACACATTATCGAGTATTGTGCCTGCCAGACGTCAAGCCGGCTGGCATCGTTGGTGGTCATTCGATTGATAAAATCGAGTGCCCCGGGGCCGGACACCTCAAGCCGTCCCATGTGTGATACATCGAACACGCCGACGGCAGTCCGGACCTGGCGGTGTTCTCTGATTATGCCGCTGAACTGCATCGGCAGGCTGTAGCCGGCGAAATCAACCATCCTGCCTCCAGCGGCGAGATGGCGGTCATAGAACGGTGTGAGCTTGGCCATGGGTGGGTATCTTATCACGCCTGATACAGAAGTCAACCACCGGCAGAGACAGGCTGGTCGGACCGGAGCAGTGCTGCAGTCTGAGCTTGATTCCGGGACTTTCGTCAGTACTCTGGCCGGATATGGTGAACCTGTCCGGTGTCGCGATGGAGTTTGGAACCCAGGAGCTTTATCGTGGTGTAGACCTTTTCGTCGGCCCGAATGACCGGATCGGACTTGTTGGTCACAACGGCTCGGGCAAATCGACAATCCTCAGGTTGATTGCGGGTGAGCTTCAGCCCACAGCCGGGACTGTCACGATTCGCAAAGGCACACGCATCGCCTATCTGCCACAGACGATAGGACGACCCCAGGGTCGGACTGTCCTGGAAGAGGCAATGGCAGCGTGGGAGCATCTGGACGGCATCCGCCAGCAGATGATGGAGTGTGAGCAGTTGATGAATGCCACCGGTGCGGCTCAGCCGGAAATGAAGTCATTGCTGAACCGCTATGCCCAGCTGCAACAGCTGCAGGGTCATGACAGCCATGCTGCTGAATCAAAAGCACAGAAGATGCTGGTATCGCTCGGATTTACCGAGGACGAATTTCACCGGCCGCTCGCCACGCAGTCCGGCGGGTTCCGGGTCAGAGCGACGCTTGCTCGGCTTCTTCTGGAAGAGCCGGATCTGCTGCTGCTTGATGAGCCGACCAACTATCTTGATATCCGCTCGATCGAATGGCTGCAGGAATATCTGCTTTCGTTCAGAGGGGCGATCGTGATGATCGCTCACGACCGCTATTTGCTCGATGCCATCGTCAGTCGAATCTGGGGCATCGAATCACATTCAGTCATCGATTTTCCCGGCAACTACTCGGCATACCTGACCGATCGTGAGAAGCGTCAGGCGCAGCAGCGGAAGATGTATGAGGAACAGCAGGCTTTCATCAAGCGTACCGAGCAGTTCATCGCCAAGTTCAAGGGTCGCAAGGATACCGCCAAAAGGGCGATGAGCCGGCAGAAGATGCTGGACAAGCTTGAACGGATACAACCGCCGGAGGTTCTGCCTGAAATCAGGTTCCGTTTTCCGGAAGCTGATGACATTTACGGGAAGGCCTTTGAACTCCGCAATGTCAGCCACTCGTTCGGAGACCACCGGGTGCTTTCCGGTGTCAACCTGACGGTTGCCGGCGGCGAGAAGATCGGGGTCTTTGGCGCCAATGGCCAGGGCAAGACTACTTTCTTGAAGATTCTTGCCGGGCGGCTTCGGCCGAGCACAGGGACGGTCTGGCTGAGCCAGAAGGTCAGAATCGCATTCTATGAACAGGGTGCCGAGGATGCGCTGGACCCCGACGACACCGTGCTGGAGGCGGTTGCTTCGGCCGGTTCCGGTTTCTCTGAGAACGAGTTGAAAGCCTTTCTCGGTATGTTTCTGTTCTCAGGTGATGCTATCGACAAACCGGTGAAGGTACTGTCTGGTGGGGAAAGGTCGAGACTGGCTATCATCAAAGTGCTGCTGACGCCCTCAAACCTGCTGGTGCTTGACGAGCCAACGAATCATCTGGACATCCGCTCCAGGGAGGTTCTTTTTGAGGCGATTGCCGTCTATCGGCGAACCGTTGTTTTCTCGGCTCATGACCGCTACATGCTTGATCGTCTCGCTGACAAGACGATCCGAATCGAAGGTGGTGAAGCGGTCCTCTTCCCGGGAAACTTCGCATACGCGGTCCGGAAGGCAACAGCCGTAACGGCAGCAGCCGGGGGCAGCCGGCGTTCAGGAACGACAGCAGCCGAGCCGCCGAAAGTTCCGCCGGCGGCAGCTGAGAAAAAGGCGGCAGCCAGCCGTCTGAGCCAGCTGCTGGGAAGGCTTGAGAGCATTGACAGGGAGTATGCCGCTGCCCGCGATGCGCTGGATTTTGCCCGGGCCCGGATGCTTGCCGCTGAGCGGCGCGAGGTTGAGGCAGAGATAGAAGTCTGTAAAGCGGAAGAAGTCAGCACATCAGGCAGTCCGGAATGATCCGGTTTCCTGTTACTCCCGAGAAGGCACGACTGTTGATCGAACGGATGACCCGACTTGGAATCCGCGAATCAGACATTACCGAAGTGTTCATGCGGTCAAGCGGACCAGGCGGGCAGAATGTCAACAAAGTCGATTCGGCGGTTCGTCTTTTGCATCGTCCGACCGGCATCGAGATCAGAGTGCGTCAGGAAAGAACCCAGGGTCTGAACCGGTATCGTGCGCGGCAGTTGCTTTGTCAACAGATCGAGCGGATGCTGGGACAACGCGATGCCGGTCGAGATCAGCGGGCCAAGACTCGAAGGCAGAAGCACCGGCGTTTCCGACGGGCGAAGGCGAAAGCTTCTGCACGAGAGCGTCAAACGGCTGCCGGCGAGCCCGACGGCCGGGTCGCGCCCATCTCGGCAATTGACACCGTTCAGCCCAAGACCTAGAATGCAACAGATCTCAGCTCAGTGCAAACGTGTTTCTGTTAGCTCTGTTAACTGTCGGGTTTATTGCCTTTGTGCTGCTTGAGTACCGGTTACACCGTCGCCGGCTCGAGCAGATTCCGGTCCGCATTCAGGTCAACGGAACACGCGGCAAGTCTTCAGTTACGAGACTGATTGCCGCCGGATTGAGAGGCGGCGGCATTCGGACTGTTGCGAAGGTTACCGGTACCAAACCCCGTTTCATCGTCGGCGACCTTGAGGAGTATCCGGTCCGACGGCTCGGCAAGGCCAACATCGCCGAAGACCTCCGGATCGTTCGACTCGCGGCCCAGCGACAAGCCGAAGCCCTGGTGATCGAATGCATGGCCCTGATACCGCAGTATCAGCGAATCGAAAATGAGTTGATAGTCAGACCGACACACGGAGTCATTACCAATGTCCGGGCCGATCATCTCGATGTCATGGGGCCGACCGTCGCCGACGTCGGCAGAGCGTTGTCGTTGACTGTTCCACGCCGCGGAATGTTTTTTACGGCCGAACGTGGCCCACTGTCTCAGATACTGCGAGCGGCGGTTCGCCCGGGAGTGACGATGGTAGTCAGTGACCCCGCTTCAGTCAGCGACGCGGAGATGGCTGGCTTTGACTACATTGAACACAAGGAGAATGTGGCACTGGCACTGGCGGTCTGTCAGAGCGTTGGCGTGGATCGAACGGCAGCACTGGCAGGAATGAAACGTTCGCTGCCGGATTCCGGGGTGCTGCGAATACACCGGCTGGTAGACCGGGGCAAGACAATGGAACTTGTCAACGCGCTTGCCGCCAATGACCCGGATTCGATTGCCATGTTGTGGCATATGACGAAGGTCCGTCTGGCTGACAGGCTGGTGTTGATCAACTGCCGGCGCGACCGCGTCGACCGCTCCCGGCAGCTCGCTGAGCTGGTACGCGACTGGGATTGCCGGCATATCGTGGTTACCGGCGGTTTGACCCGGATGTTTGTCGTCCGGGCTTTGGAGTGCGGCATTCCGCGGGAACGAATGACCGACCTGGGTGACGATCGTCCACCGGCAGAGGTTTACGAGCGCGTTCACGAGCTGGCTGGGCGGCAGACGCTGATTTTTGCCGCCGGTAACACGGTCGGGTATGGCGATTCACTGATAGCACATTTTGTTCAGCAGGGAGGTGCTGTTGGTAATTGAGACGATCGGGCTGGGTATGGTCGCTTCGTTCGTGCTGACCGAAATCGTCGGGCTGGCAGCCGGTGGCATAGTCGTGCCGGGATACTTCGCTCTTGCCCTGAGCGAACCGGTGCGGATCGTGACGACTTTGCTGGTTGCCTTGGTTACCTGGGCAGTGGTCAAGGTTGTGGCATTTGCAGCCCTGATTCATGGTCGGCGAATGCTCTTGCTGGGGGTGCTGCTTGCCTATGTGCTGGGATATGTCACAAAAATCGCACCACCATTGACGCTTGACGGTACGCACTATGACATCAGCGTGGTCGGCTACGTCATTCCGGGGCTGGTTGCATACTGGATGCACCGACAGGGTATCATTGAGACTCTGGCGACGATGTTCACTGCGGCGGTGCTGACGCGTCTGGTTGTGACAGTTGTTTCGCGAGGGGCATTCTAGTGCGGCGCCGTCACAGCAAGGTCAATCGGTGGGTGCTGGTGGCGGTTGCGGTGTTTTCACTCGGACTTTACTGGGTCGAGACAAGGACTCTGCGGTCGGTGAAGACGCGGGCTTACGAGGTCAAGCTCGCCGCGGCCAGGCTGACGCACGAAACTTTTCAGCTGGCGAAAGCGATGCGTGACAGCCTCAAACTCCCCATCGACAGCGTCAACGACCCCAACCTGACTGGGCTGGTCGGGGTCCAGTTCTCGCCTATCACCTGGGGACGTGCCGATTTGAGCGATGCCCTCACGACCATCAACCCGAATTTCAGCGCGGCAATAGTCGAACTGCTGATTGAAGCGGGGGTGCGCCGGGGTGATACGGTCGGCGTTTCGTGGGACGGCAGTTTTCCGGCTTTGAACATTGCGATACTGGCGGCTACCCGTGAGATGGGAGTTGTCCCGGTTGTCGTTACGACGATGTCGTCGGCGATGTGGGGTGCCAACCTGCCCGACTGGACCTGGCCTGATATCGAGTCGCGGCTGTCCGCCGGCAGATTTCTCGGTCGGCGGAACCAGCTGGCGTTTGTCGGCGGTGAAGATGATCAGGGACAAGGTTTGTCGCCCGAGGGACGACAGATACTGGCTGATGCTGCAGTCCGGAGCGATTTGAAGCTGGCAGAGGTTAAAGACCTCAAGGAGGGAGCGGCGCTGCGTCGAGCTGCACTGGGCCGGGTCAAAGCGGCACTCTGCGTCGGGCGCGCGGCGGTTCATTCCGGTGACGCTCAGGTGACTCTGCCTTCACGGATACTTAGAGGTCGCGCAGACCGAAACCGTGCGGGTGGTCTGGTGCGATTACTGCTGGAGGACCGGGTCCCGGTAATACATATTGCAAACCCGCGCCGGATTGCCAGTCGCTACCGGCTGCCGGTAGCGCCCGAACCAATGCCTGAGCCCGGTCGGGGCCGGTTGTTTTTTGAACGGCGCTATTCAGTGTGGCTCGCGGGGCTGTTCCTTATCCTGCTGGCGGTCGTGCTTTGGTTCATTGTGCGTTATGATATTGAGTCTTACTTTGGAGTGAAGCGAAACCCAGAAGAGGAAGCATCGGTATGAGGTTGATTATCCGCTCTGGCTGCCTGGCGCTGCTGGTTGGAGTTGCCATTGGGGCTGAGGTCAAGGTCCTGAATTCTGCCGGCAGTGTGCCGGTGAGCGTCGTGCGGCGGGTCGAGCTCGACTACCAACTGCTGACGCGGGAGAAGCAGTTGGAGTTTGAAGTCGACGGCCCGGCCTGGCTGCGAGTCTACACCCGGCTGTGGTGGCCGGTCGGGGCAACCGGCCGGCAGGTCTACAAGCTGGTGCTGGTACAGGACGAGATGGAACGCGAAGAAAGCTTTGAGGTCGGAGTTTCCGGTTCCAGTTACCGCCCGGGTGGCAGAAAGCTGGCGCAATGGCGTTCGTTCTTTGTTCAGGTTCCACCGGGTCGTAATCGGTATCGGCTGCGGATTGCCAGCGCGCCTTCGGAAACAGTCGGTGTCAGACTGGCACTCCGGGCACCCCGGCCCTGGGAGCCGATTGAGCTGACCGGGCTACCGGTGTTGGAGCTGAGTCGAACCGAGGGTGCGGCGCGTTACTGGAAGGTTCTGCCGCGGAACCCGGTGCGGGTATCAGTCAAAGGCCCGGGCCAGGTGCGAATCAGAACGCGATTGAACTACGACGCCGGTATCACCGGTCGACAGGGTTTGGTTCTGGTCGTTACCCGTGGCGGGCAGGAGATGCTCCGACAGGGATTTCAGGTCTGGCGGTCAGACCTGGCAACCTGGCGCAACGAGTCGTCACTGGTGCCCTCGAGTGAAAGACGAGTGGTGGTTACACTGCCGGAGGGCAGCCACGACCTCAGTGTGATGGTAACGGGTACGCTGGCAAAGTCAGCCGCGCTCGCTTTGGATTTTCTGCCGGCTGAGAAGTATGAATAACCGGGGACGGGAAAGGCAGATTGGCTGATGGCCTGGGGATTGGTTCTGCTGGCGTTGGTGGCGTCCAGCCCGCAACTGTTCTGGCGAATGGACTTCAGCCCCGCGTATGTCGACAATCTTTTTGAATACTCGCCATCCGAGATCGACAGCCTGCTGGCCGGGGTCAATCCGGACCGCTACCGGGTGAGCTCGGTTGACGATGTCGATTTGAACTTCGGCCTGCGGGGAGGGTTACGCTGGCAGGCGGCCGGGAAACCCGGGTCGCTGGCATTGCGCAGTCGCATTCACAATTACGCAGTCAATCCAGCCAAGAGCTATGCGGTGACCGCGACAGAGCTGACGCAGCAGTTGTGGACCGGCGGCTCGGTCCGGCTGACCGGGTTGTTCATGCCTGATCGACTGATCCGGCATTACCGGCCAAGGGGTTCCAGCCGCTACGAGGAATGTCGCTTCTCTGAACGCCTGCTGGGGTTGCGTTGCAGTCAGCAGTTGCGTCGGCTCAGTTTCGGCTGCGAATTAGTCGGTCAGTACGACGACTACGGGACATCATTTGATTACTATGACACGCGCCTTTGGCGGCTGCAGCCTGAAATGGAGTGGCGTCCGAGAGAGAATCTGATTGTCGGGCTGCGGGGGGAGTACCGGATTGCTGACGCGCGCGGTCCGGTTCCTGATGTTTCCTATCAGCAACAGGAAATCGGTATCAGTGTCGAAACGCGACCGATGCGATTCAGTCGTCTGGCAGTGGTCGGCGATTACAGCTGGGCCCGACGCCGCTTCACCACCGCGAATCCAGCTGAAACTGACCCGACCCATGCCGGCCGTCTCGACGAGCTGGGGCAGGCGGAAATCGCGCTGCGCTGGCAACTGGCACGTCGGGTTGGGGTCCGGTTCGGATACGCCGCCGAGTGGCGGGCGGTTGTCAGGGCGAATGACGCTGACATTGATGAGGTCAAGAACTATCGAAAAAACACTGTCAGTGCAGCGGTAGTTCTGACCGGAGAATCAAGGTAGAGGAGATTCCGGATGAGAACTGTCTCGGGCGGGTCAATGGTTGTTCGCCGGTTCTGGATGATGCTGACTGCGTTTTGCCTGCTGGCGCTGGTTGAGTGTCAGCGACCGCCGTCAGGGCCGGAAGCGCCGTGGCTGATTGCGCCGGCCGACGCAACAACGGCGTCGGCTGCACCGGTGCTGGTCTGGGGCCGGGTTGCCAGTGCCGAGGCCTATCAGGTTCAGGTTTCAACCAGCGTCAAGTTCACGACACTGGTCGCCGATACGGTTGTGGCCGATACCTGGCTGCCGGCGGCAGTTGTTGCCGATGGCAGTTACTGGTGGCGGGTACGCTCGCAGGGACCGGGTGGAGTCTGGGGCGGATGGTCGGAGTGGTGGTCTTTCAGTCTTTCCCGTTTTCGCTGGTTGACCAGTGCGACGCTGAAGGGTTATGCCCAGGACATCGAGGCACAGGGCAACCGGCTCTTTGTTGCCGAGGGGCAGGCCGGGATATCGGTGTACGAGGCTGGCGGCCTCGAGCCGCCGGCGCTGCTGGGGCGCGCGACCGACAATCAGAACGAGGCATGGGGCATCTGTGTTCAGGATACACTGGTCTTTGTTGCCTATGGCTACAAGGAACTGGCGATTTACAGTGCGGCGCGGCCGGAGAGTCTCCAGCTGGTCGGCGAGCTTGAATATCCCCAGCCCGGCTACGGTTACGATGTTGCGGTAAAGGACAGTTTCGTTTACATCGCGGCCGACGCGCAGTTTATCATTGTCAATGCCGCGCGGCCTCGTTACCCCGAGCTGGTATTCCAGTACCGTTACCCTCGAGGCTGTCGCGGGGTGGCGGTGTCTGAGGGAAAATGCTATCTGGCGCTCGAGCAGAACGGTATCGAGATCTGGGACGTCAGTTCACTGCCGCCGGTCCGACTGGGAAGTCTTGATACGCCGGCCAACGCCCGTGGCATTGCGGTGCGCGGTACGGCTGTGTTTGTCGCCGACGGGCGCGGTGGACTGCTGGTGGCTGATGCCACAGACCTGACCCGGCCCCGGGTTGTCGGAACTCTGGCTCTGACCGGCTACGCTGCCCGCGTGGCCGTAGCCGACACGATAGTACTGGTGGCATTGGGTGATGGTGGGGTCGGGATTGTCAACGCCACGGTGGCAGAAAGACCAGAGCTCGCCGCCCGAATCCGGGCGGGTAATACCCGCGGGGTGACGGCAAACGGCCGCTACATCTATGGCGCCGACCGGGACTTCGGTATCGTAGTGATTCAGCGAGAGGATTAGCGACAGATGCTTGCAAGTGCGGTTCTTCTGGTGCTGGCTCTGACCGGGGCGGAAAGCGGCGGTCCGATTGAGGTCAAAGCGGACGACAATCGCCGTCTTGATCTGGTGTTTCATTTTGCCGAAGCCGGAAGCGATTCGGCGCTGGCGAGGCTGGTTCCCTGCCCGCCGACCGGCCTGCCGGCTGTTATCTGCGACGGGGGGCAGGTCAGTTTCGGTTCGCCGGTGAGTGCCGCCGGGTTGCGGCTGGTTCCGCTGATTGTCATACCTGCCGGAGAACGGGAAGCGGTTGCGGTGCGACTTGAATATCCGACCAGGCTTGCCAGCACCGGCCGGGGGGCGATGGGTCGGTTGATGGCTCGGCGCAGTGGCATTGAAGCCTCGGGCCGGATGCCCGATTGCTATCTGATTATCGTTCCGGATGATTTTGCCGACATCATCCAGCCGCTCGCGGCCTGGAAGGCACGGCTGGGAATGACAGTTGTTGTCAAGCGGCTTTCGGAAACGGGTTCAACCCGCGAACAAATCCGCGCGTTTATTGCCAATGCCTGGCAAAGCTGGTCGCCACCGCCAAGTTATGTACTGCTGGTCGGTGCGGTCAACAAGATTCCGGCGTTCACGACCGGCGGAACTCCGTCGGTGACCGACCATCCCTACGCCTGCGTTGACGGTGATGACTGGCTGGCCGATCTGTTTGTCGGCCGGTTGCCGGCAGCAAATGCTTCCGAGCTCGAGGTCATGGTCGCCAAGACGGTCGGCTATGAGTCGTCACCGGCAATGTCTGACCCGGGTTGGTTCCGACGGGCGCTGTGTGTCGGGACAAGCTATCAGGAAGGCGGCACGCCGGCGGTCACTGCAATCATCACCAAGCGCATAATCCGGGAACGGCTGCTGCGACGTGGTTTCGTTCAGATTGATACCGTTTTCTATCCGCCGACATCAAGCGGCCGCGGGCCGGTCGACAGTGCTGTCAACCGCGGCGTTCTGTACATCAACGGTCGGGGCTGGGGTAACTACGATGGCTGGGGTTATCCGCAATTCCTCACCAACGATGTCTATGGCCTCAGAAACGGCTGGATGTTGCCGGTGGTCACCAGCATCTACTGCGGCACCGGCAACTATGCCCGCAATCCGTGTTTTGGCGAGGCCTGGCTCAGGGCCGGGGTTCCGAACAATCCCAAAGGTGCGGTTGCGTTCTGGGGCAGCTCCTGGACCGGCACTTCGACCCGCTGGAACAACTGCATGGACTACGGAATCTACAGCGCCATCTTCGACCGCGGGGAGCATATCTGTGGCGCGGCGATGTACGAAGGCAAGCTGGCCCAGCTGGAGAACTTTCCGCTGCCGGACGATTCGTTTGACCTGCGGGTCTATTTTCACGTTTACAACCTGCTCGGTGACCCGGCGCTGAAGATGTGGACTCGTGAGCCCAGTCAGCTGACAGTCAGCTACCCGACGACATTCCCGGTTGGCACCAGCAGCTTTCCGGTTGCCGTCAGCACCGCGGGCGGGCCGGTGGCCGGTGCTCAGGTTTGTCTGTACCAGCCGGGCGGACTGCAACTTGTTGATTATACCGACGCCGGCGGACGGGTCCGGTTTGTCCTCAATTCGGCCGGCAGCGATACTGTCATGGTCACGGTCAGCGGCGCTGATCTGCTGCCGCATCTGGGCGGCGCGGTGCCGCAGCAAACGGCGGTTTTTGTTGGCTACCAGGCTCATTCGCCTGAAGTACTGGGCGCAGGCGTCGCCGCCGAACTGACGGTGCAGCTGCGCAACTTCGGCGTCGGACAGACGGCCCGTTCGGTTCGCGCGACACTGCGGTCACTGGTTGCCGGGGCCACCGTCGTTGATTCGGTCCGCGACTACGGCGACATTCCGGCCGGGGCTACCGCTGCGGCAACGCCGTTTGTGGTCAACGTTGCGCCGGGCTGCACCAGTGGTCAACGACTGCAGTTCGAGATGCTCATCCGTTCTGTCGACAGCAGCTGGACTGCGCTTTTTGAAGTGCCGGTGAACGCACCGACGCTCGTCCCGATCCGCGGCATCGTTTATGATGCCAACGGCGTCCTCGAACCGGGCGAGACGGCCGAGTTTTCGGTCCTGGTGCGCAACAACGGCCGGGAACCGGCGGCAGTGAACAGTGCCCGACTGCGGGCGGTGGCGACTAC
The DNA here is from genome assembly GCA_965649225.1 of Caldifarciminota bacterium. Classification (GTDB taxonomy): domain Bacteria; phylum Hydrothermota; class Tepidihabitantia; order Tepidihabitantales; family Tepidihabitantaceae; genus CBFGJX01. Next base: position 25,717 of record CBFGJX010000024.1, read on the forward strand.
CGCACTGGTTGTCGAGGATTCGGTCGGCACGTTCGGCACAATCCTTCCCGGTGACTCGGCGGTCAACAGCGTGGACCGGTTCCGCCTGCGCGCCAGCAGCGCGGTAGCCGTCGGCCGGCGTTTTACCCTGCGACTGGTGTTGTCCGGAACCGATGGCTTCGAGCAGCAGCTCGATTTTCCGATTACTGTCGGCGTTGTCGGCAGCGACGCTCCCACCGGACCAGACCGCTACGGCTACTGGGCCTACGACAATACCGATGTCCGCTATTCCGAACACCCGCAGTTCGAGTGGCTCGAACTGGACCCGGCTTATGGCGGCAACGGTACCCGACTGCTGATGGGCAAGGACACGGCAATCCCGATCGCGTTGCCCTTTGTCTTCCCCTTCTATGGTCGCGAGTATCGTACCGTCTCGGTTTCCGATAACGGCTATCTGGCGATGGGCGAGGCCTGGTATGGCGAAATCTACAACTGGCACATTCCGTCGGCCAGCGGTCCGGACGGTTTGCTGGCGGCGTGGTGGGACGACTTCCGTGCCGATACACTCGGTGCCGGCGTCTTCTGGCGTTACGACGAATCGGCCGGCCGTTTTGTCATCCAGTGGAGCCGGTGTCCGCATGTTCACGGCTATCGTCCGCCCAGTCTGGCCGAGCCGCAGACATTTCAGGTGATTCTCTTCGACCCGGCCCGGCACCCGACCCGGACCGGTGACGGTGCGATGCTGGTTCAATGGCTTGACATCGTCAACGACGACAGCCTGCCCGGAAACTCACACAATTTTGCCACGGTCGGCATTCAGCATCCTGACCATACCGATGGCATCGAGTACACTTTTGCCGGTCGTTACGGTGCCGGTGCCGCGCCGGCCGGCGCTGGCCGGGCAGTGCTTTTTACCACCAACCCGCCTGACACTTTCATTGCGGTCAACGAAGGTGCCGGGCAGCTCCGACCGGCAGCGCTTTCGCTGGTTTCCAATCCGGTGCGTGGCCGGCTGGTACTGAGAGGCACGGCTGGGTCGGACGGGCCGTTTGAGTTGACGGTCTATAATGTTGTCGGTCAGGCAGTCTGGCGGCAGCGGTTGGGCGCAATCCGACCCGAGGGGGTCGCTGTTGACCTGACCGGTCTGCCGGCTGGAGTTTATCGGCTGGCTTTGACAGCCGGGATTGACCGTTCTACGATTTACACGGGCCAGCTGGTGCTGGTTCAATAAACGAACCGGGAGTCTTGTTGATGAAGACTGGATTTGCTTTCTTGCTGATATGCTGTCTGGCCGCTGTGCCGGCAGTCGCTGAGGTTTACCATGGTGTTGCCTGCGCGCCGGATGGTTCGGCAGCCTGGGTGGTGACAATCGAAACCACCGCGGTCTACCACAGCCCGGACTTCGGACCGACGTGGCTGCCGCAGACGATTCCGACGATTCGCGACTTCTTCGATGTCGATTTTGTTGACGGACAGCGCGGCTGGACCTGCGGTCGGATCGCCGATATCTGGTTTACCAGTGACGGCGGCGAAAACTGGACGCGACAGAACCTTGGCGGTCCGAAGTTTGCCACTCGGATCCGGTTTTTCGACGAACGGTATGGCTGGGCCGCGGGTGGCGAGGCAATCCTGCTCCACACCGCCAATGGTGGCGAGGAGTGGCAGATGGAGTTTTTCCCCGACCCGCCTTTTCCCAATGACACGGTTGACTTCCAGGGACTGGCGCTGATTGACAGCACCAGCGGCTATCTGGTTGCCGGCCGGTTCCCCGAAGGGGATACGTTTGCCCGGGGCCAGGGATACATTGTTCGCCACACCGTCAACGGTGCCAGTGAACTGTTGCGTCGTGACGATGTTTATGACTTCTATGATGTCGCCATCGCCGGTGCCGGTCGGGTCTGGGTTGCCGGTGGCGACGACCAGACAATGCGGGCGGTTGTCCTGCATTCGATGGATGGCGGGATGAGCTGGCAGCAGCAGACACTCCCTTCCAGCGCGCGTTTTCTGCGCTCGATCTGCTTTGTCGATGCCGACAACGGCTGGGCATGCGGCCGCAACGGGACGATTATCCATACCACAAACGGTGGTCGTGACTGGGTAGCGCAGTATTCCGGGGTCGATACGACGCTGTTTGACATTGAGTTCATCGACACCCAGCGCGGAATGATTGCCGGCAATTCGGTTGTGCTCTATACCACTGATGGTGGTGCGACCTGGCGGCGCGGGCTGGGGGGAATTGCGGAAGCCGGCGAGCCGCACCCGTTGCGGCCGGCGCTGCGGACAGGGCGCAATCCGGTCGCGGACGCGACGGTCAGTTTTACCGGCGCTGCCGGGCCGGTGCGGATTTACAACTCGGCCGGCGTGCTGGTACGGACTCTGCCCGCCGGTGTGACTGTCTGGGACCGACGTGACGCCAGCGGGCACAGTGTTGCCGGCGGGCTCTATCTTGCCGAAAGTGGCGCCCGGTCGGTGGCATTTGTCCTCGTCGGAAGGTGATACCATGAACAGGCGCGCAACCTTCGCCGGACTGCTGGTCCTGTTGAGCCTGACAGCGCTGGCCCAGCAGTATCTGGTAATCAGCGCCGACCAGTTTGTTCCGCTTGCCACCAGGCTGGCGGAATGGAAAACCCGCAAGGGTGTGCCGGCAGTGGTCGTGCCGGTGTCACAGATTGGCAACAATCCGACCGCGATTCAAAGCTACATTCGCAATGCCTACAACAACTGGCCGGTTCGGCCCGAGTTTGTTTTGCTGCTGGGCGGGCCGGGGCTGGTGGTTCCTTATACCAACACTACCGATTGCAACTACGGCGACATGACCGGCGGTTATCAGATGGAAATCGCCGTCGGCCGGCTGCCGGCGACCACCCTCGCCGAGTGCAGCACAATGGTGGCCAAGGTACTGGCCTACGAGAAGCCGGATTTCGGCGTCGGCGACACCGGCTGGTATCTGCGGGGTACGACGGTTGTGCGCGAGGACAATCCGCCCGACCCGTACTACCAGCCCGATTCAAGGCTGGTGCGCGGTTTCTGGACCTCCAGCGGCTACACTCTGGCCGAGAGCCTGATGAACAGCTGGGGCCATGGCAGTGCCGATGTTACCAATGCAGCCAACAATGGCCGGGCATTCATCACTTACCGGGGTCAGGGGGTTTCGACCTGGTGGAGTCCGTTCAACACGATCAATCCTTTTGCCTGGACGAACGGACACATGATGCCGGTCGTGGTCGGCGCCACCTGTGCAACAGTGACACTGGCCAACGGCGAATCAATGTACGGCGACAAGTTTGTCCGCGCCGGTACTGCTGCCGGGCTGGGCGGGGCGATTGCGTATTTCGGCACCACCAGCTCGGGTTCGAGCATCTCCGGTCAGCGCGGCGCGGTTTACCGTGGTTTCTTTACCGCTCTCTATACCGAAAAAGTCGAGGAGCTGGGGACCGCGACGTTGCGCGGTCGCCGCTGGGTCGATTCGCTTTATCCCGGGCAGTCGAGCCGCTATCTGGAATGGAATCTGCTGGGTGATCCCGAGCTTTCGGTTTGGACCGGCATGCCGCGTCGGCTGGCGGTCGGGCACGACACCGTGCTGCCGCTGGCACCGCAGAATCTGGTTGTGACCGTGCGTTCCGGCGGAGCGGCGGTGGCCGGGGCCAGAGTTTGTGTGATGATGGATTCCACCGTCTATGCGGTGGGGCGGACCGACGGCCTCGGGCAGGTTTCACTCAGCATCAGCCCGATCCACATCGGTACGCTGCAAGTCACGGTTACCGGCCGTAATCTGCTGCCTTATGAAGGCACGGCGCGGGTCATCGTTTCCGGTCGCCCCTGGCTGGTGCTGGCCGGACAACTGCTGGATGAGGTGGTCGGCAATCACGACCACGTTCTCAATCCGGGCGAGCGCGTCCGGCTGACGCTTTCATTGCAGAATCTGGGCAGCGCGTCGGCGGTGGGTGTGCAGTCAGTCTTCCGTTGTCGCGCCGCTGGGGTGACGGTTTATGACAGTGTCAGCAGTTACGGCACAATCCTGCCGGACAGCGTGGTTGCCGGCGACCCGGTGGAGTTTGCAATTGACACGACACTGCGGGAAGGGCAGAGCGTTGCCGGTACGCTGGTTGTCAGAGCCGGTACAAGTGATTCCTGGCAGTTGCCACTGAGCGTGTCAATCCGTTCCGGCGTGGTGCGGTTTGCGGCGGCAGTTCTGAACGACTCGCCGCCGGCGGGCAACGGCAACGGCCGGCTGGGCTCAAGCGAGAGCGGGCGGCTGCGGCTGGTTATCCGCAATGTCGGCGGCGGACCGCTCGAAGGACTGTGGCTCGTCCTGCGCAGTCTGGATACCTCGGTGGTAGTGACCGATTCGGTTGCCTTCTACGGCCGGATTGCCGCCGGCGACAGCCTGGCCGGGCTGATTGACCAGTTTGGCATCACCGCCGCTCCATTCAAGCCGCCGACCACACCGGCAGCGTTCCGGGTGATGGTCAGTGCCTCGGGCGGAACCTATCAGTACGGCGATACTTTCAGCTTTACGATTCCGGGAGAACAGTCGGTGTCGGGCGAGCCGACCGGGCCCGACAGCTACGGCTACTGGTGCTATGACAATACCGACAGTGCCTCGGGCCGGGCGACGGTTTATTCCTGGCTGGAACTGGCGCCGCCGGGTCCGGGCGAACTGCTGCCAGCGGTGTCGGATTCGGATGCGGTCGTGCGTACTTTCCCGCTGCCGTTCCGGTTCCAGTTCTACGGCCAGTCGGACAACTTCATTTCGATCTGTTCCAACGGCTTTTTGGCGCTGGGTTACACTAGTTACCGTTCCGGCAGCAACCGGCCGATACCCGACCCGGCCGGGCCGCCACTGTTGATTTCACCGTTCTGGGATGACCTGAATCCGGATGAAAACAGCAACGGCTATGGCAGCGCCTACCAGTACTACGACTCAACCAACCACCGCTGGATTGTCGAATTCTGCGATTTTGCCCACTACAATCAGCCCAACATTCGCGAGAAGTTTCAGGTCATTCTTTACGACCCGGCGTACTG
>CBFGJX010000025.1:0-30641 GCA_965649225.1 Caldifarciminota bacterium
GATACAGGTCGTCCCAGAGCAGACAGAGGTTGGCCGGCTGAGCACCGTCGGGCAGACTGACATTGGAGTAGCTCGAGCTGGTGGTCGAGCCGGGCGCTATCCAGCCGTTGGAGCAGATGCTGACCTGAGTGAAGTTCTGGCCATAGTAGCGCCAGGGCCCGAACGCCGGCGGCAGACTGACAACCGCGGTCTGGTCGTCGGAGAGCGTCAGCCGGGTGCCGACACCGTTGATTTCCACCCACCCAAACTGCGGCCGCTGGGCATAGCCCGAATCGACGTCGTCGTAGGCCCAGTACCGGGCCGGCTGCCGCGGGCCGTCCGGTATCGGGTCAACCGCCCGCAGTTCACCGACGACGATGTCGAAGGCGATGCTATCGCTGTAATCACTGCCCGACAACGCAAGTACCAGTCGTGCCGAGTGTTCGCGCGGAGTCAGGGCCGAGGCCGCGACTCTGAACGCGTCGGCCGAGTTGGAGCGCACCGAGTCCGGCCCGACATCGCCCCACGAACCGGTTGAGTCGGTGACCGACAAGTAAGCGTCCGCGGTGCGCAGCACCCCGGTCAGGCCGGTCACGCCGACCCGTCCGACATTGCGCAGGACAACGGTCAGAGCCGCGTTTTCGCCCGGGTCGAGTTTGCCATCGTTGTTGCCGCCGGGCGGGGTGTCGATGACTGTCCAGCTTTCGAGCAGCAGCGCCGGTGCGTTGACTGGGTCCGCCTCGATCGCGTCAAGGTCAAATCCGGCATGCGGCCCGGTCGGCCCGACATTGTCGTCAGCGATCCGCACAAACCGTGCCGTGCTCATGCCCACGGCAGAAAGGTCGTAACCCTGAGTCCCGGTGCCAAAGCCCAGATACCTCCAAGGCCCGTTCCAGTTATTGGCGACATAAACGCTGCAGGCCTCAGGGTCGGCATCGTCCTCGACCACGAAGAAGTCGTTGCCCGGACCGTTGATTATCGGCGTGCGCTTGCCCATGTCCCAGGTTGACCAGCCGCCGTTACCAAGTGAAAAGTTCCGGCCGTCGCGCCGACCCAGCGCCCACGCCGCCATGGTCGGGTTGGTGTTGGCGGAGTCCTCCCTTATCTTGTTGGCGACCACGCGGAACGCCGTTATCGGTTCGGCCGAATCAGGCACCAGCGCGACATTGATGCCAACGCAGGATTCACCCGGCACGACAACCCCGCTCACAATCTTTGTCCGATAGCCATTGGACTCGACTCTGAGCGAGTAGGTCCCGCCATGCAGATACTTGTGGAAGTAGCCGATGGAATCAGTGTAGGTAAACCAGTCCGGTGGAATCGCGGTCACGCGGGCATACAACGGCCGGCCACTCAGTGAGTCAGTCACATAGCCGTTGACACCGCGGATGATGCGTTGCAACTGACCCTTCATCGCCCGCCAGTTGCGGGCATTGATTGTGTCTATCTCACTTGGCTGCGAGGGCTGACCGTTACAGACCTCGTGCGCCAGACCAAGCGCTCCAGCCGCACCGTAGTACCAGTCGGTCGAGCCACCATGCACCGAGTACAGCCCGCGCGAAATCTGGTAGGCAGGATAGCCGGCGACCGCACCGTAGGTCTGGGTCTCGTAGGCGTGGTCAACCGAATCCATCGTCGCCTTGGTCGTGTAGCCCCAAGGCCACATCGAGGCAGTCGTGCCGCTGTGGTACTGGGTCCACATCGCCATCGGGTTCTCCTGTGCAAGATGATAGAACGACTGCACCTCGGGCTCGGAAAACACCCCGGGGCCGCCAGCATCCCAGGAGTAACCGTAGTTGCGGTTGCAGTCGACTCCATGGCCGTTATAGCGGGACCGAGCGATCAGACCATCCGGATTTGACATCGGAATCAGCCATATTTCACGCGTGTTCACCCAGCGGGTGATGTCCGGGTCGACACCGTAGAGCGAAACCAGTTGAATCAACGCAAAGTGGGCGATTTCACAGCCATTGTTCTCATTGCCGTGAATCGAGAAGTCGTAACAGATGCGCGGCTCGCCCTCCATCACGGTTGGATTGTCCGAAACCTTCATCGCCAGCATCAGATTGCCGTTGGCCGACCTCCCGATCGTATCGAGCACGCAGATGCTCGGGTTGTTTCGGGCAATAATTGCCCAGGTATCCCGCAATTGCTCGTAGGTGTGAAAGAAACCTTCCAGCGAACGGGCGCGGGCTTCAACATCCGGCACCAGTACATCAATTTTGAAACCCCGTGCCTGCAGCGCTCGATAAGTCGGCTCGGTAATACCGCAGGTGACTCCTGTGGGCGTCACTTCATAAAACTCAAGTACATCGTCTGCTATTTCAGCAATCCGCTCGGCCGGAATGACAACTCTGACCGTCATCTCGCGCGGCATCTCACGGGCAGCAATAGTACTTACCGCGAGCAGAGCCGCAGCGAACATTGTCAGCACGACACGCGACACATGGCCTCCTTACTGTGAATCGGCTGCCGAAATAATAACCCGGTCCGCCCGGATGTAAAGCACACTCGGTCGCGGTTTCGTACTGTCTGAATCAGCCTTGCCCACTTCGCCCGTCCCCTGTCGGCACCGGTTGTTGCGCCAGCCGTGTGAGAATGCTAGAATAGCTCGTGAGACGTGCCGCTCTTGCAATCTCGCTGTTCCTGACGACTGCCGCCGGGTCGCTGCTTGCAAACGCCGGGTTCGAAAACTGGCTCAACGACAGCACACCTGAGGTCTGGCGGGTCGAATCCCGTTCCCGAACCGGGGTCGAGTTTGAGACCGACACGGTCAACAGCGGCAGCCGCTCCTGCCGTCTGATCCGTCGCATCGCCGGGCAGGGATACAACAGCGGCCTGTTACAGCGTGTAGCGGTCGTTCCGGGCCGGGAATACATCACCGGGCTCTTCTGCTTGGACAACAACGAAGATGCCGCCATCGGAATCGTTGTCAGCTGGCGTGACCGGGATTCCGGCTATCTGTCTTCGACGCCAGTACGGCAGTCGGGCAATCTGCCTGACTGGCAGCGGTTAAGCGACACCGTAACCGCCCCGTCGAATGCCGCCTGGGCCGACTTCATAATCCGTGCCTATGGTACGACCAACGCCCCGGCCGGTATCAGCCTGCTGGTTGATGACGCAGTCATGCAACCAATCGGGAGTGCGCCCGAATCAATCAAAATCTGGTTCGTCCAGGACAGCCTGGCCGCCCGTCTCATTGACTTCTTCCGCGCTGCACGTCGTTCGCTGGACTACTGCTGTTACAACTCATCCCGTCCGGACGTCAACGCCGCGCTCATCGAAGCCCACTCGCGTGGCGTTGCCTTGCGGGTCATAACTGACAACGCCCGACTGCAGAATCAGTGGGTTATGGACCTGCGAGCAGCCGGTATTCCGGTCTGGTCTGATTCTGTTGGGCCTAACTCTGCCGCCTACATGCATAACAAATTTGCGATTCGGGATGCTGCGGATGCCGACACCTCGGACGACATCGTCTGGCTGGCAACCTACAACCCCAACATCAATGAGGTTCACGCCGACTGTGCACTGGAACTGCCCGGACCAGCTCTGGCACGGCTCTTTCAGCTTGAGTTCAACCAGATGTGGGGCGACACCGGCCGGTTGCCCAGTCCGCAGCTCGCCCGCTTCCACACCGGCAAGCGGAACGTTCTCCCTACCCGCGCGGCAAACGTCTGCGGCACAACTGTCCGCGTCTTTTTCGGACCGCAGGACCGCATTGTTGACACCATAACTGCTCTGGTCAGCCAGTCAGCACGGGAAGTATTCTTTGCCATCAATTCATTCACCTACGATCCGCTGGGCGATGCAATGTACAACATCTGGCACAGCGGCCGCTGGGTCGGCGGTACCATTGACCGGGCCGGCGCCCTTGATCCCAACTCGGAGTTCCCCCGGCTGCGCGACTGGGGAATCCCCATTCTCATCGATTCTTTCCCCGCCGGCAACGGTACTGTCCACGAGAAGTTCATGGTCATCGACTCATCGACGGCGATAGTCGGATCGGCCAACTGGTCGCAGAACGCCAATCTCGCCAATGACGAAAGTGTGATTGTTTTCAACCAACCCGACGTAGCAAACCGACTGATCGCCGAGGCGGCTCGTCGTTACCACGAATCAGGTGGAAACTACCCCCCGGCAGTTGTCGAAGCCGTTCCCTTGAAACTCCCTCGAACTGAGCTTACTCCCAGCATCAGTGTCGCGACGGCCGGGTTTGAGGGTGAACTTTACGATGTCACCGGCCGCCGCGCTGAAAACCGCTTCAGCAGAGTTGGAGTCTACTTTGTCGCCCGCGCCGGCAGACTGCACAAGCTGCTACTTGTCCGCTGAGAATTCCACCATCGCAAAACAAAGACAGCCATCTGACAGTACCCCGGAGACGCCGTCACTGCCGGTTTGACACACCGGCAGCGGCTCGATACACTGAAAGTCCGTGAGAATCCTGACCATAAATCCGGGCGGCGGCAGCACAAAAATCAGTCTGTTCGACAACCGCCGCCGGATACTCGCTGAAACAATCACCCATCCCGCCCATCAACTCGCTCGTTTCCGCCACGTCCTTGACCAGTACGCCATGCGCCGGGACGCCATTCTGTCCGTCCTGCAGCAACACGGCATTGCGCTGCAATCAATCGGAGCCATTGCGACCCGCGGTGGCCCGCTGCTGCCGCTGCCACCCGGTGTGTTTCGTGTCACACCCCTGGTCGTCAAGGACATTCAACGGGGACGCTACCAGACCGTTCATCCCTCACTCTTGGGCCCGCTCATCGCCTACGAATTGAGCACAAGCTTCGGAATTCCAGCCTGGTTCGTGGACCCCGAATCCGCCGACCAGATGATCCCGGAAGCCCGCCTTACCGGGTTGAAAGGCATACAACGGCGGGCGCTGTCGCACGCCCTCAGCTGCCACGCTGCTGCCCGTACGGCAGCCCGACTGCTGAAGAAAGACTACCAGGACTGCCGGTTGGTGGTAGTGCACCTCGGCACCGGGATAACCGTCGCGGCACATGTCAAGGGCCGCCAGATTGACGCCACCAATGCCAACGACGAGGGCCCCTTTTCCCCTCAGCGCTCCGGAACTCTCCCCATCTCCGCGCTTGTTCACCTGTGCTTTTCCGGCCGCTACGCCGAAGCAGAAGTGCTGGACATCTGCCAGCGTCAGGCCGGTCTTTTGTCACTGCTGCACACCGAGGACATTCGCCGGGTGGAAACCCGGATCGCCGACGGCGACACCGATGCCCGGCTTGCGTTCAACGCCATGGTCTACGCTATTGCCAAGGAAATTGGCGCTTACGCCGTTGCCTGTGGCAGCCGTCCTGACGCGATTGTCATCACTGGCGGATTGACTTTTTCAAAGCTGCTAATCAGGACGTTACGCCGGTGGCTCCTGCCGCACTTTCCGCGCGTGATCGTCCTCAAGGGCGAGGTGGAATCAGTCGCGATGGCCAGCCGGGTTATCGATGTGATGAACGGTACCGAGAAAGAAAAGGACTATGCCAAGGAAACTTCTGTCCGGCGATGAAGCTGTTGCCCGAGGGGCTTGGGAAGCCGGCTGCCACGTCGCCGCCGCCTATCCCGGAACGCCCTCGACCGAAATCCTGGAGTCACTGGTTCAGTACGAAGATGTCTACTGCGAATGGTCGGTGAACGAGAAAGTCGCGCTGGAAGTTGCTCTTGGAGCTTCGATCGCCGGCGCCCGGGCGCTTGCGGCAATGAAACACGTCGGCCTCAATGTCGCTGCCGATCCACTGTTCTCTGCCGCCTACATCGGCGCCCACGGTGGTCTGGTAATCGTCACCGCCGACGATCCCGGTCTGCACTCCTCGCAGAACGAACAGGACAACCGTTACTATGGTCTGATGGCCCGGATCCCGGTACTCTGCCCAGCCGACAGTCAGGAAGCCAAGGATTTTACCCGGCTCGCCTTCGACATTTCTGAACAGTACGACATTCCGGTACTGCTCCGACTTACGACCCGGGTCGCCCATTCCAGCTCGCCAGTTGAACTCGGCGAACGCCAAGTCCGCACTCTGAAAGGCTACGAAAAGCGAATCCGCAAGACGATCATCCTTCCGGCATTTGCGGCCGAACGCCACGTTGATCTCGAAGCGAGACTCGACCGTCTGAAGGCCTTTGCCGAAACCGCTCCAGTAAACCGGGTGGAAAACGGCACCGGCGACATCGGAATTGTCTGTGACGGCGTCTGCTACCACTATGCCCGGGAAGTATTCCCCGATGCCCACTACCTGAAACTTGGAATGGTCTGGCCGTTTCCGACCGAACTCGCAACCAGTTTTGCCCGTCGGGTACGCGAGCTGCGGGTAATCGAGGAAGTCGATCCGTTCATTGAACTGCAGCTCCGGGCACTGGGCCTTGCGCCAATCGGCAAAGCACGACTTCCCCGCACTGGCGAACTGACCCCGGGTATCGTGCGCCGCTCGTTCAGCAGTGAAATTCCCCCTGACACCAGGCCGGAAACTGGCCTGCCGGGCCGACCACCGGCGCTTTGCCCCGGCTGCCCTCACGCCGGGATCTTTTTTGCCCTGCAGAAACAGAAAGTGTTCATCGGCGGCGATATCGGCTGCTATACGCTGGGTGCCCTGCCACCGCACAATGCGATGGACACCTGTGTCGACATGGGCGCCTCTATTACCATTGCCCATGGCTTTGACAAGGCAACCGACAACAGTAATGAACTGGTGCGTGTCGCCTTCATCGGCGACTCAACCTTCTTCCATTCTGGCATTACCGGCCTGGTCAACGTCGCCTACAATCGCAGCCGAGTGATCACGATCATTTCCGACAACAGCACCACCGGCATGACCGGACATCAGGATCACCCCGGGACCGGTCGCACCATCTCAGGCGAACGCACTGTGTCAATCGATACCGCAGCACTGGCACGGGCCTGTGGCATCGAAAAGGTTATCGAGGTCGACCCATACCGTGCCCGCGAAACCCGACAAACAGTCCGGCAGCTGCTGCGCGAACCCGGACCAGCGGTAATAATCAACCGACGCCCCTGTGCGTTGCTGATTGGCCTGCGTAACCCGCCCCGACACGTCGATCGGGACAAGTGCATTGCCTGTCGAACCTGCATTAGTCTGGGCTGTCCGGCACTGTCCATGAAAGACGGCAAATCCCACATCGCCGAGTCGGTGTGTGTCGGCTGTGGTACCTGTGCTGATGTCTGCCCGAAGGAGGCAATCCAATGAGCAACCAGACCGGCACCATCGCCGACCTGACAAACATCCTTGTCTGCGGTGTCGGCGGTCAGGGCGTAATTCTCTTCTCCAATGTCCTGTCCGGCATCGCCCTCGACGCCGGCATGGAAGTCAAGAAAAGCGAGGTCCACGGCATGGCGCAGCGCGGCGGCAGTGTCACCTCACATGTTCGCTTCGGCTCCCGAGTTCACTCGCCACTGATTGAAGAAGGCAAAGCCGACTTGGTAGTTGCATTCGAGCAGCTTGAGGCTCTCCGATATGTCCACTTTCTCGCGCCCTCAGGAATACTGGTGTTCGACCCTCACCGGATTGAGCCGTTGCCGGTGCAGATCGGCTCGGTCGAACCACTCAGTGACGAAGAAATCGACCGCCGGCTTCAATCCCGCGGCGTCAAGCTCGTCCGCGTACCTGCCTTCAAAACAGCGACCGAAATGGGCACCCCCCGAGCGCAGAACGTCGTAATGCTCGGCGCTGTATCGTCCTTCCTGCCTTTCCCGGAAGACAGCTACTGCTCGGCAATCAAAACCCAGGTCAAGCCGGCTTTTGTCGAAATCAACCTCCGCGCTTTTGCGGCCGGACGGCAGTTGACTGCGTCCGGGATCTAGCCAGTCTGCAACAAAAAGAGGCGGGGGGGGCGTTGCCGCCCCCGCCTGCCAAACCGGAACTTCTAACGAAGCTGAACCGACTTGGTGGTCACCGCGCCATCGCCGGCTTCAACCCTGAAGACATACGTTCCTGCCGACAGCAGACGGCCGCTCTCGTCTCTGCCATCCCAGCGGAGAACGTGAGAACCTGCCGGCAGCTGAGCATCATGCAGAATCCGCACTACTCTGCCGCCGACGTCACACACCACGACCCTGGCCCTGCCGGCAACAGGAATGCTCAGATGCACAGTCGCGGCCGAACGGAACGGATTCGGCGCAGCAGCAATCGAAAGCCGCCTCGGGACCCTCATCGCGAAAGGACGATCCCCGACACCGGTCGTCGGCTCGTTGGTTGTGAACTTCACTGCCCGACCAGCCACGATCGGCGCCGAACCACGGTGGTAAGCATCGTTGTACAGGTTCTCAATGAAGATCGTCCGGCTCGGATCCTGCTCACCTACCGTCGCCGAGTTGGTCTGATTCGCAGTCAGATACTGATACACAAACACACAATTGCCGTCCCGGGCCGCCAGCGTCGTGTCGTACAGAATTATCTGGTTCTTGTCAAATGTGGTCCGGTTGGAATAGTACGCAACCGAATCCCACTCGACTATGAACCGGTGATTGGCAGCATCGTGATAGTACCATACCCCGCCACCAGTCGGCGGATACAGATCATCCCAGTTCAAAAACAACGCCGGCACCGGTATCGCACTGGCCGGCAACTGAGTGTTGGAATACGCCGACACCGTCGTCGAACCAAGCCCAATCCACCCGTTGCCGCAAATCGATACCTGCGTGTAGTTCTGCCCGTAGAACCGGAACGGCCCAAACGCCGTCGGCAGACTCACTACCACCGTCTGGTCGTCACTCAGCGTCAACCGCGTCCCAACCGTGTTGATCTCTACCCACTGGAACACCGGCGCCTCAGTGTAACCCGAATCCGCATTGTCATACGCCCAGTACAACGCCGGCGTCCGCGGACCATCCGGAATCGGATCAACGGCAGTCACACGACCGACCTGAATACCGAAGGCAACGTTCTGGGCCGGATACCCGGTCTGAGTAATCCGTAACGTGCAGGGAATCGTGAACTCACGTGGTATTGATGCACTGGCGCGGACCCGGAAATGGTCAGCATGATTCATCGTCCAGGAATCAGCCGGAACGAAACCGTAAGTCGCCATCGAATCGAGAACCGCTAGCCGGGAATCACCGGATACCAGGACTACCTGAACATTGTAGCCGTTGCCGAGGCCACGATTCCTGAGCTGAACGGCAATGTCGCATTCCTCACCCGGGTCAAGCTTGCCGTTGCCATTGTCGTAGGCATAGACTGAATCACCACTCAACTTGGGTGTCCCGACCAGCAGTGATAGCGAGGAGACATAGACAGAATCGAGGGTATCCTGAATCACCAGATCGAAATTGAGCGAATAGCGGTTCGTACAGGCACTTGCCACTGTGAACTTGAAGCCGTTAGGACCGGTATAGCCGGTGCTGTCCTGTAGAATGGTGCCGAAGCGCTTCACCGAATCGGTAATCACGATATTCGGGTCGGTGGTGCGCAGCCTGCCCCACACGCCTCGGGCCGTATAGTCACAGAGATTGATCACCCAGGTCGGCATATTGATTGCCTCACCTGGATTGATGATCCCGTCGTTGTTGCCGCCAATGCTGTCGTCAATTGCGTGGCGATAGTAGCGAACCCCAAACGGCGGCCTTGTCGCGTTGACCGCGGCCAGCGCATTTATGCGGCCAGCACCAAAATCGTTATCCTTGCCTGCCGGCCCGAGGTCGAGCGCTGTCACTTCAAGAATTGAGTCAACTTCGCGTGGCGTGAGATTCGGGTTCTTGGACAGCATCAGGCACACCGTGCCCGCCACATGCGGAGTAGCCATCGAGGTTCCGGACATCTGAGTATAGCCACCGGTGTACGAACAGGACTTGGTGTTGACACCCGGGGCACACACATCCGGCCGGGTCAGTCCGGGCGGATAGACCCAGTCATTGAAGGGCGCAACCGAACCCCAGGTAACGGGACCGCGACTGGAGAACGATGCGATTGCATCGCTTGAATCAACAGCGCCAATCGACATGATACCGGACAAGGCACCGGTTCCAGTATTCTGTGGATTCGGCCACGGCGGCGGCACGTTGCCCGGGCAGCGACAGGAATTGGGTGGGCTGATCGAACGTTCGTTGCCTGCAGCGACCACCTGTATCAGCCCGGCAGCATTAACATTGTTGGCAGTCGTACGCCAGGTCGCCTGATGGGGATTCCAGGATATCTGCCAGCCGAGCGACATGGTATACAGGTCAGCTCCGTTGGCCGGCGACAGCGGCGGGCTGACACAGAACTGCATCGCCTGCCAGCACTGACTCTCCGCCACTGAATCGGCCACCGTCCGCACACGAAGACCCATAATCTGAGCATCGGGAGCGACGCCACACTGCGTCCCGGCAGTACCATCGGACGCAACCGTGCCGGCAGTATGAGTCCCATGCCCCTGCTGGTCCATCGGGTCGTTAGTGTTGTTCTCGAAGTTCCAGCCGTGGCGGGGGTAGTTCGGGTCAGTCCACATGTGATCAGCGAGGTCGGGATGGTTATAGTTGACCCCGGTGTCAATATGACCACAGACAACACCCTGGCCTGTGTAACCAAGCGCCCACACTGCCGGAGCCCTGATGTTGTTAACTCCGTAGGTGATCTCGTCGGTCTCGGTCACTGGTTCTTCAGCTTCCAGCAGGTCTGGCGCCCAGGCCAGGTCATAATTGACATACTGGATGTCGGAACGTTCACCCACAGCCCTGATCACCTCTGGCGTTGCTTCAAAGTACACCGCATTGACTATCCACAGCGGCGTCACCTCACGCACTTTGCCCAGAGCTGCTTGTTTCGACAGGTATGCCAGCAGATCAGCCTGTGTCTCGCCAGAGAACTGCTGGAGTATCCTGGCAACCTCCACCCGTCGCTGCCTGCGCGGCATGCCTTCGACGAGTCGATTGAGCAATTCGCTGTCGAACTGCTCGACCAGGACGGCATGTACCGGCAGAAGAGCATCCTGCTCGGCCACCGCCAGATGCTTTTCCAGTTCCGGCGTCAACACTGCGGATGCAACTCCGCAAAGCATCAGCGCCGAAATCACTATCGCTCTTTTCACACACGCCTCCTTGAGAGAGCTGTCGAGCTTTTGGCACTGCCACCCCGCAATCAGGGTAGCTTACTTGTGCCATTATACCCCCGCTGCATTTGACGTCAACGGTTGTATCGCCTGGTCGGGTCGATTGCTGGCACTTGCCTTGCCACACCATGGCAGTTAGAATTCCCGGTGCACTTTCGCAGTCGAAGGAAAAACCCTCGACTTTCGCACCAAAGACGCACCCCACCGTTCCGCTCCCCCATCTTGATAGAAGAGGGCGCGGTTCGAGATATCTGTCACTACGCCCGAGTCGGCTACGAAACACCGCTTAAACGAGAAACATACGGCTTCCTTTTTGGCACCCTGAACAGAAACAGGCGGCTGACCATCCGCCGTGCCTGCTACTATCGTGGCGGCAAAAAGACGAGAACATCAGTGCAGTTCAAGGACTGGCCAACCATCAGGCGGGTAAGAAACAGGCGCAAACAGCTTGCCGCCCGCCTGCGCATGCGCTATCTGGGGAGCTTCCACTCCCATGTCGAAGTCGCCGGAGAAGTGTTTCGGGGCATATCGCCCGATGACCGGGAATCGTTTGACCGCGACACGATGTCACTCGTCGAACTCGTTGCGTTCGTCTGGCCCGGAATCCAGCCCCCACGCGAGGCGTCACGCCGATCGATAGTCGCATATGATACCCGCCGGGAATACCACTATCGCATCCGAGCGTATGCCAAATGCAAGCAAGGCATACGCCAGATCGCTATCAGGCTTGTTCCGTCCGGGGTCATCATTGTGCACTGACGCGCCGGGGCGGGTGATACTACCGCCCCGGCGCGCGGCCGTCATTTCTGACGGCTCGCAAGGAGGTCCTGTGTGTCAGAGGCTGTGCTACGAACCGTCTGAAACTTGGGACGCACCGACTGATATAAGGTTGCCTCAGATTAGCGAACGATTCTTTCGAGACGAAAACCGACCTCAGCTACCCAATGCTTCATTACCCGAAACCTAATCTGTTGTGAGACCCAGCCATCTGCTGTTGCAACAAGCAGATGTACCCCGGTGGGAACATTGTTCAGAAGAAACTCTCCCGTCGAATCGGTCAACGCAGTGTTGCCCGTCCCCCAGATTTCAACACGAGCACCCGCAATTGGCCGGTCCGAAACCCGGTCAACGACCTGCCCCCTTACCGTTCCGACGTTGGTAGTATCGGTCAGCGATATCAGAACCGAGATGGTCTCGCCGCCGACCGGCCTGACGGTACACGGCCTTGCAACAAAGCCAGCGGCCATCGCCGACAGCTCAAATGAGCCCGGCTGAAGATCGGCCAGAACAAACTCACCGTCCGGACCCGACAGAACTGTCCTGTCGAGTCCCGCAACCCGAATCTGCACGTTCGCCAGCCCCACTCCGCCGAACGCCTCGACAACCCGTCCCTTGACAGTGCGCGGCTGTTGTCGGTACAGAGTGACAACAAGTGTCTCCGAACTGAACCTCGTGCCAGCCTCAATCTCATGATAGCCAACCCGCGTCAGTTTCAGTCTGCCGCGCCGACGGGAAAGCAGAACCGACCCCCTCCCCGTCGAGTCGGTATAAGCCATCAACCCGTTGTCGTCACTCTGAACAAGCACCCCAGCCAGAGGCCGGCCGGTGTCGCCATCAATTGTCCGCACAGGCAAGACCGACCTCACCTGACACGCAGCGACCAGAAGGGCAACTCCAAAAACAGACCGCATCTATCTCAGCTTTTCAGGCCCCGCTCAGGCACGACGTAAATCAACGGCAGCGAGACCAGAGTGGTTATGCCTTTGGCAACGATATTCGCCCAAAAAACTGCCAGGACAACAGTCAAGGGCATACGCCCGGCAAACGCCAGCACAACAAAGAGTGCCGAATCGAGCGGCACGCTAACCGAGTTGCTCGAAAGAACCCGCAGCCATTGTCGGCTGAGGCCGAATCGGTACACCCACAGGCGATAGACTTCTCCGTCCACCAGTTCGGAAGCAACCTCGGCAACGATGGATGCAACCACTATCCGCCATACCGGCGCCAGCACCATGCCGAACTCGCTCTGCGGACCAACCCTCGCATCCGCCGGCAGACGTGCAATCAGCCAGAAAAGTGCGGCCATCAGCAGATTGACAATCCCGCAAAACACAACCAGCCGACGTGCCGCCCTGATTCCACCAGTCTTGTGCACAAGGTCGCGAAGGGTGAACGTGAAAGGATAAACCAGCGTGCCGGCGTCCATGCTCAGCCCTCCCAGCATCACTATCCGCAGACTGGCGATATCGGACAGAATCTGTGCGGCAACATACGCCCCCGAGACGAGCGCGACAGCGGCCAAGTCGCGCTCAGCCGGCCCGACCGACGCCGCCTCCAGATTGCCACTGCTCAGCCAACGGGTCATCGGTGATTTCACCCCCTGACGATAACGATGGATTCACAGCGGTCAATTCATTCGACTTGAACGATCGACCAGGCTGCCATAGTCAGGGTGCTGGCGGACCAAATAACGGAGCGGGGCGCGTTCTCCGCGCCCCGCAAAACTGTCCGTCCTGTGACGCTATCGCGCGATGGTTATGCGTTCTGCCACGGTACGATCGGCCTCAAGCCGGCAATAGTACACCCCTGCAGGCAATAGCCGGCCCCGGTCGTCACAACGGTCCCAGTCAATCGTATACTCGCCGGCACTTGCCACACCTGCGGCCAGAACCCGCACAGCGCGACCGGCCGCATCGTGAATAACAAGTCGAACAGGCCCGGTCTTCGCCATGCTGTAACGGATGGTGACCGCGCCGGCCGCCGGATTGGCACCAACGACCCGCAGCCCGGTGTTCGACCTCTCAACTGTCGGCGCGGCAACCGCAGTTGCACCGACCTGAACATCCTCCAGCGGGCCGAAAACATTCCAGCCCCAACGCGCATTGCGCCCACGTACGCGGTAGAAATAACGACCAGGGTCCTTACCGGTGAAGCTGTAGATAGTATCGGTTATATTGTTGGAGATCGTCTGCCGGTTTGCGAAGTTGGGTACCGGCCAGACGTCGTCGATGTAGACCCCGGAACCAAGCGTACCATCATCGGTCATGTAGCGGAAACGAATGAAGACCGATGTCCCCGCCCAACGGTCCAGCGAGAAAGCCTGACGCACCCAACCGTTCGAATTGCCGGTGAAGCGGTCGTGAAGCTGAACCCACTCCAGACCGTTGGTCGATACCTCGGCAACAGTCACGTCGTAATTGCTTTCCGTGTTGTACCAGATCCAGTACCGAAGTGAATCACCCCGCCGCACCGGATACGGATACTTGGTGACCATGTAGTTCGACGCATTATTGCCGGTACCAAGATAGACCGAGTAATTGCCAGAGTGCTTCTGAGTCGATGACTGACTGGCATTGTTGAGCTCCCAGAGACCGGTCCCGGATTCAATTCCATCCTCAGTGACCGTCAGCCCGGTCAACTCTTCCAGTTCCCAGCGATCCGGTTCATTGTAGGACGGACGAACCGGGGTCCAATGCAGGACATAATCTCCGGTCGGTGACGAATCAACCGGGGCGATAACCGGTGGTGGAACGCGGCCGCGCAGTACACTCCGGATTGAATCGGCACGCTGAAACAGATACCAGGCACCCTTAAAACAGGTCGTCTGTATCGGCTCAAGCTGACCCGTACTCTGGTAGAATGACGTCCCAAGCTCAAAGACATAACTCAAGCAGGGAAAACCGCCAACCCAATGTCCCCAGCCGTACATCCAGTCACAGGAACCACCCGCGACCGGGTACAACGAGGTCGTCTGTCCTGGCGTGTAAGTACCCCCGCCAAGCTTGGCCATCTGTGACGCCATCCGAGTACCCAGCGAAACGTAGGTTTCGTTGTCAGGAGCCAGCGTGCCATCTCCCATCGGCCAAAGCACCAGCTCCGAATAGGAATGCAGCGTGATGTCAGCAACAAAGCTCTTCGTTTTGAAGAACTCTGCCAGAGCGTTGATTTCCTTACCCCACTGGCCTTTGGCGCCCATCCAGGTATCGCTGCCCGGCCGGTGGTCTGACCTCGAACCACTCGAAAGAGCTCCCCAGCCAGAGCCAGGCGTGCCGGCACAATAGCCATTGTAGTCCCGGTTGGGGTCACAACCGATTGCCGTGCTGAACGGCTGACGATTGCGTCGCCACGATCGCTGGGACGGGTAGTCGTAGAGATACCCATCTACATTCACTATCGGGAAAACCCAGATCTGGTGATTGTCAATATAGTTGCGGAACTCGGAGTTACTGGCATAGTTCGAAAGCAACGTATCAACGAAGTGGCGGGCCGCCTCTGGCGCCGCCCACTCACGTGAGTGATGCATTGACTCGAGCAGGACCATCGTCCGGTCATCGTCACTGTTGACGTTACCGGCAATTTTGACTCCGAATATCCAGTTGCCCTCATGTGTAGGCCCGATGCTTTCAACCCGGCAAAGACTCGGATAGTTTGCCGCCCAGTTCCGCATCAGAGCGATATGATCGGCATAAGACCGGTATTGACCGTCCTCCACCGCCTCGGCCCGCCAGGTTTCGATGTCGTCGCTCAGTACCTGCCAGTTCAGACCGCATGACTGAATCAAACCAAGATCTGCACGATCCAGCAGGAGGTCGTAGGACCTGCCGGCAATCTTGCCAGCGATGTCTATTGAACTGCCCTTGAACGGAATTCGCTCGTAAAGCGTCCAGTAATCGGGTGCATCGACCCGCACAAGCATGGGACCAGCCCAGCTCGTGGCGGTCAAAGCGATCGCCATCAAAGCTGAGCACCAGACACGAGCAGTGAACATCGTACATTACCTCCTGTAGAACTTTCTATACCGGTGCTGATTTGTCTTCGTTGAGCAGGCGCAATATCGGAGCACCGCCGAACCGATTCGCATGCCAGAACATTCTAAGCCGTGCCGGCCCGGTGTCAAACACCTTGCCGAAGCTAGTTCCTTTCCGGCACCGGCAGAGTACACCGGGTCGGCCGATCCTCACGCCAACCCAAAGCATAGTCCGCCTGCATCAGCTTGTGCACCTCGCGGGAGCCCTCATAGATCTGAGCGCCCTTGGCATTGCGATAGAACCGTTCAACTGAATACTCGCTCGAAAACCCATACGCACCGTGAATCTGCACGGCATCCGAGGCACACCGCTCAGCCGCTTCACAGGCGTACCACTTCGCCAGCGACGTCTCACGCGTGTTACGCAGGCCAAGGTTCTTCATCCAACCCGCCTTCAACCACAACATCCGAGCCGCCTGGTAGGCGGATTCCATCCCGGCGATCATCTCCTTAACTAGCTGGTGGGTACCGATCGGTTTGCCGAAAGTATGACGAATCTGAGCATACTCGACTGAGGCATCGCGACAGGCTTTGATCAGCCCGGTTGCCCCGGCAGCCACGGTGTAGCGTCCCTGGTCGATTGCGAACATGGCAATGGTAAATCCCTCGCCTTCTTCACCGAGCCGATTCCGCTCCGGCACACGCACGTCGTCCATCGAAATCGACCCGGTGTTGCCTGCCCGTACACCAAGTTTGCCGTGGATTGTGCCCGTAGTAAGCCCCTTCATCCCACGCTCAAGGATAAAGCAGGACAGACCTTTGTGGTCACGCCGCGCCTGTTTTTCCGGGTCGGTCCACGCAAAGACAATGAACTGGTCGGCCACGTCGGCCAGCGATATCCACATTTTCTCGCCCGAAAGCAGGTAGTCGGCACCGTCACGCCGCGCCCGGGCCTGAATGCCAACCGCGTCGGTTCCGGCACCGGGTTCGGTCAAGCCAAAAGTCGACACCTTCTCACCCCTGGCCTGCGGCACAAGGTACTGCTGCTTCTGTTCCTCC
Organism: Caldifarciminota bacterium; assembly: GCA_965649225.1. Taxonomy (GTDB): domain Bacteria; phylum Hydrothermota; class Tepidihabitantia; order Tepidihabitantales; family Tepidihabitantaceae; genus CBFGJX01. The sequence continues at coordinate 16,838 of CBFGJX010000025.1, forward strand.
GTACCCCATGACAGCAACGTGAGCGAATTCAGCCCGATATGGACCGACAACACGACACGCAGCGAAGTGTCGACATACTCCAGCTCCTCACAGGCCAGGCCGAGTCCAATGTAATCACCACCCGACCCACCGTATCGCTCGGGCAGCGAAAGACCAAGCAGACCGGTCGCGGCCATACCTTTCAGTACATCCCGGTCGAACTGACCCGCCGCATCGCGCTCGTTGATCGTCGGCAACACCTCACGCTGGGCCCAGTCACGGGCCAGCTTGGCGACAAACTGCTGCTCTTCGGTAAAAGTCAAGTCAATCATCGGACTTTCCTTTCCAGTAAGTCGACAGGGGTCATTATAGAACGAGGGGGATTGTGACGCAAGGCGTACTGCCGGAAGCGACTTGACTCAGTCGGACGGCCGACTATCATCGCCCGAGTTTGCGCCGCGCGCGGTCCCGCGCGGCCCGACAGAGCTCGGCCAGAACGGACCCTAGGAGGACACTGATGATCAAGTTCAAGCCCGGGAACCTGCGCGTGCCGCAGTTCCAACGCCCGGTATATGTGGTCGCCGCCGGCACTACAGACTACCGCAAACACTACCCTGAGTACAAGCTCGAAGAGCTGACGATGATGGCCTTCAAAATGCTGCTCGAGGAAAATCACCTCAAAATGCCGCCACTGGATGTGAAGGGGCTCATCAACATGGCGGTGTACGGCGACTTCGCCGACCACTTCCAGGATCAGCTACTCTGCGAAGCCAAGGTTCATGACTACCTCGGTCTCGACCCGTTACCCAACGTCTCGGTCAAGACCGGCGGCGCCACCGGAGGTTATGCCGTTCTCATCGGCGCCAACACCATCGCATCCGGCTACTCTAACTGTACCCTGGTACTCGGTTGGGAGCGAATGGACGAAGTCGACACCCGCACCGGCAACTTCTACATCTCAACTGCAGCCTGCAAGGACTTCGAGACCCGCATGGCCCGAATGTATGCCAGCTACTACGCGCCGATGGCTCGGCGGTTTGCCCACATATTTCAGGTCAAGGAAGAAGTACGCGCCGCAATCGCGGTCAAGAACCGGCTCTACGCCTGCTCATCCCCCTTCGCTCAGCAACCCGGCAAGCATACCGTGGAAGAAGTACTCGCCGGACGCATCGTCTGCGACCCGCTCAGAATGCTTGAGTGTTGTGCAATGAGTGTCGGCTCTGCCGCGCTGCTGTTGTGCGACGAGGAAACCGCCTACCGTCTGAGCGATAGCCCGATGCGGCTGCAGATTGCCGGCGGCACCCACACCCTGCGTGTTGCCGACCGCCGCAATATGGAAGTCCCTCTTCTCCCTAACGAAGAGCCAGGCATGTACGACTGGATGGAAAAGAAGTACCACGAGCCGTACCCCGGCTTTCAGAGCTTCCTCGCCTCACGCTTTGCCGCCTACATGGCCTACCGGATGGCTGGCATCTACGACCCGATGGAAGACCTCGATCTTGTCGAGCTCCACGACGCCTTCACCATTTCCGACCTGCAGACCTACGGCGACATCGGACTGCGCCCGTACGGCCGTGAAGAGGAGTACATCACCTCGGGCGACGCCTACCTCGGTGGTCGCTGCCCGTCAAATCTTTCCGGCGGCCTGTTGGGTACGATGCATGCAGTCGGCGCGACCGGCATTTTCCAGGGCGCCGAGTGCTTCTGGCAGCTTCAGGGCCGCTACGACGAAATCCACGGCGACCCGAAGATGTGGACCCGCTACGGCAAGCAGAAGCCCAAGGACTGGAAGTCGCTACAGATTCCGCGGCGACGCCGCGCCCTGTGGATTTCCCACGCCGGCGTCGGTTCCCACGTTACCTGCGGCATCCTTGAAAACCCTGAGCAGGTGAAAGGTTAGGGAAGGCAATGAAAAAGACGAAGAAAGACCCGAAAAGACTCAGTGTGGCGACAACCAAAGCACACAAGAAAAAGCCAACGACCAAGCCGAAGGCATCCGACACAGTCAGATTGACCGGTCAACCGATGGTGGTCGAAAAAACCAAGCCGGCGATGGTCATTCAGTGGCCACGAACCATCGTTCACCACCACACCTACGGCCTGCTGTCACCATTCTTTGAGGGACTGAAAAAGGGCAAACTGATGGCGACGAAATGCCCGACCAAGGGCTGTGAACCAGGTCTGTGGCTGCCACCGCGCGCCGACTGTCCCGACTGCCACGCCCGGATGAAGTGGGTCGAACTCAAGAACCCGGTCATCGGCGAAATCTTCACCTTTACGCACGTCGAGTATCCCGGCCATGGCATCGAAATCTCCTATCCCTACTACCAGATCGACGTCAAGATACCCGGCGTCTGCACCACAATGAAAGGTTACCTTGCCAAGGGCAAGGCCGAGATAGGAATGAAGGTCAAAGCCTGTTTCCGAACCAGGGGCTCCACCAACACGATCCTCGACCTCTATTGGGTGCCGGCCTGACGGGGCCCGGCTGCAAAGGATAACCGACCCTACCGATTCCGGCTGCCCGGCAAATGCCGGGCAGCCGGCTTTGTAGCTGCACATCAGTCTCAACGCCCATACCGAAACGGCCAACCCCTCTGAATCGGGCCACTCGAGGCTTCAAAATCCGGCTCCCAGCCAAGCCGCGTGCGCCTCAGCCGGCATGAAACCGGAAGTGTCGTATCGCCGAAAAACTGCAGTCCCAGCAACGACACGAGAGTGGCAGCGCTGAGCTGCCACCTTACCGATTACTTGGTTACTATTGACAGAGCGAACCGAGCTGCTAAATTACCCCGTGTCTTCAGGACACTACAGCAAGGTAACGCCTGTGAGTACGACTCAAAAGGAGGTCTGCAGCATGAGGCGTATCGCTTTGATCGGCATCCTTGCCGTCAGCCTGTTCTCATTTACCGGCTGCGGCGCTCTGATAGCCATGGGCGGCGGTGGAACGCTCTACCAGGACACCAAAATTCCGTCCGGTGCCGTTGCCTACTACGGTGCAACCACCAACAGCATGAGCAAAATCGGCAAGGCATCGGCAACGTCAATCCTCGGCATACTGCTTACTGGCGACGCCGGCCTTGAGGCAGCGATGAGAGCCGGCAACATCACCAAGCTGCACCATGTTGACGTCCAGCTGACCAACATACTCGGCATCATCGCAACCTACACGACGATCGCCTACGGCGAGTAGCAGCGCCGTCATTACTCTCGGCAGGGGCCAGATGGCCCCTGCCCTTTTCGGTCAGCCTTGAATCAGACTGCTGTACCGTTTATCATCAACCGTGAATCCTAACATTTTCCGCGAGTACGACATCCGCGGCATCGCCGCAACCGATCTGAGCGACGACGTTGTCTTTCAGCTCGGCCAGGCCTATGGCAGCTACATCCTCGATCAGGGAATCACCCGCTGCGTCATCGCCCGCGACGCACGCCTTTCCGGCCCCCGGATCATTCGTGCCCTCGGCGATGGCATCCGCTCAACCGGAGTGGACACGGTCGACATTGGCATGGTGCCAACCCCGGTATTCTATTTCTCTTTCTTTCACCTCGATGCCAATGCCGGCATGATGGTCACTGCCAGCCACAACCCACCGGAATTCAACGGCTTCAAAATCGGCCTCAACAAAACGACCATTTACGGTGCTGAAATCCAGCGGTTGCGCACTATCGCCGAGGCGGGACGATTCCGCGCCGGCCGCGGCCGCGCCGAGGCACTCGACGTCATGCCCGATTACGTCGCGCTGCTCCGTTCAAAGTTTACCATTAGCCGGGAACTGTCGGTTGTATACGACCCGGGCAACGGCACCGCCGGCGTCCTGCTCGAACAACTGTTCGCCAACACGAAAGTCAGACCGCAGTTCATCAATCTGCAACCCGACGGCAACTTCCCGGCCCACATTCCCGACCCAACCGTTCCCCAGTACATGAACCAGTGCATTGAGCTGGTCCGGAAAACCGGCGCCGACTGCGGCATCGGTTACGACGGTGACGCCGACCGGATCGGTGCGGTTGATGAAAACGGTACGATGGTCTATGGCGACAAGCTTCTTGGCATCTTCGCCGCCGACGTGCTCAGACGCAGACCCGGCTCCCCAATCGTCTTCGAAGTCAAATGCTCGCAGGGACTGGTCGAGTACCTCGAATCTCTCGGCGGCAGGCCGGTGATGTACAAGACCGGCCACTCGCTCATCAAGGCCAAGATGAAGGAAATGCACGCGCCGCTCGCCGGTGAGATGTCCGGTCACATGTTCTTTGCCGACGACTACTACGGTTACGACGACGCAATATTCGCCTCACTTCGCCTGTTGCAGATAATGGCCGATTCGGGCGAGAAGCTGTCAACCCTTGCCGGCCGAATTCCTTCCTATCACTCAACCCCGGAAATCAGAGTCGACTGTCCGGATGAGCACAAGTTCAGAATCGTCGATCAGCTGGCCGCCTGGTTCAAGCAAAGCCACGAAGTCATCGACATCGACGGTGCCCGTGTCGTTTTCCCGGACGGCTGGGGACTGGTCAGGGCCTCCAACACCCAGCCGATTCTCGTCCTGCGCTTTGAAGCACGCACACCCGAGCGGCTGGCCGAAATCCGCCGCCTTTTCTACGAGCGGTTGCGTGCCTTCCCGCAGGTGAGCCTGCCGGCCGAATAGACGCTTCGGTGTCGCAGCGAATCAAGCGGATTCACCGCGCGACTGCACCGGTGCTCAACAGCCGGCTGCTCGCCGACGGCGAACGCATTGTCGTTGGCGTGTCCGGCGGCGCCGACAGTCTTTGCCTGCTTCATCTTCTGCTCGACCGCTCGCGCCGCCACCGCGCCAACTGGGACATCACCGCCGTTCACATCGATCCCGGGTTCGGCTGGTGGAACCCGGAAAGGGTGAACAGAATCTGTCACCGTCTCGGTGTCGCCTGTCGGGTAATCCGGCTGCAGCCGCACCCCGGCCTGTCGGGCGACAGCCCTGACTGCTTCTGGTGTTCCCGAGCCCGCCGGCGCGCACTCTTTGAGGCAACCAGCGAGTTCGGCGCCACAAAACTGGCGCTCGGCCACCATCTTGAGGACATCAACGAGACCTTTCTCATCAATCTCGCCTACGCATCATCCGGCGCCACAATGCTGCCGGAACAACCACTCTTCGGCGGCGCCATCTGCATTCTCCGCCCCCTGTATCGAATCACCGAAGACGACATCCGCTACTACCTGCGACACTTCGGCATCAGGGCCGTCCGCAATCGCTGCCCGAATGCAACCACCGGCGCCCGGACAATGATACGGCGGTTTCTCAAACGCCTCTATCGATCCGACCCCCGCACCCGAAGCAACATTTTCACCGGAATCCACAACCTGAAACCGCACTACCTTCCCAGCGCCGACACTACGGCAGCCGAGAATCTATCCGACACGGCATCCGGCCGGCCCCGGCGCCACAAAAACTGAGCGGGGCGGCAACAACCGCCCCGCTGTGGACTTTTTATCAGTCTACTGCTCTTTCGTTCTCACTCCCAGCATTTCAACGGCGCGCCGAACTTCGTCAACCGAAGCACCGTCCTCGAGCGTCGTCAGGTCACCGATTTTGGCGCCTTCGACAATTCCCTTCAACACCCGGCGCATTACTTTACCGGAACGGGTCTTGGGCAACATCTTCACAAACTCGACGTCACGGGGCGCGGCAATCGCGCCAATCTTTTCCCGGACAAGATTGATGATTGAACGCCGGGTCTCATCGGTCGGTTCCTGCCCCTGCTTGAGGACAACGAACGAGACAATCGCCTGTCCCTTCAGCTCATCGGCCACACCGATTGCGCTGGCTTCGGCCACCGCCGGATGACCGGAAATCACTTCCTCCACTTCGCGCGTGCCCAGCCGGTGTCCGGCGATATTGATCACTTCATCGGCCCGTCCCAGCACCCAGAAGTAGCCTTCTTCATCCCGGATTGCGAAATCACCGGTATAGAACAACAGCTTTCCCGGAAAATGCTTCCAGTAAGTCTGCTGATAACGTTCATCGTCGCCCCACAGGGTCAAAAACGTTCCTGGCGGCAGTGGCGGACGGACGACCAGCAGCCCGCGCTGACCAGCCGGGACTTCCTCGCCGTTCTCATTGACGACAACAAGGTCCCAGCCATAGACCGGCCGGGTCGGAGAACCAGGCTTGAACGGCAGCAGCTCGACACCGGGCATGTTCGACAACATCGGCCAGCCGCTCTCGGTCTGCCAGTAATGGTCAATTACCGGCCGGCCCAGGGCATCCTTTGCCCACTGCCAGGTCGGCTCATCGAGCGGCTCGCCGGCGAGAAAAATGTAGCGTAGCGCCGACAGGTCGTGTTTGGTGAACCAGTCAGCAGGGAACCGGCGCAGCATCCGCATGGCGGTGGGCGACGAGAACATCACGTTGACCCGATGCTTCTCGCAGACATGCCACCAGATCCCGGGGTCAGGATAGTCGGGCGTCCCTTCAAACACCACTGTCGTCAGCCCGGCCAGCAGCGGACCGTAGCAGACATAGGAATGTCCTACCGTCCACCCAAAATCCGACGTCGAAAAGTAGACGTCGCCGTCTTTGGTGCCGTAAATGAGCGGCATCGAGGCGGCCAGCGCCACCGCGTGCCCGCCGGTATCGCGGACGACGCCCTTCGGTTTGCCGGTTGTGCCGGAAGTGTAGAGCATGTAAAGCGGATGTTCACTCTCAACCGGCAGACACTCAACTGTCCTGCCCCGGCAGGCCGCCATCTCATCGGCCCAGAGTCTGTCCCGTCCGGGAACCTTCTGCCACTGATTGATACCCCGGTCGAGCACAATCACCACCGGCACCTTGTTCTTGGCCAGGGCCAGCGCCTTGTCGGTGATTCCCTTCAGATCGACCTTCTTCTGTTTGCGCAGACCGCCGTCGGCACAGACCACAAGTTTGACCCCGGCGTCGTCGATTCGGTCGGCAAGCGACTCGATGCTGAACCCGGCGAACACAACCGTATGGATTGCACCAATCCGGGCACAGGCGAGCATGGCGACCATCGTCTCCGGCACCATCGGCAGGTAGATTAGCACCCGGTCACCCTTGCCAATGCCGTGACTCTTGAGCACGGCGGCGAAGGCATTGACCTCATCGTACAACTCGCGATAGGTAATACTGCGACTGAGTCCGGTTTCCGGGCTTTCCCAGATAACCGCAACCCGGTCACCGCGCCCGGCAAGCACATGCCGGTCAACGGCATTGTAGCACATGTTGGTCAGGCCACCGACAAACCAGCGATAGAAAGGCTCCCGGCTGCGGTCGATTGCCGTCTGCCATCGGCGGAACCAGTGCAGTCGCTCGGCCTGCTCAGACCAGAAGCCCTCCGGGTCAGCAAGCGCCCGGCGCGTAACCTCATCGTACCTGCCCATCTCAATCCTCCTGATAAGTTGTCATTGCGGCTGGCGCCACCCTAGGGTAACGCCGTCAGACTACAGCGGCTCGACCAGTACGAGCGGCTGACCGTACTCTACCGACTCACCATCTTCAACCAGAATCTCCAGAATCCGGCACTTTTTCTCGGCCTGGATTTCGTTCATCAGCTTCATCGCCTCGACGACACAAAGCGTTTGCCCGGCTTCAACAACATCGCCCTTCTCAATAAACGGCGGAGACTCGGGCCGGGGACGCAGATAGAACGTCCCGACCATCGGCGAGCGAATCTCTTCACCGGCAGCAGCGGCCGGTGCAGTCTTTGTCGGTTCGGCTTTCGGCTCGGCAGCCGGCGTTACGGCCGCCGGTTGTGGCGCAGGCCGGTCGGGAGCAGTGACAGCCACCGGCTGGGGGGCTGCAGTTTGAGCACCACCGTTGCGTCGGATTCTCACCCGCTCTGCCCCGCTCTCCCATTCAAACTCGGTCACGTCGTGCGCCGCGACGACCTCAACAATCTCACGCAGCCGCCCGACTGCCGGGTCAACCACTGGCGCCGGCGCTGATGCCGGCTCCGGCCTGGTCGCCGGCTCAGACCGAACCGGCGGCTTCTGTTCAACTGCCGCCTCAACCGCCTTCGGGTCGCGCCGCCACTGGAAAAACTTCAAAGCCACTTCCGGGAACAAAGCATAGGAGAGATAATCCTCTTCACTCTTCACCAGGTCCCGGGAAAGTTCCTTGCGCACCCGCGGCATCATCGGTTCGAGCAGATCGGCCGGACGCCCCTTCACCGGCTTCTCATCCCCCAGAATCCGCCGCATCAGGTCCTCGGCGATTGACGCCGGCGGACGACCATACAGCCCTTTGACGTAGTCTTTCACTTCCTTCGGCACGAGCTTGTAGCGGCCGCCGCTCAACACGTTCATCACTGCCTGGACTCCGACAATCTGGCTCGTCGGCGTGACCAGCGGCGGAAACCCGAGTTCCTCACGCACTTTCGGCACCTCGGCCAGAACCTCGGCCAGCCGGGACTCGGCCTTCTGTTCGCGCAACTGCGCCTGCAGATTCGAGGCCATCCCTCCCGGTATCTGGTGAATGATCACCATCGCATCAACCACCTTTGGCAAAGGCACGCACTGGCGTTCGGCAACTGTCTCGAAGTGCTTCTCAACTTTCTCCATTGCTTCGAGGTCGAGCCTGGGGTCGCGTTCCGTGCCGGCAAAACAGGCAGCCATCGTCTCACCTGCCGGCTGCGAGGTCATGAACGCCAGCGGCGCTGCCGCAGTGTCAATTGCATCACAACCCGCCTCGGCCGCCTTGACGTAGGCCGCCACCGCCATACCGCTTGAGGCATGACAGTGAACCTGTACCGGCAGGCCGATTTCCTGTCTCAGCGCCGTCACCAGCTCAAAGGCAATCGTCGGCGAAAGGATACCGGCCATGTCCTTGATGCAGATCGAATCGACCCCCATCTCCTTCTGTTCCCGGGCGCGGTCAAGATAGTACTCAACCGTATGAACCGGGCTGATGGCATAGCACAGCGTCCCCTGGGCATGTTTGCCCTGTTTTTTCACGCAGGCAATCGCGTGCTCAAGATTGCGGGGGTCATTCAGGGCATCAAAAACCCGATAGATATCGATTCCACGCTCAGCCGAACGGGCAACAAACTCTTCCAGAACATCATCGGGATAGTTGCGGTAGCCGACGACGTTCTGCCCCCGCAGCAACATCTGCAGTCTAGTGTTCTTCACCCGGGCCCGGATAGCACTCAGGCGCTCCCACGGGTCCTCGTTCAGATAACGCATACAGACATCAAAAGTCGCCCCGCCCCACATTTCCAGAGACCAGTAGCCTACCCGGTCAAGGTGTTCAAGAACCGGCAACATGTCTTCCAACCGCATCCGGGTAGCCCACAACGACTGATGAGCATCACGCAGAGTGGTGTCGGTGAACTTGAGCGGCCCCGAAACCACCTGCGGGGCGGTCTCCTTTTTAGTCGGCTTTGCGTCCATAATGCTTTCTAATCTCCTGACTTACGATTTCGAGCGCAATCGCCCGGGAACCTTTGACCAGGATTCTATCCCCAGCCCTGATAATGTCAAACACCGCCTCAGCCGCGGCCCGGCTGTCGGCAAAAAGCCAGCTTCGGTTCGCCGCAAGGCCGGCCGCGATCGCGCCCCGGACGGTATGCTCGCCCATACTTCCAACCGCCACCAGCCGGTCAACTGCGCCGGCGGCATCCCGGCCCAGCGCCTCGTGCAGTTCAGCCGAACGCGACCCAAGCTCCAGCATGTCGCCGAGCACTGCCAGTCGCCGCTCTCTGGGTGCGGACCCGGCAAGCACCCCCAGCGCCGCCTTCATCGACTGCGGGTTGGAATTGTAGCAGTCCTCAATCAGCACAACCTCGCCCAGGTCCACGACCGCCAACCGCAGCGGTGGCGGCCTGAACCCCTCGAGTCCGGCAACAATGTCTTCCCAGTCCAGTTCCAGCGCCCGGGCCGCCGCAGCCGCCGCCAGTGCATTGCTGACGTTGTGCCGTCCCGGCAACGGCAATCGGACCGGATACCTGCCCATCAGTCGGAAACGGACACCGCTGATCGAATCCTGAATATCGCCTCCGAACACGTCAGCGGCCCGTTCAAGGCCAAAGGTTATCCGTCGCAGTCGGGGGAAACGCCCGCCGATATCCATCACCAGGTGGTCATCGGCGTTCAGGACCGCTGTGCCTCCCGGCCCCAGCACCCCGAGCAGTTCCGCCTTTTCCTCGGCCACGCCGGCCCGGTCATGCATGAACTCCAGATGGGTATCGCCGACATTGGTAATGATGCCAATCTCCGGGGCACAGATTCGACCCAGCCGGTCAGTGCCGCCCAGCTCGTTCATTTCAATCTCAAAAACTGCAACTTCAGTCTGCCGGTCAAGACGCAGCACGGTCAACGGCACGCCGACATCGTTGTTGTAGCTGCCCTCCGGCACCAGTGTCCGCAGCCGGCGACCCAGCACCGCTCCGAGCATCTCCTTGGTAGTGGTCTTGCCGTTGGAGCCGGTCACCGCCACTGCCCGGACCGGCATCAGCCGACGATACCACCCGGCAACCCGTCCCAGTGCCGCCAGCGTATCATCAACCACCACCACCGCACCGGCGGCCGGCATTGCCGCAGCGTCACTGACCATCACTCCGCAGGCACCGGCGGCAATCGCCGCGGCACAGAAACGGTGCCCGTCGAGCCGCTTGCCCCGCAGCGCAACGTACAGCTCGCCGGGCCGAATCGTCCGGCTGTCAATCGAAACACCCGGCACCAGGCAGTCACCGCCCCGCACGACCTGACCGTTGCACGCGGCAACGATATCGGTCAGCCGTTGTGGTTCCATGCTAGACAATCAGCATCGCATCGCCGAAGCTGTAGAAGCGATAGCGCTGCTCGATCGCGTGCCGATAGGCAGCCATAATCAGCTCGCGTCCGGCCAGCGCCGCAACCAGCATCAAAAGTGTCGAACGCGGCAGGTGAAAATTGGTCAGCAGTGCCCCGCACACTTTCCATCGGTAACCGGGGTAAATGAACAGATTCAGCTCTCCACTGCCGGCCCGCAGCCGCCAGCCCTGTGCCGTCGGTTCTGCCTGACCTTCCACCACCCGCACAGTTGTCGTGCCCACACACACCACCCGCCGCCCGGCCGCCAGCGCGCGGTTCAACTGCTCGGCCGCCGCTGCCGACAGCTCAAACCGCTCCGGGTGCATCTGGTGTTCCTCAACCCGGTCGACCGCGACCGGCCGGAAGGTACCCAGCCCGGCATGCAGTGTTACCGTTGCCGTCTCAATCCCCTGCCGACGCAGACCATCCAGGAGCTCAGGGGTGAAATGCAGTCCGGCTGTCGGCGCGGCAACCGCCCCGGGAAAACGGGCGTAGACTGTCTGATAGCGGTCAGGCTCCGGGCAGGGCTCCTTGATATAGGGCGGCAAGGCAATCTCCCCGCGTTGTTGCAGGAGCACCGTCAGGTCGGACGGCTCGAACCTCACCAGCCGCACCCCATCCGGACGGCGCTCGAGAACTACTGCCCGGTGAGTATCAAAACTCAACTCCGTGCCGATTCGGGCCTTGCGCGCAGGTCGTGCCAGCACCTGCCACACTCCCTCCCCCATGTCGGTCAACAGCAACAGCTCGATTTGACCGCCGGTCGGCAACCGGCCGAACAGCCGCGCCGGTATCACCCGGGTATCGTTCAACACCAGCAGGTCGCCGGCCGCAAGCCAGCGGCCGATATCGGCAAACAACCCGTCGGTGAACCGGCCCTGCCGGCGGTCGACCACCAGCATTCGGGAAGCATCACGCCGCTCCAGCGGCCGCTGGGCAATCAGCTCCGGCGGCAGCTCGTAATCGAAATCCGCGACCAGCATGGTGTCAGGGCCAAATGTGCGACATTGCGAAGGGCAAGAAATCACCGACCCGCCGCCCGGACTACCCCAGCTCCTGCCCGGTCAGCAGCCGGTACGCCTCCCGGTAGCGTGCCGCAGTTCCGGCGATAACCTCGGCCGGCAGATTCGGTGCCGGCGGCCGCTTGTTCCAGCCGCTCGCCAGCAGCCAGTCCCGAACAAACTGCTTGTCAAAGCTCGGGGGCGAGCTGCCCGGCTGATACTCCTTTGCCGACCAGAATCGCGAAGAATCCGGCGTCAGCACCTCGTCAATCAGGATCACGTCATTGCCAAGCATTCCAAACTCGAACTTGGTATCGGCGATGATAATCCCGCGCTCGAGCGCATAAGCCGCCGCCTGACGATAGATGTCAACCGCCACCGCCTTGACAAAAGCCGTCAGTGCGCCGCCGACCATCTCCGCCATCTTTGCCTCAGAAATGTTCTCGTCGTGACCGGTTGTCGCCTTGGTCGCCGGGGTAAAAATCGGATACGGCAGCTTGTCGGCCTGACGCAGACCGGGCGGCAATTCGATACCGCACACCCGGCCGCTGTCGCGATACTCATTCCAGCCCGAACCGGCCAGGTAGCCGCGCACGACACACTCAACCGGCAACGGCCGGGTCTTGCGCACCAGCATCGACCGTCCTGCCAGCTGCTCGCGGTACGGCGCCAGCTCGGCCGGGTAGTCGGCAGGGTCAACGCTCACCATGTGGTTGGCGATCACACCGCTGAACCGCCGGAACCAGAAAGCCGAAAGCTGAGTCAGCACCTTGCCCTTGCCGGGAATCGGGTCCGGCAGCACAACATCGAACGCCGAAAGCCGATCGGTACAGACCAGCAGCAGATGCTCACCGACATCGAAAATGTCGCGCACCTTGCCCTGCGCGATCCGCTTCACATTGCCCAGATCTGCCTGCAGCAGTGCCATCACCTCACCTCACAACCGGTTTTATCCCGTGCCGAACAGCAGCCGGCCGCCGCTTTTTGCCGGTCATCGGCTCTCTCGCTGCAACGCCCTTGACTTTACCGCCACCTCTCTCGCCATGGCCTGCCGGTATGCAACCAGCCTGCGAGCCAAACCCGAATCGGCCAAGGCCAGCATTTGCACTGCCAGCAGTCCGGCATTGACCGCACCGGCCTTGCCCACTGCCACACAGGCCACCGGCACACCACCGGGCATCTGCACTGTCGACAACAACGCATCCAGTCCGCCCAGCCCGCCCTCCAGCGGCACGCCAATCACCGGCAGTGTCGTATTACTTGCCACTGCCCCGGCGAGGTGAGCTGCCTTCCCGGCTCCGGCAATGAAAATCCTGATGCCTCGCTTTGGTGCCGACCGCACATAGGCCCGGCACCGGTCCGGGGTTCGGTGGGCTGAAATCACCTCCACTTCACACCCGACGCCAAACTGCTCCAGCACCCGGACCGCCTCGCTCATCACCGGCCAGTCCGAATCGCTGCCCATCAGTACTGCCACCTGCGGACTGCTTGCTCGACTCATGCCTCATTCTAGAACTGCAGCCGCAGTTGTAAAGCAAGGAAAGCCGTCAGTGCGCCGGCAAAGCGCCGGCTTTCTGCCTGTCTGAACGGTAACCGCTACGGCATCGTCAGGTAATACAGGCCGCTCTCGCTACCGTTGCTGTAACTGAAATAAACCCCTTCACTGGATGCAGCCAGTGCCAGCACCTGCCCCGCGCCCCGGTCAAGGTCCAACAGCACATCACCACTCCGCACAACCAGCGCGCGCAGGTCGCCCGGCACGGACCAGAACACCCGCGCCCCCGCCCCTCCCGGCCCCTCGGCCCCGGCCAGCAGCTCGATACCCTCGGCCGCTCCGCCCGAATCCAGCACATAGCGCCGGCCGCTGCCGTCCAGCCCGACCATGCCCAGCCGACCCGGACCGGTCTCGGCCCAGTACACATCCGCCCCGACAACCACCAGCCCGTCACGCTCCGACAACCTGCCCGGCGCCACAAACCCGCCTGGCACCAGTGGCTCACTCTGTCGCGTCGCCAGCGTGAGCTTGCGAATCTCG
>CBFGJX010000026.1:0-27328 GCA_965649225.1 Caldifarciminota bacterium
GAATATCGTGGCTGATTCGACGCGGGAGGCGGGGATGAGGTACGCGATCGGCTGGGGGGTCGGGCTGGTACTTTTGGGCGCCTGGCTGTGGCTGTCGCGGCTGGGCGTGCCCGGCTGCAATTTCGGCCGGGACTGGCCGCTGCTGCTGGTTGCGTTCGGGGTGTGGCGGATTGTTCGCAGTATCGTCCGGGCCGCACGCCGGCCGCACCGGCGGCAGGCGGTGCTGGATGACCTCGAGAATGGCCGGATTGATGCCGAGACAGCAATAATCCGTATCAAGGGAGGCCGGTAATGGAAGACGAGAAACTGCGGGTACTCCGACTGCTTGAAGAGAAGAAAATAACCGCCGATGAGGCCGAACGGCTGCTGGCGGCGCTGGCGCGGGCCGATGCACCGGCAGGGCAGAACCGCTCGATCAAACTCCGGGTGGTTGACAAGAAATCGGGCAAGACCCGGGTCAATATCACCGTGCCGATGGCGCTGGTGCGCTGGGGAATGAAGCTGGCGCCGCGCGAAGCCAAGGCTAGGATTGAGGAGCACGAGATTGACCTCAAGATGGTATCAGAGGCGCTGGAGAAGGGGCTGACCGGCAAGATAGTTGACGTTGACGACGAGGACAAGGGCGAGCACGTCGAGGTCTGGCTGGAATAGCGGCCGGACCGGATTTGCGCCGGCGCGGGTGGTGAGGAGCCTGTCGAAGGCGGGAAGGGCCGGCAAGCCGGCTGATTGCCGACGCCACGACCGGGGAGGCGGTCCCGGCAGGGTTGCCGGCAAGGGGTTTCAGAGAAACAGCTGATTGATTCTGCCGGCAACTGTCCGACCGGCTGTCAGTTGCCGGCAGACTGCCGTGGTCGGCTGCAGCCAGTCCCATGGTCATTTGTCGCCAATCGATCATTTTGTGGCTCTAATCTGATTGTAACTTGGTCCAGCGGCGTGCATCGGTTTCAGGCCGGGAAGGCTGTTGCTGATGGTTCGGCCGCTTTTGTCCGGGCAGTTTCGGCTGCCACTGCCGGCACGGGTTTGACAGCCCTTCTGCGGCTAATAGGATTGCGGCATGAATGGACCATTCGGCTGTCCGTGGCTGACCTTTGCGGCGGTGCTGGTTGCGCTGGCTGCGATCGTTGCCGCAGTCATCTGGGCGCTGGTCGCGCGGCTGGAAGATAACACCGAGCAAGACCCGAAAACCAAATGATTGACTCTGAGGGCAGGAGAACAAGGCGATGAGTTCGACCGCAGTTCACGTACTGGTGCTGGGGCTGTATCTGGCGCTGCTGTTTGTTATCGGTCTGGTGTCGCGGCAACAGGCGAAGTCGGCGACCGGGTTCTATCTCGGCGGCCGGTCAATCGGGCCGTGGGTAACGGCGTTCTCGTTTGTTGCGGCCTATTTCTCGTCGGTGGTCATCATCGGTGGTGGTGGTTTCGGATACAAGTTCGGGATGGCGACGCTGTGGGTCGGCGCAACCAATGTCCTCGTCGGTACGCTGCTGGCCTGGATTGTGCTCGGGGCGCGCACCCGGGTGATGACCGGCTGGCTGGACTCTATCACGATGCCGGACTTTTTTGCCCGCCGGTTTGCCGCGCCGGAAGCGCGGGTAATCTCGGCCGCAGTGGTGACGGTGTTTCTGGTGGTTTACAGCGTGTCGGTGGTGCAGGGGATGGGTAATGCCTTTTCGGTGCTGATTGGTCTGCCCTATACCTTGGGGGTGCTGGCCTCGGCACTGATAATTGTCGTTTACGTCGCACTGGGCGGGTATGTGGCGGTGGTGTGGACCGGTTTTGTGCAGGGAATCATCATGATTGTCGCGCTGGCGCTGCTGGCGGTGCTGGCGACCGCGCGGATTGGCGGGCTGGCGGCAGTGTTCGAACGGCTGGGCGCAGTCGAGGGTGGCAGGTTTCTCCAGACCCCGGGCGGGTGGGGCTGGCCCGGGCTGGTGTCGTACTCGATGATTGTCTCGCTGGGAGTGTGGGGGATGCCGCAACTGATGACCCGCTTTTATTCCATCAAGAATGTCAAGGTGCTGCGGCTGGGTACGGTCGTGGCGACAATCGGCGGAACGATGGCCCTGCTGCCCTATTTCTCGGGCGCGCTGGCGCGGGTGCTTTTTCCTGACCTCGCGAGTGCGGATCAGGCGATTCCAACGCTGGTCAAGGCGGTGATGCCGCCGTGGGCGTCGGCAGTGTTTCTGGCCGGGGTGATTGCCGCCGGCATGTCGACTTTCTCGGCGGTGCTGCTGGTGTCGGTGAGTTCGCTGGTCAAAGACCTGGTGCGCGACGGGCTGGGGGCGCGGCTGTCGAACCGGGCCGAGGTCAGGCTGTCACGGGCAGTGTCGGTGGCGGTCGGGCTGGCCGCAGTTGCGGTTGCGCTAAAACCGCCGGCGATGATTTTGGTGATTACCGGCTTTGCCTGGGCGGTGATTGCGTCAACGACGCTGTGGCCCTATGTTTGCGGCCTGTACTGGCGGGGGGCGACCCGGGCCGGCGTGGCCGGCGCGATGGTCGGGGGGTGTGTGACGGCGCTGGTCTGGATGGCGTTGAAGAATCCGTTTGGTCTGCACGGGTTCATTCCGGGCGTCACGGTATCACTGATACTGCTGGTGGGAATCAGTCTGCTGACCAGACGGCCGGATGCGGCGCTGCTCGAGCAGGCCTTTGGCGGATTCGGACTGCGCCGGGGCTAGCGCACGATTGTGACTGCCCGGGTGCCGGCAGTGCCGGCGCGGGCAAAGTAAACTCCGGGTCCAAGGTCGGACAAATCGGCTGAAACAACTGCTCGACCCGTTGCCGGCAGGATGCGAACCTGCCGGCCCGTGCGGTCGTAGATGACCAGCGGGTCTCCGGCGGCTGCGGGCAGACTGAAGTTGACCGGACCGGAGCTGATTGACGGCCAGACTTCAAGTGCACCGGCCGGTGCCGACAATCCGGGCGTGACCGCGATGCCGGTGAGTGGCACCGTCGCCGAATAGATTTCCCAGTTGCCGCCAGAAGTGTAACCCTGCCAGACGAGCCGGACAGCGGCACTGTCGGGGGCGGCGGCCGGGTTGAGGCAGTAGGTGGCGGTACCGCTCAGCAGGGTCGGCGACTGCCAGACACCGCCGGAGTAATACGAGATGGCGACGCTCCAGCCGGGCGTTGTGCGGGTTGACCATGCCAGCCAGGGGGTGCCGTCAAGGGCAGTGGCCAGTGCCGGTCTGACGCTGAGCCCGAGTCCGGATGAGACAATAACCGGTGTTGACCAGGAGGTGCCGTCGAAACCGGCGGCGCAGATGCGGCCCGAGTCGCCGGCAAAGTCAGACCAGGCAACCAGAACAGTGCCGTCGCCGGCACCGGTGACTGTTGGCCGGAGCGCATGGGGCCGGGAGCCGGACGGGATGCCGGCGTCGCGCCAGCTGCCGTCGTAGTAGCGGGCCCGGATTTCAGAGCGGCCGGCGCTGCGGCGGGTCCAGACAACCCAGGGCCGGCCGGCCAGGTCGGTCGCGACTGCCGGCCATTCGTCGATGGCGGTGTCGCCGGTCAGGTTGGCGGGAAGTGACCAGGCGGTGCCGTTCCACCAGCAGGCATAGATATCGGGAGTGCCGGTCCGGGCACTCTGCCAGAGACACCAGAGCCGGCCCGAGCCGTCACGGACGAGCGCGGCCTTCATGTCCTCGCTCGGGTCTTCGGAGATACGGCCGGGCGTGGACCAGGAGCTGCCGTTGAAGACGCTGTAGTAGAGGTTGTAGTGATAGCTGTCCTCGAACCTCGACCAGACGAGGACCGGCCGGCCGGCGGTGTCGATCCCCAGTGCCGGGTCGCATTCCCAGTAGTAGGCGTTGCCGACCGGCATGGCATCGGACCAGCTGCCGGCTGAGCGGCGGGCGGCGTAGATGTCAAACCGACCGTTGGCTGGCGTGCGCCCGGTGACCCAGGCGGCCCAGTGTCGGCCCTGCGGGTCGCGAACCAGTGCCGGGTCGGCGTCGGTTTCCGGGTGGGCGCCGACCGGCTCGACCACAGGCGGAAGCGAAACGGCGAGAGCCGGCTGGGGGTCGGGTGCGGCGGCAAGTGCAGCGTGACGGGGTCGCAGCGACGGGTCACCAATCATGACCATGCCGTAATGCCAGTCGATGTTGCTCTGGTTCTGAATCAGCCAGGCCTGGAAGGCGCTGCCGATTGAGACGTTGTTGCCGAGGCAGCCATAGAAGTAGGTGGTGTTCAGCATCGAGCCGGTCTTGGTGCTGCCGACTGCCAGCAGGCCCCAGTCGTCGTTGAACACTTCCCAGCCGGCGGAGTAATTTTCTTCGATGAAGCGGGCGCCGGAGCAGCAGAACAGATTGTAGAAGTGTGCCTGTGGTCGCAGGGCGTAGATTTCGCAGTTGAAGACCGTGCCGGTGTAGTCGCTGCCGTCGGAACGGAAAGTATTGCCCCAGGCCGAGGAGTGGGAAGCGACCTGAATCCATTCGTAGCCGGTGACGAGCTGGCTGCGCCAGCCGGCGGCGGTCGTGCGGGAATCGTCAATGACCGTGACTGACGGATATACCTGACCCAGGCCCCAGTCACCCGAGCCGGCCCAGTCGTTGTCAATGAAACAGAGCGCCCGGTCGGGCAGAGTGAGGCCGCCGGTACGATAGGCGTGGTTCTTGGCGAAGTAGCGGCGCAAGAGCCGGACTTCGCTGTCCCAGGTCAGGGAGCCGGCATAAAGCCGGCCGACCCAGATTTCCGGTGCGATGCTGCCGGTGTGCCGGTCGAACAGGCCGTCGGCATCGCTGTCCAGCCAGGTGCCGTCAAGGTCCATGTAATAGATGTCGCAGGGAAACTCTTCGGGGTGGGAGCCGCCCCAGTCGGCTTCAAACCAGGCGACCGGCAGGTCGCCGACAAGCACTGCGCCGCGGATACTGGCAATCGACGAGAGCAGTGTCCGCAGTGCGGCGGCTGACGAGCCGCGCATGGTATCGACGCGCGGCGAATAGCCCGCGGCGACAAGGTCGGAGCAGAACTGAGCGATTTCGGGCGCGATGTCGGGGTAGATGCCGGCAGCGACGATTACCGCGACGACATCGGTGTTGCCGGTTGCCAGCACGCAGCCGGAATGGATGATGTCGGTTTCGGCACGGCGGGCGAGCCAGTCGGTATGGCTGGTCGGTGAGCGGCCGGCCGGGTCGGTCCACTGCGGGCAGGCGGGCCGGGCAGCCAGCGGCAGAATCACGGTCAGGAGCAGGGGTAGCACCAGATTAGACTCCGTCGTTTGATGCTAGCGGCGGGATGTCGGCTGGTCAACCGGCTGGGCAGTGAGTTCGCCGGCGAGGTCGAGCTGAAACAGCCGGCGGACGTCTTCGGTTGACAGTTCCGGGTCGCCCAACAGGACCATCAGTTTGACCAGTGCCGCTTCGGGAGTGATGTCGTAGCCGGAAATGACACCGGCTTCGAGCAGGCGGGCGCCCGCCTCGTAGCGGCCGAGATCGACCCGACCACCAAAGCACTGGGTAACCGCCACGGCGACGACACCGCGGCGGACGGCGGCGGCAATCGGCCCGAGCACGCGCGGGTCCGAAGGCACCGTACCCATGCCGTAGGTCTTGAGAACGATGCCGCGCAGGCTGTTGTCGCTGAGGATATGGCTGAGCAGCGAACCCTGCTGGATGCCGGGAAAGAAACTGACGGCGACAACGTTGGTTTCCAGCCGGGTGCGCAGGCGCAGCGGGCCCGGCGAAGCCGGGCGGACGGCACTGGTGTGGACGATGATGCGTTCCCCGGCCCAGGCCAGGTCCGGGTAGTCGGGCGAAGAGAAAGCGTTGAAGCCGGAGGCGGTGATCTTGCGGGCCCGGTTGCCGCGTAACAGTTTGTCGCCAAAGAACACGCTGACCTCAGGCACCAGCGGCAAATTGGAAAAGCCCGGGTTGGCGATGAGCAGTGCGGTGAGCAGATTCTGCAATGCGTCGTTGCGGATGTTGTGCAGATGAGAAAGCTGGGCGCCGGTGAGGACTACCGGCTTGGCGAGGTTCTCAAGCATCAGGCTCAGGGCCGAGGCGGTATAGACCATCGTGTCGGTGCCGTGCAGGACAACGAAGCCGGCATAGCGGTCGTAGTTTTCGGCAATCGCCCGGGCGATTTTCACCCAGTAGTCCGGACCGATGTTGCAGGAGTCAAGCGGTTCGAGGCTGATGCCGTCAACCGGGAAACCGATGTAACGGGCGTTGACCGTGCCGTCGGCCAGGCGGGGCGAAAGCGAGGAAGTCCGGCGGCGGAATTCTTCCCAGGAGACCGTGACCAGCGGGCTTTTCGGGTCGCCGGGGTCGCGCGGCATCGAGCCGATGGTGCCGCCGGTGTATATGACCAGGACCGGCTGGGGGGAAGTGGTGTTGCTGGCAGCTGACATCGGATAGAGTGGCGCAGATGTTACCAGCTCTGGGGGGCGCGTCAATTGTCGGCTTGATTGTCAGGCAGAACGGCCTAGATTGTGGCGTGGACATCGAAGTGAGACCGGTTACCGGCCGGGCCGAACTGCGCCGGTTTGTGTTTCTGCCCGAGAAGCTGAACCGTGACCATCCCAACTGGCTGCCGCCGATTTACGCCGATGACCTTGCCTACTTCGATGCCAGCCGGAACCGGGCATTTTCCTACTGTGACACGCTGCTGCTGCTGGCCTGGCGGAATGCCGAGCCGGTCGGTCGGGTGCTGGGGATTGTCAACCGCCGCTGCAACGATTTCCGGGGCGAGCGGCTGGCGCGTTTCAGTCATCTTGAATGTCCGGACGACCCGGCGGTGTTTACCGCACTGATGCAGCGGGTCGAAGAGTGGGCCCGCGGGCTGGGGATGGAGAAACTGGTCGGGCCGTTCGGTTTCACCGATCAAGACCCGGAAGGTTTTCTGGTTGAGGGTTTCGATGAACTGCCGACGCTGGCCTGCAATGCCAACCGGCCTTACATCAACCGGCTGCTGGCGGCGGCTGGCTATGGCAAGGAAGTTGACTATGTCGTCTATATCCTGCCGGTGCCACAGCGACTGCCACCGAGCTACGAGCGGGTCATCGAACGGCTGCAGGAGCGCGGCGGGTTCCGGCCGCTGGAGTTTACCCGGCGCAGTGAGCTGCGGCCCTGGGTGCGGCCGGTGCTGGGATTGATGAACCAGAGCTATGTTCATCTCTACGGCTACGCGCCGCTGGACGAACAGGAAATGGATGAACTGGCCCGGCGCTATCTGCCGCTGCTGGACCCGCGACTGGTGAAGGTGGTGTTGAAGGGCGATGAAATTGCCGGTTTCGTCGTTGGCATGGCCAACATCACCGCCGGAATCCGACGGGCGCGGGGACGGCTTTTCCCGTTCGGGCTGTTGCACGTCCTGGCGGCGATGCGTCGGGCGCGGCAGCTCGACCTGATGCTTGGCGCTGTCCGACCTGACTGTCGCGGTGCCGGCGTGAACGCTTTGCTGGCAATGATGATGCTGCGTTCGGCCCAAGCGGCCGGGTTCGAGACGATCGACACCCACAGTGAGCTGGAGTCGAATCTGCTCGTCCGGGCGGAAATGGAACGGTTGGGCGGGCAGGTGCGCAAGCGGTTTCGGGTTTATCAGAAGCAGTTGTAGCAGCCGCCGTTGGCGGGCTTGACCACGGCGGGTGCGATTCTAGACTGGGCGCGTGAAAACTTTTCGCGACGCGGTCCACGGCGACCTCGATTTCACCGATGAAGAACTGGCGATAATTGATACGCCGACTTTCCAGCGGTTGCGGGGAATCAAGCAGCTTGGTGCCGCCTATCTGGTTTATCCCTCGGCGGTCCATACCCGGTTTGAACACTGTCTCGGCACCTGCGGTGTGGCGAAACGGATTATCGGCCAGATCCGGCGGAACTGTGGTGAGCGGGCGGTGACGGCCGAGGATGAGCGGCTGATTGGCTTCTATGCTCTGCTGCACGACATTACCCATATTCCTTTCGGTCATACCATCGAGGACGAGCGCCGGGTGTTTGTCCGGCACGACCAGAACGACGAGCGCATTGGCTATTTCATCGAGAAGACGGAACTGGGACGGGTACTGGAGCGGCTGGGGGTGAAGCGGGAGCTGGGCCGGATTCTCCGGACGCACCGGCTGGTGCCGGACGGACCGACCTATCACTATGACATTGTCTCGAGCACCATCTGCGCCGACCTGCTCGATTATCTGCTGCGCGACGCCTGCTTCACCGGGCTGGCCCAGCGCTACGATGAACGGTTGTTCAAATACTTCGTAATCGCTGACGGCGCACTGGTTATCAATCTTGTCCGCAACGGGTTGTTCCGGATGGATGGACTGACCGAGATTATCAATGTCCTGCGGATTCGCTACATGCTTAGCGAGCGGGTCTATTACCACCCGGCGAAGAACGCCGCTTCGGCGATGGTTTCGAAAGCGCTGGAACTGTGTCTGAACAGCGGCGGCCGGCGGCTGAGCGAACGGTCGTTCTATTCGGTCGGCGATGAGGGTTTCTTGCGGATTCTGGAGTCGGGACCGGCCGCGGCGCGGCAACTGGTTCGTTCATTTCTGGCCCGGCGGTTGTACAAGAAAGCCTATATGGTTGCGCGGCGCAGTTTGACTTCCACCGAGAAGTTTGCGCCCTACCACCTCGACACCGAAAAGCGGGCGGAAGCCGAGCGCTGGCTGGCGCGGAAACTGCGCGTGCCGTTTCGTTCGGTGATCGTTTACTGTCCGTCCAGTTCGATGCAGCTGCGCGAGGCGAATGCCCTGTTTCGGCTGGAAACCGGTGCACCGGCGCGGCGACTGGAAAACAACACCGAGATCGAGAATCTGAAACGGCATCAGGAAAAACTCTGGAAGTTCTTCGTCTTTCTTGACCCGGACTGCTCGGCACGGCTGACCGAGGCCGGGCGGTTGTGTGAAGAGTACTTCGGGCAATCCAATGACCTGCCCCGGTTGCAGTCGGCACCGGCCGATGCCTGCGGCGGGGCGATGTCCGAAAAGACAAGCTGAATCCCCGCTGCGCCGCTGGCGTGCCGAAGCCGAAAGCCACGGCTGACGGCCGGCCAGTGCAGACGCTGGTCAAGGATGCCGGTTTGGCCGGCAGTTTGACCGTCAGATGAGCGATTTGTATAATTATTCTGACTGGCAGGGTCGAAGACGCAAAGACCCACGAAACACACAAGGAGTTGCAGAGATGCACAGACTGGTCTTGCTCGCAGTTGTCGTCCTGCCGCTGACTGCACTGGCCGGACCGGAAAATCCGCAGTTCAGCGGTGTGCTTGGCGACAACGATACCGCAACATTCTTTGTTCGACCGGCAGCAGACGTGGAAAGCTGGTGGTTTGAGATTCCCGAGGGCGAATACTTCTGGCTGAAGACCGAGGATTCGACCGGTCGCGAGCTGGAAGATACCGACCTTTCCTCCAAGCAGAGTGTCACGCTGGTCGGCGCCAAGGGCCGCAAGGTGATTTTCCGGATCTACGAAATTGCCGGCGAAGGGCGCTGGGCGGCGTGGAAGGGCGACGGGCCGAGCGCGAACGATGAACGGGTTGTCTTTCCGACGGCGGCAGCCGTCGCTCCCGTCAGCAAGCCGCAGTTTTCCGGTTACCTCGGTGAGGATGATACTTTCGAGTTCTTTGTGCGTCCGGAGAGCGATCGGGAAAGCTGGTGGTTCGAGATTCCATCCCAGGCCTTTTTCTGGGTGAAGACCCAGGATTCGACCGGCCGGGAACTGCAGGACACTGATTTGTCTTCCAACAAGAGTGTCACGCTTGTCGGTGCCAGAGGCAGAAAGGCAGTTTTCCGCATCTACCAGATTGCCGGTTCAGGAAACTGGTCGGCCTGGAAAGGCACCGGCCCGGCGGCGGGCAACGAAGATGCGGTATTCCCTGCCTTCAATCCGGCACGGGACTGGTCCGCACCCGGCAAGCTGATTCAGCCCGGTTCGGACGGCAGATTTTCCGGCTACCTCGGCGAGGATGAATCCACCAGCTTCGTCGTGCGGCCGCAGTCGGATTTGGAACACTGGCGGTTCGAGATTCCTGACGGCAAATTCTTCTGGCTGAAAGTCTTCACCGACGGTGAGGAACGGGACGATATCGACCTTTCCGACTACCGCAGCGTGACATTGAAGAATGCCAAGGACAAGAAGGTGACCCTGACGATTTACCAGATTGGCGGTGTGGGTAACTGGTCGGCATGGAAGGCCAGTCAGCCGGCCGAGGCGGACCGGGTCGTCAATCTGGGCACTGCCGCGGGAGATGACGCCGACCTTACGGAATACTTCCAGAGAAATCAAGCACTGCTGGAGGCGCTGTCCGAGCTGGCGAATTTGCTCGGGCCCAGCGGTACCTTGGAGCAGGGCGAAAGTGATACGGTTGAGGTGACTGCGCAAAAGGCCAACGAGACCTGGGTGTTTTCGGTACCCGCCGATGCGAAGTTCAAGGTCAAGGTGCTGGACAGCAGCGGTAAGGTTCTGCGGGACGTTGACCTGACGCAAACCGACCGGGTAACGCTCCCGGCGGCCGGCAAGTACCGGTTTGTGGTCAAAGCTCATTCCGGTCAGGGCAGCTGGACAGCAAGCCGCAAGGACTGAACCGGTTGCGTTCGGCCGTCGCTGCCGCAGTACTGCTGCTGGCCGGCTGCACACAGGTGCAGCCGCCCGAGGTCGGGTTTCGCGGGGTGACGGTCGCCGACGACAGCCTGAAAGTGGCACTGGCGCTTTTCAACCCGAACCGGTTTTCGGTTGAAGTCGTCTCGGTTGATTACCGGCTGCGGGCCGACGAAAAGATTATCGGCTCGGGCAGCCGTACCGCCCGGTTCCGCTGTGCCGGCCGGGATTCGACCCGGGTTGAGTTTCCGCTGGCCCTGGACTACGGTGCGGCGATGGCGGCGGTGCTGAAGGGCATCAAGGATACGGTCAGATTCAGAGTCGAGGGAGACTACCGCCTGAAGACCAGGTTCGGGTCGCATGCCGGCCGCTTCGAGGCGGCGCGGGAAGTGAACCTGCTCGCCGCGCTGCAGGCAGTACTCGAAGAAGTGTTCGGCCGCGGCCGGTAGGGCGGTTGAGTCCGGGCAGTGGCCGGCCGGGGGCGTTTACCCCGGCCGGCCGGTCTTGTGCCGGGCAGGTTGACGACTAGAATCGGGCAAGAGGTGCTGTGATGAGGATAGCAGTTATCGGTGCTGGAATGATGGCGCGGGCGGTTGTTTATGACCTGCTGCGTCAGCCGGAAGTGGTCGAAGTGCGGCTGATTGACCGTGATGTTGTTCGGTTGCGAGCATTGCAGGAATGGGCAGCTGATTCGAGGTTGACAGTTCATGCCGCCGATGCCGGCGACCTCAGGGCAATGGCGGCAATACTGCAACCCTGTGCCGCGGCAATCGGTTGCGCTTCATACCGGTTGAACTACGGTCTGAGCCGGGTCGCAATAGCCACCGGGATCCATTTCTGTGACCTCGGCGGCAACAACGAGGTTGTGCAGCAGCAACTGACTCTGGACCGGCGGGCCAGCCGGGCCGGAGTTACGATTGTTCCGGACTGCGGACTCGCTCCGGGGCTGGTGAGTGTGCTGGCACAGGCCGGGTTGGAACGGCTGGGCGGTCGGGCCGATGCAATCCACATCCGGGTCGGCGGTCTGCCGCGCCGGCCCAGACCACCGCTGGGCTACGGAATCGTTTTTTCCGCCGAAGGGCTGATCAACGAGTATGTCGAGCCCTGCGTTGTCCTGCGTAACGGCCGCCGGGCGGTGGTGGAACCCCTCGCTGACCTTGAACAGCTGCGCTTTCCCCGGCCGTTCGGCCGGCTGGAGGCGTTCAACACCTCGGGCGGTGCGTCAACCCTGACCGAGACGATGCGGGGCCGGGTGCGGACTCTTGACTACAAGACCATCCGTTATCCCGGTCATTGCGAGCGGATGCGGCTGCTTTTTGACCTTGGGCTGATGTCCAGCCAGCCCGGGCCGGAAGGCGTTGCACCCCGTACCGTCCTCAGCCGGTTACTTGAGGAACGCCTCGGATTCGAAAGTGATGATGTCGTACTGTTGCGGGTTGATGTCATTGGCCGGCTGGACGAGGTTCGGACGCGGGTCCGTTACCAGCTGATTGACTATGCCGACAAGAAGACCGGCCTGACCGCAATGATGCGGATGACCGGCTTTCCGGCGGCGACCGCCTGTCTGCTGGCGGCGCGGGGGGAGGTGAAATCGGCTGGAGTTGTACCCGGTGAGCTTGCCTTCGACCCTGTCCGGTTCATCCGTGCCCTGAGCGAGCGCGGCATCAGACTGACGGGCCGGTTGCAGCGGGGTCAGGTCGGACAGGTTTGACGGGCTGGCGGGGCGTGGTTATACTGCCGACATTCCAATGAGACGCAGCAGTTCAGGATCATCAGTACCTTCGAGGCCGCTGGTGATGGCGGCGCTGATGGTTCTGGCCACGGCAGCGTTGGCGGCACCGCTGGCCGAGCTGGCGGCACGACCGACGGTCAGCAGCGATTTCCGGGTGTCGGTGAATGGTTGTCCGTATGACTGGAGCGATATCGGCCGGTTCGTGCTGCCGGGCGAAACTCTTGACCTGGCGGTGCTTGGGCTGGTGGCGCACAGTGGTTTCGTGGCGTCGGACGGCGAGTTGATCGAGGACGGCAGCCGTGCCCGCTGGGTGGCGCCGGCCGAGCCGGGGGCCTACGGGGTGATGGTAACCGGGGGTGAGCAGGTCCGACGGTTGAACATCTTTGTGATGGTTCCGTTTGAAAGTCTCAAGGCCGGGCGCTTGTGCGGGGTTACCATCGGTCGCTATCCGGCGGAGAATCTTTTCCCGAATTTCACCCGGCCCAAGGGTTTTATCGTTGTCACGCCGGACCTGATGGAAGTCAAGGTTTCGCCCCGTTACACGCTGGGCGAGTTTGTGCCGCACCAGCCGGAATGCTGGCCGCGCTACATCGTGCTGCGCGAGGAACTGCTGGTCAAACTCGAAGCATTGACCGATTATGTCCAGGCGAAGGGCCACCGGTTCGACAAGTTTCACATAATCAGCGGGTTCCGGGCACCTTATTACAATCAGCGCAACCGCTCCGGCCGCAACAGCGCCCATGTTTATGGCGGTGCAGCCGATTTCTATGTCGACGGCGACAATAACGGCATGATGGACGACCTGAACCGGGACGGGGTGGTGAACCGGCGTGATGCCAAGCTGCTCGCCGAGTATGTTGACGAGTTTGAGCTCGGGCGGCCGGAACTGGTTGGCGGTTGCGGCTGGTACAGCCGGACCCGATACCGCGGACCGTTCATTCATGTCGATGTGCGCGGCGCACCGGTGCGCTGGCACCAGTGAAACTCTCGGTCATACAATCGGTCGGGATCGTAATCCTAGCCGCGATGGTGCTGGCATGGTCCGAGCTCTATCTGCCGGTGCGGGAAAGCCTGACGATTGACATTATCAAGGTTGCCGGTCGGCTTTACCGCATGCGCCGCCACACTTCGGCGCTCAATGCGCAACTGCCGGCCTTGGAAGAGTCAATCGAGCGGCTCAGCCGTTCGGTCGGCGAACTGGCCGAGCAGTTTGCCGCGGCTTTTTCCAACGAACTTTACATTGCCATAAACCCGGCTTCCAACCGGCTGTATCTGCGTCGCGGGCAGGAAGAACTGCTGGCCGCGGTGATTTCGACCGGCACCAACGATACCCTGCGCTGGGGAAGCCGGCGCTGGGTTTTTCAGACTCCGCGGGGGATGATGACGGTACTGCGTAAGAAGAAGGACCCGGTCTGGATCAAGCCCGACTGGGCCTTTCTGGAAAAAGGTCAGCCGGTGCCACCGCGCGATTCGCCGGAGCGGATTGAACGCGGGGTGCTGGGTGAGTACATGCTCGACCTCGGCGGCGGCATCATGATTCACGGCACTCCTCATGAAGACAAGCTCGGCCGGAGTGTCTCACATGGCTGCATCCGCGTCGGCTCGGCAGACCTGCGGGTTCTTTACGATTCGGTACCGGTCGGCACAAAGGTGTACATCTTCTAGCCATGGCGGGATTTCAGAAGGGGCTGGCACTGGCGGCGACAATCTTGGCCGGGCTTGCCGTCGTGCGACTGGGTGATGCAGTGGGCAAACGCGAGCTGGTGCGGGTTGCCGCCGATGTCGCGGCCGAAGAAAGCCTTGCTGTCCGGCGCTATGAGGAAGTCCGGGCAGCGCGAAACCGCCTGCTGGTTGATGAGCAGTTCCTGAAAGCGCGCATTGCCAACCTCTCCCGCAGCGAGCCCTATCTGGTTATTGACCGGGCGCGGTGGAAACTGGCGGTAGCGGTTCAGGAAAAGACGCTTTTTGAGGCGGATTTTCGCCTGCGCGGTCCGGTGGGGGCGGAGCGGGAGTTTGCCAGCCTGCCTCGGGCAACACTGTCGGTGCTGGGCAAACGCCGGCCGACCGACTGGCACCGGCCGGACTGGCTCTACCGGCTGCAGGGAATTCAGCCGCCGGCTGATTCCAGTGTCCGGCTGGTGCGCAATGCCTTTGGCTTCGGCGAGATATTCCTGGGTGGCGACCTGGTCATTCATGGCCGGCCGTCGGACGAAGTGCCGCCTGGGACACTCGACCACAGTTACATTGAACTGGATGAATCTTCGCTGCGGGCGGTGTACGACATCGTCAAGCCGGGAACACTGGTGCTGATGCACTAGGTTTTGGCTGGTTTGACAGTCGCAGCGGTCCGGCTATGCTGGCACAGGCTGGCGGGCAGAATTGAATTCGGAGAGGTGCCGGAGTGGACGAACGGGCATGCCTGGAGAGCATGTGTACTCTTACGGGTACCGTGGGTTCGAATCCCACCCTCTCCGTTGACGGCAAGACCATGGTGTTGGTTCGTATCTCACGATTGACTCGGTAGACCGGGGTTGCCTATGGCTCGCTGCTTCTCACGAGGTCCTCGAGCGGAAGTAAGCTGCAGAACAACCTTAGAAGATTTCGGCTCGAACTTTATCTTGACCAGAAGCAGACTTTTGTTCACATTGCACTGATTAACGTTTTCTCGGGCGTTAGATGCACCATCTTTTCAAGGGTCGAAAAGTGGAGTTGTTACTAAGCCGACCGTACACAACGGCGGAAACCGCTAAAGCGTTGGAGTGTTTCAGCAGAAGATTCAATTAGAATATCGCCATGGAAAACATGACAAATAGCGGAGCACATGATTCTATCAAAGGATGGGTATTAAGAGTTGAGAGAAACGAATTCATCTTTCGTATTCTTGCAACAGTTGTAGGATATGCGGGTATTACTTTTTGGCTGAATTCTATTCGCGCCACTGCTCCCATTTGGTTTGTTTGGGTGTTGGTTATCATTCAATTTGCTTTGTATTTTTCGATTTTCTTCGTGAGTTACCGTCGAGCAGTGACATGCGGCCTCAGTAAGTACATCGGCCTCATAATTTTTATCGCTCTCGCAGTTTTGGGTAGAGTGAATGATTGGGAATTACTAATCATTCCTGTTATGGTGATTATCATGCTCATAGTATCCGCAAGAGCCAAAAATGTATCAGACAAAAGAAAACATTTGCTACCTGAACAATAGTGCTATGTTAGCAAACAAAATTTTGCATGTGATTCTGACCCCATTGTCGTTTATCGTCGTTCCTGTTCAGGCGGTAACAACTTTTGTTCTAGGAATACTTATGCTTCTAACATTTGACTTGCTGTTATTACCATTAGATCTTATTTGGATTGTTTTCTTTCTCGGCCCCCTTCTTGGGCTGTCATCTATCAACGAACGATTGCCAATCTCTCGACCTTTGATTTCTCTTGTTGGTATTCCCTTGGCGGTGGTCGGTAACATTTATGTTGCCTTAATACCGTCAAAGAGTGAAATGGATAGTCGGTGGGCAAAAATGCTCTGTTGCCAAACATTTCCTTATACACGCGAATTTTACAGATTTTATACGAAGAAGCAGAAACCGAGTCAAAATCTGCGCGAGATCTTCCAAAGACTCGATCCTGTTCTCAGGAATTTTGCTATGAATCTTGACCAAAGAGAACTTGCCGCCAAAAAGGAAAATCAGTTGTGATTTCCCTTGTGAGCTGCTGGCCGGGGAAGACTTGAAATCGTGCTTTTGCTTCCGCTACAGGGCGAGGGGCGAAAGGGGACTCGGAGAAGGGGCCACGAGTCGGTTGGTGAAACCGGCTGCGGGTTTTTCAGTCACACAACTTAGCAGTGTTGGGCGGCAGTCTGGCAGGACATTGCCGGGCCGGGTTTTGATTGCGGCAGAATTCAAAATGGCAGTTGGCGGGGTGGTTTTGCCACCCCGCCAACTGGTTCTGTGCGCCTAGCGCTGGAGGACGAGTTTGTGGCTGGCGCTTACGCCAGGCGCCGACATCCGGAGGAGGTAAGTGCCGTTGCTGAGCCTCCCGAGGTCAAGCTCGTAGCTGCCGTCGCGGCGACCGGGCTGTTCCGATGAAGACACCACTCGACCCATCGCATCGATCAATTCGACTCTGACCATCTGCCCGACAACTCCGGCAGCCTGAAACTCTATCCTGGCACTGCCGGCGGCAATCGGGTTAGGCAGGATTATCGGAACAATCGGACGGGTTGTCGCGAGGTCTGCTACTCCGTCGCGCGACTGCATCACCGGGTCAGACCCGGGCTTGTAGACCCGGCGCCGCGGCGGGGGCTCAACCGGTCTGGGCTCGTACTGGCGGCCGGCAGGTTCGGGTGCAACCACTCCCGGGCCGACCGGCAGGTTGCCCCGGCGCGGACCGGCCGGAACCGGTTCGGGAACTACAACATTGCGAACGCGCCGTTCAACCTGTCGCGGCAGATTCGGCATTTCGTTGCTGCGCGGGACCGGAACGGCACGGGGGTTGTACTCAGTGCTGTTGGCATCGTCGCGGTCAATATTGGAATGGCCAGGCCCAAGGATGTTCTCGACCGGCTGCCGCGGGTAGTCCCAGCTCGGTTCAGGAATCGGCTCCACCGGGAAGAAGCTGCGACCGGGTTCGACCGGCAACACGTTGCGCGCACGCCGTTCAACCTGTCGCGGCAGGTTGGGCATCGGTCGTGGTTCTTCAACTATCGGTTCAACCGGCAGAATGCTCCGCGGCGGCTCAGGGTTCATCGGTTCAACCGGCAGCAGACTGCGGATGGGCAGGTCAGCCGACGGGCCTTTTGGTTCTTCAACTGCCGGCGGTTCTGTGACCGGGTCAGGCATAATCGACTGGTAACGGCTAACTCCCAGGGCCGGGGCAATTACTATCAGTGATGTTAAGAACAACTTGATACCGAAAGACATTTTAACCTCCTGGCGTTTCAGCGCCCAGTAAAAAGTTACACTCCGGATTGTTTTCCCACCAGCTCTTACCCTTATCCCGACTTCGCACTATAGACGCTCTGCCTGAGTGGGAGATTCACACAATCTGCTGGCGGACGAATTTCTGC
The DNA here is from genome assembly GCA_965649225.1 of Caldifarciminota bacterium. Lineage (GTDB taxonomy): Bacteria > Hydrothermota > Tepidihabitantia > Tepidihabitantales > Tepidihabitantaceae > CBFGJX01. Next base: position 17,332 of record CBFGJX010000026.1, read on the forward strand.
AATGGGCCGGGCATGACCGCTGGTAGCGGCCGGAGGTCATTGGCGGATAAAGCTCAGGTTGGCGCCGCCTTGGAGGCGGTCGGGAGACGGTCTCGAACCGGCCGGTTTTCGGCAATCACAATCCCGGACCGGGCGCTAACTGATTGCCCGGCTGTGGTCTTGCCCGGCCGGTTGCGCCGAGAGGCCAACTGGAGCCGGTGTCGTTTGTCGCCGGCAGGCAGTCTGATGGCTCTAACAATGATGTGCAGGATTCCTGCTTGTGTTACCTGCCGGTTCGGAAGCTTGACATAGCCATCCGGTTTCATACACTCCGGGTTGAGGTTGGATGCAATTCACAGCGCTGCGCGTGGTGTTACGCCCGCTTGAGGCGGCATCGGTTCCACGCTACAAGGGGGCAATGGTGCGCGGTGCATTTGGCCGCGCCTTCCGCCGGGTTGTCTGTTCCTTTCCGGCCCGGGATTGCTGCGACTGTGTCTTGAGCTCTGCCTGTCCCTGGCAGCTGGTTTTCAACACACCCCGGCCACCGGACTCGACAATCATGCGCCGGTACGAGACGGTGCCGCATCCTTATGTCATTGAACCACCCGAAAACGATGCGGTTGTCGTCGCGCTGGATGAGGAACTGACGTTCGGTCTGGGGCTGGTCGGCCGTGCTGCCCGTTACCTGCCGTACTTTCTGCTCAGTTTCGAAGAGATGGCTTCGCGGGGGATGGGTGCCGGTCGGGCCCGGTTTCGTGTCGTTGCAGTTACCAGTCAGGATCGCCTGATCTATGACCCGGTCAGCGCAACCGTGCAGCCGCCGGTGCCGCAGCGACTGGATTTCAGTCCGGTTGATTCTGCCTGCCGGGTGAGAATCAGCTTCATCACGCCGACGCGGATAACCTATCAGGGTCAGATGGCGCGGTGTTTGCCTTTTCACGTGCTGTTTCGCTCGCTGGTACGGCGGATTGGTCTTTTGGCCTATTTCCACGATGAGCCGTTGACAATTGACTATCGCGGGCTGATTGAACAGTCGCGGGCGGTTGCTGTCTCCGAACAGCAACTGGCTCCGGTCCGGTGGCGGCGTTTTTCGGGCCGTCAGGGTCGGGTGCTGGAGGTTGACGGCTTCACTGGCACTGCGGTTTATGAGGGCGAGCTTGGACCGCTGCTGCCGTTTCTGCGTGCCGGTGAACTGCTGCATGTGGGCAAGGGGACAAGTTTTGGCATGGGCAAGTACAGACTGGAGGTAGCATGAACGGGACAGTTGCTGATTCAGAGGTGGTTTTGCTGGCGGCCCTGCTGCACGACATTGGCAAATTTGCCCAGCGGGCCGGGCGGGGTCTCTCGGCCGAGGCCGAGCGGCTGGTCGGCACCTATTGTCCGTCAACCGCCGGGCGCTCGACCCACATTCACGCTGCAATCAGCGCCGAGTTCATTGGTCAGGGACTTGGCCCCCGCTGGGAGCGCGCCGAATATGTTGCTGGCTATCATCATCGTCCCGAGTCGGCACCGGCCGACTATCGCCGGCTGGCACTGATTGTCGCGCTGGCGGACCGGCTTTCATCCGGCGAACGGCAGGCGCGGAGCGATTCGGAAACCGGCCGGGCTCAGGCCGAGCCGCTGGTGTCAGTATTCAGCCAGCTGCGGGGCTCGACCGACTTTACCTACTTTCCGCTCGTGGCACTCACCGACAGTTTCGACGGACACACGCCACTTGCCGACAAAACGGTTGCGCTGGGTGGTTCGGCGGCATATCCGCGGCTCTGGGAACAGTTCACGGCCGACTTCCGATTCGGGCAGTCCGACGACAGCGGCTGGCTGGTTGACCGGTTGCTGGCACTGCTGGAAAAGTACTGCCTGTTTATTCCGGCTGCGGCGTGGCGCAGCGAGGCCGATATTTCGCTGTATCACCATCTTAAGTCAACTGCGGCGATTGCCGCCTGTCTGTACCACAGCGGCATCGGCGAGAACGAACTGGAGTCGCTGCTGGGTCTGTCGAGTCGGCCGCCCGAAACCAGCCGGCCGGTGGCGGAGCTGGTCGGCTGCGACATATCCGGCATCCAGAGTTTCATCTACAACCTTCGCGCGCGGGGTGCGCTCAAGAGCCTGCGCGGTCGTTCGTTCTATCTGCAGTTGCTGCCCGAAGCGGTTGCCGGAATGGTGCTGGGTGAATTTCAACTCTCCCGGGCCAATCTGATTTACTGTGGCGGTGGTCACTTCTACGCCCTGGTGCCGGCGCTCGCCGACACCGCTGCCCGGCTGACGGCGGTTCAGCGCCGGGTTGACGAGATACTGCTGCGGGCACATGCCGGCCGGCTGGGCATTGTTCTGACTGCCCTGCCGCTGACCATTGACGACTTCTCGAGCGTTGAGTTTGGCCGGGCCTGGGACCGGCTTCATCTTCGGCTGGCCCGGGAGAAGCGCCGGCGGTTTGCCGAACTTCTGGCTGGCAACGATCCGGCGGCGGTGCTGGGTCCGACCGGCGTTGGTGGCGAGGCTCCGGCCTGTGCCGTTTGTGGTGAGGAACTTCCCGTCGGGGGGACAGACGGCGTCTGTTCGGGTTGCGCCGGTTTTGAACAACTTGGCCGGGACCTTTCCCGCGCCAAGGCCATCTTGGAAGAACCGGTCAGCATTCCGGCAACAGGCGACGACTGGGCAGCGGTGCTGGCGGCGCTAGGGCGTTGTTACCGGTTGCTCGCCGGAGCCGACGACAGCCGGTCGGCATATCTGCTGAACTCGCTGGCGCTTGGTTCGACATCGGCGCGGGGCTTCCGGTTTGTTGCCAGTCACGTGCCGGCTGGCCGGGACGGCACAGCAACGCTGGAAGAACTGGCCGAGCGGGCGAAAGGCGTTGACAACTGGGGTGTATTGCGGATGGACGTTGACAATCTGGGCGATGCCTTCATCAGCGGACTGGGCCAGCAGCGCTCGATGTCCCGGCTTTCAATGCTCAGCTATCTGCTTGGGACATTCTTTGCCGCCCGTGTCCAGGCGGTTGCCCGGGAGAGCGAATTCAACAGCAGCATCTATCTCGCTTACTCAGGTGGCGACGACCTGTTCGCAGTCGGTCCCTGGTCAGTTTTGCCGGTCTTTGCCCGGCGGATAAACGAAGAGTTCAGCCGCTTCACTTCCGAACGGCTCAGTCTCTCGGCCGGCATTTTCATTGCTCCGGCGGTCCGGTTTCCGGTGTATGAAGCTGCCGAGCGCGCCGGGGATGCCGAGGCCGAGGCCAAAACTGCTGCCGGCAAAAACAGCATCAGCTTTCTTGAGCGGGTTGTCAGCTGGTCTGAGCTTGCCGAGGCGCAGAGTGTCAAAGACCGGCTTGTTGTCCAGCTCGAGCGCGAAAAAGGACTGCCCCGTTCGATTCTGGGTGTGCTGCGTTCAAGCTGGCAGCAGTGGCAGGAAACCTGTGATGGCCGTCGGCCGGTTTTTCCGGTCTGGCGGTTGCTCTATGCGCTGGCCCGGCTCAAGGCAAGACAGCGCAGCAACGATGAACTCGTCCTGGCAATAAACGAACTTGAGCAGTCGGTGGTGCGGGATACCGGCCTGCATCCCCGGCTTGACCTGATTGCCCGTTGGGCCGAACTGGAGACAAGGAGGAACAGTGAATAATCGGCCTGCTGCCCGCCCGGCGCAGGATTCCCGGGTGGTATCAGAAGCTCAAAAAGAACGCATCAAAAAAGCCCTTGCGGGCGATGGCCGGCAACTGGTCGAACTCGCCCGCGCAATCGGTGAAAAGCTGGCCGGCAAAACCGGCGACGGCAAGTCAAAGGGCCGGCTCTCGACATCCCAGCTGCGCAGCGTCCTCGACGACATCCAGCGGATGACCGCATACGACGAATACAAATTGCAGCTCTTGCGTCCGCGGCTGGCCTATGCTGCCGGCCGGCATGGCGGCGCGGTGAAGGATTTTCAGGAAATCATCGAGGCGGCGATCGAACAAACCAACGCCGGGAATTTTCGGCAGTTCAAAGACCTCGTAGAAGCAATCGTCGGCTATCACCGCTATTTTGGTGGAGAGTGAGGCAAACATGGCACTTCTGCTTGGCAAAGTGATTATTCGTGCCGATATCAGGCTGATTACCGGCACCCGGATCGGTGGCAGTCAGGGCGGACTGAAAATCGGCGGGCTGGACCTCGCCGTTATCACCGACCCGCTCGGTCGTCCTTATCTGCCCGGTTCGTCAATCAAGGGCAAGCTGCGCTCGCTCACCGAACGGGCGCTTGGTGTGGCCATTGGCAAAGGCAGTCACTGCTGCGAGAAAAAAGAAGACTATCAAAAATGCGTCGTCTGCCGGATATACGGTACAACCGAAAGCTTCGAGCCGGAAGTCTCGACCCTGACCCGGTTGCTGGTGCGCGATGTTGCCCTCGACACCAGCTCTATCACCAGCGAGATGCGGGCAAATCTCGAACTGGAATACAGCGAGGTGAAAGTCGAGACGGCGATAGACCGGCTGACCGGCACGGCCAAAGGCGGCAGTCTGCGTCAGGTCGAACGCGTGCCCGCCGGCGCGATTTTCCGGCCCGCCGAGTTTATCTTCAACATTTTCGAAGAAAGCGACAAAGACCTGCTGGGCCATCTGTTTGCCGCCATGGCGCTGCTCGAACACGACTATCTCGGTGGCATGGGTTCACGCGGCTACGGCCGGGTTGCGATTGAGAATATCTCAGTCTGGTGGAACCCGGTCGAAAGTTACCGTTCCGGTGACTACGAGCTGAAGTCTGAACGACAGATCAACGACGACAAGACCACAACTCCCGCGGCGCTGGTCAAAAATTTTGAGGCACTGAAGCAGAAAATGAATTAGGAATCGCCCATGACTTTGACTACCTGCATCCTCCGGCCGTCCGGGCCGCTGCATCTCGGCGAGCGTGAAGGAGTGCGGGCAGGCTCCGGCGGCTTCATTCATTCCGACACGCTTTTTTCGGCGCTCTGTCACGGGCTGCTGCTCCTTGAAGGCAGAAACGGCCTCGAGGAATTCCTTGCGGCAGAGCAGGACGGCCAGCCGGCGGTGGTCATCAGCTCTGCCTTTCCATTCTGGCAGGGCCGCTGCTGCTTTCCGGTGCCGGCCAACCAGCTGCCGGCCGACAAACGCCGCAAACGGCTGCGCTTTGTTTTTCAGGGCGAGTTCGAACGCCTGCTCACCGGTCAGCCGCTGGGCGAGAACCCGGACGACTACAGCCTGCCGGCCGGTGCGGTTGTCACGCGCGACGTGCCGCGGGTAACAGTCGCCCGCGGTGGTGGCCAGGCTGAAACCGGCGGCTTGTATCATGTCGGTCAGACAGTTTGTTCTGCTGACACGGCATTCTTCTTTCTTGTCCGGTTCGGGTCCGACGCCTGGCGCCGGCGGCTTGAGGCCGCGCTGCAAATCACCTGCCAGGAGGGCATCGGCGGCTGCCGCAGCATCGGGCTGGGCGGATTTCACCCTCCCGAATTCACCCAGACCGAACTGGCCGTGCCGGAAGCCGCCGAAGCCGGACTGCTGCTTTCGCTTTACTATCCTCGTGAGGGCGAAAGTGAAGGACTCAGTGAAGGCTGGTACAATCTCATCACCCGCCGGGGCTATGTCTTCTCGCCGGAGACCCGCAGCCTGCGGCGCCGGCCGGTGACGATGTTCGCCGAAGGTTCGGTTCTGCCCCGGGCGCAGCGAATTGGCCGGCTGATTGATGTCACGCCCGACCCGCCGCTGATGACCCATCGCGTCTGGCGCAACGGACTGGCCTTCACTGTCCCCTGCCGGTTGCAGGTCACTCCACCCGGAGGCAACGATGACTGAACAATTCCGGCTGAAGCTGAAGGTGATTACGCCGGTTCACATTGGCTCCGGCGAGACACTCACCCGGATTGACTACTGGTTTGACAATAAAAGATTCTGCCGGGTCAATCTTGACTCACTGTTTGCCGACCCCGATTTTGCTCCGCTGCGCGACAAGTTCACCGCCGCGGCGCCGAACGGTGAGCCGGTTGAGCGGCTGGTGCCGGCCGAACTGCTTCGGCGCCACGTGGGTTACCGGCTTCGGGTTGCACCCGCCGCAAAACGGTATCTGGACGAGAGCCGGCGCACCGAGGTCAAAACGGTTATCAAATCGGCGGGTCGGGTCTATATTCCCGGCAGTTCGCTGAAAGGTGCAATGCTGACCGCACTGTGCTGGGACATGTTCACCCCTCCGCCGGCGGGCGGCCCGCAGCCGGCACACCTGCTGACCGGTTCGGGCGGGGGTGACCTGCTCAGCACCGTTCTGCCGGCACTGGGCGGTACCGGTTCCGGACAGTTTACCCGCTGGCTTGATGTGTCCGACCCGCTCGAGTACCGGGCGCCGGCCGATTGTCTCGCGCTTTCCTTGGTGGACGTCAAGAAGCCGCCGTCCACCCGGGATGACCCGCGAGCCGGTCGTCGGGGAAAAGACCTGCGTCTGCTCTGCGAAACCATCCAGAAAAACAACGAATTCACATACCGCCTCACTTTCCCTGCCGGCTCGAAGCTGACTGCCGGCAAACTGCTGGACACGGTCAACCGCTTCTATCAGGAGGTTGCCCGTGCCGACCGGCTCAACTCCGACGATGCCGGTTTGAAGCTGCCGGCCACCGGTCTTGTTCGGCTCGGCAGCGGGTCCGGAGCCTACGCGGTATCAATGCTGCTGGCAGCAAGGCAACTCGGGGTTGCCGGTTATCGGGTGCGGCCGCCCCGCTCGCGCAAACGGGCCGGCGAAGGCAACATTCCGCTTGGCTGGGCGCAGTTGACATTGGAGGATGGATGAGTGCATTCTTTGTGACTGTCGGGACCGGATTTGCCGGCAACATCACCGACATACTGATCCAGACCGTTCGCGAAGCCAATCCCAACTACTGCCTGCTGATTGCCACTGCCTTGAGCCGTCCGGAAGCCGAGAAGGTGGTGCAGAAACTCGGTCGCCCCGGGGTTGAGATTTATCAGCTTGAGTCAAGCGAGGACCGGCTGGAGGACCTCTATCAGGAAATCCGCGATGTCATCGCCCGGCGGCTGACCGAGTGGCAGGTCAGGCCCGAAGACGCCACCGCCGATTTTACCACCGGTACCAAGCCGATGAGTGCCGCACTGGTGCTGACGGCGGTCAACCTCGGGATTGAACAGCTCAAGTACATCATGGCGGAGCGCGGCGAAGGTGGCCGTCCCCTGCCCGGAACCGAGTCAACGTACACATTCCGGCCGCGGCGGCTGCAGGCGTCGCTTTTGCTCCAGCGGGCAGTCGAGCTGCTGCGTCGTTACCGCTTTGACACCGTCATCCAGCTCCTTGACCCGATTCCCGACTATCTGCTCAGCGAAACCGAGCAGCTCAAACGCAGTTGTCTGCTTGGACTTGCCCGTGCCTATGCCGACTGGGACATCTTTCAGCACATCCGCTTCAAGAACCAGATTGACGCCGCCCGGCCCGGACGGTGTCGCGAGCTGGCCGGGTTCACTCCGTCTGCGGCGACGGTCTCGACCGTGATGCAGCTTGGCCAGGCGCTCCAGCAGGGCCGGCTTTGCGACCTGGCCATTGTTGACCTCATCAACAACGCCTGGCGGCGGATTGAGGAAGGCAAGTACGACGATGCCACCGCCCGGCTCTACCGCGCCTGTGAAATGCTGGCCCAGTGGCAGTTACAGGAGCTTGGCATTGATACGGCCGATGTCCGGCTGGACCTCGTACCCGAAAAGAGTCGTGGCTGGCTTGAAAACTACCGCGACGGCGAAAAGCCGATCATGATACCCCTGCAGGCTGCCGGGCGACTTCTGGAAGAAATCGGCAAACCCTTCGGCCGCCGCTTTCGCGCCGACAAGAAACTGGCGGCCCTCCTTCGGACCCGCAACTTTTCGATCCTGGCCCATGGTATCACGCCGGTAAGTCTTGAAACCGCCAGGGAGTTGCATGGTCTGGTGGAGCAATATGCCCGCGACACTATTGCGGATTTCGAGAACAAAAGCAGGATTCTGAGATTTCCCTGGTCCTGCTGTTGACTCCGGCGGCCACGCGGCCGCAGAGCAGGCGTCGGGCCTGACGTTCTTTGACAATCTGGAGTGTGGGCAGCAGGCGCATTCCGGCGGTCAGCTGTCGGCGGCTTTGAATTGCTGAGGAGGAAGGTTCATGGCCACACTGTATGTTACCGAGCAGGGTGCAAAAATCACCCGTGAATCCCGGCGGCTGCTGGTGCTTGGTGACGACCGGGTATTGCTGGACGTGCCGACAATCAAAGTCGAACGGGTGCTGATTTTCGGCTATGCCCAGATAACCACTCAGGCACTTGAGCTGCTGCTCAATGAGGGTATCCCGACCGCATTTCTCTCCATGGCCGGCCGGCTGAAAGGGACGCTCGAGCCGGTTCGTTCCAAAAACATCCCGCTGCGGGTGGCTCAGTATGAAGCCTGTCGCAGTCCCGACTTGCGGCTGGCGGTTGCCCGGCGGCTGGTAGCGGGCAAGATCAGAAATCAGCTTCGCCTGTTGCAGCGCTTTGCTCACAACCGGCCCGCAATTGATTTCGAAACTGCCCGCTGTGATCTGAGCCGTCTGCTGGGTGAAGTCGAGCGCAAAACCGCAGTGGGCGGACTGCTCGGGCTGGAGGGACAGGCGACAGCGGTGTATTTTGAAGCCTATCGCCGGATGTTCAACCGGCTTGGTTTTGAGCGTCGCACGCGTCGGCCGCCGGCTGACCCGGTGAACTCGCTGCTGAGTCTTGGCTACACGCTGCTGACCAACGAGTACGTTTCGGCTGCGTCGGCGGTCGGGTTCGACCCCTATCTGGGCTTTCTCCATGCTACCAGCTACGGCCGGCCATCACTGGCGCTCGACCTGTGTGAAGAACTGCGGCATCCGCTGGTTGACATGCTCACGCTGGACTTGGTCAATCGCGCGATCATCAAAGCCGACGATTTCAGTGCCGACACCGGCGGTTTCCTGCTCAAACCTGACGCACGGCGTCGCTACTTTGCCAAATACGAACGGCGCATGACGATACAGTTTCGGCATCCCCGCACCGGTCAGAACACCAGCGTCCGCGGCATCATTCGTGACCAGACACTTGTCCTTGCCCGGGCAATACAGCAAGGAGTACCCTATGAACCGTATTTTATCGGCTGAATGGCATGTTGTTGTCAGCTACGACATTGCCTGTGACCGGCGCCGCAACCGAATCTGTCGGGAGTTGAAAGACTATGGTGAACATATTCAGCTCAGCGTGTTTGAGTGTCTGCTTCGGGACGGGGACCTGGAACGGCTGAGCAAAAGACTCGCCGAGCTGATTGACAACAGCACGGATAGTGTCAGGATATACCGGCTTTGTGAGGCCTGCCGGCGGCGGGTTCAGATTATCGGGACCGGCAAGGTAACCGAGGACCCCGATGTGTTCGTGGTATGAGCCTGGGTTGACTCCCGGACCGGCTGTGGACTTGGGGTCAACCCGGCAGTGGCCGGTAACCTGTTGAATACGAACGGGTTGGTTGCTGAACAGTCTGAATCCTCGCCCTGATGAAAAAGGGATTGTGACATCCGAGCGGCTGCCGGGTTTCACCGGCGGCCAAAAGCGTCTGAATCCTCGCCCTGATGAAAAAGGGATTGTGACATCGGCATATCGTTCCAGTAGCCCGATGCGTAGTCTGCACTGTCTGAATCCTCGCCCTGATGAAAAAGGGATTGTGACGCACTCCCGAGATATCCAGACAAGCAGACACTATTGATTGTCTGAATCCTCGCCCTGATGAAAAAGGGATTGTGACGGGGTGATGGCAGCCATTCCCCCTTTTCGTATTTGGCTACGTCTGAATCCTCGCCCTGATGAAAAAGGGATTGTGACGGCGTAGTTCGGCCGCCGATACCGATTCGGTGCCAGCCGGGTCTGAATCCTCGCCCTGATGAAAAAGGGATTGTGACAACCGAATCGCCGCCTCGATCCCTTTTTCTTCCGGCATCTGTCTGAATCCTCGCCCTGATGAAAAAGGGATTGTGACGCGAGAATAGGACTGTTGTCAAACAGGGCAGTTATCGGCGTGTCTGAATCCTC
>CBFGJX010000027.1:0-26786 GCA_965649225.1 Caldifarciminota bacterium
CCGGACCTGGCTGGCATTCCCGGAAGGCATCTACCGGGTAAAGGCATGGACCACGCTGGGTGAAGACATCAACCCGGCCAACGACACCATCGTCAACGCCTTTGGCGTCGGCACCCAGATCAGCTCGGCCTGGAGCGAGATAACTCAGGTGCCGCTTTCGCCCTCCGGCAAGGCGGTCAAGGACGGCGGGGCGATTGCCTTTGATGCCGGGATGGGTGTCCACTATGTCCTCAAAGGCAACAAGACCGCCGACTTCTACAGCTTCGACGGCACGACCTGGACCACACTCGCCGGCATTCCGGCCGGAGTCGAGAACAAGCTACCGGCCAAGGGTGCCAATCTCTGCACCGACGGCAACGGCGTGGTCTATGCGGTCAAGGGCAACAACACCCAGGGCTTCTGGAAGTACAGCGACTCGACCGGCTGGGTCCAGCTCGCCGACATCCCGCTCGGTGCTTCCAACAAGAAGGTCAAAGGTGGCACCGACCTGGTCTATGTCCCCGGCGACTCGGGCTATGTCTACCTGCTCAAAGGCTACAAGACCGAGTTCTACCGCTACAACGTCACCTCCGGTCAGTGGGAGACGCTTGCTGACGCTCCGGCCGGACAGAAGGCCAAGTGGGACAAAGGCTCCTGGCTGGCCCTGGACCTTGCCGGCAACCGCATCTTTGCCCACAAGGCCAAGTATCACGAGCTGTATGCCTATGACCTCGCCACCGGCAACTGGGGTGAGCAGCTGGCGGGCATGCCGCTGCTCAATAGCCAGACCGGCAAGAGCAAGAAGAGCAAGGACGGCTCGGACGGCGTGGTGATGGGCGGCATGCTCTATGCTTTGAAGGGTGGCAACACCTGTGACTTCTACGCCTACGATCTCGCCAGTGGCACCTGGGCGGAGAAAGAGACGATGCCGCAGGTGGGCAGCACCCAGAAGAAGAAGCGGGTCAAAGGTGGTGGTGGGCTGACCACCGACGGCAGCTTCATCTATGCCCTGAAGGGCAACAAGACGGTGGAGCTGTGGCGCTACACACCGGGCACGGTGATGGCGGCCGCGCCGGTCCGTTCCGGTGTCATGGCTGGCACTACTGTCCCGCCGGTGGGCATGACGCTCGGGCCCAACCCGCTGACCGGCAACACGGCGCTGCTGCGCTGGAGTCTGCCGGCGGCCGCTCCGGCGACGGTGCAGGTGTATGACATCACCGGCCGGACGGTGCTGGTGCGCAGTCTGGCCGCCGGTCGCAGTGGTGCCACCAGTCTCGACCTGCGCGGTCTTGCCGCTGGTGTCTATCTGGTCCGGCTCACGGCCGGTGACTACACCGCGGCGCAGAAGCTCGTCATCGAGTAGTCCGGACCGGGTCCTTTTCACCGGGGCGGCCCAGTGCCGCCCCGGTGTCGTTTCACAGCCGCAGCCGGACCGACTGATGTCCGGTTTGACATTTTCAGGTGGTTGTCGCAACATTGTTTGAGGTGTAAGAATGGCGAACCGCATCAACGGTCTGCTGACAATCGACGACAGTTTCATCGCCTGGGCGGCCGGCGACAACGGTCTGTTGCTTTTCAGCAGCGACGGCGGTGCCAGCTGGCGACACGTCGATTCCGGTTGTCGTTACAACCTGTACTCGGTGTCTTTTCCCGGACAGGGAACCATCGGTTATGCCGCCGGCGACAAGGGCACGATTCTGAAAACCGAGGACGCTGGCCGCACCTGGCGCCGACTGGCGACCGGGGTCGAGGTTGACCTGCGCGTGGTGAAATTTCCGGTTTCGCCTCAGGTTGGCTTTGCCGCTGGCGACCGCGGGACTTTTCTCCGCACTGCTGACGATGGACAGACCTGGCAGCAGTTGCCGGCGGCAACGAGCGACAAAATCATGGACATGTGTTTCCCCAGTGATGAACTCACCGGCTATGCCGTCGGGCCAAACGGTGCCATTCTCAAGACTACCACCGGCGGTGCAACCTGGTTCTCACAGTCCGGCAATATCCAGAACCTGCTGCCCGGTATCGCCATTACCGCAGTCCATTTTCCAGCCGATGACACTGTCGGCTTTGCGACCACTGCCGGCGGCGATGTCCTGTTCACGCCGGATGGCGGCGAAACCTGGCGCCCGCTGCGCCGCGACTCGACGCTGCCCCCACTCTATTCGCTGGACATGCGCCGGGATACACTCGGTGGCTGGGCAGTGGGAGCATCGGGCACTGCAATCCGGACCCTGGATGGCGGCAACTCATGGGAAAGAGTCCTGCTGCCGACCGAGCACGACCTCTTTAGCATCCGATTCTTCGCCGACGGCATCATCGGCATCATCGCCGGTGATGAAATGACCATTCTGCAGTGTTCCGACAGCGGCAGTTGCTGGGCACCGGCCGAGATTGCTTAGCGGTCATCCCCTGAAAACCGGCTCGAAGTTGTCAGCAAAAGAACGCCATCGGCAGCGTCGCGAGTCATTCGATTCAATCGCGGAAGTTTACGAACGGGTCCGTCCCAGCTATCCCGAAGAGCTGTTCGACGACCTTGTCGCACTGGCGCGGCTCGCACCGTCATCGCGGATACTGGAAATCGGCCCGGGCACCGGCCAGGCGTCGCTGCCGCTTGCCCGACGCGGCTTCCGGCTTTACGCCGTAGAACTTTCCCCCCGCATGGCCCGGGTATGGCGCCAACGGTTGCGTAGCTTCCCCGGTTCCAGCATCGTCGTCGCTGATTTTGACCACTGGCAGCCGGAATCCGGGGAGTTCGACATGGTGCTGGCGGCATCATCATTTCACTGGCTTTCCCGCCGGACCGCGTTCAGGCACTGCGCCGCGTTACTCAAACCCGCCGGCAGCATTGCGCTTGTCTGGCATTTCCGTCTGACACCAAAGACACCGCTCCAACGCGACATCGATACTGCCTACCAGCAACTGGGGCTGAGGAAATGGCATGCCCGTCCGCCGGAACAACGAATCCAGCGTCAGAAGGAGCTGTTGCTCAACTCAGGCCTGTTTCGGCCGGTAACCGTCAAACGCTACCCGGTCTCGGTTGATTACTCGGCCAGCGAATACATCGATCTGCTCAGCACCATGTCCGACCACGCAATCTTGCCGCCGGCCGTAAGGCAACGGTTGTTTGGCAAAGTAAGAGAAGCCATCGAGAACCATGGTGGTATCCTGCGCCGCGACTACATCACCACCCTGTTCTGGGCACCCTGCCGGCATTCGGCTTGACTTCCCTGTCAGCAATTCTAAAATCGCCTTCCATGCCCACTGAAACCCACAATGTTCGCGCCTGCATCCAGTGCGGCCGCTGCTCCGGCGGCTGCCCGGTATCAATCAAGTCCAATCTCAATGTCCGGCGGCTGGTTTATCTCCGCGTCAACGATATCGCTGACGCCGATGGCGCGGTTGACGCCGGTATCTGGGAATGCACAACCTGCACCACCTGCAACGACCGCTGCCCCAAGTCGGTGAGACCCGCTGACCTCGTCGTCGAACTGCGCTCGCGCGTAATCGAAGCCGGCCGGATGAGCGATACCGTCATCAAGGCACTGGAAAGCACCTACCTGCAGGGTAATCCCTGGGGCCGGGCGCGAGAGAAACGACTCGACTGGCTGGCCGGACTTGACCTCAAGATCCTGGCTCCGGGCGAAACAACCGAGAATCTTTTGTTTGTCTGCTGCACCAACTGCTACGACCAGCGTTGCCAGCCGGTTGCCCGGGCAGTCAGCCAGCTCCTCCTCACTGCCGGAGTCGATTTTGCCATCCTCGGCGATGCCGAGTCCTGCTGTTCAAGCGAACAACTGCGTATGGGCGAAACTGGCCTGTTCGAAGAGATGGCCAACGCCAACACCGCTGCGCTGGCCGAACGCCGTTTTACCCGGATTGTCACTGTTTCTCCACACTGTCTGACGACTTTCCGCCGCGACTATCCCGGTATTCGCCAGCCGGTCATCCATTACACCCAGCTGCTGTCGGAACTGCTCGATGCCGGCCGGCTGAAAATCGCCCGCCCGCTGGAGGAAACTGTCACCTACCACGACCCCTGCTATCTTGGCAAGCAGAACCGGATCTTCGATGAACCGCGGGCACTGCTGCGCGCTCTGGCCGGCGACCGGTTTGTTGAACTTGACCGTTCGCGGGAAATCAGCCTGTGCTGCGAAGGTGGCGGCGGGCGGATGTGGTCCGAATCGGCTTTCAAGGGCCGGCTGGCCGAAGTGCGCGTCAAAGATGCTCTCGACCGCAACGCGAGCGTCCTCGCTACTGCCTGTCCATTCTGCCTTTTGACCCTTGAAGACGCCGTCAAGACAACCAACTCCGAAGACCGCATTCGCGTCCGCGACATCGCCGAACTGCTGGTTGAGGCACTGTAAAACTACCGTGCGCAACAGCTCATTCTGGTGGCTGTTGCTGTCTGCCGCAGCGGGTCAGGTCCAGGCCGCCGGCGTTCTCGGTTTGCCCAGTATCGACGAGATTGTCAACTACCGGCCTCCGGCAGCAACACGGGTTCTTGACTGCAAGGGCCGGGTAATCGCCGATTTCTTCTCCGAAAAACGCCGCCCGGTCCCGCTCGAGTCAATCCCGATCGCCATGCGTGAAGCAGTGATTGCGGTCGAAGACCGGAGATTTTACAGTCACTGGGGCATCGACATGGTCCGGATTCCAGGCATCATCTGGGGCGCAGTTCGCAGCGGTGGCCGGATTCGCGGCACTTCGACCATCACCCAACAGCTCGCCCGGTCGATGTTTCTCTCCCCTGACCGTACTGTCACGCGCAAGGTCAAGGAGATGCTGGTGGCGGTTGAACTGGAGCGGCACTACTCCAAAGACGAAATTCTTGAGCTGTACTTCAATCAGGTCTGGTTCGGCGGACCGACGTATGGCGTTGAGGCCGCTGCCGAGCGCTACTTCGGCAAAACTGCCGCTGCCCTGAACCCGGTGGAGTGCGCCACCCTCGCAGCAATGATTGCCAACCCCTCGGTCTACTCGCCCTGGACTCATCCCGACCGCCTGCTCAAGCGGCGTAATTTCTTCCTGGCGACGATGCGCCGTCTCGGTCGAATCAACGATGCCCAGTACACCCGCTACTCAAAACAGCCGCTGGGGGTTCTGCCGCCCGGTTCGCAGACCAACGAGGCGCCCTATTTCGTTGAAGAAATCCGGCGCTACCTTGCCGAACGATACGGCTATAGTTTCGTTTACAGCTCCGGAGCCGTGGTCCACACGACTCTCGACCTGGACGTCCAGCGCGCGGCCAACACTGCGGTCAGCGAACGCGTTGAGCGGATTGAACGCGACTACGGCCTCCGCCCCAGCAAATCGCACTACGACTCAGTCGCCCGGCTCGATTCAACTATTGGCGCACCCCGCTATCTTCAGGCGGCGCTTGTCGCAATGGAAGTCGGCACCGGTGCAGTCCGGGCAATGGTCGGTGGCCGGGATTTTGGGGCCAGCGAGTTCAACCGGGCCACCCAGGCCCGACGACAGGCCGGCTCAACCTTCAAACCGTTCGTCTGGGCGGCTGCAATCGACAACGGCATGACTGCAGCCGACATTGAATACGATTCGGCCATTGCCATCCCGATACCGGGCCAGCCGGTTTACCGGCCGCGCAATTTCGACGGCAAGTTTCTCGGTCCGATTTCGCTGCGTCGGGCACTGGCGCTCTCCCGCAACCTTGTTTCGGTCCGGCTGATTCAGAAGCTCGGTCCCGAACTGGTGGTTCGCTATGCCCACCAGCTCGGCATTACCTCGCCCCTGCGGCCGGTGTATTCGCTGGCACTCGGCTCGGTGGAAGTCTCGCTGCTGGAAATGACCCGGGCCTTCAACACGTTCGCCAACGGCGGTGTCAGAGTTGAACCGGTGATGGTCACAAAGATCGAAGACAATCGCGGTACGGTAATCGAGCAACACCGCTTCGACTGCCAGCCCGTGCTCCGTCCCGCCGTCGCTTACATCATCACCAGCATGCTGCAGAGCGTCGTCAATGAAGGCACCGGCGCGGCCGTTCGCGCCGTCGGCTACTCCGGCCCGGCCGCCGGCAAGACCGGAACTACTGACGACTATACCGACATCTGGTTCATCGGCTATACTCCCGAGCTGTGCTGTGGCGTCTGGATTGGCTTTGACCAGAAGCGCACGATCTACCGCGGTGCCACCGGCGGTGGCGGCGCGGCTCCGATCTGGGGCGAGTTCATCAAGCGTGTCCGCCCTGATTCCCTGGCCAGCCGGGAATTCGCCATCCCCGACTCGATCATCACCACACCGGTCTGTGAAATGTCGGGCCAGCTCGCCCGCCCGTCCTGTCCCCGAGTTGTCTACGAAGTTTTCATCAGCGGCACGGAACCAACCGCCCAGTGCCGTCTTCACCAGTAATCGGCTGAGCCCGGCGTCCAGAAGGGCGATTATCTGGATTTACCGTCGTTTGTTCGCTGCTTTCGGCCCTCAAAAGTGGTGGCCGGCAAGAAGCACTTTTGAAGTCTGCGTCGGTGCCATTCTGACTCAGAACACTGCCTGGCCAAATGTCGAGCGCGCTGTTGCCGCCCTGCGGACAGCCGGGCTGCTCGAACCGGCCCGCCTTGCCCGGCAGGACCCGACGACTCTGGCTCGGCTCATCCGCCCTGCCGGTTGTCCGCAGGTCAAAGCCGGCCGCCTGCTCGCTTTCGCTGACTGGCTCAGCCGGAATGGCGGATTCGATGCACTCAAGCACCGGTCGACCACAGCACTGCGCCAGAGTTTGCTGAGCGTCCATGGCGTCGGACCGGAAACCGCCGATTCAATCCTGCTTTACGCCCTGGACCGACCGGTGTTTGTCGTTGACAACTACACCCGGCGGACGCTGACCCGCTACGGACTGATTCTAGGCAACGAAAGCTATTCGGCGATTCAACAGCTCTTCCATCAAGCACTGCCGGCGATACCGTATCTGTTCAACGAGTACCATGCACTGCTGGTTCAGCTCGGCAAGACTTACTGTCGCCCAGTGCCCGACTGCAATCCATGCCCCCTCGCGGCAGTTTGACTTGGACACCGCGATATCTAACATCGGAAGTTGCTGCTGACAACTCTTGCCCTGCTGTTCCAGCTGTCGGCGCCAGCCGATTCCGGCGCTGATGTTGTCAATTACGGCGCCCGCCGGGTGATCTTCCTCGCCCGGACAGAGGAAGTATTGATGCTGGACTCCGCCTGGGTGCGTTACCGACAGATGGAGGTCTTCGCCGATTCCATTCACTACGATGTCCGGCGTCACCGACTGAGCGCCAGCGGCGACGTGTTGTTCAGTTCCGGCACCGAGAATATTACCGGTGTCTTTCTCAGCTACGACATCGATACCAGAAAGGGCATGATGCGCACCGCCCGCACCGCGGTCGAAAACGGCTTCTTCGCTGCCCGGGAAGTCTGGCTGGTCGAAGAACGGGTGCTGAATGCCCGCAGTGGCGCATTTACAACCTGCGACCGGGAACATCCGCACTACGATTTCTTCAGTCCGCGCGTCAAGCTGGAAATGGACGACGCCGCCTATAGCCAGCCGGTGCTCTTTCGGATCGGTCGTGTACCAGTGCTGGCCGCGCCCTTCTGGATCGTCCCAGTGGCCAGCAAACGCCGCTCCGGCCTGCTGCCCTTCAAGTTTGGATTCGCTCGAGAACAGGGATGGTTCGCCCGGAACCTCGCCTACTATCTGGTTATCAATGACTACTCCGATATCACCTTCTACGGCGACGTAATGACCAAAAAGGGCATCCAGGGCCGTGCCGATGTTATCTATGACGTTTCGCCGTTTGCCCGCGGTGCACTGACCGCCGCCTACATCCGCGAATGGGACACCGGGCGAAGACGCTATTCACTGGTTGGGGAACACACCAGCCGCCGCTTTCTTTTCGACACCGAGATGTCGGCAAAAGTGGACCTGGTCTCTGATACATCGTATCTTCCCGAATACACTGAAAACCGAATCGAGTGGCTCAAACAGGAAGCTGGCTCTTTCATGTCGGTCAGCCGTCGTCTCGGCGGTTTCGGCCGGCTGACTGCAACCGCCGAAAGCTACGAGGACTTCATTCGGAACTTCCGCCGTATCGACCTGCCCCGGCTGTCGGCCTCGTTCGGAACTCGTCCACTGGCTGCGGGCTGGACGGCAACCCCGACATTGACCGCACTCCGACGCTCGACTACCCGGTACGATTCCACCGCCACCGACACTGCCCGAAACGAAGAGCAGCGCATCGCGACATCGGTTGCCATTGCCGCCCCCCGGTATCAGCTGGGCAACATCGGCACACTGACCGTCAGCAACAATCTGACGGCAGGGGTCAATTCTTCCCGTCGCAGCGGACTGCAATCGCACGCTGACAGCGTGACCATGCCGCTCGACAATTCGTTCAACATCTACGCCAGCGAACTGGTCGCCGGGGCAATCGACCTGAACCAGGAACTGGCGGTCAGACACAGCGCTTCGCTTCTTGACTCAATTGGCCCGACCCCCGGCTACTCGGCTTCGATTGGTGCCCGCACTAACCTCTACCGTGTGTTCGACGTCCGGGCTTTCCGGCTGCAGGGAATACTGCATACCGTTTCGCCCGTCGCTAGTCTCACTTTTTCCCCCAAAACCGCCCGGGGCGGATTTTTCGGCCGTCCCGACATCAGACGACCCGATGCCGCCGCGGTGGTATTTCAGGTCGGCAACAGCTTTCAAGGCAGATTCGACTCGCTGCGAAACAAACGCGACCTTGGTCGCATTGACTTTGCGGTCGGTTATGATCTGGTCAATGACCGGCTTTCGCCGCTTACCGCCAGCTTCTACCTCACCCCTTTGGCTGACCCGACACTACGGCTCTCACTCGACGGTGCAGTCGGATTTGACTTTGAGTCTCGGCGGTTTCGCCGCGACCCGGCTGTCGCAACAAGCTTCAGCTACAACCGCATCGTCCAGACGCCCACCCACCCACGCGGATTCGAACTGTCGTTGCGCCACAGTGTGTCCGGATACGCCCACATGCTCACTGCCACTGCCAGCGTCGCCATCGCCGGCTGGCAACTCTCGCTGACCGATTTCGGCTACAACATCGCCGAGCGACAGTTCGCCAACTATGGCCTGCGGCTCTGGCGCGACCTGCACTGCTGGGAAGCGATTGCAACCGTCCAGCGGCTCGGTCGGGGCCTGAGCTGGGATTTCGAACTGCGCATCAAGAAGCTGCCCGACGTTCGAATCGGCAAAGCCACTTTCGGAACGCTGCTGCCGAAATGATCTGGCTGGCCTCAACCTCGCCCCGCCGACGCGAAATCATCCGCGCACTCGGGATTCCCTGTCGCTTCGCGAATCCCGGCAGCGTAGAAACAGAACTGCTGGTGCGTAAGGAACTCAAACGCAATCCAGTCAAGTTCGCACTTGCCGCCGCTGTCGCCAAAGCCAGGTCAGCTGCAGTTTCAGACCCCGCCGGTCTCGTCATCGGCGTCGACACCATCGTTGTCATCGACAAGACAATTCTCGGCAAGCCACGCAGTGCTGCCGATGCCCGGGCAATGCTTTCGCTGCTGTCGGGCCGGACGCACAGAGTAATCTCTGGGCTGGCGGTTTTCCGCCCCATCGACAACCGGATCTGGACCGGTTCGGAGACAAGCCGGGTGGCCTTTCGATTGATCCCGCCGGCAGCGTTGTCGGCTTATCTCGCCACTGCCGAACCTTATGACAAGGCTGGCGCTTACGCCATCCAGGGTTGGGCGGCGGAGTTTGTCCGGTCGGTTCGGGGCTGCTATCTGAATATTGTCGGGCTTCCGGTTAGTCTGCTGCTGGAACTGCTCGAACGGGCCGGCTGGTCATTCGCCAGCAGTCAAGGCCCACGGCGGAACGCTCTGATTTCATAGGCTGCATCGCTACTGCTGGCCCGGTTGTCAAGAATTATGAAGTGAACCCCGGGATGCAGTAACTGGACCTCGAACTCCGCCGCCAGATATGCCAGTCCATCAAGAAGAAACTCCGCCGGTTCTCCGGCCAGCCAGGCGTGGAAGTTGCTGCTGTCGGCGATACGCAACCGCATCGCTGAGGTGTCGGCGCGCAATCGGCCGAAAAAAGAATACCCCGGACCGACAGTGTCAAACCAGCACACATAATCACCACGCCTGACAGCACCATACCAGTCGACGATCAATGCCGTGTCAGCGAGTACCCGGACATTGAGCGTCTCGGCATCCAAGCCACCTTGTTCATCGGTCACGGCAACCGAGATTGTGGTCCGCGAAGACGACTCCGGCGCGAGCCAGAGAACACTGTCACCCCAGTTCCAGAACAGCCTGCCCGCCTCTACCCGCCATTCGTAGAACCACGGCCATCCATCAGGGTCATAGGCGCGGCAGACATAGTGAACTGCGGCACCGGCGCGGACTGCGGTCGGGCCAACGAGCCCGGTCACGATTGGCGAACGATTGGCCGGTTCTTCGCAGCCAGCACCAAGCAAAGCCGAAGCTGCCAGGGCCGCGACAAGAACCGGGGATGAACCCGTCACTGCAACCGGGCGCTGTAGTTACCAGCACCCTCAAGCACCTTGATCACCAGTCGGCCCGTACCGGGGCCGATAAACTGGAACCGGTTGTCCTTACCTAGTTGAAGCTCCTCGCGCGGTTTACCGGTATTGTCAAGGCTCTGCAGCACAAAAACTCCGGAACGGGGAACATTGAAATACCAGTTGACCTCGTCAAGCTCAGTGGTGAACACGATTTTCGGGGCAAACAGCGTATCGGCATAACTCTGTATGGCGGTCAATGTAGCAGAACCGCCGACGCTGCGACAGCTCCACACCCCGGAGCCGGAGTCCCGGCTGACAACAAGCCGGTGGCGGCCCGAACCACGCAATTCCAGTGGACCGGACGCCGTCAGGTGCAGGTCAAGAACCTGACTGGTGTCCCGCTGAACGGTCAGATGCAGGCTGGTCCGCGGTGGCAAGGACAGCCAAAGCTTGGCCCCGGTTTTTGCCGGGACAATCTCCAGCTCATGCTTGCTGGCGGCACCGTCAACCCGGGCGGTGTATTCAAAATCCGCCGCCAGCAGCAGCAGCGGCATTACAAGCGAAAAGACAATCAGCTTGCTCATGGTTTCTCCAGTTATCCGTTTGAAAGTCTAGACCCTGAATGACCCCGGGTCAAGCCGCTGGCAGCTTGTTGAACATTGACATCAGACCAGCATGTTATCCAGCCGCATGATTGACCACGCCGGTATCACTCTGGCACATTCAATATCAACGGCAGATGCTGGAACCTCGGGTGCCGGAAGATTCTTGTAGGGCACCGGCGGTATCTCAACCGGTGGCAGGGGGAGGCCGTTCGCCTTGGCACCATCAGTGTAACCCAGAACCCGCCCCATCCGGTCCAGCACCAGGTTGTTTACGAAAAATCCCCGGTGCTCGCCCCGACTGTCATAGATTGTCTTACCCACCAGAAATCCCCGTGGCTTGCCCAGAAAATCGTACAACACCCCACCGCAGACTCGGTACACCGCCCTCCCGTAGCGGTTATACAACACTGTTTCGTTAAACATGCTCGCAACTTCCTTTCTCTCTCGCGCGAAGCCGACGCCCGACAAACCTGCTGTCAGGCCTGTCCACTGCCGAGGATTGTAGTGCTGCTAGACGGCTGGACGTCGGTAACCCAAGTAATTATCGCCGGAAAACGGGCTGTTGTCAACGAAACCCGGCCTAGTCGTCGCTGGTCGGACAGGAACAGGGACCGAGATTGAGGTCGGCCCCACACCGGCTGCACCGACCGAGACAATCGGCCCGGCAAACTGGCGCGATCGGCACTGCCAGGTGAATGGCGTCGTGAACGAGCCGGGCAAGATCGATCCGGTCACCATCATACAGCATCCGATCCAGGTCGTCACTGCTCAGGGCGCGCTCAAGTGCCGCATCCGACTCCGTGTCAAGATACTCCGCCGCAACCGGTTCATCGAATGCAAGTTCACACACCTTGCCGCAGATTGCGCAATTCAATCGGGCCTGAAATGAAACCCGGCCGGCGAGCATCAGCCGAACACCATCACGCACCAGATGGAACTGGACACGAATATCGCCCAGCAGACGCTGAAAAAGCGGATTCTCGGCTACCTCGCACTCTTCAAGCCCGAGCTCAGCCGGGGCCAGCTCATAGCTGAGATCACTCTCGCCCGGACGGATGGCTGCCAGTGCCAGTAACAACGGACGCTTCACAGCTCTTTGATTAGCCGCCCAACGATATCATCCGGACCGATGTTCTCTGCCTCGGCGCTGAAATTGGTGACGATTCGGTGTCTCAGCACCGGCCCAGCCATGGCCCGAACGTCATCAATTGTCGGCGTGTAGCGCCCGTCAAGCATCGCCCGGGTCTTAGCGGCCAGTACCAGATATTGCGACGCCCGCGGCCCAGCACCCCACCCGACCATATCCTTGACGTATGCCGGGCTATTGTCGTTCTTGGGCCGAGTCGCGCTGACCAAGGCCACTGCATAGTCGACCACCGAATCGGCAACCGGAACCCGTCGCACAAGTCCCTGTAGCCCGACGATCTCCGCTGCCGACAACACTCGGTCAAGCACCGGGCTGTACGCCGATGTGGTGTTCTTGACAATCTCGCGCTCCTCGGCCGGCGACGGATAACCGACCATGATTGAGAACATGAAGCGGTCGAGCTGTGCCTCGGGCAACGGATAGGTCCCCTCAAGCTCAATCGGATTCTGCGTCGCGAGAACTACAAATGGGTCAGGCAGCTGATAAGTCCGCCCGGCAACTGTTACCCGGTACTCCTGCATTGCCTGCAGCAGTGCAGCCTGAGTCTTCGGAGGCGTGCGATTGATTTCATCGGCCAGTACAATCGAAGCAAAAACCGGGCCCTCGACAAATCTGAATTCCCGCCTGCCCGTATCGGGCGACTCGTCGATTATGTCGGTACCGGTGATATCTGAAGGCATCAAATCCGGCGTGAACTGGATGCGGTTGAACGAAAGGTCCAGCACCTGCGCCAGAGTATTCACCAGCAGAGTTTTCGCCAGACCGGGAACGCCAATCAGGAGTGCGTGACCTCGCGCCAGCAGACAAATCAACACCTGTTCAATTACGGTCTTCTGGCCGACCACAACCTTGGCTACTTCGGTCTCAATCCGCTGACGGGCAGCTGCCAGCAGCCGGACCGCTTCAACGTCACTGACCGCAGACACGGACCGCTGGGTCAACTTTTCTTCCAAATCAGGTCCCTGGCTGACTAACCGCGTTTACCCTTGCTCTGGAATTTCTTCATTACCAGCGGCAAAGTCGTATACTCCATCTCGGCAAAACCGAGCCGGTGTGGTTCAAACGGACCGTGACGACGGAGGTAGTCAGCCGCCTGGTTGGCCTGTTCACGGGCACGGTCAAAAGACGGATCATCAAACATGTCGCGAGGTCCGACAAGCATTCCATCGGCCAGCTGGAAACCAAGCGCTATCACCCGCGGTGGACCATCGAAACGGGACGGTGTCGCCTGCCGCTGGGCAACGGGCATCAGTGGGCCGAAATGCGAACCACGCATCCAGCCCGCCGTCAGGTGCGGGAAAGAAAAAGGCTCCAACACTTCACCGACCGCCGGCAACCCCGACTGACAACGTACCATCATGACCGGGTCGTCTTTACCGACATAGCGGCCCGCGATCAGCGCAAGTTTCTGGGTCGAAGAAACCGCGGCAATCTCACCGTCCTTGCGATAAACAGCCTTGATGACATAGTGTTCAGGAGCGCCAATAAACATCAGCAGTTCGTACATGTGTGCCGGGCAGGAAAGTCTGATGTCAGTACCAGCATGTAAATCGTGAACAAGGAAATCAAAGCCATCCTGCATCGAAGGATCAATCACGAGTCCAATGGTATTGAACGGGTCGGCAAAAATCCGGAACAGCGGCAGATTCCAGGCTCCCGGGGCGCACTTATCACCGCAGAACACTATCACCGGTTCGGACTTGCGCTCCTCAAAACTCATCTCGGCCACACCCGGCCCCATCCCACGAACGTTACCCGAAAATGCATCGGCGAGCAAATCCTGACCCGCGCCGTAGAGTTTCAGCTTTCTGGCCAGCTCTGTCCCGGCCTCAAACACCTGCCACGCCAGCTGATGGATCGTCTTGCTGTCCGTCCCGAGACGATGGGTCATTATCAGTTCGAGGTCATCACCGACACTGGCAACATGAAAATCAACCAGTGTTCCGGCCCGCTTTGCCTCCGCCAGCCGCTCGCGAGCGAGTTCAAGTATCTCAGGATGACTGGCCGAATGACCGACGAAACCTCCGATATCAGCCTTAATGACACTAAGTGTGATCAAATCACGACTCACGCTCTTCCGGCTTTTTGCTTTCATGGCTAGCTCCTCTTATCAAACCTGTTTACTGAAAGGCTTCACTCTGCTCAGACGGCACCCTAATACCATACCGAATTGGCGGATTAGGTCAAGGAACTGGAAAGCGAGAACCGGCTGCCAGTCTTTCCACTCACTCGTCGCATTGACATGTTCAGCCGGCATCCTATACTTCTTTGGGTATCGGAGTATCGAACCGCAGCGTGTCGATTGACTGACTGTCTATTTAGGGCCGTCAGCATGCGGTTGGTTCTAGCGGTTACGTAAGCAGGTCAAGGAGGCTGTGATGCGCCGGACCGTTGTTTTTGTCGTTCTGCTCGCCAGCTTTGGTCTTGGATACAACATCTTCTCCGAAGATTTCGACACCACCTGGACGTCGGTGTCGCCCCCGCCTGGCTGGCGGATCTTCCAAACCGACACAACCCGTTTGGGTGTAGATGACTGGCATCGGGAAAACGCCAATACTTCTCCCTGGGGGGGGCACCCAACCCCGTTTGCAGCCATCTACTTTAACGTGAACCCCGACGCACCACCAGACTCCTTGATCTCACCGATCATTGACTGTTCCGGCTACCGCAGCATAACTCTGACCTGCAGCACCTATTTTCTCCGCTTCTCCAGCAATAGCTACACGGCACAACTCCGTTACTCGATTGACGGCGGCGCGACCTTCCCTTACCTGCTCAAAGACTACTACGCCGGCAGTTCAAACGTGCCGGTCCAGGAAACCTTCAGCCTTGACGCTGCCACCAATCAGTCGCAGGTCCGACTGGCCTGGATATTCGACGGCAATCTGTCATACATCACCTGCTGGTATCTCGACGACATAACCGTTGCCGGTGAATCCATCCCGGCCTGGGACATTGAGTGCCGGCGCATCATCAGTCCGGCCAGCCGCATACTGCCTGGCCTGCTGACGCCGATTGCCCGTTTTCGCAACAATGGTTACAACGACCAGTACAACATCGCCATAGGCTGCAGTCTCTACGACGCCGGCATGACGCCATTGGAAGGTTGGACCAGCATCATCGAGACCCTGCCGGCGGGCGGAACCGAGCGGGATACTTTTTTCACCCCCGCCTACAACATTGCCGAGGGCGACTATTTCATCAAGTTCTGGGCAGCAGCCGATTCGGACTATGTTCGCAGCAACGACACGCTTACCCGGAACTTCCGGGTTTCGAACCTGGTTCAGCTTGGCTACGATGACCCCGGCCCGGCAGCAGCCTACAGCCAGTGGCCGGTCGGCCACTTCGGATGGGGCGTCAGGCTAACACCGGACAGCTTTCCAGTCTACATGGAATCGGTCAGGGTCTGGCTGGCCTTCCCGGCTAACCCGGCTCACTGCCGTTACCAGCTTGCGCTTTTCAGGGACAGCGCCGGTGTTCCCGGCCGGCTCTGGTACAAGACTCCGGTAATCCACGGCACTCCCGGTGACACTGGCTGGCAGTCGGTTTTCCTTGCTGACAGCGGTCGCAAGCTGGTTCTGGCCAATGGGAGCTTCTGGCTCTTCTACCTACAGGTCGGCGAACCACCCGAATGTCCTGCACTGGGCCGAGACGCTGCCCGCACCGTCGGCGCACAATACTGGCAATATCGCGCCGGTCAGTTTGTACCTGACTCAACCCCAGGCGACTTCAAACTGCGCACATACGTCAACCTCGCACCGTTCACTCCACCGACTGCTGATATCAGAGCCACATTCATCGACCGCCCGTGGTACGACTTTGTTCAACGGCCGTGGAATGCCCCGGTCATTCCGAGGGCCCGCGTCGAGAATTCCGGAACGACTGATTTCAACGATTTTGCTGCCACTTGCTCGATAGTTGACGGCCTTGGCAACACGCTCTACTCCGATCGAGTAACAGTCACCACTCTTGCCGCCGGTGCTGATACAACCATCACTTTTCTGCCCTGGACACCAGTCGCCGGCGGACGTTGCTCGGTCATTGTCTATGTTATCAGCTCAATTGGTCTGCCCGATGACATCCCCGCCAATGACACGACCCGCTCAACGGTTGATGTGATCAAAGGCGTCCACACCGGTTCCAGTCCGCTCGGCTATGCCTTCATCGACTCGGACACCATCGGCGGGCCGACCTACAATTGGATTGATACCACCGGGTTCCAGCTGGCGCCGAATCTCGGTAATTACGGACGGATTAACCTGCCGACATTCTTCAATTTCCGTTTCTACGACAGCGTCTACAACTATGTCTACGCATCAGCCAACGGCTGGTTCGCAATGGGATCGGCCGACCCGGGGGGCAGCGACGACTCATTTCCGCGGCCCTTGCCCAACACCGATCTGCCCAACCGCGCCGTTTATCCGTACTGGGACGATCTCGCAATGGGGCCGGGCTTTGGTCGCGGCTACCTGTACTACCGCTCGATGGGGTCGGCCCCCAATCGCTACTTCGTCCTGACGTGGCTGAACGTCAACCGGGTCGGAACCGACACGACCAATGGGCTGTCATTCCAGGCCATTATCCGAGAGAACGGAACTTTCGACATCCAATACCGCGACGTGACGGTCGGTGACCCCGCTTACGACTACGGACGCAGCTCTGCTGTCGGACTCGAGAGCCCGGACGGGCTGGACGGCGTCGGCTACCTCTATGCTCGCCCGCCGATGTCTTCAGCCCAGAACGACCCGGGCAATCGACTGAGTGCCGGCCGGGCAATCAGATTTTTCCGCCAGTATCGGGATGCTGCCGCCTTGGCGATAGTTCGACCGGAGATTTATGCCTTTCCGGGCCCGATCGCCCCGGTAGCCCGAGTTCAGAACTACGGCACCATCACCGATTCAATCCGGGTTTTCCTCAATATCGGAACCGTCTACTACGCCGAAACACTGCTGCAGAATGTGCCCGCCGGCGAAAGCCTGCTGGTCCAGTTCCCGGTCTGGAATGCCTTCACCGGCAGCTTCACCGCGGTCTGCTCAACCAGAATGGCAGGCGACTCGGACAGCACAAACAACGTCGCAAGCAAGCTGATAATAGTTTCGCCCTGGGCGCAGCGTGAAGACATTCCCAAGGGCTGGCGACGTCGCAAGGTGAAGGAAGGCACCGCCGTCTATGTCGAAGCAACCAAGCGCGTGTACGCGATGAAAGGCAGCAATACCAACGAATTGTGGTACTATGATGTCGCGACACGCACCTGGGATACGCTTGCCTCAATGCCACTCGGGCCTTCCGGCCGTCGCGCCCGCGATGGTGTCGACCTGACGTACGATCCGAACTGGGGAACACTCGGCCGACTGTGGGCAATCAAAGGTGGCGGCCGCGCTGACTTTTACCACTACGACATTGCCACCAATACCTGGACTGAAGCACCAGAAGCGATAGTCATCGACTCCATTGGCGGCCGGGAATGGCGACCGCCGAAGAAAGGTGCATCAATTGCCTATGCCCGCGGAATCGTTTATTGCCTGCCCGGAAACCGCACCAACTATTTCTGGCAATACGACATCGCCGCCGGACGCTGGAGTTACGTTACTGACGCCAACAACCGGCCATTGGATGTTCCCTCCGACCCGCTCCGGCCGGTGAAATGCAAGTTCGGCACCGACATGGTATTCGGGAACAATGATACACTGTATGTCCTGAAGGGGTCGAACACCCTCGAAGCCTACGGCTACGACCTCAATGTGAGAGCATGGATTGATACTTTGCCGACAGTCTCGCTGCTGGGCCCCCGTAATCGAATGGTGAAAACCGGTGCCTCGATGGCTTTTTACGACCATACGGTCTACATCGTCAAGGGTGGCAACACTCAGGAATTCTGGAGCTGGCGAGTCGGCGCCGACTCCTGGCTGCCGCGCGCCAATGTGCCGATATCACTGACCGGACGCCGGTCGAAGGTCAAACGCGGCTCAGCCCTTGCCGCCGCCGAATCAACCATCTACCTGCTGAAAGGCTCTTACGGCTATGAATTCTGGGAGTACTTGCCGGCAGCTGATCCGGTCACCATGCGGGCTGCATCGCCCTACCGTTCCGGCCAGATGGCAACTCCTGCGGCGTCCAAAGGCACACGATTGTCAGTCCGACCCAACCCGGCAAATCGCCTGGTCCGAGTGGAGCTCACACTGGCGGAAGCAGCCGATGTTCGCGTGCGGGTTTACGACGCTTCCGGTCGTCATGTTGCAAATTTGACAAACCGGCGGCTGCCCACCGGCCAGCTCTCTCTACAGTGGCCGCTGACAGAAGACAACGGCAAAAAGGTTCCCGCCGGCATCTACTTCATCGAAGCCACCACGCCCGATGCAAAGCTCACCCGAAAGGTAATAATCAAGGATTAGCACGCAGCCTGACTGAAAGCATGCTTCGGGGTGGTCCGATGGGCCACCCCGAAGCATCTCCGGCCACTTTCAGAATTTGTACCAGAGGTAAACAACCACTGCTATCAAGACAACGGCGAGCAGATTGATCGACAAACCGACTCCAAATGTTAATCGGGCGAAGGCCAGATCCAGTTCGAGCGGGCCGATACTGACATCTTTGGCAGCGAAAAAGAAACTCCGCACCGGACCAGCGGGGAACACCAGTGCAACCAGATGCGAAAGGGCACTGCCGAGCACGCCAGCCACGACTACCCCGAGAACCAGCAGACCAACAGAACGCCCCCCCGCGCGTGGTCTCAGGCTACGCACGACCAAGACCTCAAAATACAACAACCGAACATCATCGGGAGTTTATTGATTCAAGGATCTTTTTTCAACTCCGGAACCGATCAGGATCAGGTTCGCCTCCGCCCCGCAGCGGGCACATTTTGAGTCAACGCAGCCGACAACCCTTCCCCGGCAAAGAGAACGGTCCACCAGCCGGTTATGACAACGGGGACAGAATGTGTCGCGAAAACGTTCCGGTGCTGCCACATTGCCGACATAAACATAATCGAGTCGCTTGGCTGCCAGTTCTGCAGCGCGAAGCAACGCGGCAGGTGCAGTCGCCGGCTCTTTGGCTCGATGGCGGGGAAAGTAACGAGAAAAGTGAAGCGGGATGGTGCGAGCCAGGCTGGCAACAAAGGCGACGAGCTGATTGATATCATCATCGCTGTCGTTGCGACCGGGTATCAGTAGACAAGTCAGTTCGATGTGCCATCGCCGATGCACCTTCTCGATTGTCCTCAGCACGGCATCCAGCGAACCGCCGACGTAGTCGCTGTAGAATTCGGGCCGAATCGACTTCAGGTCGATGTTTGCCGCATCAACCAGCGGCAACAATTCGGCAAGTGGATCCGGATTGATCACGCCGTTGGTAACCAGCACCACTTTGAGACCGGCCGCTCGCAGCAAACGGGCAGAATCCAGCACGTACTCGAACCAAACGACCGGTTCAGTATAGGTGAAGGCAACTGCCGGCACTGCTTCGGCGCGCGCCAGCTCGACTAAGGTGTCGGGCGAAATGTAACGTCCCGGAACGGCGTTCTGCGAAATCTCGCTGTTCTGACAGAAGGGACAGGAAAGATTGCAACCATAGGTTGCCACCGAGAGGATTTCAGTGCCGGGAAGATAATGGTAAAGTGGTTTCTTCTCGATCGGGTCGGTCGCCATGGCCACCACCTGACCATAACTTGCGGCCACAAGCCGGCCGCTTCGATTCTGTCGGCCGCGACAGCGCCCGTGTCTGTTCTCAGCAATAACGCAGTTGTGGGGGCAGAGCGTACAGCAGACACCGGCCGGCGTCGCTCGCCAGTATTGTGCTGACCGTTCAGGCCGTCCCGCTGCTGCCATCGGGAAATGCTAACTCATTGCGCCGACCGGTCAACAACGCTGCAACCTTCACGCGCCGGCGACGGCCAGGCCAAACAGACGGGTGGCACCGCCCTTTAGAAGACACCGGCCGGCCTCATCAAGCGTGGCGCCGGTCGTAATCACATCGTCGACGATGATTACCGACCGTCCTGACACAGTAATTCCCGGCCGCAACGCAAAAGCACCTCGCACGCTGCTGCGCCGTAGCGCAGTACTTGCCGTCCTGGTCTGCGTGGGTGTATTGCGACGCCGAACAAGCAGTTCACACAGTTCCTTGCCGGTTTCCTCTGCAACCCACCTGGCCAAGAATTGGGCCTGATTGTAACCGCGCTCGCGCTGTCGCGCTGGGTGCAGTGGTATCGGACAGACCGAATCGGCTGAAATCATGGCTGGATCCGACTCCACCAACGCCGCCAGCGCCTCACCCACCGGCCGGGCAAGGATAGTTTTGTGTTCGTACTTCAAGGCGTGGACTACCGTCGCGAACGGCGGCCGGTATGGCCCCAGTACTCGAGCCCGCTCCAGGCTCCACGGACGACAATTCCGTTCGGGATGCGCGCCAGCCACAGGACGACCACAGACTGGGCAGGCAACAAGCGCACTGGAATGGAGCAGCTCAAGACAATTGCGGCAGATAAAGCCCGATTCAATTTCCCGGCCGCAACCAAAGCAAACCGGCGGGAAAACAAAGTCCAGCAGAGCACGACCGACCGACCTCAGCCGATCAACGAAGACTGTTTTGCGCGTGGGTGGTTACCGTTCTGCGGACAGCAAAGAAGACCAGCAGCACGATGCCGATACCGGCCAGACTCAAAGCAACAATCTGATTCCCCCAGAAGTTGGCCGAGTTCTCGTAGTATCGGACAAAGTCGACGAAGAAACGGAACAAGGAATACAGCACCAGAATCAGCGAGAAAAGAACGCCTTCCTTCAAGTGTCGGCGCTCCAAAAGCAGCGCTATCCCGAAAAGAACCAATCCAGCCAGAGAGGAATAAAGCTGAGTCGGATGGACCGGCTGGTGAGGAAACGTCGCCCCAGCGGGTGAATTCAGCGGGAAAACAAGCCCAACAGGACAAGCGGTTGGACGCCCGAAGCAACAGCCGTTCAGAAAGCAGCCAATGCGGGTAAGTCCCTCACCGAGGACTATCGCCGGAGCGATCGCGTCCATCATTTTCGGCAGCGGCAAACGATTCACCAGTATGTAAACCAGCCCGGCGACAACTCCGCCCAGAAAGCCGCCAAAAAACATCAAGCCGGCAAGCCCGCCTCGCCAGAAGGCGATGATGCCGATGAGGTCGTTGGCAAACTCGTCCCAGTGAAAGGCAACATAGAACAACCTGGCTCCGAGAACAACTGCCAGCAGAACCCAGAGCGCCAGATCGGTAATCTTGCGGGAATCAACGTTAAAACGTTTGGCTCTTCTTTCGACAATCGAAATGCCAAACATGAAGGAGAGAAAAAGCATGACGCCATAGGAGTAGATCCGGATGCTGCCGAGATTCAGAATTACGGGAAACACGGCCTATGCTACCCGTCGCCCGAGGAGAGTCAAGCGCACCTAGCAGATCCTGGGCAGCTGCTCGCCCTGCAGCATGATCAATCGACGCAACGACCCAGTCTGGGTTTTCAACCAGACGCCGGCTGGAGCTTTCCGGACCTGCCCGATCACCCGGGCGCGTCGACCAAGCCGGCTCTTCCGCACGGCGCTCAACACTGCCGCGGTTTGCCGTTCGGCAACGACCAGCACTACCTTGCCCTCATTGGCCATGTACAGCGGATCCAGTCCGAGCAGCCGCGCCACAGCCTGCACCGGACCGGCGACCGGCAGCTTGTCGCCGTCGATTTCAAACCCCAGGCCGGTCTGTTCAGCAAACTCACAGAGCGTCGTCGCCAGGCCGCCGCGTGTCGGGTCACGGGCAAGATGAACCCCCCCAGCGGCAATGGCGCATTGGACAAGCCGGTCGAGCGCAGCACAATCACTTCGCAGCCGTGCTCTCAGGCCATAATCTCCCCGAGCCAAAGCAACCGCTGCCTCATGCGTTCCCAGCTCACCGCTCAGTACAATGTTATCACCGGGGCGAACACTTCCGGGACCTAGCTGCAGCCCGGCGCTGACCAGGCCTATCCCGGTCGTGTTGATATACAGACCGCTGTCTTCTCCCCTCTCGATGACCTTGGTGTCACCAGCGACGATCTCGACACCAACCGACCGGGCAGTTCGTCCCAGCGAACGGCATACGCGTTCAAGGACCGACAACTCCAACCCCTCCCGGAGAATGAATCCGACCGAAATGCAGCACGGCTTGGCCCCGACCACAGCAAGGTCATTGACTGTACCGCAAACAGCCAGCTTGCCGATATCACCGCCCGGGAAAAACAATGGTTGAACCACAAAGCTGTCTGTCGACACGGCCAGCCGCTGCCCCCGGAGGGAAATGACAGCGGCATCGTCGAGCCTCGCGAGTACCTTGGAACCGAAATGGCGCAGAAAGACCTCACGAACCAGCCGGTGCATCAAACGCCCACCAGCACCGTGCCCGGCGACAATCCGCTCGCCTTCAAACCGGCCTGTCACCGCTCCCCCGCTCATATTTGTAGTACGCAGCACAAGCGCCCTCAGACGAAACCATGCACGGCCCCAGTGGTCGGTCCGGCGTGCAGCGCTTGGCAAAGAAATGACAGTCGGTCGGCACAATTTGCCCCAGCATCACCTGACCACAATGACAGGCCGCCGCTGGCTTTGGGTCTGCAATCAGTCCGAATCGCCGCCGCGCATTGCAGAACTGGTACTTGGGTGCCAGTTCAAGCCCCGAATCCGCCAACCTGCCCAACCCGCGCCAACGTGCTTCAACCGGCACGAACACTTCCGACAACAAAGCCAGGCTTAGCGGATTGCCCTCAGGCCGCACGACCCGACGATATTTCACCGCCAGTCGAGCGCCATTCTCGAGCTGAGAAAGCAACTCATTGATTGCCGCCAGGATATCGGCCGTTTCGAACCCAGCCACACAACAGGGTACACTGAACTCTCGGACCAGGAATTCGTACGGTGAAGTGCCGATCACTGCCGAAACGTGACCAGGCAGTATCAAACCATCTGCCGCTCTTGCCGGCTGCATGACCAATGCCCGCAGAGCAGCCGGAATCGTTTTGAGTAGCGAAAGCACAAAAAAGTTGCGCAGCCCGCGCCTGGCTGCCTCAACAATAGCCGCCGCCAGCGTCGGAGCGGTGGTTTCGAAACCAACTCCGACAAAGACAAAACTGCGCCCGGACTCGCGAGCGGCCAATGCCAATGCATCGATCGGAGAATAGACCACTCTCACATCGGCCCCTGTCGATCGTACCTGTTCAAGGCTGCCGCCGCCACGCCCAGGCACCCGCATCATGTCGCCAAAAGTCACGATCGTGGCTTCCCGCCGAGCGGCAAAACTGACGATCATGTCAATGTCAGACTGGTCAGTTACGCAGACCGGGCAGCCGGGGCCGGAAAGCAACCGCAGCCGGGGGTCGAGGGCCCTGCGGATACCCGTCTCGGATATTGCCATCGTATGCGTTCCGCAGACCTCCATCAATGCCAGCCGACCGCGCCGCTGGGCCAGTTTGCCGATACGGGAGTTCATCTCGCTTATTGCAGCTGCAAATTCTCTGGCCGCTTCGCCCATCGCTCAGCCTTAGTCGAAACAATCTTGGCAAACTACACACCTTGCCAAAATGCTTGAAGTCAGAATTATCAGTCGTGGACGGTTACGGCTCAACAGCAGTGTAAAAGGCACTACGGCCTCGGAAAACCCGCATTGCCAGAGGACGATCGCTCCCGGCCAACGACCTTCGGATGCGCAGAAAATCGGCACGGCTCCGGACTGGCGTCAGATTTATCTCAACGATCACATCCCCGACTACCAGTCCGGCATCAGCCGCCGGCGCACCGGGTTCAAGGGCACTTACCACGACACCAGCTGCCAAGCCGGTACGGGCGCGGTCGGTTTCCTCAAGGTCGCGCACCCCAAGCCCCAGCCAGAGAACGGGTTGCAGTTGCGGCTGCGGTTCTGGCGACACGCCCGGCCAAGCTCCGAGCACAAACGAAACGGCTGCCTCCCGGCCACCGCGGATGAAAACCAGCCTCACCTCACTTCCAGGCGGATAGCCGGTGATCGTATTTTGAAACCAGCGCACATCGGTAACACGCCTGCCGTTGAGTTCGACGATGATATCGCCGGGCCGCAATCCCGCCTTGATTGCCGGACCGCCTGCCGCCAGAGCAGCAATCAGAACCCCACCGCTGTCGGAGTAAGCCAACGCCTCGCGCAACGGGCCGGTGAGTTCCTGAGCATTGATCCCGGAGAACCCGCGCCGTACGAATCCGCTGGCAATCAGCATCCTGGCAACATCCCGCGCGAGGTTGGACGGAATGGCGAACCCGATACCGGTATGCCCTCCTGATTCAGTACGAATAAAACTGCTCACCCCAACCACCAGCCCCCGGGCATCAATGAGTGGCCCACCGGAGTTGCCAGGATTGATGAGCGCGTCAGTCTGGATGAAATCCTGAAAGTCCGGGCCCGACCGTTTCGGCAATCCCCATCGGGAAAGACCGCTTACCACGCCGCTCGAAAATGAACCGTCCAGACCAAACGGGCTGCCGACTGCGGCGACTGACTGCCCCAGCTCCAGGCGGTCCGAATCGGCCCACTCGATCGGAATCAGCCCACGCACGCCCTCGACCTTAAGCACGGCCAGGTCGGTCACGGGATCGCGGCCAAGCACTCGCACCTGGTCAGCCGCGACCGTCCTGCCATCGCTGAATCGCACCGTGACTGTTTGATAATCGGCTATGACATGGTCGCAGGTTAGAATGTGGCCGAGCGTATCAATGACAAAACCGCTACCAACACCGCGGACAGAATAACGACGCAGTGTTCCTTTGCTTCTGCGCCGACGCAGCTTCTCGGTAGCGAGTGAAACCACCGATGGCATGACCCGGCGTGCCGCAAGCACCAATGGCTCCTCGGCAACAACGGTCGTTGCAAAAATCAGCAGGGCGAGCCGAACGGCAATCACCTTGTACCGCGGGCGGCAGTTCCCAACCGGAAACCCTCCTCCAGACATTTGATGTTCACCGGTATAGTCTTGGGCTTACGGGCAAACTCATGCCTGGCCATATCAACGATCGCAGCGAAGGGCAGCAAGTCAACCGCGCCGGCATAGGCACCCAGCATTACCATGTTCGCCGCCTTGCCCGTCCCTGCCTCGATGGCAATCTGATTCGCCGGGACCTCGATGACCTTGAGGTCATCACGTTCCGGCCGTCTCGGAATCAACGAGGTATTGACGACCGCAACACCGCCGGGCTGTAACGCTGGCACGAAACGTTCCATCGATGGCAGGTTCATCACGACGCAATCACGCGGATGCGACACTATCGGCGAGGCTATTGGCCCGTCGGCGATGATCACCGTGCAGTTGGCTGTTCCGCCGCGCATCTCCGGGCCGTAGGACGGAAGCCAGACAACCTCCCGACCCTGCTGCATCGCCACCTCCGCCCACAACTTGCCCGCCAGCAGAACGCCCTGTCCACCAAAACCGGCGAAGACCGTTTCAACCTGCACTGCCTGCCTCCTCTTGACCAGCTCCAGCCTGTTGATCCTCCGGTTTTCGGAAATTCTTGACCGGGTAGTAGGGTAACATGTTGTTCTCAAGCCAGCGAGTCGCATCACGGGGTGTCATACCCCAGTTGGTTGGACAGGTTGAAAGAACTTCAACGAAACCAAAACAGCGATTCTCGACCTGATATTTGAATGCCTGCAGGATCGCCCTCTTTGCCTTGACGATATAGGTCGGGTGGTGAACCGCTACCCTTTCGACATAAGCCGGTGTACGCAGCGCAGCCAGCAACTCGCACATTCGAATCGGATAGCCGACATCGGAAATGTCCCGACCTGAGGGGGAAGTTGTCGTCACCTGACCCGGCATTGTCGTCGGGGCCATTTGCCCGCCGGTCATACCGTAAATCGCGTTATTGATGAAAATGATCGTGATCTTTTCACCTCGATTCGCGGCGTGGATTGTTTCCGCCATACCGATGGAGGCAAGATCGCCATCTCCTTGATAGGTAAAAACAATCAGGTCTGGACGAGCACGTTTGATGCCCGTCGCAACCGCTGGTGCCCGCCCGTGCGCCGCCTGCATGAAGTCGACGTTGAAGTAGTTGAACGCCAGCACCGAACAACCCACTGGCGCGATACCGACAGTTCGTTCGCGGATACCCAGTTCATCAATCGCCTCGGCGACAAGGCGATGAACTACCCCATGTGTGCACCCGGGACAGTAGTGGGTAGCGTTGCTACTCAGAGCTTCGGGCCGCCTGAAAATGACAGTTGCCATCCTTGAATTGTCTCCCTAGTGTTTGGTCAGGTATTGCCTTGCCTGCTCGACGACTTCTTCTGGACTCGGTACGATACCGCCGGTGCGGCCGAAGAAGTGAACCGGCAGATCCGGTCCGACTGAAAGCCTCACGTCGTCAAACATCTGCCCCATGCTCATCTCGACGACAAGCACAAACCGCGCCCGACGTGCCAGTTCCCGCACCCGGACTTCCGGGAAAGGAAACAGAGTTATTGGCCGCAACAGAGCTGCCTTGACGCCAACGGCGTCCAGCAGACTGATCGCCGTCCGGCAGATTCGCGCGACAGTTCCGTAAGCGACAAGAAGGACGTCGTAGGGACGA
>CBFGJX010000028.1:0-25896 GCA_965649225.1 Caldifarciminota bacterium
GCCATCAACCTGCCTGCCGGCGACAAACGACACCGGCTCCGGTTGGCCTCTCGGCGCAACCGGCCGGGCAAGCCTCTAGCCGGGCAATCAGTTAGCGCCCGGCCCGGGATTGCGATTACTGAAAACCGGCCGGTTTGAGACCGTCTCCCGACCGCCTCCAGGGCGGCGTGAGCCTGTGTCGGATGAGATGGCTTGACAGGAGAATTCCGGAGGACTACGATGACCGGAGGTTGCATCGTGATGCGTGTGAAGCGACGTTGGCTGCGCCGGTGTTCGGCTGGCAGGTAACGTCGCCTTGTTGTTTCTCGAACCAAAGGAGTCGAGATGCGCGGACCCTACCGACTGGAGCCGATTCGAGTCGATATGACGATTCCCAGTGGTGTGGGCGGGGTGTTCTGTTTAGCGCACAATCCCGAACAGGTGGAGTACGTCGACCGTGCCGAAAAGGGCCTGCGCGATGCCATCAAGAGCCATGTCAACGAGTATCAGTACTACTGGTACGACGTGGCTTTGTCGCCGCGCGAGACCTTCGTCTATCACTGTGAGGCGTATCACCGACATTCCAGCACCCTTGGGCTGGGACGGACCGAGCATCCCAAGCCGCCGGAGTCGCTGGAAGTCAAGTGCCCGATCTGCGGGCAGTAGGTTCAGGGACCGGACCGGCCGGCCGGTCTAGAACGGAATGTCGTCCAGTCCGCTGGGCGGAATCGCCGCGTCGTCCTCTTCAGAACGTTGAGTAGTGCGGGCGCCGCCGGTTTCCGGTGAGCTCGGCTGCCGATCCAGTACCTGGGTAC
The DNA here is from genome assembly GCA_965649225.1 of Caldifarciminota bacterium. GTDB lineage: Bacteria > Hydrothermota > Tepidihabitantia > Tepidihabitantales > Tepidihabitantaceae > CBFGJX01. Next base: position 795 of record CBFGJX010000028.1, read on the forward strand.
GGGAAGACCAGATTTCAACCGCGGAGCGCTTTTCACCGGATTTGCTTTCCCATTCGCGACTGCGCAACTGACCCTCGACCAGCACGGCGGACCCGCGCTTCAGCTGGCCGCTCAGTCGTTCCGCCGCCGGCCCCCAGACATTGACGGTGAAGTAGGAGGTATCGTCCTTCCACTCGTCGGTCGCCTTGTCTTTGTAGCGGCGATTGACGGCGATGCGAAAGCTGAGCACCGCCGCACCGCTGGGGGCATAACGCAGGTCCGGATCCATTGTTACCCGCCCCATCAGAACGACATAGTTGAGGCTGCCCAGACGCAGATCAGCCATTGTCGGCCTCGGGGACGGGTTCGGTTGCCGCGGTCGGTTCGACATCGGGCTGCTCGGCTGGCGGCTCAACCGGTGTCGGTTCGGACGGCATTTCGGGCTGGAGCGGTTTGCGGACGAATGCCATTCGAATCAGCCCTTCGCGGTGACGGAGCTCGCGCTGGATAGTCTGGGGCATGGCAGTGGGGGCGTCACACTCGATAAAGATGTAGTGCGCCTCGGTCCAGCGCTTGATTGGATAGGCCAGCGGCCGGCGCTCGATGCGCGTACCGGTGGTCACCGCCTGCATTCCGGCGAGCAGGTCGCGGGTTTCCTGAGCGATTTTCTCGACCTCTTTTTCCGGTACATCGGGGTTGACGATCAGAGCTATCTCGTAGTGGTTCAAAACTTCCTCCTCAAACCCGGCAGGGCCGGGGGTTGTGAGTTGTGGTTATTGTTCATCGGAATCGGATCAGCAGGACGTCACCGTCCTGGACGATGTAGCCTTTACCTTCGATCTTGACATGGCCGGCGTCACGGGCGGCGGCAAAGCTGCCGGCCGCGACAAGATCGCGGTGATTGACAACCTCGGCACGGATGAAACCGGCGCCAAGGTCGGTATGAATCATCGTTGCGGCATCGAGAGCGGTCGTGCCGCGCGGTGCCGCCCAGGCGCGCGACTCGGTGCCTTTGACGGTGTAGAAGCGGATCAGGTCAAGGGCACGGAAGCAGGCGGCGACAATCGCGGCCGGACCGTCGGGATGCAGGCCAAGCGCGGCGCGCAGTTCGGCGCGTTCGGGCGGAGTGAAGTCGGCGATGCCGTTCTCGAGCGCCGCCGAAAACAGCAGGCTGTTGCGGCTGGCGAGAACCGGGAAACGGGTCGGGTCGGCGGGCTCGCTGTCCGAGCAGTTGATGCAATAGATGACCGGCCGCAGGGTGATGAGGCCCAGGTCGCGCACCGCCCGCCGCTCGTCGGCGGCGAGGGCAGGCAGTGTCGAACCGGCCGCCAGTGCGGAGTGGAGCTTTTCCAGTGCCGCGAGCAGTGGGGCGTTGTCCGGGGTCCTGGGTTCCTTGCGGACGTGTTCGAGCCGGCGTTCAACGATGGCAAAGTCGGCAACCGCCAGTTCAGTTTCGACAATTGCCGCGTCGCGGTCGGGGTCGACCGTATCGAGCACGTGCGGGATGTCGCCGGCCGTGAAGTTGCGGACGACGTGGAGAATCAGGTCGGATTCGCGGATGTGGGCGAGGAAACGATTGCCGAGACCTTCGCCCTGACTGGCGCCCTTGACCAGCCCGGCGATGTCGACGAACTCGATGTGCGCGGGAGTGAGTTTTTCCGGATGGAGCAGCCGGCCGATTTCCGCCAGGCGTTCGTCCGGTACGATTGCCGTGCCGACGTTGCGGTCAACGGTCGTGAAGGGAAACAGGTCAACCCGGGCGCCGGCCGAGGTGAGCAGGTTGAACAGCGAGGACTTGCCGGCGTTGGGCAGGCCGACGAGACCGACTTTCACGATGCAGCTCCAGTTGCCGGTGGCGGGTTGTAACGGTTCATCGCCGTGGCAATGCCGCAGGTGACGACGGTGATGCAGGCGTCGGCAGCGCGGTCAAGGAGTTCGGGAAGGGCCGACCGCTGTTCGGGCGGGAATTCGCCGAGCACCCAGTCAACCGCATCCGCTTCCGGCGGCGGCGAGCCGACGCCGACCCGCAGGCGCGGAAAGCTGGTGGTGCCGAGCTGCTGGATGATCGAGCCGAGCCCCTTGTGACCGCCGTCCGAGCCGCGGGTGCGGATACGCAGGCGACCGAAGGGCAGGGCGATGTCATCACAGACGACCAGGAAATCGTCCGGTTCGCTTTCGAGCTGACTGCGGACCGGGATGCCGGACTGGTTCATCCACAGCATCGGCTTAACCAGCACCAGCGGGCGGCCGGCGAGTTCGCGGCGGCAGACCAGGCGGCCGGGCAGTCGGCGGTACCGACCGTGCAGACGCCGGGCAATGGTGTCGACGACCATGAACCCGACGTTGTGGCGGGTGTCGGCGTAGTCTTCGCCGGGATTGCCGAGCCCGAAAACCGTCACCGCGTTACTTCTTTTCTTCCTTGCCGCCCTTGGCCTTGCCTTTTTCCTCTGCAGCCGCTTCTTCCTCAGCCGGCTTCTTTTCTTTGATTACCTCGGGTTCGGTTGGAGCAGCCTCGGCAGCGGCGGCTTCGGTGGTCGTGGTTTCGACCAGCTTGCGCGGCGCCAGGACCGTGACGATGGCCGAGTCAAGCGGCAGGCCGTATTCCAGGTCGGGCCGGCCGAGGTCGGCGATGTGCAGACTCTGGCCGACGCCGAGATGGCTGATATCGGCATCGAAATGCTCTGGAATCTTGTCGATGGTGGCACGTACCGGTACTTCCCGACGGATGTATTCGAGGATGCCGCCCATCTTGGTGCCTTCGGGCGTTCCGTGCAGCACGACCGGGACTTCGATGGTGATTTTTTCGCCGGGGTGGACCTTCTGAAAGTCAACGTGGAGCAGTCGGCCGGTGATCGGGTTGCGCTGCAGGGTCTTGATGACACAGCGCAGGGGCTGACCGTCAATATCCAGGTCAACGATCGGGCTGTGCCCGCGCAGACGGACGAGCAGCATATCGAAGTCGTGGGCATTGAGGCTGAGCAGGATTGACGGGTCGCCGTGACCGTAAAGCACGGCCGGCAGGGCTCCGTCGCGGCGCAGTCGCCGCACCGGACTCTTGCCGACAGCGGTTCGGCTGGTTGCTTTGATAGTGTATGCCATGGTTCTCCTCTAGATAAACAGTGAGCTCACCGACTCGCCGCGATGGATGCGGAAGATGGCCTCGGCCAGCAGGGCAGAGACGGAGAGCACCTTGATCTTGTCGTTCTGGCCCGGCGGTGGTTGTTCGATGGTGTCGGTAACGATCACCAGTTCAAACTCCGGGCCGTTGAGCCGCTCGCGGGCCGGGCCGGAGAGGACGCCGTGGGTTGCGGCGGCAATGACGCTTCTGGCTCCAGCGGCGAGCAGGGCACGGGCGGCACCGACGAGCGTGCCGCCGGTGTCAATCATGTCGTCGAATATCAGCGCGCGGCAGCCGGCGACTTCGCCGACAATGTTGTGGACTTCGCTGCGGTTGGGTTCGGGCCGGCGCTTGTCGATGATGGCAATCGGGATGTCTTCGCCAAGGCGCTGGGCAAAACCCCGGGCCCGGTTGGCCCGGCCGGTGTCGGGCGCGACGACCACGATGTTGTCGAGGCTCGTGGAGCGGAAGTAATCGACCAGCACCGGCGTGGCGTAGAGATGGTCAACCGGAATGTCGAAGAAGGCCTGAATCTGCTCGGCGTGGAGTTCCATGGTCAGTACCCGATCGGCACCGGCCCGCTCGATCAGATTGGCGACGAGTTTTGCCGATACCGGAACGCGCGGCCGGTCTTTGCGGTCCTGACGGGCGTAACCGTAGTAGGGTATGACTGCCGTAATCCGGTCGGCCGAAGCCCGGCGCAGCGCATCAATCATCAACAGCAGTTCAAAGAGATTGTCGGCGGGCGGATTGGTCGGCTGAATGACAAAGACGTCAGCACCACGGACGCTTTCCCGGATATTGACCCGGATTTCACCGTCAGCGAAGTTTCGCAGCTCGGCTTCGCCCAGTGCGACGTCGAGATGAGATGCAATCCGGCGGGCCAGCGGCAGATTGGAACGGCCTGAGAGCACCTTCAACTGACCAGTCATTTCTCCTCGCTTTGCAGTCGCCAGAGCCTGGGGCGGAAGGAGTCGAACCTTCATAACAGGATCCAAAGTCCTGGGTCCTGCCAGTTGAACGACGCCCCAAGAGATTTCGTTCCGGGCAGCGGTCTAAAGCGATTGGGTGCTGATGCAGGGGATACCGAGACGCGCGGTTGCGGCCATCGGGTCGTGGCGGTCCTGTTCAGTCACCAGGCCATAGACCGTACTGCCGGAGCCGGACAATGCCGCCGCCCAGGCACCTGACTGGAGGAGCTTTGCCTTGGCGCGGGCAAGCTCTGGCCAAGCGCGAAAAACGACCGGTTCAAAGTCGTTACGGATGAGCGCGGCCGCCTTGTCCAGCTCGTTGCGCCTCAGGCGCAACGCCAGCATCTTAGGCGAAAAATCAATACGAGTCAAACTGTGCCGGCGCGAACGGTCAAGCGCGGCATAGGCCCAGGCCGTGGGTACGGGATGGCCGGGAAAGTGCAGCAGCAGATACAGGCGGGGCAGTTTGATGGGCCGCAGACGTTCGCCGCGTCCCCGGCCGATGGTCGGGCCGGGGTAAAGAAAACAGGCGACGTCGCTGCCCAGGCGCCCGGCGATGTGGCGGAGAATGTGCGGCGCAAGCGGGTTACCGAAGAGACGGTTGAGACCCAGCAGCGTTGTCGCGGCGTTGGACGAGCCGCCACCCAGGCCGGCACCGGTCGGTATGCGCTTGGTGATGTTGATGGCGCAGCCGGCACTGATGCGGGCAACGGAAAAGAAAGCCTCGACCGCGCGCCAGGCCAAATTGCCTTCATTGGTCGGCAGCGTCGGGTCGCTGCAGCGCAGCTTGATGCCGGCGGCGCGGCGCTCGATACGAATCGTGTCGCCAAATCGCAGCGGTACAAAGATTGTTGTGATGTCGTGATAGCCGTCGGGCCGGCGCGGGCCGACGGCAAGACCGAGGTTAATCTTGGCCGGGGAGTGGAGCGTAACAGCGCGCACGGTCGGCTAGCGTTCGAAGAATGACGAACGCGGGTCCACGCGCCAGTAGGAGTCAAAGAGTCCGGCGGCGCGGACTCCGGCCCAACCGCGCTGGCGCCAGCGCCGGTCAAAGACGATAAAATCGGGCGCACCCGCTCCGGAGTAGGCGAATCCCCAGGCCGCGGCCAGCCGGGTTGCAGTCGCATCGGTGCCCATGCGCACCAGCATCAGCCGTTCGGGATTGAACGGGCTGGGCCGGACAAACACCGCGGCCGCACTGTCGCCGAGGTCGCGGCCGGCGAATTCGAGCCGGCCGGCCCTGATACGGCAGGGGAGTCCGGCCGCAATGCGCTCGGCAATCGTGTTCTGAGCGGGGCCGCCGAAGAGCACGATATTGCGCTGGGAGAGCAGGCTGTCGGTGACTGCGGTGTCGGCGAGAACCGGTGCATCGCCATTGGCGATGAGCCACCAGCGCAGTGCTTCCTGAACGGCGGCGTGAGCAAGGTCGCGCGCCAGCGCGGTGTCGCGCGTGCCGTAGATGAGCGCGAACGGTTTCATCAGGGCCTGACGCGCCGGGCCGTACCGCGTCGGAGTCTTGGCAAGGCCGTCAGGCCAGTTCGGACCGAAGCGCCACCGCCCATCCTTGCGGTGGAATGTGAACCGGCCGGGCGGTGTCAGTCGGCCACCGACGCGCACACCGTCAATCTCGACGCGCACCGGTCCGGCAAAGAACGGTGCGCCATCGAGCTTCAGCGCGAACTGGTCAACATTCTGCGTCGTCACCTGCACCAGCGAGTCACCGGCCCGGGCATCGATGACGGCATCCTGGCCAACCACGGCCACGCGGTCGATCGCGACCCAGTAGGAGGAATGCGCGGTACCGAGGTCGGCGGTGCGGAACCGGACGCGGCGCGGGCCGGGGTCGCGGCGTTTCTCGCGGATGAAGCTCATCAGCGCGGTATCGTCAACGCAGGTGAGGTCGAGGTCCTCGTAGACGTACCAGTGGCCGCGACCGGGGACCTCGTGCAAGGTAACGTCGAGTCCGAGTTCGTCGGCCCACATCTTGAAGTTGCGCGCGTGCAGGGGCGGTACGTTGTCGTCATCGCCGCCGTGCAGAATGAAGTACGGCAGGTTGAGCGCATTTTCGAGCAGCGCGGCGGTGTTGTCCGAGCGCAGGACCCGGTCGCGGATGGCGAGCGCGCCGGGCTGGGCAAAGATGGCACTGCGCTGGAGAAACCACGGTACGTAGAGCTGGTGCGTGGGCCAGCCGGCCTGCGGCGCGGCGACGGCGAACCGGTCAGGATGGGTCAGGCCGACGTGCCAGGTGCCGTGGCCGCCCATCGAGCCGCCAACAAGCAGCACGCGATCCGGGTCGATGGGCAGGCGGGCGAGAATCGTGTCCAGCACTTCCATTGCGTCGAGCCGGCCCCAGTCCTGCCAGTCAAAACCGTACTTGCGACGGTTGGTGGGCGCGACGACGAACGCCCAGTCTTTCTGTTTGTACGCCCGGGCCTGGCCGTCGGCCTCGACCCCGGCGCCGTGCAGTGTGAAGATGACCGGGTAGCGGCGTTGCGGGTCATAGTTTCTGGGGTAGAGCACGGCGTAGTACTGCACCGAAGAATCAATGGCGGAAAGGAATGTGACGCGGCGGACTTCGTCGGGCCGGCGGATGTCGAGCCGCAGCGTTTCACTGAACGCGACCGAGTCGCCGAGGTGCGTCTCGACCACGAGCGGCAGGGACTTGTGCGCGCTGTCCCAGGGCTGGCGCGGCAGCCGGATTCGGACGGGCAGTTTGCGCGCGCCATATGCGGGCAGGTCGACCACGGAGCGGCCGACCGCGCTGTCAGCGAGCAGCACGCGTACGGAGACTCTTTTCAGCGGTGATGACGACAGGTTCTGGACCGGCAGACCGAGCCAGGCGTCCAGCAGAGAGTCGGCCACGAGGTCGGGGCGGGTCGCATCGGCACTGACCGTGCGCACGTCGGCCGGCACCGGCACGAGCCGGAACCGCACCCGGTCGTCGCCGAAACCGGCGAGGCGCAGCAGGACACGATTGACCCCGGAGTCCAGCTCGACCGGGCAGGAAAACCAGCCCGAAGCGTAGACATCGCCGGTGTAGCCGCGGCCGTTGAGCGTGAAAGAGCCAAGCCGCGTGGCCTGGGCCAGGGCGCGGCCGGCGCGAGGAGAGGAGAACTCGGCATAGGCAAAGCCGGAGCAGTAGAGCCCGGCGTTGCCATAGTAGTCCTGCAATGTGTCCCAGCGTACGCCCTGCCAGTCGGTGGCGAGCCAGCCCGTGGAGTCGACCGCGACCTTGCGGGCCAGCGTGACGCCGCCCTGCACGAGGCCCGAGTAGTAGGTGTCGCCGACCGCGGGCCGGAACGTCGCCGCGTCGTCGATGACCGGGACTATTCCCTCGCGCGGCGCGGCGGGAAACGGCCCGCCGACAATCCACTCGCGGATGTCGATGGTGTCGGTGATGGGCGGCAGTGCCGCAGCCGCGGCCGCAAGGAGCAGGACAGCAGTCGGTAGTCTTCGCATTGGGCAGAATATAGCCGAGCAGGGGCAAGGGGCAAGTCAGCAGCCAAAGGTCGGGAGCCAGATGTCAAAGCCGCCGTCAGCCGCGAGCTGTCGGCCGGCTGGTGCTTGACGCCACTCTGCCCAAGCCTATGCTTCGGCCATGGGGTGGAAGACACTCTCTGTTTCAGTTTCAGTCCTGCTCATCGTCGCCGCAGTCCGGTGCGAGCGCAAGCCGCGGTACGTAGTCCGGATTGCGGACGCGAACATCATCAGCTATGCGGTAGTAGCCGTCGACATCGACGGAGACTCGTCGGACGAGCGGTATGGAGTCTGTAACTACATTGCCAGCGCCCGTGATGTGGAGGGGAGGTTCCTGTTGTCACACGACAGCTACCTGCCGCGGGGTTCGTCCGCCTCTACCGCCTGGGCTGTTGACCTGGGTGATGACTCGGTCCCGGACATCGTGGTCACTGCCGCCGTCCCCGGGTCGCTGTTTGTGTTCGTCGAGAATGTCAACGGTAGGCGATTGCGCCGGTTCGTGGTGGATGCGCCTCCCAAGAAGGGCGAACGGCAGTATGACGGTGGAATCCCGCACGCCGCGTTCGCAGACTTGGACAGTGACGGGGTCAAGGAGATGGTCGCGGGCGTCGTCTCGGGATTCGCCTGGCAGTGGCAGCCGCGCAGCGTAACAGCAGTTGATCTGGTGACCGGTGAGAGGCTATGGCGGTTCGGGATGGGCACGCAGGTTTGGGCACTTGCTGTCGGAGATGTCGATGGGGACGGGCGACCGGAAACATACGTTGGCGGCACTGCGCCGTGTAACGGCTGTGTCGAGAATGGGTTCGCAGACCATATCGGGTACGTCTTCAGTTTCGACGATCGAGGTGGTCTGCGATGGAGCATCCCTGCCGAGGACGATAGCTCGGCAGCAAATGTCTCGATTGCCTTGGCCGAGTCGCCAGACGACGGCGGCCAGGTGCTCGTGGCGAATACGTTCAGCAATTGGGCATCAGACAGCGTCGACCGCCTGATGGTAATCGACCCGGAGAAAGGGACGGTCTTGCGGGATGTTCCTGTCCGTAACTCCACGAGCCATTTCGTCACGCTGGACGCAACAGGTGACGGCATCTCGGAGGTCGTGACCATCGAGGGTGACAGGGTCGTGGTACGAGACCTGAACCTGCGAACGGTTTCCTCGACCCCGGCCGGCGTTCAGCTTGAACACCTGTGGCGGCTCGGATACATCATCCCCGGGGCTGCCGAGCAGATTCTCGTGTCCACGCGGGATGGCCATCTGCTGGTGTGGGATCCGGCCACTCGACATAGAACAGCGGCCGTAGAAGGTGGGGCGGACCTGAATGACTGGTGCGTGGTTCCTGTTCGGCTCGGCGCTGGCAGACCCAGAGGGTTCATGGTACACGACGGAGTTACTGAACATACGTCGGGTCGCGCAGGAGTTGCACCGATTCCACGCTGGCAATTCTACCAGTTGGTTGCGATGCCGCTGCCGTTCCCGTGGCCGTGGGCTGCTTCCACAGCCACTGCACTGCTTCTGCTGGCCGCGACCGCTCTGCTGTACTCCCGCGCCTCTTATCGCGAGTTCGTGCGTTACGTGACGCGCGGGATGGTAGAGCGGGCCGGCATCGTGATGTTCAGTAGTCGCGGACGCGTCACCTCTATCAACAATCGGGCGACCGAGTTGCTTATACTGCCCAAGAGCGTGAAGACCGGGGGTCTTGACGGTCTGCTGGCACAGCCGTCATTCGCGTCCCTGCGTTCGGAGTTTCCTAAGGTCAAGGAAGGTAAGTTGCGGCGAGCGGTCACGGATGTCGTGCTGGAAGTCGATGGGGTACAGCGGACTTTCCGGGCCGCGCTGTCGCGCCTGCGGCTGGGCGGGTACCTGTTGAGTCTTGAGGACCTTGCCGCGGTCGAGTATGCGCGCAAAGTCGCCGCTTGGGGTCCGGTTGCCCAGCGCCTTGCGCACGGCATCAAGACGCCTTTGAGCACGATTCGGCTGACCGCGCAGGCGATGGAAGGCGCAGACCCTGAAGGGTCCAAGGTCATCGAGGAAGAAGTCGACCGGCTGGCGAAGATGACGGATGGCTTTATGAGGCTGGCTGACTTCGAGCCGCCGCGACTTGAGGCGAAGGACATCAACGCCGTGGTCCAGCGGGCGCTGGATGAGCTGGGCATCGCGTCGCTGCCCGGCATCGAACTGAAGCTGAAACTGGCCGAAGGTCTGCCACAGGTCCAGCTTGACGAGGAACAGGTAGTGAGGGCTCTGGGTAACCTGGTGAACAACGCGGTCGGCGCGATGCAGGGCAAGGGCCGGCTGGCGGTGGCGACACGGCAGGGTGAGTCGGCCGCGGAAGTCGTGGTAACGGTAGCGGATTCCGGGCCGGGGATTCCACCGGACTACCTTGCCAAGTTGTTCCAGCCGTTCTTCACGCGCAAGGCCGGTGGCACCGGGTTGGGCCTGACCATCGTGCGTAAGGTGGCCGAGGACCACGGCGGCAGGGTAGAAGTCGAGAGCGAGCCGGGCAAGGGCGCGACGTTCCGGTTCGTCCTGCCCGTATCGAAGGTCGTGGCATAGAGGTTGCATTGCTATGTCTGAAGTGAGACCAATGCTTGTCTATGTCGTGGACGATGACCCGCGGCTGGCCGATGCGCTCAGGCGGATACTGACGCAGGCCGGCTGGGAGGCACAGGCGTTCACCGACGGCAGCTCGGGCGTGAAGGCGGTGACCGAGCGGGTGCCCGATGCGCTGATGCTGGACCTGATGCTGCCGGACATCAACGGGCTGGAGGTCCTGCGGCGGGTCCGGGAGATTGCGCCGAACCTGCCGGTGGTGATGTTGTCCGGGCAGGGCAGCATCAAGGCAGCAGTAGAGGCGCTGAGGCTCGGCGCCTACGACTTCCTCGAAAAGCCGCCCGATGCCAACCGGATACGCGTGACGGTCAGCAACGCCATCGAGCGCGGCCGGCTCGCACGCCAAGTCGCGCACTTCAAGGCCGAGGTGGAAGACCGGTTCCGGATGATTGGGGAGAGCGCGGCGATGCGGCGCGTGCGTGAGCTCATCGCGCGGGCCGCGCCGACTACGGCCAGCGTGCTCGTGACCGGCGAGAGCGGGGTCGGCAAGGAGTTGGTGGCGCGCGCCCTGCACCTGCAGAGCCTGCGGTCGGACGGGCCGTTTGTCGCGCTCAACTGCGCCGCAATCAGCCGGGACATCATCGAAAGCGAGCTGTTCGGCCACGAGAAGGGCTCGTTCACCGGCGCGTCGGCCCAGCGCAAGGGACGCCTGCAGGAGGCCGACACCGGGACGCTGTTCCTCGACGAGATTGGCGATATGAGTTTGGCCGCGCAGGCCAAGCTGCTACGGTTCCTGGAGAACGCCGAGGTCCAGCGGGTCGGCGGCAACCAGGCCCTGAGCGTGGACGCGCGGGTGGTCGCCGCGACCAACAAGGACCTGCCTTTCGCGGTCAAGGCCGGGAGCTTCCGCGAAGACCTGTATCACCGATTGAACGTCGTGGCCATCCGCGTGCCGCCGCTGCGCGAGCGGCGCGATGACATCCCTGCGCTGGTCGAGTTCTTTCTCGACCGGTACAGCCTCCGTCACAACCGGCGTGTCAGCATATCGCAGGATGGCGTGGCGCTGCTGGCGGCGCACGAGTGGCCGGGCAATGTCAGGGAGCTGCGCAACCTGCTGGAGCGCGTCGTCGTGCTTGCCGAAACGCAGACGGTCGACGTCGCCGAACTGACGACCTTCCTCGACGGCAGCGAGGCGCCGGTGGCTGACGGCACGCTCAAGGCCGTCGTCGACGAGGCCGAGCGCCACGCGGTCCAAAAGGCGCTGGCCGAGACCCACGGCAACATCACGGCCGCCGCGCGCCTGCTCGGCATCGAGCGCCCGAGCCTGCACCGCATCCTCAAACGCCTCGGTATCGCGGCACTTTCTTCAGAGTCCGACTAGCCCCTTCGACAACTGCCCGCGGCCTCAACCGTAACCTTCCGGTTACACCACCTGTCACCCCTAGGTGACAGGTGCGGCAGTGCCACTTGGGCAGAGAGTAACCGGTTCATCCGGACGCCCTCCTTCCTCGGTTGTTTTGGCCTTTGCGATTTGGCTTTTGGCCTTCGACTTCGTCCTCTCGCTCGGTTGGCACATTCTGTGCATTCTGTCGTCCGATGCGGCGTTTGTCTGAAGGTGAGGGTGGCCGGGTGCAATGCCCGGACGATGTTCGCATCACTCAGGTCGTCAGTTATGTCCCCGTCAGAACAACGCACCGGATGGTGCAGGTGCGGCACCCGCACTGCAAAAGCAATCCGCGGCAGGGTGCCTGTCGTGGACAGAGGGTCTCAAGGAGGTAGGAGATGAACGTGCTGTTCATCGTCATTCTGTCGATCGTCGCTACCGGCGAGAGCTCAGATCTGCCTGAGTCGACGGTTGGCAGGGTGGCTGTGGAGAAAGCGCCCGACGTGGCTGTGGAAACGGAGTTGCCCGTGTCGACGCAGGATCACTCGACGACGGCACCGAGACAGCCTCTCAAGGCAGGTCTGGGGGTGAAGACAGACTACGCTGCCGATCAGCAGTACGTGGGGCTGAACACGACCGAACAGAGCAAGGCAGCAGAACTCAAGTTGTCGCGGGCTTCACGGACCCGGATCAGGAAGGAAACAGCAGCCAAGCTGCGGAGTGAGAGTGGCAGTGCCACCGGTCCCTTGACGTTCCTCGAACGGGTCAAGGTCAGGCTACTGAGGGCTGAACGCCAGAAGCCGGTGCGGCGCTCGGGCGCGGATGTCGTCGAGTAGCCGCGAGGAGGGTGCATGAACTTGAGATTCCTTGCCCTGCTTACGATTGCTTTGGCAGCCGCGCACGGCCTAGTCGTCACAGGGGCCGATGTCGTTCGGCCGCCCGCCGGCGATTACGGAACTGATGGCTGGGAAACGGTAATGACCGAGGGCTTCGAGGGGGTCTGGCCCAGCACTGGCTGGTCGGTGGGCGGAAACCCGACATGGGACGATGAGAGTTATCGGCCCAGGACTGGGAGCTGGAGCGGCTACTGCGTTGGCTCCAGCGTAAACCCGCCCGGGCCTTACCCAATCAACGTCAACGCTACCGCTACTTACGGGCCGTTCAGCCTGTCCGGCTGCACGGATGCCGAACTGAACTTCTATCACTGGACTAAGACAGAGAGCGGGTACGACTCGCTTATCTGGTACTCTTCAGTCAATGGCACGAGCTGGACGCGCCACGGTGCCCGCACTGGAAACATTGGAAGCTGGCAGTACGTCTCCCAGGACCTGAGTAGTCGAGCGGGACAGAGCCAGGTCTGGATCAGATTCCAGTTCAAGAGCGACGCGAGCGTCGGCGACGAGGGAGTCTATCTGGATGACATAATCCTAAGGCGGTATCGTGAAACCACCCCGCCCACGCAACTGACCGATGACGTTGCCGTGTCCAACTCCACGACGCCCAAGCGGTACTACTACAACCAGACTCAGCCCTACTGGCATGCGGTGGGAATCAGGTCATCCAGCGACTGGGACGTCGCGCTGTACAACAGCGATTTCACTGACCTCCTGGCTTCCTCTGAGGGTACCGAGGCAGTCGACTTCTGCCTCGGTGACGGCAACCACCAGACGGGCACCTACGGTGTCGAAGTCTACCGCTACGCCGGGACGGCGTCTTCGGTCGTCGAGTACGAAGACAACACCGAGACGTTCGAGTATGGCCAGACCAACGGGCCCTACAGCTGGACTGCGGGCGATGTTGTCGAGTGTTACGACATCTACCTCGAGTCTGGTGAGGGCGGCACTTGGACACTCGACATCACATCCGGGAGCGCGGACCTCGGATTTGCCATCTACAAGTCCAACGGCGGACCGTACTTCTGCGGCAAGTATGACTGGGAGGCGCACTCCGACGGAAGCGGCGGCGGTGGTGACGAGTCGTTCAGCTACACCGCACCTGCATCCGACTGGTACGGCGTCGTCGTTTGGGCGAACGACGGCAACTCGTGCAGCTACACCGTGAGACCCGGCAATGTGCCACCGCCACCGCAGACCTTGGATGAGGATGTCGCTGTCACAACTTCCGCCGACCAGCGGTATAGGTATCAGCAGAACTCGATCTACTGGAACGTCGTAGGAGTTCGTTCGCCAAGCGGGTCGGATTGGGACATAGCGACCTACGATCAGAACTTCCAGAATCCCCCCCGTGCTGCCTCAGGAGGCACGGATTTTGTGGACTTCTGCGTGTCCGACTGCAATCATGCAGCCCAGGACATCATGGGGGTCCAGGTCTATCGCTACAGCGGTACGGGTTCAGCAACGGTGGAATACGAAGGCGGCGCCGACGCGCTTACTCAAATCTGGCCGTCACGAAACGGTCCGTACAGCTGGCCGGCCGGTGACGTCGTCGAGGCCTACGATGTATTCATGGATCACTACCGCGGTCGCTACTTCACAGGAGCGATCCGTGTAGACATCACCGCCGGCACTCCGGACCTTGGGATCGCAGTGTTCAAGTCGCCCCCCAACTACCAGGGCAGATACGAGTGCACCGATCAAGTCGATTCCTACGGTCCGGGTGGCGACGAGCTGCTGGAGTTTGACCCTGATCGCTGGCCGCTGCCGTGGAGCGACTGGATGGGTATCGTAGTCTGGAACAACAACGCCAACGGTGGCACGTACTACATCGATGTAGTAGAAGACTTCGTCGCCGTCGAGGAGCCGGTCAGTGAGGTAGCGGTGCGAAACGGACTTCGCAGTGTATCGCCCAACCCGACCAAGGGCACGACACACGTGACCTACACGCTGCGCGAGCAGGGCAAGGTCCGCCTGGTAGTGTGCGACGCGGCCGGCCGCGTGGTGCGTCAACTGGCGTCCGGCGTCCAGGGGAGCGGCGTACACGTCGCTTCTTGGGATGGGCGCGACGAGAGAGGCGCGGCTGTCGCCGAAGGCGTTTACCTAGTCCGTCTCGACGTAGCGGAGGGAAGTTACACCGAACGCATCGTCCGCGCCAGATAGCTCCAGACGGTCCTTGTGAGGGGTCGGCGGAGACGCCGACCCCTCTGCTGTTGGGTATAGCCGTAATGGACTTCCCCCGATATGAAGGACACGCGGGAAAGCGGCTGTAGACTCATGTCGGAGGTACCGAATGGCCGAGCAAACGAAGTCCGATGTCCGTCGGAGCTACACGCGTGAGTACAAGCAGGAAGCGGTCCGGCTGGCCAACGAGAGCGGTCTGTCGGTAGCCCGGGTTGCGCGTGACCTGGGTCTCAACAAGAACACCCTGTACAAGTGGCGGCAGGAACTGGCGAACGATACTGAGCAGACCTTCCCCGGCAAAGGCAAGCTCAAGCCCCAGGACGAGGAGCTCAGGCGGCTGCGGCGAGAGGTACAGACGCTGCGGCAGGAGCGGGACTTCTTAAAAAAAAGCCGCGGTCTGGCTGGCGCGGGAAGCGCACAAAAATACCGATTGATAGCGAGCCAGGCCGGAATGACACCCGTGAAACTGATGTGCCGGGCAGCCGGCGTCTCCCGCAGCGGGTACTATGCGTCCAAGCGTCGGCCGCCGAGCCGGCGTTCAGTCCAGAACCATAACCTGGAGCAGGAGATCCGTACCATCTTCAGGGAGAGTCGTCAGACCTACGGCAGCCCGCGGGTCTGGTCCGAGCTGAAGGGCAAGGGGGGTACGCTGCAGCCGCGCCCGGGTTGAACGGCTGATGCGGCGTGCCGGGCTGGCGGCGGGCAGAAAATGCAGCGCCCGGCCGGCCCAGGAAGAGGGTCACGGCTGGCCGGTAGCGCCCAACGTGCTGGACGGCAACTTCCGGGCCGAAGGTCCGGACCGGGTCTGGCTGACCGACATCACCTATGTCCCGACGGAAGAGGGCTGGCTGTACCTGGGTGTGGTGCTGGACCTCTGCTCGCGCCGGGTGGTCGGCTGGGCGACGGACCCGCGACGAGCCCGTCGGCTGACCTGCGCGGCACTTGAGATGGCGCTGGGCCGACGCCGGGGGTAGCATCACGGCCGCCGCGCGCATCCTCGGCATCGGGCGCCCGAGCCTGCACCGCATCCTCAAACGCCTCGGCATCGCGGCACTTTATTCAGAGTCCGACTAGCCCCTTCGACAACTGCCCGCGGCCTCAACCGTAACCTTCCGGTTACACCACCTGTCACCCCTAGGTGACAGGTGCGGCAGTGCCACCTGGGCAGAGAGCAACCGGCTCATCCGGACGCCCTCCTTCCTCGGTTGTTTTGGCCTTTGCGATTTGGCTTCTGGCCTTTGACTTCGTCCTCGCGTCCGCTTGGCACGCTCTGTGCACCCTGTTGTCCGATGCGACACACCAAGAAGTCCATCACGGCGGCACCGAGCCGAATGACAGCTGACCTGAGGCTCCAGCGGTGCGTGGGGGAGTTGGCTTGCAGGAGGTAGTATGCGATCTAGTGTGAGGATGGCTCTGGTCGGTGCAGTCTTGCTGCTCTTCGCGGCAGTGCCCGTAGGCTGTGATAGGCTGTTCGATGTACCGCAGTGCGGCGATTCGTCGGACTACTCAGCCGCCGACGCTCTGGGCGTGGAGGGTGACGGCGCCGTTAAGGGTCTGGATGGTGTGGTGTTCTGTGATGGCTGTGGAACATTCAACACTGCGCTCTGGTCGAAGGCTGAGTGGAAGCTCGGTAGGGGGTACGTTCGTGCGGCCAATGTCGGCGCAAGCGGTGGGTACTACAACCTGAAGCTTAAGGCCAACACATGGGATGGCGCTGAGATCTATACGTGCAACCGTCTCTCCTATGGCATCCTCTCAGCTAGATTCAAGGCAGCTCCCTGTCCCGGAGCATACTCGACTCTCTACTTCTATCAAGGAGTAGGCAGCACTAGCGACGAGATCGATATTGAGGTCTACAGGGGAGCGGCAGGCTGGACGATCGACTTTGTGGTCTGGAAGGGCGGCGTTAGGAAGTACGTAAGGACATACCGTCCTAGTTTTGATCCCAGTGTGGGATTCCATGAGTACAGAATCGACTGGACGTCTACTGGTGTAGGTTTCTACATTGATCGCCAGCTCATCTATGGATTCTCGGGGACTGCGAGGCCGACGAACTCCATGCGGGCTCACCTGAACTGCTGGTGGCCCGTTGATACTGCGCTTGTGCCGATACAGGTCAGGCCGACGAGCGACAAGTACATGGTTATCGACTGGATCAGCTATACTGGCTACTAGACCGGAGAGTGTGTCTGACGCGGACGAGCCGGCGGCAATTGGCCGCCGGCTCGCTCGTTGTGGTGGTTCGCCGCGCCGAGCGGCGGGGAGCAGACAACACCGCGGTCGCTGGCCGAAGGCAGCAAGCCGGGTAGATTGACGGACTGGCACGAGTCGCCGGGGAAGCGGACTCCGGCGGCGTGGTATTGCTGGGAAGTCTCGCGTCCAGCGGCAGGTTGATGGGCGCCACGGCTTGGCCGGACGCCGCAGCATTGGCTTGAGTCGAGTGACCGAGCCGTAAGTAATTCTAATAAATGAGCATAGCACAAGGGATACAAACCACTAGTGCTTCTGTGTAAGGTATTGGTCCGGCTGGCTGATGGAATGCCTTTTTGGTTGGTCCAATATCAGGCCGGTAATTAGCGCATCGGATGGCTATTCTATCTGCTAGTTGGACTGCTTTGTGTGCTGTTTGATGTTCGGACTGGTATACTGCCGGGGGGCTAGGGTGGGGGCTAGCCCTGCGGATCAGGTTATTTGTTGTATAAGTGTTTGATGGTTATATGGTTAGATGCTGGGGTGGTAGGTATGAGAGTTAGGCTGGTTGGTTAGTTGGTTGATGGGTTAGATGGTGAGCAGTAAGCGGGTTGCTCGGTGTTGACAGAACGGTCTGATTTCGCTAGAGTCGGGGCGTTATGGCGTCGTTTTCAGGACTGGTCGAGGCGCGCGCGGCGGCGGCTGGCTTGCCGCTGCGGCGTGCAGGGAAAGGAGCGTACTCGTGGGAGTGAAGTCCGGGGTCGACCGCGTCTACAACTACAACCTGAAGTACAATACCGAGACCATCAAGAAGCTCGTGGATGCGCGGCGCGAGCGGATGGTCGCGAAGCAAACCGAGGTGCAGGAGGAGCTGGCCGAACTGGAGAACAAGGCCAAGGAGGTACTCGGCGAGGCCGGGGTGCCGACCCACACCTACATTGGCTACCTGAACTTCTGCCGCGAGCTCTGGAAAAAGAAGAAGCGGTTCAGTGGCGAGACGCTGCGGCGCGAAGCGATGGTGGTCGAGAACAAGTGGATTGCGCGCGAGCTGAAGAAGCCAGTGCTGGACGCACTGCGCTATAAGGTTCTGGATATTCCCGATCCGACCTACTGACGGCGAAAGGGTTTCGGGGCTTCGGGTGGGCCGGTTTGATTTGACCGAAAGGCGGAAAGACAGACAATCGGCCATGCGCGCAGCCGACAGCATCCGCCGGCGTCTCGGCCTGCAGGTGCTTTTCGATTTTGACGACATCGTTGCGGCGATTGAGTTTGCCGCGGCGAATTCTTTTCCGGCCCTGGAGCTCAACCTCGGCAATCGGCATTTTGCACTGCAGCTCGAGCGGGCGCGGGAGCGGACGCGGATCCGGAATGCGTCCCGCCGTCACCGGCTGACACTGGTGGTGCATGCAATCGAGGGGACATCGTTTTTTGTGCCGAGCCAGCGGGTGGTCGATGCCGGAGTGAAAGAGATGAAGCGGTTGCTGGAGCAGTGCCACGACGCCGGCATCAGCCGGGCCGTAATGCATCTCGGGTATGAGATGCACTATGGTCAGGCCGGGGGCTATGTCTGGCCGCACGACTACTTTCCCGATTTCTACCGCCGGCTGGTGGGTTCGGCGCTGACCGAGCTGAAAGAATATGCCCGGCATCGTGCCCGACTGTGCGTGGAGAATGTCGGCGGTTTCCGCTACCCGTTCGTTCGCAAACTGCTTGGTCGGCTGCTGGGCGGCTGGCTCGGGCTTTGCTACGACCTGGGGCATGTCAATATTCTCAAGCCAGAGGAACGGCAGGCCGAGGAGGAGTTTTTCCGAGGACACCTGAAGCACGTCTGGCACTGTCACATTCACGACAACAACGGCGTGCGCGACGAGCATCTGGTGCCCGGAGCCGGCAGAATTGACTTCGTGCCTTTGCTGTCGATGCTTGCCGGTACGAACGCGACGCTGAGTTTCGAGGTGAGGCCGAAAGAGGCGGCGCTGGCAGCGCGGGACTATTTCGAGCGGGTGATAGCGCCGCGTTTGGGCTAGATGAAGGCGCTGGTGACCGGGGCGAGCGGTTTCATCGGTTCACATCTTTGCCGGCTGCTGGTTGAGCGCGGACACGAGGTCAGAGCGATGGTGCGGGCGACCAGCCGCCGGGACCGGCTGCAGGGTGTGGCGGCGACAGTCGTGACGGCCGATGTCTGTGACCGCGCGGCGCTGGACCGGGCGGTTGATGGCTGTGACTGGGTGTTTCATGCCGCGGCCGAGCTGAAGCCGAGCCATCGGCTGGATGCGGTGAACATTGCCGGCAGTCGCAATGTCGCCGAGGCAAGCGCTGCCGCCGGGGTGCAGCGGCTGGTGTTTCTTTCCAGTACCGCGGCGTGCGGACCGGCCGAGTCGCGGCAGCAGCCAACGACCGAGAACCAGTGTCCCCGGCCGGTGAGCCGCTATGGCGCGGCCAAGCTGGAAGCCGAGCGGTTGATGCAGGCGATGAGTGACCGGTTGCACACGGTAATTCTGCGGTTGCCGATGGTGTACGGCCCGGGTGATGCCAGCACGAAGATTTTTGTCAATGCGCTGCGCCGGGGAATACTGCTTGACCCGTCCGGCTGGTTTTCGGCAATCTATGTCCGGGATGCGGCGCGGGCGGCAGTGCTGTGCGCTGAGCGTGAGACGACGCCGGGAGCGGTGTACCTGGTTTCGGATGGTGTGCCGCACACCGGAGCGGAGCTGGCGGCGCTGGGGCGGCAACTGTTCGGCCATCCAGTGGTGCGGATTGCGGTTCCGCGGTGGTTTGTTTTTGCGGTTGCGACAGTGAGTGAGTGGTTGAATCCAAGCGGTGCGTTTGTCAATCGTGACAAGGCGCGTGAGCTGGTACAGGAATGCTGGCTCTGCAGCCCTGAACGGGCGCGGACCGAACTGGGCTTTGAGCCGGAGTATCCACTGCAGCGGGGTCTGACCGAGATTGTCCGCTGGTGCAGCGAGAGAGGGTGGCGATGACAATAAAGAAACGGCTGGAGGCACTGGAGCAAAGCTGCCGGGAGCAGGGGGTTAGACTGATTTACGATGACGTCACCGGTGAGGGCGGGATGTGCCGGCTGCGCGATTGCTGGATGATTATCATCAATCGGCGGGCGGCAGCTGAAACCCGGGTGCGCATCATCGCCGAATCACTGGAACGGATCGGTGCTTTGCGGTCGCGTCAGGCATCGGCGGCACTGACAGCGCCGGTCGAGGAGGCGGTTGAGGGGCTGGGGGTTGGCGTGCGCGCCGGGCCGGCCGAGCCGAGACCGGATGCCAGTCTGGACCTGGACTGATCAGATTTCTGCGCGGCAGGGCGGGTTCCTAAGTGGACCCGCCCTGCGGCTTCAGGGACTGATAAGAGGTCAGTCGATGCGGGTGAACCGGTCGTGGGCGACGCCACAGACCGGACACTTCTCGGGCGGCGTACCCCAGACAGTGTTGCCGCAGACGCTGCAGACCCAGATGTCGGCGGCAGGCAGGTCTCTGCCCGACTGGACCGCGGTCAGCGCGTCGGAATAGAGCTGGTGGTGGATTTTCTCGACCGCGAGGGCGAACTCGAAGCTTTTCTGGGCGGCGGGGTTATTTTCGGCCCTGGCCACGGCGAGGAATTCGGGGTACATCGAGGCGAACTCGTGGTGCTCGCCGGCGATGGCCTCTTTGAGGTTGTCGGCCGTGTCCTTGATGCCGCCGAGCACGCGCAGGTGGGCGTGAGCGTGAACGGTTTCAGCCTCGGCCGCAGCGCGAAAGAGCTTCGCAACGCCGGGCAGGCCCTGCTGTTCAGCCTTCTTCGCGAAGGCGAGATAGCGGCGGTTGGCCTGGCTTTCGCCGGCAAAGGCCGCTTTGAGGTTTTCGGTTGTGTTTGCCATCTTTGTCCTCTTGGGAACACGGGTTCCAAGTTTCGAGCATGGGGAAACAAAAGGTGCGGACATGCGGACAAACAGCGCTGATTTTCATCGGAGTTCTTCCAGTTCCTGCAGCAGTGTCCGGGCAGCCTGGCGGTCGTTCAGCCAGTAGGCCGCCGGCACGCTCGGGCTGGTTTCGTTCAGTACCGTGCTCAGCTCGGCTCGTGCTTCGGCGCGGCGTTTCGCCTTGACAAGCAGCCGGGCGCGGGCAACCCGCAGCATCGTCAGATGCGGGTCAAGGGCAATCGCCTGTCGCAGCAGGCTGTCGGCCAGTTCAGGATTGCCGCCGGCGAAGCGCGGTGGCCCGGCCCAGAGCATCGCCTGGCCGTAGAGAGCGCCGACATGGTTCGGATTGATTTCAAGGGCACGGCCGTAGGCCCGGCGCACCTCCGGGAGAGTACGCAGAGCGGCCAGACTCGGCCGGGCCAGGCCGAGCTGAGCGGTGGCGGTTGCCCAGCAGTAGTGGCCTTCGGCACCGGCGGGGTGGCGCTGGCGCAGCGATTCAGCGACTGCCTGCATGCGCAGCAAAAGGCGGATGCGGTCGCTGCGGTTCGTCGCAACGCCGGCACTTTCCATCAGCAGGTGGCAGTGCAGTGCGACCGTCGCCTCGTGCCACGGGTTGAACGCCCGGGCCCGGGCGGCAACAGTGAAGGCGGAATCGAGAAAGGCACGATTGATGTGGCGGTGGTCAAGATACCAGCGGCTGCGCAGGAGCAGCGTTTCGGGCTGACCGCCAGACAGCAGCAATGTCAGAGCAAGCAGCCCGGCCGGTAACTCCACGGGTCAGCGGTTTTCGTACAGTCTTTCGATCGTTTCTCGGTAAGCAGCGGCAATCTGGGGACGGCGCAGTTTGAAGGAGGGGGTAAGCAGTCCGTTTTCGACGGTGAAAGGGTCGGGAATCAGCCGGAAGGCACGAACCTGTTCATACTGGGCGCAGTCTTTCAAGGCGCGTTCGATTTCACGATTGTAGAGTTCAACTACCTGCGGATGGTCGAGCACTGTGAGCCGGTCGGCAGTGCTGATGTGTTGTCGGCGGCACCAGTCCTCCAGCGCGATCGGCGCCGGTACAATCAGGGCAACAAGGTAAGGCCGGCGGTCGCCGTAGACCATGGCCTGTTCAATGAAGTCGGAGGCGGTGAGTTTCTGTTCGATCGGCACCGGCGCGATGTTCTTGCCGTAGGAGTTGACGATCAGTTCCTTGATGCGGCCGGTGATGACAAGATTGCCGCGTTCGTCGAAGCGGCCCTGGTCCCCGGTATGAAACCAGCCTTCGGCGTCGATGACCCGGGCGGTTTCATCCGGTTTGTTGATGTAGCCTTTCATCACGTTGGGGCCGCGAACGAGGATTTCGGAATCCGGACCAATGCGAATCTCGACACTGTCGAGTGGTTTGCCAACAGTACCGATCCGTTCATCGCCCGGCATCATTGAACAGACGACCGGGGAAGTTTCAGTCAAGCCGTAGCCTTCGTAGATGTTGAAGTCGAGGCTGCGCAGAATCCGGCCAAGCCGCCGGTCGAGCGGCGCCCCGCCGGAGACGAGACAGCGCAAGCGACCGCCGGCAAGGGCGTGCAGGCGGCGGACGACCAAGAGCCACAACAGCCGCGCAGCGAGCCGCAACCCGAACGGGACCGGCTGTCCGCGTGAACGCAGTCCGTAGCGACGGCCATAGACTTTGAGTGTCTGCACCATCAGCCAGCGGCGGAAGGCCGGGCCGGTGAGCACGCGCTCGCGAACGGTGTTGTAAACTTTCTCTAGGACGCGCGGGACCACGATCAGCACTGTCGGCCGGACAGCCTTGACGTCGCGGGCGATTGTCTGAGTTGATTCGGCGTAGGCGATGCAGCCGCCGGAAAGCAGTACCGCATAGTAACCGCAGGTGCGCTCAAACATGTGACACAGGGGCAGGAATGATACCAGCACGTCGTTCTCATTGACGCCGAAACGGGCCGCACCGGCCAGCGCGTTGCTCAGTACGTTGCGGTGAGAGAGCATCGCACCCTTGGGTTCGCCGGTCGTGCCGGAGGTATAGCAAACCGTAAAGAGGTCGTCGGGCGCGGGCTGGTAGGCTTGAGCCAGTCCGGGGTTGGCAAGAAGCGCCCGGCTGCCCTCTTCGCGCAACAGTTCAAAAGAAAAGAGATTCTTGCCGGTCCGGCTGACACGTTCGAAGGAGAACAGCGTGATGATGTCTTTGAGGTCGGGGAGGTCGGGAAGGATACGGCTGACCGCGGCAAACAACTCGGCGGTTTCGACAATCAGGTGGCCGACGCCGGCGTCACGCAGAATGTACTGTACCGATGGCTCGGGCAGGGTGTGGTAAATCGGCACCAGCACGGCACCGAGTTTGGTGACTGCTAGGTCGGTTACGACCCATTCGGGCCGGTTGTAAGAGTAGATGGCAACGCGGTCGCCGGGACGGACGCCGCGCTGGGCCAGTCCGGCGGCGACTTCGTCCACTATCCGGCTCAGTTCGGAGAAAGTGACCGGCTGATAGCGGCCGTCGGTTTTGCGCAGCAGGGCCGGTCGGCCGGCGTGTTGTTTCGCGGCGGCAGCAAAGGCCTGATAGACCGTGCCGGTCATGTGGCTAGACGATGCCGAGTTCGCGGCCGACGAGCCGGAACTTGTCGGCGGCGTGGCCGAGCTGTTCTTCGGTGTGCGTCGCCATCAGGCTGATGCGGATGATGCTGGAGCCGCGGGGAACGGCCGGATACACGACCGGGTTGGCGAAGACGCCTTCCTGTTCGAGCCGGCCGGCCAGCTGGTAAGTCTTGTCGTCGTCACCGATGAAAATCGGCAGTATCGGGGTGCCGCGGTAGGCGGTTTTGAACCCGTCGGCGGCAAGCCGCTCGGCGATGAAGCGGGCGTTGGCGTGGAGGCGCGCGACACGTTCGGGTTCGGCGGCGAGCACGTCGAGCGCGGCGAGGACGGTTGCTGGCACCGACGGCGGCAGGCTGGCCGAGAAGATCGACATCCGGGCGTTGTAGCGCAGGAAGTCGGTAACGGCCTGCGGGGCGGCGGTGAAACCGCCGACCGCGGCGAGAGATTTGGAAAGCGTGCCGGAGACGATGTCGATTTTGCCCTCGAGTCCGAAGTGTTCGGCGGTGCCGCGGCCGGTGGCACCGAGCACGCCGGTGGCGTGAGCGTCGTCAATCATCAGGCGACAGTTGTATTCCTGGGCAAGCCGGTGCAGGGCGGGCAGGTCGCAGATGTCGCCTTCCATCGAGAACACGCCGTCGGTGACAATCAGCCGGCCGGAATCAGCCGGTGCGGCCTTGAGCTTGGCTTCGAGGTCAGCGATGTCGTTGTGCCGGTAGACAACTGTCCGAGCGCGGGAATGGCGGCAGCCGTCGATGATTGAGGCGTGATTGAGTTCGTCAGAGAAAATGATGTCGGACTCGCCGGCGAGTGTGGCGACCGTGGCCGAAAGGGCCATGAAGCCGGTCGAGAACGATACGACCGATTCGGCCTGCTTGAACTGGGCGAGGCGCCGTTCCATCTCGAGGTGCAGGGGCGTGGTGCCGGTCAACAGGCGCGAGCCGGCCGCGCCGGTGCCGTAACGCTCGATGGCGGCGATGGCCGCCGCTTTCACCTTCGGGTCGTCGGTCAGCCCGAGGTAGTTGTTGGAGCCGAGGTTGACGAGTTCGCGGCCGTTGCGACGGGCGACTGGCGTGGCGGCGGGCTCGATCGAGCGGCTGTAGAAAAAACGTCCCTGGGCGCGGACAAACTGCAGCATCATGTCGAACTGACGGCACTTATCAAACAGATCCAATATTGCCTCCTGTTGTTGCCGGCCGGACCGGGTGGCCGATTATAGCCGCCGACCGAAGACAGGCAAGCTGCTGCGAGCTTGCTGTCTGCAGGAAGTCGGCTTCGGGTTGACACGTTTGGTGAGCCAAATATGATTGGGTACCGCGTGAAGACCATTGCGATCAAAACCGACCGCCGCGAGGAGCTGGTCGACATTACGGCGATGGTCAACGAGGCGATCGCGGAGTCCGGAATTACCGCGGGCGTCTGCTTTCTGACAGTGCCGCACACAACGGCAGCGGTGACGGTGAACGAGGGCTATGACCCGGACGTTGCTGCCGATATCATCAGCGGTCTCGCCCGGCTGGTACCGCGCTCGGCCGGCTATGCTCATGCCGAAGGCAATGCCGACGCGCACGTCAAGGCAACGCTGGTCGGTAACAGCGTGACGTTGCCGGTGGCGGACGGCCGGCTGGTGCTCGGACGCTGGCAGGCGGTTTTCTTCTGCGAGTTTGACGGGCCGCGCCGGCGTGAGGTTAGAGTAAAACTGATTGCCGGATAACGGCAGGATTCTGGCTGTCGACCGCAAGACGGGGTCGGCGGATTGGCCGAACAGGTTCAGAGATACCCGGAGGACTTATGCATAAGAAGCTCTTCATACCCGGGCCGACTGAGGTCCGCAAGGAGATTCTTGACGCTCA
>CBFGJX010000029.1:0-14509 GCA_965649225.1 Caldifarciminota bacterium
GTAACTGAAATAAACCCCTTCACTGGATGCAGCCAGTGCCAGCACCTGCCCCGCGCCCCGGTCCAGGTCCAACAGCACATCCCCGCTCGGTGCCACCAGCGCCCGCAAATCTCCGGGCACCGACCAGAACACCCGCGCCCCGGACCCGCCCGGCCCATCGGCTCCGGCCAGCAGCTCGATCCCATCAGCCGGCCCGCCACCTTCCAGCACGTAACGCCGGCCGCTGCCATCCAGACCCACATGTCCCAGCCGGCCCGGCCCGGACTCGGACCAGTACACGCTCGAACCGACAATGACCAGCCCGTCACGCTCCGACAACCTGCCCGGCGCCACAAACCCGCCTGGCACCAGTGGCTCACTCTGTCGCGTCGCCAGCGTGAGCTTGCGAATCTCGCAGCTGTCCGACGTCGGCGCCACGACCGCAAACACCACCACGCCCGGCACGGCCGCCACACGACCGACCACCCGGTCATTCGGTGCAACACCCGCAATGGAAAACAGCGTCTCCATCGCACCACCGCTGGCCGGAACCAGCGAAACTCCGGACCTCAGCGTCTCTCCTTCACGCTCAATCCACGAAAAGAAAACGCCATCATCCGACACCGCCAGCGCGGTCGGCTCAAAACCCGCACTGTTCGACTCAAACACCGTATCGGCCGCGCCACCCGTCCGGTCCAGCCCGACGATGCGCGTTCCGGGTCCGGCCGCGTCCTGCTCCAGCATCCACACCCGGCCCCGGTGATACCCAAGCGCCCGGGCAACGCCAGCGCGGCTTGCCACGACCCCGGAATCACCCGCGCACCCGCCACACCACCAGCGGACGACATACCCGCCGTCCGTGAACTCGGCGAAGTACACCCGTTGCGAATCCGCCGCCAGAAGCACTGCGGCCGTGGCGGTCAAAAACCGCGGCCTGCCGCCGCACAGACCTTCGGCAACAGTGATGACCAGCGACGACTCGGCCGCCCGGCCAGCTTCACCGGTCACGGTCACGCTCACCGTATCGACCGCGTTCATATTCGGCGCGATATACAAAGACGACCGGCCCGTATCCGGCCGCACCTCGCCCAGCCGTGCCCGCCACTCGATCACCACCGCCCCGCCGCCCGGGTCTTCGGCCGAACAGAAAAGCCGCGCCACGCCCGACCGCGTCACCGAATCCGGCTCGGCCCGCAGCTCGGTTATCAGCGGGGCCCGGTCGCGCGGGCAACCGGCCAGAACGGCCGCCAGCGCAACAAAAACGACAAACCGCAAACCCATCACTGGCTACACCTCGATTCTGAATCGGGATTCATTCGCTTCGCCCGCCGCCCGGCCTCGTAACGACCGGCCCGGTTCGGTTCACGCCAAATCTTACTCGCGGCGCCCTGCCCGGGTCAAGGACACACACGGACAGTTGTCCTGCATCTGGTTCATGCGGCCCAGCGCTGGGCAACCAGCTCGGCCTGCTGCAGTACAGTCTGAATCGCCTGCGCCTGTTTGTCCGGCGGGTAGCCGTGCTTGCGCAGCACCCGCTTCACCAGCACGCGTAGCCTCGCCCTAGCGCTTTCCTTCAGCGTCCAATCGATAGTGACGTTTTTGCGGATGGTGTCGGCCACCTCACGGGCAATCGTTCTCAACACCTCGTCACCCAGTACGCTGACGGCACTGTCATTGGTTTCCAGCGCGTCGTAGAACGCCAGCTCATCGTCGGACAGCGCCAGCTTCGCTCCGCGCTCAGCGGCCTCGCGCATCTCCCGTGCCAGCGCAATCAGCCGGTTGATAACCTCCAGCGTCTCGATGGTTCGGTTGTGGTACTCGACGATTGTACGCTGCAACATCTCGGCAAAGGAACGCGACTGCACGAGGAACGTGCGCGACCGGACCTTAATCTCGTCGGCCAGCAGCTTGCGCAGCAGCTCGACCGCCAGGTTCTTCTGCGGCAACCCGCGCACCTCGGCCAGAAACTCGTCAGAAAGGATCGAAATGTCCGGCTTCTTCAATCCGGCCTCGGCGAAAATGTCAATCGGTCTGTCGGCCGCAATCGCCCGCGACACTATCTGCTTGATAGCCTGGTCTAGCTCCTCGTCGGCAAGGCTCCTGGCCGATGATCTGCGCCCGAGTGCAGCGCGAACCGCCTGGAAGAACCCAACATCGTCGCGGATACGCCGTGTCTCCTCGTGTGGAACCGACAGAACAAAGGCGATCGACAGCTCCTTCACCGCCTGTGCAAACCGCTCCTGACCATCCTCCTGGCTCAGGATGTGCTCCTGCGCCCTCGGCAGCAGCGCCAGCCGCTGAGCCGGCGTGCCGGTCCAGTCCGACCAATCAAAGCCGTGGAACAGCGCACAGCAGACCTCGTACTTCTCCAGCATCTTGGCCACAGCCTCTTCCTGACTGAAGGCCGGCTTACCACGGCCGCCACTTTCGCTGTAGTCGGCCAGCGCCTTCTTCAGCGAATCGGCGATGCCGATATAGTCCACAACCAGACCGCCCGGCTTGTCGCGGAACACCCGGTTCACTCGCGCGATGGCCTGCATGAGCCCGTGTCCGCGCATCGGCTTGTCCAGATACATCGTGTGCAGGCAAGGCGCGTCGAACCCGGTCAGCCACATGTCACGGACAATCACGATCTGAAACGGGTCATTCGGGTCCTTGAATCGCTCAGCGAGCTGCCGGCGCTTCTCCTTGTTGCGAATGTGCGCCTGCCACTCGGGCGGGTCGGTGGCCGAACCGGTCATTACGACCTTGACCCGGCCGGTCTCATCGTCTCCGGCCCAGCCCGGCCGCAGCCGAACAATCTCATTGAAAAGGTCAACGCAGATGCGCCGGCTCATACATACAACCATCGCCTTGCCGTCCATCGCCTCCAGCCGCTTCTCCCAGTGCTCGACCAGGTCCCGTGCCACCTCAGCGATGCGTCTCTTAGCCCCGACCACCTTCTCCAGTCGCGCCCAGCGCGTTTTCAGCCGCTCGCGCCGGTCGACTTCCTCCTGTTCGGTCACCTCCTCAAACTCGGCGTCAACCCTCGGCTTCTCAGCCTCGGGCAGGTCAATCCTGGCCAGTCGGCTCTCGTAGTAAATCGGCACGGTCGCCTTATCCTCGACAGCGCGCTGGATGTCGTAGATGCTGATGTAGTCACCGAATACAGCCCTTGTGTCGCGGTCGGCGGACGAAATCGGCGTAGCCGTGAACCCGATAAACGACGCGTTGGGCAACGAATCACGCATCCAGCGCGCCAGCCCGTCGATGAAGTCGTACTGACTGCGGTGCGCCTCATCAGCGATGACCACGATGTTTCGACGTTGCGACAGCGCCGCCGCCTTTCCTTTCACCTCAGGCAGGAATTTCTGTATCGTCGTGAACACCACGCCGCCCGAGGCAACCTGCAGCAGCGCCCGCAGGTGCTCCCGGCTTTCGGCCTGCACAGGCTGCTGACGCAGCAGCTCGGCGCATCCGCAGAACGTATTGAAAAGCTGGTCGTCCAGGTCGTTGCGGTCGGTGATGACCACCAGCGTCGGGTTCTCCATCGCGGGATGCTCGACCACCCGGCCGGCAAAAAACGCCATCGTCAGGCTCTTACCCGACCCCTGCGTGTGCCAGACGACGCCGGCCCGGCGGTCGCCCGAAGGCCGCGACGCACGCACCACTGCCTCCACCGCGGCCTGCACCGCGTGGAACTGGTGATACCCAGCCATCTTCTTGACCAACCGACCCGACCCGTCGTCGTCGAAAACGATGAACCAGCGCACCAGGTCCAGAAACCGCCGCCGGTCAAACGCCCCGCGCAGCAGCACCTCGAGGTGGGGCCGCGAGCTCGGCTCGACCTCCTGCCCGTCAATGGTGCGCCAGGGCAGGAACCACTCCTTGCCCGCGGTCAACGTACCCATCCGGGCCTCAAGCCCGTCGGATATCACCAAAGCCTCGTTGTAAATGTAAAGTGAGGGAATCTCGGCCTTGTAAGTCTGGTACTGCCCGTACGCGGACCAGATGTCCGCGCCCTCGTCGGCCGGGTTTTTCAGCTCGATGCCGGCCAGGGGCAGACCGTTGAGGAACAGCACGATGTCCGGCCGGCGGTTATGCCCGTTCTCGACGACGGTGAACTGGTTCACCGCCAGCCAGTCATTGTTGTCTGGGTCGTCGAAATCCACGAGCCGCACCGGATGCCCGCGCATCTCGCCGTCCGCGGCCCGGTACTCGCCGGTGATGCCGTCCACCAGCCAGCGGTGAAACTGCCGGTTGTTCATCGCCAGCAGCGGCGAATCCGGCACTAGCACCCGCCGCTCGGCCTCGAAAAGCAGGTCCTCGGGCAGGCCCGGGTTCAGCCGCGCCAGCGCGTCGCTGAACCGCCTGCGCAGGACAACATCGTCGTAGCTTTGCCGCTCGGCGAACAACTCGCCCGGCGCAATCTCCGGCCCGTGCTTCACCCCCCAGCCCAGCTCAGCCAACCAGGCCAGCGCAGCGTCTTCGACGACGGACTCGGAGAAGCGCTCAACCATGATGTTGGTCGCACGGCGTCGGACTCCACTCGGTGACTGAGGTTGCACTACCTGTCATATCTTGCGAGGTGAGGCGTAACGGATGTCATCGTACCGGTCAGGTGGCCGTAAGGCGCCCAGAACAACACGGACTTCGCATCGCCTCCAGTCAATCGAACTTTCGCCAACTTCTCCTCCTTGGGTATCTCCCTGTCCGCGGTTATGGCCAGTTGGTAGAACCCGCCATCCACCGAGAGCAAGTCCTCAGCCAAGGGCTTCAGGGTTCCTCCAAGGTTGACACGCCGATAACTGCCACGCCGCGTCTCGTCTTTTCTCTTTTGGGAAGTGATAGAACCTATCGGTCGCCCGGTAATGATTCAGGAATTCTCTGGACACGAACTGCTCAGTCACAAGTCCATCCTTACGCCCCCTGCAAGCCTCAAGGGCGTGAATGAATCTCCACTTCAGTTCAAGCTGCCCATTGATGCTGCTGTTGAACATCTTGGACTGTTGCGATGGATCCACAAAAGACTTGTCGAATGGGAGGCATTTCGCCTCGACGAAGACAAACGACGCTCGCTGTGCGCATCTTACAAGGAGACCTGCGTCGGGACATCCGAATCCTTTCGGGCGCAGTTCGAACTCGGTGTAAACACGATAGGACTCGAACTCGCCGCCGACCCCTTCCAGCAGATTGACTCCTGCTGAATTGCGGGACACTTCCAAAAGCGCTTTCAGTCCAGCGCCGTCGATACTCCCGAAGAAATGCGACATAACCCCTCGCTCCGAGTAGTATCGTATGTTCTGCGCGGAACCACCCTTACCATCATAGAACAGTCCCATCCGAACCTCCTATCGCTTTAGCGAATCCCCCGGTATCGACCACCAAATCGGCAGGAGCGCGTCAGACCGAAGCGCGAGCGACGAAGTCTGAGCGTTGAACAGCGGGTC
This sequence comes from Caldifarciminota bacterium, assembly GCA_965649225.1. GTDB lineage: Bacteria > Hydrothermota > Tepidihabitantia > Tepidihabitantales > Tepidihabitantaceae > CBFGJX01. Next base: position 5,409 of record CBFGJX010000029.1, read on the forward strand.
ATTCAATCTCCACCTCGTACTTCGTCTTTCGCACTTCGCCGTTCGCCGTTCGCACTTCGAACTTCGTCGCTCTCCACTCGCAGTTCTCCCGACATCAGCTTCGGCAGAAGCGCGTCGCGGATGGCGGCAAGGGTGCGGGATCGGGCAACATTCTGTTCCATCAGGTCGAACGTCGGAGTGGCAAGCCGGTCGAACCTGTCGACCAGTTCGGCCGGCGGCATCGGGAATTCCGGTCGTCTGAGTCCATCAGCGGCTAGCATATTGACCGTCGTGCCGTTAGTGCAGCCGATGACCTGCTCTCGCACGTCGTGCGACATCAACAGGAAGTAGAGGAACCGCGGCGTCAAAGGCGACGCAGGCAGCGGGCGAACTCGGTACAGGTGGTGCGTGAACAAGCCGTCGTCGCCGTAGCAGTGAGGGACAATCGCCGGAAAACCAATGAGGAGGTAGTCGAAGCCCTGCTCCGTATTCGCCACTATGAGGTCGCCAGCTTTGACAACGTGTCGGTCCCTGTACTCGCCGGTGTAGTGCTTCAACCCCTCGTGTTTGTAGCCGCCGCCTTCGTAAACAGAGTTGAGGTTATGAAGCGGCAACCCTTCGTCAGCCAGTCCCTCGCCCTTGTAGCTCAGGCCCTTCTCTACGTGAACATGCTGCTCCAAAGCATCCACCTTCCACCCCTTCGGTATCTCGCCCAGTTCGGAGTCTTGGAAGGAGTCGGGGAACAGGGCGGCGATTTCGGGTTTCAATCCGGGGCAGGCAGCGCGGCTGACCTGCGCGTCTGTCCACTTCGGATGCCGGCGGCGCACGGCGGCTTTGGCGCGGACCGGGTCGAAGTCCACGAACCAGGACTTGAAGATTGCCCGGGCCTTCTGCTCCAGCGTTTCGTTCATCTTCCGGTTCAGCTCAATCTTGTCATCCAGCGCGCCGAGGATGCGAGCGATGGCACGCTGGACTGGAAGAGGTGGAACTGCCACCTCCAACGAGGCAAGGGCTGCTGTCGGAACGCGCTGGCGCCCAGAGCTTCCGGTCATCTGGGATATGGCGTAGCTACGGACATACTCCGAGCGCGTCAGGTAGTAGGCGAAGTCATTGTCGGTAACTCCGGGGCGGCCGCGGATCACGATAAACTCAGTTGAACCGAACGCGACCTCGTCTGCGGTTGCGCCTGCGAAACGTGCTATCTTGCCGTTCTCTAGACACGGGGTGATCCTAGCCATTAGAGTATCGCCGTGCTCGAACCGCGAGCCTCCGCCATCAAACGTGCGTGCTTCAGATGCCCCGACAAACCGCGAACCCGGCGACACTGCGTCCATGTCGACGAAGCCATAAGGTTTGCCCCGAGTAAGAACGGTCGGCGGGTTCACCTGAACGGCCTCGCCAAAGGGCATCTCCCGCCACTCGCTCGGCATAGTCAGTCCAGAAGCCAGCTCAGCTTCCTACGCTGCGCGGGCGTCAGCCCGAGATCTGGTCTCTGGGCCTTGTCGTACAGCGCTCCGCGCTGCAGGAACTGACCGTGGAACCAGTAGAGGCAGATCTCAAGCCTACGAACCGTCACCTTGAGCCTCCTGGCCCAGTACCGCATACGGTAGAGGAACTGAAGCCAGTCGTCGATTGAGAAGTCGCGGCCGCGGGGATTGCGTTTCACCACGCCAAGCCAGTAGAGCGCCTGCCAGTCTCGTATGTCGATGAACCCGTAAATCTTCGGGTCGATGGACGTGAGGATGCACGCAGCTACCGGGATGTTGACGCCCCACATGTCGTCCAGCTTCTGCATCCTGCGCTTCTCGTAGGAAGTTTTGAGCACCGCGGCTGTCGTCGCTCGAATGAACTCGTCGCTGTTCCTGTTGAACAGGTGCCGCGGCCGCGCCGACTTCCGCTCGCACACAGCCATGAACTCAGGCTTGGTGTAGTACCCGCGCCGCTTCGCCCGCTTCGAGAGCTTGACCAGGTCCGGCAGTAGCTCATCGTCCCAACCCGAGTAGTAAACCAAGATCCGACGTAGCGCCACCTCGGGCGGCGGTATCGCCTTAGCCGCCATACCCCAGCCCTTTCAGGTTCTTCCGAATCTCCTTCTCCAGCCTCGCCGACTCCTTGAACTGCCTTTCCAGTTCTGCCGTGAGCCGCTTCATCTTGTCGGCGAACGGTTCGTCGTCCTCGGGCTGTGCCTCGGCCCCGACGTAGCGGCCGGGAGTGAGGATGTGGCCGTGGCGGCGAATCTCGTCCAGTGTTGCCGATTTGCAGAACCCGGCAATGTCCTTGTACTTGCCCGCGCCCTTCTGCCCGCGCCACGCGTGGTAGGTGTCGGCGATTCTCTTGATATCGTCATCGGTCAGTTCCCGGTGGGTGCGGTCGACCATCTTACCCAGCTTGCGCGCGTCGATGAACAATGTCTCGCCCCGGTGGTCGCGCAGCTTGCCGCCCTTCTTGTCACGAGCGATGAACCACAGGCAGACCGGTATCTGGGTCGAGTAGAAGAGCTGACCGGGCAGGGCGACCATGCAGTCAACAAGGTCGGCCTCGATGATGTTCTTGCGGATTTGGCCTTCGCCCGACTGGTTGGACGACATCGAGCCGTTGGCCAGTACAAAGCCGGCCGAGCCCGTGGGCGCGAGGTGGTGAATGAAATGCTGGACCCAGGCGAAGTTCGCGTTGCCCGCCGGCGGCACGCCATACTTCCAGCGCTTGTCGTTGACAAGCCTCTCCCCGCCCCACTCGTCGTCGTTGAACGGTGGGTTGGCCAGTATGAAGTCGGCCTTGAGGTCAGGGAATGCGTCGTTGTGAAACGAGCCTTCATTGTTCCAGGCGATGTTGCCTTCGATGCCGCGCAGGGCGAGGTTCATCATGCACAGCCGCCAGGTCGTCTGGTTGCGCTCCTGCCCGAACACCGATATGTCCCTGACTCTGCCGCCGTGCTCCTGCACGAACCGTTCGGACTGGACAAACATCCCGCCCGAGCCGCAGCACGGGTCGTAGACTCGGCCCTTGAACGGTTCGAGCATCGCTACGAGCAGACGGACAACGCAGCGCGGCGTGTAGAACTGACCGCCCTTCCTGCCCTCGGCGCTGGCGAACTGAGTAAGGAAGTACTCGTAAGCGCGGCCGAGCAGGTCCTTGGACCGGCTCTCTTTGTCGCCAAGCCCGACACCGGCGAAGAGGTCTATCAGCCCGCCGAGCGTGGTCTTGTCAATCTGCTCGCGCGCGTAGTTCTTGGGCAGGACACCTTTGAGCTTGGGGTTGTCGCGCTCGATGGCGTCCATCGCGTCGTCGATGAGCAGGCCGATCCTAGGGTCCTTGGCCCGGCTCTGAAGGTAAGACCAGCGGGCCTGGTGCGGCACGAAGTACACCTTCTCCATCGTGTAGGAATCGCGGTCCTCAAGCGTCTCCTTGCGCTGGGCGGCATCCCGGGCATACCACTCGCTCTTGGGGTCGGCGGTCGCACGCTCGAGCTCGGCGTAACGTTCGGCGAAAACATCGGAGATGTATTTGAGGAATATCAGACCGAGAACGATGTGCTTGTACTCGGCCGCGTCCATCACGCCGCGAAGCTTGTCAGCGGCCCGCCAGAGCTGTGCCTCGAACCCGAGGGTGGCCCCGGTGTCGGATTTGTTTTTTCTGCCTCGAGCCATTCGCCTGCCTCCGTCTGTACTTCGTGTAAGGCCGAAGGATAGAAAAGCCTTAAGGTTGCGTCAAGAGAAGCCCAGCGCCGTACGGTGCCGATTGGCGCAACTGGCGGCAGGCAGCAGCGAAGCAGCCAGAGCGATACCCGACGCCGACTGGCTTATAATGTGAAGCTAAACTGACGGCGGTGGACAGACCGAAGCTATGACGCCAACCGACAATGACTTACAGGCAAAAGCCGCAAACACCCCCCCCGTTCCCCCTGCGGCCGGACTCAGGCCGGAGCCGGTATTCGCTGACACGGACGGCTGCCGGGTGGTGGTCAGTCCGGAGCATCGCCCCGCTCGCCCAATCAGCACCGGTTTCGAACCAATGCCGGCTTCGGGACAGCGTATCGGCAAGACCCGCTCCCTCGCACCGACAGCGGACTGCTGTCGCCACCGTGCCGGAGTGATTTTGCCCTGACCGCCATTCCCCGCCGCACTGCGCCGGCCTGCCGTTTGCTTGACCCTGTCCGACGCCGATACTAGACTGAGGCCGTGAGCCATTTGATTGCCGACATCGGAGCGGTTCGGGCCGCCGCGCTGCTGGGCGTGTTCGCCGCCGTTGCCGCCGGCGCAATCCCGCTGGGCAGTTCACCGTCGTGGACCTCAAGCGACAACGACTATTCGACCGGCGGGGCATTCGCCGACATCGACGCCAACGGCTGGCTGGACTACTGCATCTCCAACGGCAACGACATGGCCGACGACCAGAACAGCGTCTACTTCAACCGCAACGGCACGCTCGAGACCGTCGCGTCATGGCGCTCGTCGGACCGGGGCAATTTCGGCCACTGCTATGCCGGCGACGTGGACAATGACGGTCTGGTGGACCTCGCGGTCGCCTACCTCGGGCCCAGCACGACCGGCGGCCTGTTCGCGCGCATCTACCGCAATACCGGCGCCACGCTCGGCCCGGCGCCGTGGTGGCGCGCCCGCGACCCGCACAGTTCGTTCGACTGTGCGCTGGGCGACTTTGACCTCGACGGCGACCTCGACCTCGCCATCTCGGCCGGCGACGCCTACTCCAGCCAGACCGACTCGGCCCGCATCTACCGCAACAACGGCGGAGTCTTCGACACCCTGCCCTGCTGGACCGCGCGCGACGGCCTGCCCTCGGACGCGGTGCGCTTCGCCGACATCGACAACGACGGCGACCTGGAGCTTTTCGTCGGCCAGGTCAACAACGCCCAGAACTGGGGCAAGGTGGTGATGTACCGCAACAACAGCGGCGTGCTGGAGGACATCCCGTCGTGGACCGCGCGCGCCGGAGTCGGCTGGGTGCTGCGACTGGAGTTCGGCGACTATGACCGCGACGGATTTCTGGACCTGGCGGTTGCATCCAATAACCAGACCGGCGAACCCAACAGCATCAAAGTTTTTCACAACAACGCCGGCCGTCTCGACACCATCGCCGCGTTCACGATGCTGCGCAGTCAGCGCTACTCGTCGTGCGTGGCCTGGGGCGATGCCAACGGCGACGGTTTTCCCGAGCTGGCCGCGGGTGGCTGGTGGGAACCGGTCGTGGTGTTCGAGAACCGCGCTGGCGTGCTCGACACGACGCCGACCTGGTCCTGGTCCCCGGCCAATCCCAACAATCTAGTCTGCGAGGCGCTGAGCTGGACCGAGGTCAACAACGACCACCTGCAGGCCGGAGTTGACGTCTTCGACGGCAACGGCGTGCGCAAGCTGTTTCGCGCCACGCGCGCACCGCTGCAGTTTCTGGACAGCGTGACCGTCGGCGGCACACGCGTACCGTCTTCCGGCTTCTGTGCCGACCCGCAGGGCGCGTGGGTGAGCTTTGCCACTCCCCCGCCCGCCGGCACCGGCAACGTGAGAATCCACTACCGCTGGTCCGGCCGCTGTGACCTCGGCGTGACCAACTGGGTGCGCAGCTATGGCAACCATCTCTTCCTGAACACGACGCCGGTAGCGCTCGCCGAGCCCGGCCTGTCCCGCTCCCGCGCGGCCCTGCGCGCCTGGCCCAATCCCGGGCGCGGCCCGGTGCGGTTCGCCGGCACACTCACGACCGAACCGCTGCTGGTATTCGCTCCCGACGGCCGACTGGTGCGCAAGCTGTGGCCCGCAACCAGGGGCGCTTGGCTCTGGGATGGCCGTGATGCCACCGGCGCTGCGGCGCCACCCGGGCTTTATTTCGTCCGACCCGAATCCAGTCCGGCCGGGCTGAAGCTGGTCCGGCTTGCCGGCGAGTAGGTTGTGATGCCCGGCCCGACCGAACTACCCGGCCCGGTACTGGCACGGCTGGCCCGGTTTGGCCGGGTGCATCTGCTCGACACCGTCACCTCGACCAACGATTACGCTCTGTCACTGGCCGGCCGGCACGAACCGGCGGTGGTCATCGCCCGACGCCAGACCCGGGGCCGGGGCCGGTTACGCCGACCGTGGTATTCCGATGATGACAGCCTGACATTCTCGCTGCTGATTTTTCCGACCGAGACGGCCCAGATCGAGGCGGTCACGAGCATCATCGGGCTGGCACTCGCCCGCGCGCTTTCGGCCACCACCGGCATCGAGGCGCGGATTCGCTGGCCCAACGACATCACGGTCAAGGACCGCAAGCTCTGTGGCGTCCTCTGCGAGCGCCGGCGTGATGCAATTGCCGTCGGGGTCGGGCTGAACGTCAATCAAACTGAATTCCCGCCCGAACTGCCCGAAGCGGTCTCACTACGGCAGCTTACCGGCCGAACCTACAATCCTTTTGAACTGCTCGAACCGGTGGTGGACGGATTTTTCGCGCTGCTGTCCACGGTCACGACAAACGGCACTGACGAGCTGGTCAAAGAGCTCAAGGAACGTTCGGCCGTGCTCCACCGCCGGGTCGAGGTAACGACAATGCTGCGCCGTCACGTCGGCACGGTCGTTGACCTTGACCGTGAGGGCCGCATCGTCCTGCGCACCGACAGCGGCAGGATTGTCGTTCTTGCCGCCGGTCAGGTGCGCCGACTTTCCCAGTGATACTGACAGTCGCGGTGGGCAATACCAGCATCCGGCTGGCCGCTTTTGCCGGTCGGCGGATTGTGCTGCGTCGCAGCGCTCCCAGCGCCACTGCCCCGGCCACGATGCTGCCGGATTTGACCCCGACAGCGATTGGCGTTGCCTCGGTTGTTCCCCGTCTCACCGGTCGCTGGGTCCGCCAGCTTGTCCGGCGTTACCATGTCAGTCCGCTGGTACTGAAACCTGCAACGCCCACCGGATTGCGCTACGAGTATCCCCGCTCCCAGCTTGGTGCTGACCGCGTTTGCGCCGCGGTCGGCGCATTCAACCGCTGGCACACCAACCTGATTGTGATTGACTTTGGTACCGCGACAACGCTCAATGTCGTCTCGGCAGCCGGCGTGTTTCGCGGCGGGCTGATTCTGCCCGGGATTGCCGCACTGGAGACACTGCCGGCAAGGACAACCGCAGTGCTGCCCGCCCTTCGCCTGCGCCGTCCTGCCGCTCTGACCGGCCGCAGCACCAAAGCCGCGCTGACTGCCGGTCTGTGGCATCTGCTTGCCGGCGGCCTGGCCTCAGCCATCAATGCCTGCGACCGCCTGACCAGCCAGCCGCCGAAGCTGATTGTCACCGGTGGCGCCGCCGACCGTGGCCGCCGGCTGCTTCCCCGAGCGGCAACACTGGACCGGGACCTGGTTCTGCGCGGGCTGGCCGACATCGTCCGCCTGAACTGTCCCGACAGCAATGAGTGAACCACTGATCCTCGGCATCGAAACCAGCGGCCTGTGGACCGGCACCGCGCTGGTGCGCGGCCAGGCAATCCTGTTTGAACAGTCGCTCGGCCCGGGCACCGACCACAACGAGAAGATTGTCATGCTGATTGAGCAGGCACTGGTAAAAGCACCTGGCGGTTTGGAGGCCATCGAAGGTGTCGGCGTGGCAATCGGGCCAGGAATGTTCACTTCGCTGCGCGTCGGACTGGCCGCGGCCAAGGCGGTTTGTCTGGTACGCAGCTGTCCGCTGCGCGGCATTGGTACGCTTGCGGCACTCGCGGCGTCGGTGACCGAGTCCGGCTCGGAACCGGTTCTGACTGTGGTCGATGCCCGCAAGAACCAGCTTTATGCGGCGCTGTGGCAACAGGACGGCCGCTGTCTGCTTGCACCGGCAGCGGTTGACACCGCCGGTATTGCCGAGTGGCTGGCAACGACACTGCCGACCGGCGCCACACTGGTTATCACCGGCAACGGCCGTGAGCTGTGCCGTCAACGACTGGAAGACAAGGGATACCGCTGCATTGCCGTCGCCCTCGACCACCCCCGGCCGGCAGCGATTGCCCGGCTGGCCGGAAACGACATCGCTACCGGAACCGTTGACGATTTGGAAAGTCTGACGCCCTGCTATCTGCGCCAGACCGATGCCGAGCTGGCCCGGGCCCGGCAAAACCCGGAACAACCCCGCAGCTGAGAAAGCTGCGCGCCGGTTGTCCGGCGCGCAGCCTCAATCTGGCGGAGGCGTGTAGGAATCGAACCTACCGGTCCACTTTTCGCAGACCATACGGATTTGAAGTCCGCCAGGCACACCAGCACCCATCCGCCTCCACAATCAGACTCCCGGCCGCTCGACCGACGCAGCCGGGTACTAATGTGCGACCGGAACTTTACGGGTCAGCGTAATGTTGCCCGCCGGCCCGTCAAAGCTCAGCCGACAGAAATACACTCCGGTTGCCAGACCACTGCCGTCCAGCCCGGCGACAAAGAATCCCGGCTGACGCCAGCCCTGGTCCAGCGTGCGAACCCGTCGGCCACCGGCATCGAACAGCGCCAAATCAACAACCCCGGCCGCGGGCAGCACGTACTGAACTGTGCCGCGATTGACCAACGGCAGCGGCCGAACCGGTCCGAACCGAAGTCGGCCTGTTTCGCGGGCCGGGCCGGCAATCGCCGTGACGCCGGCCAGACCGAACGATGTGTAACCGGTTGTTGCATAGCCCTCGGCGCTTATAACCACTGCCAGCTCAATGACTGAATCTGCCGGCAGCCGCACCGTCCGCAGCACCAGTTCATCACTGCCATTGGTCGCCTGGCCACCAACCGGAATGTCGCCCAGCACCGCGGTCGAATCCAGCATCACGCCGTCCGGCTCCAGCGAGCGCAACCGCAGTTGTGCACCGGTGGCAGCGGCAGCACCGCGATTGCGCACGGTCAGGCGAACCGTCAGGGTCTCGCCGGCCTCGAGCAGGCCATTGCCGTTGCCGTAAGGCGAGTCGCTGAACGTGACACCGCTCAGCACCAGCCAGGGCCGTTCACGACCGACCGGCGGCAGAGTGGTAAACCGAATTGCCCGGCCGGCACCCAGCCAGGCCGCCGCCGGGTCGTAGTTGTTGTTATAGAGATACTGAATACCGACGGTCTGGTTCTGATTCTCGATTCCGACCGTGCAGCTCGAGCCAAGGGCAACGCGGCTGTAGAGGAAGACGACATCGCCGTC
>CBFGJX010000030.1:0-12869 GCA_965649225.1 Caldifarciminota bacterium
ACGCTGCGCAACCGCGAAGCGCTGGTGGAAAGAATCGGCAAAATGGCGGTTGAGCTGCTGAAGGCCGAACCGGTCGCAGCCGGCAGATATACGGTGATTGTTGACCCGCTGCTGGCGGGCGTGTTTGTCCACGAGGCATTCGGCCATCTGAGCGAGGCCGATGAGCTGGTCGAGAACGAACGGCTGCAGGCGTTGCTCAAGCCGGGACGGCGCATCGGTGTCGAGGGCTTGACAGTAGTCGACGATGCCACTCTGCCCGGCGAGCGCGGGTCCTACGGTTTTGACGATGAGGGCGTGCCAGGTCAGCGCACCGAACTGGTGCGGGACGGGGTGGTGGCCGGCCGGCTGCATGACCGGGAGACTGCGGCCCGGATGAAAGAGGCACCGACCGGCAATGCCCGGGCAATGTCCTACCGGCATACGCCGCTGGTGCGGATGAGCAACACCTTCATCGTGCCGCGCGAAAGCAACATCGAGGACATGATGGACGAGGTCGAGGATGGGCTTTATGTCTGCGGCAGTCGCGGCGGTAATACCGAGCTGGAGTCGTTCACTTTTGCTGCCCAGTATGCCTGGCGGATCAAGCACGGGCGTCGGACCGGACTGGTGCGGAATGTGACAATTTCCGGCAATGTGTTCGAGACGCTTTTGAACATCGCGGCGGTGGGCGACGACCTGGTGATGCTGGGCGGTATCGGCATGTGCGGCAAGGCGGGGCAACTGGTGCCGGTTGGCATCGGTGCGCCGCATCTGCTGATTCGGAATGTCGTAATCGGCGGGAGGTAGTAATGGCAGAGGAGCTGGATACCAGTACAGTCAGCCTCGAGCTGCTGGAACGGGCGCGGGGCGGGGCCGAGCAGGCGGAGGTTTACAGCGCCGAGGTCGATGCGACAACAGTGGAGTTTCGGGCCGGCCGGTTGCATCGGCGCATCACCGGGCTCGGCGGCGGCTTTGGACTGCGCGTCGTGCGGTCGGGCCGGATCGGCTATGCCGCAACGAGCGACCCAAGGAGAGTGGAAGAAACGGTCGAGGCGGCGTTGACCGCAGCCAGCTGGGGCCGAATAGTGCGGTTCAACATGCCGCACCGGGCCGAGCCGAGCGAGGTAAAGACATTTGACAACCGGGTCATCATGCTGCCGACCGAGCGAATGATCGAATGGGGTCGCGAGCTCTGCGAGGCGGTCAGGGCGCGCGTTCCGGACCTCAAACTGAATCTGACGCTGCACAAGGAATATCGCGAGGTAACGATCATCAACAGCAACGGGCTGGAGACGGGTTACACCCGCGCCGAGCTGGGAGTTTCGGTTGAAGGACTGCTGGTCAGTGACGGGCTTTACTGGATCTGGGAGTGGCGCAATCTCTCTGATGGCCGGCCGTTCCCGCTGGGTGAGCTGGCCGACCGGCTGGAGGAGCGGGCGCGACTGGCCCGGCGCCGGGCGTGGCTGGCCAGTGGCCGGCTGCCGGTAGTGCTGGAACCGTCGGCACTGGAGCCCCTGCTGCTGCCGCTGGCTGTGGCGGTCAACGGCATCGAGTTTGTCAAGGGCAGTTCGCCACTCATCGGCCGGGAGGATGAACGGATACTCGATGCCCGGTTGACGATTGCCGACAACGGCCGCCGGGACTGGGGCCCGGGTTCGGCGCCGGTTGACGAAGAGGGCGTGCCGCGGCGGCGAAACGTGCTTTTTGACGGCGGTGAGTTTCGTGGCTTCCTGTTCGATCTGGTCACCGGTGCGCTGGCCGGCCGCACCGGTACCGGGTCGGCGACGCGGGACTGGGACCACCCGCCCGAGCCCGGTACGAGCAATCTGGAACTGGCCGCCGGCAGCGACAGCCTGCCGGCAGTGGTGGCAGGAATGAAAGAGGGGCTGGTGGTGCAGAGTCTGCTCGGTGCCGGTCAGTCCGACCTGCTGGCCGGTGAGGTGGCGCTGGCGATTGCCGCCGGCTACAAGGTTGAAAACGGTCAGCCGGTTGGTATTGTGAAGGACGCGATGTTTGCCGGCAATGTCTATGAGCTGTTGCGGGAAGTAATGGCGGTCGGCGACAAAGTGGAAAACCACGGGCATCTTTTTGCACCGTTTGTCGCACTGCCGGCGGTTACGATCGCGGCCAAGAATTAGAGTCGGACAGAAAGAGACCAGAAGAACGATGACACGGAAGACGAAGCGTATTCGGCAGACCAGAGCTGCCGGTAAGGCCAGAGGGCGAGAATTGATTGACCGGCTGCGGGTGTCGGCCGATGAGTTGTGCTGGCATTGCCCTGACCGGCTGCTGGCCGGGCTGGACAAGCTGAAGCCGGCAGAGGACATTGTCGGGCAGCCGCGCGCGGTTGAGGCGCTGGAGATGGGGCTGGCGGTGGACAGCGCCGGGTACAACATCTTCGTTACCGGCAAGGTCGGGACCGGCCGCACCACGACGGTCCGACGGCTGCTGGAGAAGTTTGCGGCGCGGCCGACGCAGGTCGAGGACAAGGTTTACGTCAACAATTTCCGCAATCCGGACGCCCCGCGGCTTCTGCGGCTGGCCGCCGGTCAGGGCATGCGGCTGCGCCGGCGGATGGATGAGCTGGTGGACCATCTGGTCAAGAATGTGCCCCAAGTGTTTGAGGGGGATGAATATCAGCGCCGCCGGCAGGAGATAATCGAACATTTCAAGGAGCAGGGTGGCGCCCGGGTGCGCGATTTCGAGCGCCGGGTTGCCGCCGAAGGGTTTGCTCTGGTGCAGCCTGCACCGATGGCCCGGCCCGAGCTGGCGCCAATCATCGAGAAACAGCCGGTGCAGCTCGAGGCGCTGTCGGCGCTGGTCGAGGAAGGCCGACTGACCCCGGAGCGGGCCGAGGAGATCCGGCGCAAGCACCGGGAACTGGCTGACGAGCTGGCGGCGATTTTCAAAGAAATCCGGGACTTCGAGCGCCAGACCCGGGCCGCGCTGGCCGGACTGGATGAGGCGTTTGCCCGACCGTTGATTGACGAGCGGCTGGCCGAAATCAGGACCGAGCTTTCCGGGGCACCGGACAAAGAACCTCAGGACGGGGTCAAGGCCTATCTGGAAGAGGTTCGGGCCGCGGTACTGGAACGGCTGGATTTGTTCCGTGCGCGGCCGGCAGAAGGGGCGGGTGGCGAGAACGCGCCTGACCCGTATGCCGAGTTTCGCGTCAATGTCATAGTTGATAATTCGGAAACCAAAACCGCACCGGTAATTTTCGAAACCAGCCCGACATTTCGCAATCTGTTCGGGTCGATTGACCGCAACTGGGACCGTACCGGCATCAGCCGGGCCGATTTTTCGCGCATCAAGGCCGGCTCGCTGCTGCGGGCCGACGGCGGTTTTCTGGTGTTGAATGCGCTGGATGCGCTGATGGAGCCCGGAGTCTGGCCGGCACTCAAACGCACCCTGCGCAGCGGCAAACTGGAAATCGGCACTTGGGATCCGGCGGTAATGTTCTTCGGGGCGGCCGGGCTGAAACCCGAGCCGGTGACGATCCGGGTGAAGGTAATAATGATCGGCGACCCGGAAATCTATGAGCTGCTGACGGCGCATGACGAAGATTTCAAGCGGGTCTTCAAGGTGCGCGCCGATTTTGACTGGGTGATGGACCTGGATGCCGACGCGGTACGCCAGTATGCGGCAGTCATCCGGCGGCTGTGCCGGGAAAGCAAGATACTGCCGTTCGACCGGTCGGGCACGGCGGCGGTGATTGAGTACGGGGTCCGCCTTGCCGGCAGGCGCAACAAACTCACGACCCGGTTCAATATCATCAGCGAGCTGTTGACCGAAGCCAGCCACTGGGCCCAGCGTGCCGGGGCAACAAAGGTGAGTGCCGAGCATGTTCATGAGGCGGTGAACAAACGGCGCTACCGGATGCGGCTTTACGCCGACAAGCTGCATGAAGCCATCCGGGACGGGCTGATTTTCATCGATACCACCGGGGCCAAGGTCGGTCAGGTCAACGGGCTGGCAGTGTATGAGATGGGCGAATATGCTTTCGGTCGGCCGTCGCGGATTACTGCCCGTACCGGTGTCGGCTCGGCCGGAATCATCAATATCGAGCGCGAAGCCCAGCTTTCAGGGCCGATTCATGACAAAGGCGTGTACATCATCGCCGGTTATCTGCGGCACATTTTTGCCCGCTCGGCGCCGCTGGTCTTGTCGGCGTCAATCTGCTTCGAGCAGAGCTACGGCGGCATTGACGGCGACAGCGCGTCGTCGACCGAGGTCTACGCACTGTTGTCGGACCTGGCCGGACTGCCGGTGCGGCAGGACATCGCGGTTACCGGTTCGGTCAATCAGAACGGCGAAATTCAACCGGTCGGCGGTGTAACCTGGAAAATCGAAGGTTTCTATGAGCTCTGCAAGTCCCGTGGCCTTACCGGCCGGCAGGGTGTGATGATTCCGCGGGCCAATCTGATGGATTTGATGCTGCGGCCCGAGATTGTCGCCGACGTGGCGGCCGGCCGGTTCCACATCTGGGCGGTAAGCACGGTCGAAGAAGGAATCGAGCTGCTCACCGGTGTGCCTGCCGGCCGGCCCGACAAGGCCGGCCAGTGGCCGTCGGATACCGTGTTCGGCCGGGCTGCCCGCCGACTGCGGGAGCTGGCCGAACTGCACCGTGACTGGGGCAAGCCGGAAAACGGGCCGGCAGCCAAAGGCGGTAAGAGCAAGAACAACTAACCCTCGCCAAGCGCTCAGGACGGGCTGCCAGGGGTCTTTGGCGACAAGTCCCTGAAAGACCGGAACTTAATTGAATGGGCCGATAGCCCGGCGCTGCGCCGTCGTTTGATGAGCAGGACAAGGGCCCGGCCGGCCTTGTTGTTCCGGCTTGACCGGCCGGCCAGGGTTGGCTATATTTGCCGGCCATGGAACGGCTCCAGGTTCTGGTTACCCTGAAGCGCCGTAACAGGTTTTTTAACCTGTCCGTTCCGGTCCTGCCGATATATGTAGTGCTGGTTTGTGCGGCCTGCCTGCTGGCCGCCGGCATGCTTCTGGGGGGTGGTCTGTGGGGCGAGTCGTATCGCACTGCCCGCCTGCGGCGGGAGAACGAAGCTCTGAAGAAGCGGATAGAGTTCTACGCCGCGGCAATCGATACCTTCCGTCAGTTCCTTGTCACCGCCGAAAAGATGGACAACAAGCTGCGGGCGGCAATGAGCCTCAGCCTGATTCCGAGTGATATCAGGTTGATGGGCATTGGCGGTCCGGGCCGAACCCCGGCCGATGCCCGGGTGGACAACCTGCTGCGCCGGGTGCGGTTTGAGAGTCAGTCGCTCGCCGAGATTGAAGCGGCGATGAATGTCCAGCAGGAACGACTGCAGTACACTCCTTCAATCTGGCCGGTGCGGGGCTGGGTGACATCCGGTTTCGGTCGCCGGCGCGATCCGTTCACCGGCATCAGGGTCATGCATAACGGTATCGATATCGTTGCGCCGGCCGGCACGCCGGTCGTTGCCAGTGCCGACGGCCGGGTGAAATTTGCCGGCTGGCGGCCAGGCTGGGGCCGGGTGGTGGAAATTGACCACGGCTGGGGAGTCTGCACGTTCTACGGTCATTGCCGGACGACGCTGGTGAAGGTGGGCAGCCGGGTCAAGCGCGGCGACACAATCGCCACCGTCGGTTCTTCCGGCAGGTCAACCGGCACTCACCTGCACTACGGTTTGACAGTGAACGGCAACTGGACCGACCCGGCCAACTACATCATCACCTACACCGCCGCCCGCTAGTATTCAGCGCGACAAAACAAACGGCCGCCGGGCCGAGAAGCTACGCCCACCGACCGTGTAATGGAGAACTGCCGCATAGATTCCGCCCGGCAGCGGCCGGCCGTCGCTGCTTCGACCGTCCCAGGTGCAGAAACCATCGGCCTCAGAGGCACGGCGGTCAATCAGCCGGATCAGCTCCTTGCCGCGCAGGTCACAGATAATCAACCGCAGTCTGCCGCCGGTGGGCTCCAGCCGGTAGAGCAGTTCGAGGCTGTCTTCGAATCCGTCCCCGTTCGGGGTGAAGCGGTCGCGGCTGAGGTCGAGCAGGCCGCCGAGACCGGGCCGGACAGTCAAACGGCGGCGGTTGTCGGCCGGCCGGAATTCGGCCGGGGCGCTGACTTCGGCCCAGAGGTCACTGGTGCGCTCCGGGCAGACAAACCGGAACAGCAAGCTGGTATCAGCACCGGGCTCGAGGGGGAAACCATCGGTTCCGCCAATGATTTCGCCGGGTTCGGGTGAGCTGTTGCCGTTGCGGTCGAGCCAGACCGTCAGCCGCCACCGTTCGGTGGCTCGGCGGCCGTGGTTGGCCAGCTCCACACGGACGGTGGCAGTGCCGCCGGGACGCAGCGGCCCGGAATCGGCGAGCAGCAGACTGGTGATGGCCAGGTCGTCAACCTGCAGCAGACTGGCCGCCCGGCCGGGTGTTGCGCCGGCCGAGTCAATGCAGACGACCCAGTTGCCGGGTGTGTCCGGCCCGGCCGGGTCAATCCGCTCCCAGGAGCGACCGTCACCGGCATCGCGGGGCAGGCTGTCGGCCGGGTCGAGCGGTGTGCCGAAAGTCGAAGTGTCACCGTAGGGTGATATCAGCCAGACCGGGTCACTGCCAGCGAGGCCGTTGCCGATGGTGGTGTTGCGGACAGAAACAATCAAGGTGGAATCAGGAAACCAGTAGGGGCGTACGAACCCGCCCTGGGCTGCGGGGGAGGTGTATTCCGGGTCCAGAACGACTGCCCAAGAGCCGGGCGGCAGCCAGGTTTGCCCGATCAGTACTCCGGGGCTGGTTTCCAGGAGGGTCGAGTCAGTCCAGGGGCAGATCAGGTCGCGGGCATCGCCGTCGTCGAGCGTCCAGTCGAGCAGGTCAACCGCATGACCGGTGGGGTTGTAAAGCTCGATAAACTCATTGCGGTCTTCGGGAAACAGAACGCCGCTGCCACCGGCTGGATTGGCCATCACCTCGCTGATTACCACCCGGCTGATACCAAATACCAGCAGTGTCAGCGTCAGCATCAGGCCAGCATAGATTCCGTTGTCCGGGCGTCAATGACCGGCGGCTTGACGGTCAGCAGGCCGGGGATAGAATCGGAACCGATAAAGCAGCGTCCGGTTGCCCGACCGGAAAGGAGTTGGCCGTGAAAAAAGCCTTAGTCGGTCTTTTGCTGGGCTGTGCGCTGACGTCGGCCCGGGTGTGGTATGTTCATCCCGATTCATCGCTTCGTTCAATCCAGCAGGCACTTGACCTGTGTTCGACAGGCGACACGGTGCTGGTCGGGCCCGGCCGCTACCCGGGCGGTTATGACTGGCCAACCGTGGCCGATATCAGACTGATTGGCGAACAGGGGCCGGAGAGCACTGTCGTTGACGGCGGCGGCAGCCAGCGCGGATTTGCGTTGTTCAACGTTCCGGGCGAGCAGACGCTGTTAGCCGGGCTGACGATCCAGAACTGCATCAGCTCGACAAGCGGTGGCGCGGTGGAAGCGGTGGGCACCAGCCTGTTGCTCGAGCGTTGTCACATCATCAACAATGCCTCGCGCCAGGCCGGCGCTTTGAGTATTGACGACGGTCGGGTTACTGTCCGGGCCTGCTCCATCGCCGGCAACAGTTCATCGCTGTACCGCCCGGGCGGTATCTGGCTGGGTAATGACGCGGCCGGCTCGTTTGATGGCTGCCGGCTGGTCGGCAACCGGCGCGGGGCACTGGCGTTTCTGGATGGCGCCGGTGTCGTCCTGCGGCGCTGCGATATCGTTGGCAACACCGGTGCGGCGGTTGCCTGTTTCAGCAGTGGTGCCAGTGCCGACGCCGAGTACAACTGGTGGGGTGACGCGGACGGGCCGTATCATCCGGTGCTGAATCCCTACGGTCGCGGTGACACGGTCGGCGACTGTGTTGACTTTGACCCCTGGCTGCTCGGACCGGCGGCAGTCGGCGCACCGCCGGCAGGCAGTTTCCGGTCGGCTCCGGGTGCTTCGGTTGTGCGGGGTGAGCGACTGCTGCTGGAATTGAGCGGAACCGCCGAACTGATCGATGCAGCGGGCAGACCGGTCCGGCTGCGGGCCGCCGGTTCCGGTCGCCCGGTCGGGCTCCGCAACGGCGTCTACTTTATACGCGGTGGCGCCGACCAGCGGCCACGGGCCGGCTGGCGGCTCGTTGTCCTGCGCTGACAATCAGCTCTTGACAAGATGCCGTAAGAATACTAAACCTAGACGCACCGCACGGGGTTTTGCTGGTGAACCAGACAGCCGTGACGGCTGGCCCGGTGCGGGCACGGAAAACAACCGCAGAAGGAGGTAATGATGCGCAACATCGTCTCAGTGCTGGCCGTCGCTGTCCTCTTGGCCGGAATTGCGCCCGGCCAGGCCTGGATAGTCGGTCCACCCAGCCCTTTTTCCTACCTGCGTTTTGATGCCGAGTACTTCCCGGGAACAGCCAAAGTTTATTTCCTGGGCGGTCGCGTCGGCACATCGACAACCCGGCCCGACATCTACAGCTACACGCCGGCAACCGGCACCTACGCGGCTGTCGGCCGGGCCATGCCGAGGGCAGTGTCGAACTACGACATCTGCCTGCTGCGTGACAACCACGACCTGCCCAATGGCGATACGTTCGGCCTCTACATCGTCGGGGGTCGGTTCGATGCTGCGCCCAATTACTGGGATACCCTGCAGGTTTACTATCCGGTGAGCAACACCGCGATGATCGTGCCGACCGATCCGTTTCCGGGCCGGGCCGGCGGGCAGATTACGGTCGCGATGTCATCCATCGTCTACAATAACCACATTTACACCATGGGCGGCTTCAGCCAGGTTTCCAACGCCATGTCGCGGGAAGTCTGGTGCTTTGACCCGCTCGGGACGCCGGGCGCGCGTTGGTCGCGGCTGGCCGATATGCCGCTGCCGCGGGCCTATCCGATACTGGCGATCGTTGACAGTTTCCTGTTCGCCTGCGGCGGCGACACCTGGAATGCCTCGGGGTCGTCACTGATTGCCAAGGCCGAGGTGTTCCGGCTGAATCTTGCCGATACCGCGGCGGGCTGGACCACCGTCGCGTCAATGCCGGGGATCAACGGCGAGGCGCGCGGTTTCGGCTTTGACTCCAATTCGCCCTGCGAGTTTGCCGGCAAGATTATCATCGCCGGTCGCGGCACCTGGTCGAGCGAGTCGGCGCACTGCTACATCTACACGGTAGCAACAAACTCGTGGGCAAGCTTTCCGAGTCTGAACCAGCGGCGCCGCAACCATGCCGGAGTGTTTATTCCCGCCGAGGCCGGCGGTACCGGCGTGCCGGGGATGTGGGTATTCGGCGGCCGGCAGAATGCCGACACCAATGCCTTGACTGTCAGCGAGTACTATCCGGTAACGATGACCGGCATCGGCGGCCGGCCCGGCGCCGAGCTGGTCGGTGTGACCCTGACACCAAATCCGTCCCGAGGCTCGGCGGTACTGCGCTGCAGCCCGCAGCTGGTCGGTGCCCGGGTTCAGGTTTTTGACGTGCTGGGTAAGTCGGTCTGGAGCGGTCGGGCGGAAAGGACGGCGACTATTGCCGGACTGCCGGCCGGCACCTATCTCGTCCGGATTGATGCACCCGGCGGCGGTATCGAACGCAAGTTTGTCGTGACCCGCTAGGCTTTACTGCGGGAGATAGTCAGGACCGGCCCGACGGGCCGGTCCTGAGTTTTGGCAGTGCGGCGCTGCTGGCCGGGCAGAAAGCTGCCCCGGGGTCGGCAGTACCGGATTCAGTCGCTCACAACCAGACAGCCTGATGCCGACAGTCCGTCGCGGTCCGCGCGCCAGCCGTAGACGCCAGAAGCCAGTCTGTCGAGTTCGATTGTCAACACCGGCGAGCTGGCAACCGCGCTGGCGACAGTGCGGCCGGCGGGGTCAAAGATTCGCAACCGGACCGGACTGCGGCTGCCGCCGCTGATGGCAAAGCGGGCTGTCCGGCGACACGGATTGGCGAGCAGCCGGCACAGCGGCACGGGCGTCGGAGCGGTGATTTCCTCAACCCCGGTTTCGTATTCGACAACTGCCCGGATGTTCCAGTTGCGGTCGGTCCAGAAGGGCGGGTCGGTGAGTTGATACCAGGTGGGGCCGATGGTGGGAAGCGTGATGTAGCCGCCGCGCCAGGGCACCATCGGGCCAAGGTCGAGGGTCAACGGACTCTGGCCGGACGGATGCCGGCGGACTATCACCGCGGTCCAGAAGTCGGAGCCGGCACTGATGACCGGCCGTACCGGCATGTTGGCCCGGCGCCAGACGCCGCCGCCACTGCCGGTGGCGCGGGTTGTGTCCAGTTCCGGGCCGGGCTGAGCCTGAGTACCCTGGCCGTAGATGCGGACGATAATATCGTCGGCGTTGCCGGTGAGGTAGTAGAGCACGGCGTTGACCCGCAGATTGGCAGTGGCGGTAAAGCGGGCGGCGCCACCGTAGGAATAGGTACCGTTGACGCTGACGCCGCGGTCCGGTTCGCCATCGAAGTGCAGGGTGTCTTCGCTGTCGGTCGGGCTGCTGGCAGCAGCGAGAACAGCAGTCGAAACCAGCCCGGGACTCAGCGGAAGCGAACCAGTCGTGCCGAAAGAGAACAACACAGCAGTGACGATCGCCATCATTATCATTTTGCCTCCCTGATTGCTGTTGTGGGCGTGTTGTTCACCAACCGGCGCTATTTTAGGCAGCGGGCGGAAACCGGTCAATGCCCGTAACCGGAATCGGTATTCGACGGCCCGGTCGGACAAAAGCTAGTCGGCGCCGCGGCGCCAGGGCAGCCCCGTGCGCCAGTAGCGGGATATCTTTTCCCGGATTTCTTCGTCGGTGAGCGGGCCGTCATGGGGCGGTGTTTCGCCGTCGGATTGAAGCAGCGAGCGGACCGCCGGGTCAATGAAGCGGGAAGGCTGGGCATAGCCGTGGTAGTCGCCCAGGGGCTGGCGGCGATAGTGGTAGCGCAGCGGATAGGTGATGTAGAGCCGGTCGCGGGCGCGGGTGACCGCAACATAAAACAGCCGGCGCTCTTCCTCGACGCTGTTTTCGTCTTCGGTCGCCATGTCGGACGGAATCATGCCATCGGCGGCATGAATGATATAGACCACCTTCCATTCGCAGCCCTTGGCGGAGTGCATGGTTGAAAGTACCAGCCAGTCTTCATCGCGCCTGGGCGGGCCGGCGAGGTCGGCAGTTGAAGAGGGGGGGTCAAGGGTGAGGTCGGCGAGAAAATCGGCGCGGGTTTCGTAGCGTTCGGCGACGATTTCCAGCTGTTCCAGGTCGCGGCGGCGGGGCAGCGGATTGTCGTAGAGCCGTTCGACCAGCGGGTCGTAGTAGCGGCGGATGCGCTCAATCTGTGCTGCCACCGGCAGCGGCGGCCGGGCCTGAGCCACCGACAGCAGCAGTGACCGCAGCCGGCAGTAGTCTTCCTGCGCCGCACGCGGAACCGCATCGTCGTCCAGCCGGTCGAGCGCGAATCCTTCCTGTTCCAGCTCGGCAACGAACCGCTCGGCCGAGCGCGGGCCGATGCCTTCCAGCATCTCCAGCACCCGGAACCAGGACAGTTCATCGCGCGGGTTTTCCAGTATCCGCAGGAACGCGAGCAGGTCCTTGACGTGGGCAGCCTCGAGAAACTTCAGCCCGCCGTATTTGTGAAACGGAATGCCACGCCGGACCAGCTCGATTTCCAGCTGGTCGGAGTGGTGACCGGCCCGAAACAGTACTGCCTGCTGATTAAGCCGGATGCCCTCTTCCAGGTGAGCCAGAATCCGGTCGCAGACAATCCGGGTCTGCTCGTCCTCGTCGCGGCAGACCAGCAGTACCGGCCGGGCACCGTCGCCGCGGGCGGCAAACAGATTCTTGGCATAGCGGCGCCGGGCAGCGCTCATGATCGCATTGCCGACATCGAGAATCGGCTGTACCGAGCGGTAATTTTCTTCGAGGGTCACGACGGCAGTGCCGGGAAACTGGTTCGGAAAATCGAGGATGTTGGCGACGGTGGCGGCGCGGAAAGAGTAGATTGACTGGGCGTCGTCGCCGACGACGGTGATGTTGCGGTTGGTGCGGCGGAGCCGCTGGAGGATTTCGGCCTGAATGATGTTGGTGTCCTGATATTCGTCAACCAGAATGTGGTCGAAGCGGCGTTCCATCGCTGCGGCGACATCGGCTCGTTCCAGCAGGGCATGCCACCAGAGCAGCAGATCATCGTAGTCCAGGGTCCGGCGTTCAGCCTTGCGGCGGGAGTATTCATCAAAAATCCGGCGCAGGCCATCGGCGGCATCGGTTACCCAGGGGAAATCCCGTTGCAGTATCTCCTCCAGCGGTTCCCGCGAGTTGACCAGTCGCGAGTAGATGGCGCGGATGGTGTGTTTGCGCGGGAAGCGCCGGTCTTTCGCCGCCAGCCCGAGCCGGGCGCGCACCAGCCCGAGCAGGTCGGCGGAGTCGGACTCGTCCATGACCGTGAAGTCGGGTGCGAGGTCAATGCTGCGGCCGTAGATTCGGAGCAGCCGGTTGGCGACGGAGTGAAAGGTGCCGCTCCAGACCTTGCCGGTGGCGCTGCGGCAGACCGATTCGGCGCGGGAAAGCATTTCCTGCGCCGCGCGCCGGGTGAAGGTCAGAAGCAGAATCCGTTCCGCCGGCACACCGCGGCCGATCAGCCAGGCAACCCGATAGGCGAGTGTCCGGGTTTTGCCGGTGCCGGCCCCGGCGATAATCAGCAGCGGCCCGTCGCCATGGGTGACGGCCCGGCGCTGAGCCGGATTGAGGTCAGCAAGCCAGCGGTCGCTATTGTGCGGGGTCAAGGCTGGTTATGGTGATACCGGCGGGCGGTTTGTCAATCGGTGCGCCGCCGGCGCAGCCGCAGGCGCCAGCGCCGGCGTACCGGTGCGGCGGCGGCAGTTTCAACGCCGTAGCAGAAACGTTCGGGGGC
>CBFGJX010000031.1:0-12053 GCA_965649225.1 Caldifarciminota bacterium
GTAGGGTGCGGCAACGAGGGCATCGGCGCCGAGTTCGTGCTGGGCGATGAACAAGAGTTTCAAAAGCCGGGTGACGCCGGGAATGCCCTCGCCGGTGCGGCCGCTTTTTCCCGGCGCGGCCCAGAGCAGCAGCAGCAGATCGCTGCGCTGTAACCGCCCCACCGGTCGTCCCGCCCGCCAGTCTTCGAGCCGCTTTTTCAGCCGCGCCAGTTCCGGCCCGGTGCGACGCTCGTTCAAGGTCTGCCAGGCCCGACTGGTGGTTTGCGCCGCAGCCGCCTCGAGCCAGCTTTGGGCCAGAGCGAATTCACGCTCCAGTGCCGAATCAGTTTTCACCGTTCTCCTCCACCTCCGGCCGGCGCCGGGTTTTTGCCTGCGTCAACTGCGCGCGCAGCCGTTCGAGTCCGCGTTGCCGCCGGCGCTGGAGGGTGCGCCGGGTGATGCCGAGGGCACGGGCGGCTTCGTCTTCGTCCAGTCCGACCAGACAGCAGAGACTGACCGCATCGGCCTCGGCCCGGGGCAGCCGCGTCACCCGGCCCGCCAGCTCGACAAAGGCCCGGCGCTGCTCGGCCCGTTCGGCCGGGTCCTCGCCGCCCGGTTGCTGATCAAAGTGTTCTTCGCTCATCGTCGTTTCCCGACTCCGGCGCCGCAGTATCCGGCCGACCCGCGAAAGACACAGCCGCACCAGCCAGGTCCCAAGCGAGCTTTCGCCCCGGAACGATGCAATGTGCCGGGCCGCATCGGCAAAGGCTTCAATCGCGGCATCTTCGGCATCGGCAGCGCTGCCGAGTCGGGCCAGTGCCACCTTGTACAGCAGCGGCCAGTGGGTGTCGAAGAGCTGGCGGAACGCCCCCGGCCGGTCGGCCCGCAGGTCGGCGAGCAGGCGGGCATCGGCTTCGGCACCAGGCTGCTGGTTCATCCGGCTTCACGATAGGCACGCTGCCACACCGGTCAATAGCCGTCTGCGGCCAGCCGTTCGAGGTTCTGGCGCACCGTATCGGTGACGGCGAAAACCAGTTCCGGCTTCAGCCCGCGCGCCAGCCATTTGCGCTGGACTATTGCCAGTTCCCGGGCCAGCGATGCGCCACTGTAGCGCCGCCAGCGGCCCCAGGTTTCCCGGCCCAGTGCCAGACAGGCGGGAATTGCCAGACTGCCGGCACCGGCCTGCCGGGCCGCGGTGCGGGCAAAGCCATCAACCAGAATCAGCATTGCTGTTTCGGCCCGGAACCGCTCGGCCATCGCCCGGCGTTGGGCCCGGTCGGGCCAGTTGTGCCGGGAAAGTGCCTGCTGGTAGCGGCTGGTGCGACGCTCGGCTTCGGCCCGGTCAAAATCCGGAATGTCGTTGTCGTTCAAAGCACACCTCTTTTCGGGTTCATCGCTGCATTAGAGCCCGGCCGGGCGCTGCCGGCGACATTTGCCCACAGCGGCAGAAGCGGCAGTTCCGCGGCCGGGCGCGTCAGGTTGATTTTTGTCGGTCACTTGCCGCAACGGCCGAACTCGGATTGCTGTTTTTTGCCGTGTTTTCGGGCCGTTGCCGGACCGCCTCCCCGGCAGTGGCAGCAGCCGGCTGGACGCCGGCGCCGACCGGACTGCCCGGCCCGATTTGAGGCCGACCGGCGCTGGCTTTGCCGGCAGAATCCAGTCCGGGTCTTGACTCTGGTCCGGGCCGTCGTTTAGTATCAGTCAGCCCGGCGGGACCGACACGGCCGCAATCACCAGGGCGGTCAGCCAATGATGCGCCGGGTCGGCAACCGGTGCCGCTGCGACACACCGGGAAGAAACGGAGGTAGACTTGCGCTGGATTTTTGTCCTGATACTTTCGTTGTCCGCTGCTTCGGGCGCCGAGCTGGTCTGGCTCGGTTCGCTGAATACGCCCTATGCCGAGGCCCACGGTGTATCGGCCGATGGCAGCACTGTGGCGGGCTGGGCCGGAGTGCTGAGTCCGCACCAGGCCTGGCTCTGGACCCGCGACTCGGGGATGATGGTCATCGCGCCGCCGCTGCCCAACCGGGATTGCGAGGCCTGGGGGCTTTCGGCCGATGGCCGGGTGGTTGTCGGCACGACCTACCCGGACAGCAGCAGTAACTACCGCGGTTTCTGCTGGAGTCGCGACACGATGATTGTGCTGGGAACACTGGGCGGCCCGACGAGCTGGGCGTATGCGGCGTCGGCCGACGGCGGAGTCGTTGTCGGCGGTGCCGAGCATTCGTCGGGCTACAATCACGCCTTTCGCTGGCGGCCGGATTCCGGGATGCAGGACCTCGGCGTGCTGCCCGGTGCATTGCGCAGCGTTGCCCGGGCCGTGTCGCTGGATGGCGCAGTCGTTGTCGGCTGGTCCGGCTTTCCCGGCCAGATTCACCACGCCTTCCGCTGGGAAAATGACCGGATGACGGATATCCACGATTCCCGCTTCGCTGCCAGCGAAGGCATCGGCATCTCCGGCGACGGGCTGGTGGCAGTCGGCGCGCTGGGGCCGCAGTCATTGACTCCCTGTCGGCCATTCCGCTGGACTGCGGCTGGCGGCATGGCCGACCTGGGAACGCTTGGTGGCGAGTGGGGCGAAGCCTGGGCCGCCAATCGCGATGGCTCGATTGTTGTCGGCTGGTCCGAAAGAACCGGCGGCAACTGGGGCGCATTCCGCTGGAGTGCAGCAAGGGGAATGGAAGACCTCAACACCGTCTATGCCGACCTGCTGAGCCCGGGCTCGGTGCTGCGGGACGCGATGGCCGTCTCGCCCGACGGCCGGTTTATCGCCGGCCACGGCTACAATGCTGAGTCCGGCCGGGACGAGGCGTATCTGCTCGATACCGGTTGTGCCGGTGTCGGCGCAGCGCCGGACCGGCCCGGCGCTGCCGAGGCAATCCGATTGAGCGGTCTGCCCAATCCATTCCGCCGAAGCACGACCATCGGCTTCACGGTTCCGTTCCGGACCGCGGTCGAACTGGCGATCTATGACCTGAGCGGCAACCGGGTCGCCGAACTGCTGAACTCGCCGGTCGAACCCGGCAGCTACACCCTGCCGCTGAGTTCAGCCGGACTGGCCGGCGGAACATATCTCGCGGTGCTGAAAGCCGGCGGCACGACGGTCGGCACCCGGCTGATCAAACTGGACTAGCCGCCGCGGGCAGTCGCGCCCGGTGGTTGACCGCCTTTCCGGCGATGCCGGGTTGACAATGAGAACTGGTGGTTCTAGTCTGATATACCACTAGGAGGTAGTATGTTACAAATGACGGTTCTGCTCGCGCTGGTACTGGCACCGGCACCGGCGAACGAAGCCAACGACCCGGAATTCGCCGTGGTCGAGCGGGCCACCCTGAGCGACGCGGGCGAGGGCATCGACACCCAGAACAACCCACCGGTCGGGATGACGCACTACACCGATGTTGTTGACAATTGCGCGCTGGCCCCGGCCCGCAGCGCCGAGCCGGTCAAGCCGCCGCAACCGTTCGAGCCCGACTGGGGCAACGACGTGCTCATCCACAGCGGCAGGCCGTTCCCGGGCGACAAGGGCCGGCTGTCCATCGACCACGCCGCCAACGGCGACATCTATGTCGGCGTGATGAACTGGAACAACGCACCACAGGACACTTTCTGGGTATACCGCAGCACGGACGGCGGCACCAGCTGGCAGACATTCTCCATGTGCATCAACATCTCCGGCAACGACTCGATAATCGACGGCAAGATCCTCGTCGGGGCCGGCACCAACCCGTGGGTGTACATGTTCGTGCACTACGCAACCTCGATCGGCGGGCTGTACTGCCGCAAGCTGCGCGCCGACGGGACCGGCAACGCCTGGCAGCTCGTCATCCGCGGCGACTCGGTGCGCGGGTTCGACGTGGACCGCAACATCGAAAGCCCGCCGGCGCTGTTTCTGACCTACTGGGAGAACCCGCCCAGCTACTCCCGGCTGCGGCTGTTCGTATCGTTCGACGACGGCGCGACCTGGACCAACGGCCGGAACGTCCACACGTCGGCCACCACGCCGACATCGGTCTGCGCCGGCGGGGACGGCTATGTCTATCTGAGCTGGATTGACAACAATGCCACGCCGTGGGTCATGCGCTACACCAACAACCTGGTCAGCCCGAACTGGGTAATCAACCACCCGGACAGCGTGGCCGGCGACTCCGTCTACCAGCCGTCGGTAGCCGCGGCGCGCACCGCACCGGGCACGAGCCAGGCGGCGTGGCTGCTGAACCGGCACAGGCACACCAACGGCAACTACGACCTGCACGTGTCATACTCCCGAAACGGCGGCGAGACCTGGACGACCGCGCCCTGGCCGCCGACCAACGACGTGCCCCGCACCGAGTGGGACATGCGCTGGCCGACCCTGCGCTATCCCTATGACTACGGAGTGCCGATGGTCGTGGCAACTGCGACGCTCTTCGGCGTGTTCGACTCGGTGAAAACGGCGTACAGCCGCGTTTCGGCCCCGGATACGTGGCCGACCGCCGGCTACGTGGTCTGCAATGACCATGATGGTACCGGCGCGTTCCCAAGCGTGATTGACGCCCCGCAGTCGACCAATGGCCGGGCGATTGTCTACCGCCAGTACGGCAGCGACAAGGTTTGGACCGACTTCTTCGACAATCCGACCGCGGTCGCCGAACGGCCGGACCTGCCGCCTGCCCGGGCGCGGCTTGCGGTCCGGCCCAATCCGGCAGTCGGCAGGACGACGGTGCGTTACTCGCTGCCCGCGAGCGGACCGGTCAAGCTGGCGGTGTTTGACGTGACCGGCCGGCAGGTGGCGGAGCTGGTGTCAGGCACGATGGCCGCCGGCGGCCACTCGGTTGGCTGGAACAGCGCGACCGTGGAACCGGGCGTGTACCTGCTGCGGCTCGATGCTGCAGGCCAGTCCACGGGCTACCGGTTCGTGGTCGCCCGTTAGCGACGGACTCAAATCAGCAAGGCGGCGGGCAGATGCCCGCCGCCTGCTTTGTGGCCGTAGCCGAGTCTCTAGCGAGTGACGATAACCCTGGACATTGTCGTCTGACGATTGTCACCTGACGAATGGATGAAATAGACCCCCGGCGCGAGGCGGGAAATATCGTTCGGGCCGGGAGCAAGGTCCAGCACCTTGCGGCCGGTGGCGTCGAGCAGGGCGACGCCGGTTCGGTTACCGGCGGCGGGCAGGTTGAGGCTGCCCCGAACAATAGTCGGGCCGGCAGCAGCAAATCGGCCTTCAGTCTGCGGCAGTTCGGCAACACCCGGCACCGGATTCAGCTTGCCCCAGATGCGCTGAGCATTGTAGGTTCTGCCACCGATCATTCCGGTCCAGCCCTGGTATGCCAAAAAGACCCGGCCCGGCCCGCCGGCCAACAGCGTGGGATTGTACTGGCCGCCCCTTTGTCTGACTACCGGTCCACTGTCAATGATAGCGCCAGCCGGACTCACCCGCGCACCGTAGATGTCGACTTGATCCTCGCCGTGCCGAGTGTCCTCCCAGACAACGAGAAACTCAGTACCGGTGAAGGCAACCGTCGGTGAATATTTGTGATAAGCTGTTGTGCAAACGACAATGCCCTGCGGGTCGAGCACAGTTCCATTCCGACTCACTCGGGCAGCATAGATGTCGGTAATAGCGTTACCAGGATGCTCCTGCCAGACAACAAGGAAGTTGGTGCCGTCAAAGGCAAGGGCTGGTACTTCTTCGCTACCGGCGGCCGTTCTTATCGGAATGCCCTGAGGGTCAAGGACGGTGCCGCCGGGCGTGACGCGCGCACCGTAGATGTCGTAGTAAGTGCCGCCGGTCCGGTAGTGCTGCCAGACCACAAAGTAGTTCGTCCCGTCGAAGACAACCGCGGGGTCGTGCTGGTAGTTGACGGCGGTCATGATGGGAATGCCGCCGGGGTCAAGGACCTCGCCGTTCGGACTGACCCGGGCAGCGTAGATGTCGTCATACCCCGAGCGTCCATCGCCCCAGACAACAAGGTAGTTTGTGCCGTCAAAGGCGACCGCGCTTCCGTACTGACCGTGCGCCGCAGTGGAAATGGGAATGCCCTGCGGGTCGAGCACCGCGCCGGCTGGACTCACCCGCGCACCGTAGATGTCGGCATAACCGGTATTGCTGCGAAAGTCAGTCCAAGTTACGAGGTAGTTCGTTCCATCGAAGGCAACCGCCGGACAGTCCTGCCAGTGCGGCGCAGTGGAAATGGGAATGCCCTGCGGGTCGAGCACGGTGCCGTCCGGGCCGACTCTGGCACCATAGATGTCATCACTGTCGTTGCGGGTGTCGGTCCAGACGACAAAGTAGTTCGAGCCGTCATATGCGCTCGCCGGCCACCAGTGTTCGTAAGTTCCGTACGAAAGGATGACACCCTGCGGGTCGAGCACGGTACCATTTCGGGTCACCCGCGCACCGTAGATGTCGCCATCCTCTTCGCTTCGGCGATGGTCTTCCCAGACGACAAAGAAGTTGTTGCCGTCGAAAGCGAGTGCTGGCCAGTTCTCGTCGTAACTGCCGGCAGATATCACGATAGCCTGCGTGTCAAGAACTGTACCGCTTGGAGTCACTCGTGCACCGTAGAGATCAGTGTAGTCGCCAAGATTGCCAGTCCAGACCACCAGGTAGTTGGAGCCGTCAAAGCTGACGCGTGGTGATTCCTGGTCGTCGGCGGCAGTTGAGATGGCGATGCCCTGCGGATCAAGCACCGTGCCGGCAGGACTCACCCGCGCACCGTAGATGTCCCAGTAGTCATGGCGATAGTCCTGCCAGACTACCAACCAGTTGTTACCGTCAGCAAAGACGGCCGGACTCTCTTCGTAAGATGAGCCCACCGCGACGGGTATGCCATCAGGGTCCCGCACCACCCCGGCTGGGCTGACCCGGGCAGCGTAGATATCGGTTTGCCGACCCCCTGACCGCTCGTCCTGCCAGGCAACAAGGAAGTCTGTGCCGGTGAATGCAACAGCAGGACAAGACTGGCTGCGGGTTGCGGTTGATATGGGAATCCCCTGGGGGTCAAGCACATTGCCACCAGGCGTCACCCGGGCGCCGTAGATGTCGCCACTGGCGTTCCAGACCACGAAGTACAGCCCTTCGGCAAAAGCGACTGCCGGCCTATCTCCCCATGAATTCGTCCAGATCGGGATGCCATCGGAGTCAAGAACGGTGCCGTCCCGGCTGACTCGTGCGCCGTAGATACTCCCATCTACCGGGTCATGGCGAAAGTCCGTCCAGACCACGAAGTAGTTGACCCCATCGGACGCAACCCCGGACAGCCACTGGTGACCAGGTGCATCGCTGATGACGATCGGGAGTGTGTCAATGACGACGCCACTGGGGCTGACTCGCGTGCAGTGTATGTCGTAACACCCGTGATTGTCCGCATCCCACGCGACAAGGTAGTTGGTTCCGTCAAATGCCACAGCCGGGTAGTCCTCACTGCCCTGGGCGACAACGACAGTCCGGTTGGTGTCCAGTAGAAACTCGCCGTCGTCGGTGAGCGGCTCTTTTGCTGCTGTGCGCCCGCTGACCCGGCCACGGTGACGATGCAGTCTCTCTACCCGGTCAGACGCAGGGACGGTGGTTTCGGCAAGCCCCCGATTGCGACGCACCGTCCGCACCACTTCCTGCGGACTAAACCGGGTCGGAGTGCGGGTCTGACTGCTGAGCAGGCTTCCCGGCCCGGCCAGCGCAATCAGGGCCAGCCCGAGAACTGCGATGATTGCTGCTGTTTTCATGCTTCTCCCCTATCTTTCTACGATGATTACCTTTCGGACTTTACCGGTTGGTGCCCCGGTTTCACATTCACACACGAAGTAAACTCCCGGCACCAGTGCCGAGACGTCGTTGCGACCAGGCTGAAGCGGCATCACTCGGCGGCCGGTGGCGTCGAGCAGGGTTGCGGCCTGAGGCCTGCGGCCCGGGGCTTCCGCAAGAAACAGTACCCCGCGCACGATGGCAGCTTCTCGACGCAGCGCCGGCAAGTCGTCGGGCGTGTCCTCGATGCCGCCGGCGTCGTCAATGACCGAGATGCTGGAGCCACTCGAGTTGACGACATAGACCCGGTTACGGACCTGGTGCCAGACCAGCTCAACAGGCTCCAGCCCGACCGGAATCGTCGCCCGCACGGTGCGGGTCGCGCAGTCAATCACACTCACCGTGTTGGCATTGTAGTTCGCGCAGTACAGCCGGTTGCTCAGTGAATCATAAACCATTGACCGCGGGCCCGACCCGACCGTGACCGTCGCGACGACCGAGTCGAGGGTCGGGTCGATTACAGACAAGGTTGGCGGATTGCCCTGGTAGTTGGCAACGTAGATTTCGCCCCCCGCCTCACAGAGCGCCTTCGGGTTCGTCCCGACTCTCACGGTCTTGATGAGGCTGTCGGTCGCACCGTCAATGATCGCTACTCCCCAGTAGCCGAGATAGGTACACAGCACGTAGACTTTGTTCAAGGAACGGCAGTAGAGCAACTCTGTAGGGTCGTCTATGACTGACACGCGACGCAGCAGGCTGTCGCTTGCCCCGCTGAGCACAGCGACGAAGTCATCGTCGTCGTGAGTGACATACACCTTGTTGTTGACCGAGTTGTAACATGTGCTCAGGGCTCCATCGCCGGCTCGGATGCGCTCGATGACTGTATCGCCCGAGCCGGATACGATGGCGGTGTAGCTGTAGTCGGTAACGTAGGCCTTGTTCAGTTCCGGATACCACGCGACTGCCCGTGTCTCTTGCCCCATCGGGAAGGTGGCAACCGTCTGGTTTGTGGCTCCGTCAATCACCGAGACGCTGTTGTCGAAGGCATTGACGCAGTAGATTCGGTTGTTGATGACGTTGCAGGCAACGTCCCACGGGTAGTCGCCGGCCGCGGCGGTTGCCAGTAGCGAGTCGCCGTTCGCGTCAATCACCGCAATGTTGTCCCCGGAACCGTCTGTCACGTAAAGCCGTCCTGTAGCCGGGTTGAGGCACGCCGCGGTGAGCGTGCTGGCGGTTCGAACCGTCGCGATGACGCTGTCGCCGGCAGCGTCAATCACCGTAACCTGGTCGCTTCCGGCATCCGCTGTGTAGTAGCGGCCGCTGGTCTGGCTGAAGCAGACCGCCGCGGGCTCGTCTCCTACCGGCACCTGTGCCACAATCTGGTGGGTGACGCCATCCACCACGACGACCCAGCCGGTATCTCGGCCGCAGGAATTGTAGACACGGTTCCGCGCTTCGTTGACCGCGAGGTCATAGCCCCAGCCTCCACCGGGCAGGTCGTGGCGTGCGACGACCGAATCACCCCGGGTGTCCACCACGGCAAGTTCAGTTCCGCCCGTGCAGTAGAGTATGGAATTCGTCGGGTTGCAGGCCATCGCATTCACATTGTCCACGTCCTCAATCTGAGCCACGACCTGGTTCGTCGCGCCGTCTATCACCGCCACCTGGTCCTCCCACGAGCTGCTGACGTAGACCCGGTTCGCCACCGGGTCGCAGGCGATCGCCTTTGGGTAGCGGCCGATTGTTACTGTTGCCACAACCGAGTCGTTCGCACCGTTGATGACCGTAACATTGTTGTAATACTCATTTACGCAGTAGACCTTGTTGCTGGTCGGGTTGTAGCAGAGCGCGACCGGGTCTCTTCCGCACGGGATTGTATCCCGCACCTGATTCGTGACTCCGTCAATCACGACGACGGTGGAGTTTCCCAGGGCACAATAGACCTTGTTGTTCCGGCTGTTGTAACAGAGTCCGTAAGGGGAGTAGCCGACAGGAATGGTCGCGAGCGGCTGGTTGGTGGCGGCGCTGATTATCGTGACGGTCCCGTCGAGTAAGCTGGCAGCATAGACTTTATCGTTGGTCGTGTTGTAGCAGAATTCGTGGACGTCGCGGCCGACCGGTATTCTCGCCAACCGACGGTTGGTGGCACAGTCAATCACGAGGACATTGCCGCCCCCACCGCCGACATACAAGTAATTGTGCGGCGCCAGGTAGACCAGCCGGTTGGGAGAGCCGGTGCCGACCATCGAATCCGGCACCCAGATGGTCTTCTCGAGGCGCTGGGCAACGACAACAGAACAGAGAATGCACAGCGATGCACACAGAATGGACACTGCCCTCATCAGATCTCCTCACTTGATCATGTTTACTCTGCACATTGAAGCACGACCATTGGCGCTTGACGAACGGATGAAATAGACTCCCGGTGCGAGACCGGAGACGTCGTTCGGGCCGGGAGCAAGGTCCAGCACCTTGCGGCCGGTGGCGTCGAGGAGTTGCTGTCGCGCGCCGTCAGCCATGGGCTGTGGGACGAGCAGAATGGCGCGGACGACGGACGAAAGCGGCAGCGCAGTCCTGATGTCCGGTGCAGTGCGGCCTTCCGTAACTGCGCCAGGCGTGTAGCTGAAGGTTCTCAGCCCGCCGTCCCCGTCCGCAAGGATGATGCTTGTGCCGTTCCGGCAGATGTCCCGGGACGAACCACCGGTCGGGCCATAGAACCCGACTTCGACGGGATTGCGCGGGTCGGCGATGTCGACGACGCGCAGGCCCTGGTCGTAGTCGGCGACATAAGCCAGCGTGCCTTCGACCCAGACCGCGTGGGCAGTACCGGGCGTGTCGAGGCGGCCGAGTTCAACCGGCGCGGTCGGTTCGGCGACGCTGACCACGCGCAGGCCGGCTCCGCCGTCGGCAAGGTATGCGATGGTGTCCCGGACAAACACGCCGTAGCAGAGATGGCGCGCGGTGATGTGTCCGACCTCCCGCGGGTTGCGCGGGTCGGCGATGTCGACGATGCGCAGGCCCTGGTCGTAGTCGGCCACATAGGCGCGGTTGCCGGCGACTGCCACACCACAGGCCGTGCCCGGCGTGTTGCACTGGCCGATGACGCCCGGCGCGGCCGGGTCAGATACGTCGACCACGATGAGGCCCTCGTGGTAGTCGGCAACACAGGCGCGCGCGCCGTGCAGGGCCACGTCAACCGCGTAGCCCGGCGTCTGGACGTGGCTGGTTTCGCGCGGCGCGCCCGGCACCCTGATATCGATGATGCGCAGGCCGTTCCAGTAGTCGGCGACATAGGCATAGCCGTTGCCCACTGCCAGCCCGGATGCCGCACCCGGGGTGTCGCAGGAACCGACAATGACCGGACTGCGCGGGTCGCGCACATCCACCACCTGCAAGCCGGCATTGTCGTCTGCGACATACGCGTATTCGCCGGTTGCCACGACGGCGTAAGCATAACCCGGCGTGGGACACCGACCTGCCTGCCGGACGTTGAGCGAGTCGCCCGAGGCGAGGGCGGCAAGCGTTCCGAGGAGCAACGCGACAGGAACACAGCGTGTCGTCACGACACTTCCTTTCCGTTCTGATTGTCTTTCCAACATGGACGATGCAGGATGGCGCATGCTTCGCTCCCGCGTGTCCCTACAGAAGTAATTATACCGGCGCCGGCCCGCCTGGTCAAAGCCGCGCCGGGGCCGTGCCGTTCTAGCGCGCTATCAGCACCTTCGTCACGCTGGCAGTTTCTCCTCTGCCGTCCGAAACCGAACGGACGAAGTAGACGCCGGGGCTGAGGCTGGAAATGTCGCTGGCGCCGGAACTCAGCTCCGCCACCTTGCGCCCGGTGGCATCGAGCAGCCAGCCCGATGACGCCCCGGCAGCGGACAGAGGCTGAACACCACGGCCGAGAATGGTCGCTGCCGGCACCGGTCTCTCCCCGAAACCTCCCTGCCACTCAAGTATCCCGGAAGCACTGCGATACCTGGCTGTTACCAGATCCATGAAGGTGGTGTCACTCCACACACAACCGACCACACACGGGTCATTCGACGGCCCCACGGCAACGTCGAAGTAGGCGTCAAAGTCCGTGCTTCCACCGTAGGTCGCATGCCACAGTTCGTTGCCGAGCGGGCCGTACTTGACGATGAGGCAGTCCTTGTCCGAACTGCTGATGCCGGTTGAGCCGACAACATAACAGCAGCAGTCCTGGTCAACGGCAATGTCAAACGGCCTGTCGTCATAGGGCCCTCGGTAGTGTGCGGCCCAGCGCAGACTGCCGTCGCGGTCGAACTTGATGGTCAGCAGGTCGTTGCCGGTGCCGGTCCCGCGCGTCCAGCCGGCGACGTAGATGCTG
>CBFGJX010000032.1:0-11415 GCA_965649225.1 Caldifarciminota bacterium
GTCTATGCCGTCAAGGGCAACAACACCCAGGGCTTCTGGCGCTACTCGGCCGACTCCGGCTGGGTCCAGCTCGCCGACATCCCGCTCGGTGTCTCCAACAAGAAGGTCAAGGGCGGCACGGACATGGTCTATGTTGCCGGCGACTCGGGCTATGTCTACCTGCTCAAAGGCTACAAGACCGAGTTCTACCGCTACAACGTCACCTCCGGCCAGTGGCAGCCGCTTGCTGACGCTCCGGCCGGAGTGAAGGCCAAGTGGGACAAGGGCTCCTGGCTGGCCCTGGACCTTGCCGGCAACCGCATCTTTGCCCACAAGGCCAAGTATCACGAGCTGTATGCCTATGACCTCGCCACCGGTAACTGGGGTGAGCTGCTGGCCGGCATGCCGCTGCTCTGCAGCCAGACTGGCAAGAGCAAGAAGAGCAAGGACGGCGGCTCGGCGGCGTTCCTTGCCGACGGCATGCTCTATGCCCTCAAAGGTGG
The DNA here is from genome assembly GCA_965649225.1 of Caldifarciminota bacterium. Classification (GTDB taxonomy): domain Bacteria; phylum Hydrothermota; class Tepidihabitantia; order Tepidihabitantales; family Tepidihabitantaceae; genus CBFGJX01. The sequence goes on from CBFGJX010000032.1 coordinate 483, forward strand.
CAACACCTGCGACTTCTACGCCTACGAGCCCGGCTCCAACCAGTGGGCGGAGAAAGAGACGCTGCCGCAGGTAGGCACCCTGCAGAAGAAGAAGCGGGTCAAGGGCGGCGGTGACCTCACCTCTGACGGTGCGGTACTGTACGCCTTCAAGGGCAACAAGAGCAACGAGCTCTGGCGCTACTCGCCGCTGTATGCCACCAGCATCCGGCCCACCCGGTCGGGTGTGCTGGCCGGCGCGACCGCGGTGCAGGGCTTCACGACTCAGCTCGGACCCAACCCGCTGGCAGGCGGCACGGCAGTGCTGCGCTGGAATCTGCCCCTGCCCGGACCGGCCACGGTCAAGGTCGTTGACATCACCGGCCGGACCGTGCTTGTCCGCAGCCTGGCCGCGGGCCGCAGCGGGGCGACCAGCCTCGACCTGCGCAGTCTGAGCGCGGGTGTGTATCTGGTGCAGTTTGCCGCTGGCGACTACACCAGCAAGCACAAGCTCGTCATCGAGCGCTAGACTCTCCGACTGCAACTGCGCGGGGCGGCACTGCCGCCCCGCGTTCGCTTTTGCCGGGCAGCGCCGGACCACCACTGCCAGGGTCAACCCGAACCATTGCCGCCGCCCCCCGGCACAGCAGACCTTGGACTGCCCGACTCGGTCCACCCGTCGCCGCCGCCGCCCCCAGCCGCCGGGGAAACGCTGTGGGGACGGCCCGAAAAAACAGTTGTCCGTTGAATTGATTTCGGAGTGATGCGCCAGGTTACCGGCAAAAATCCAGTTGCGGGCCGGCAACCTTCCAGTGCCGCCCGCTCTACTGATGCCGCTTGTCGCCGGCCCGGCCTTTGCCGGCTCTAATCAATATCAGCCCGGGCAGGCTGAGTTTTGCGCGGCTGGTTCGGCTCGCCGCTGCCGGACTGACCGTCGCGGACCGGAATCAGTCCCGACAAGTCCTGCGGCCGCACCACCCCGCCCGAGACAACCAGCTTGAGCCCGTCTTCAATGGACATCGTCGTCGGCGTAACCTGCGCCTCCGGAATCAGCGCCAGCCAGCCGGAAGTCGGGTTGGGCGTGGTGGGGAAAAACACGAACAGCGCCGGGCTGCCGTCGGCCAGCCGGACACGTTCGTCGCTGGTGACGAAGCCGACGGCATAAAATCCGGGCCGGGGATATTCGGCAATCACCGTCCGCCGCAGCGAACTGCGCTGGACAAAAACCGCGTCGGTGAGCTGACGGGCCGACGAGTAAAGCCCCTTGACCACCGGCAGACCCGACATCAGCCGGTCGAGCCAGCCCAGCACCACCCGGCCAATCAGCCCCGAACCCAGCGCCCCAACCGCGGTGGTCAGCACCAGCAGCAGCACGAAACCCGCCAGCGTCGCCGCCCAGTCGGGCAGCCGGGCCAGCAGCGGATGGGCGAGAAAAAGCGGCCGGAACAGGTTGCCCAGCCGGACGACAATGAACCAGACGACAAATACCGTCAAGGACAGCGGCAGCAGTGCCGCCAGTCCGGCGATGAAGTGATTGCGCAGGTTTTTCACTGTCGCACGAGTCTAGCCCTGCCCGCCGCGGCCTGTCAAGGCAGCCCGGCAGCCGCGCAGGAACTCAAGACAAGTTTCACTGCGGTAGTCGGGATAGGTCCATTCCAGCGGCCGGAAGTCGCGGTCGCGCCAGATGAGGGTGAGTTCGGCATAGACACCCTCGGCCAGCGCGATGCGGTGGGCGAAGTTTTTGGTCGAAGCCAGCACCAGATTGTGCCGGGTCAACACGCCCGGGTCAATGTTGATGCGGCGCCGGCCGGCCACCCCGAGCCGCTGTTCGATCCGGCCCGCCGCCAGTTTGAACTCGGCCAGCCGCCATGGTGCCACCCGGCCCTGGGCAACCCAGCACCGCTGCAATCCCGGCCCCAGCTCCGGGGTGTAGTAATCGGTGAAGTCGAAGGGAATGACCGCACTGCGAAGGGTAATCGGCCCGAACTCGGCCCGGAGCGCCGCCTCGGCCGTCGCCAGCAGGCTGCTGTCCGGCGCCAGCAGTCCGCAGACGAGCAACCCCTGATTATTCAAGCGCCGGACTTTCGGCCGCAGGCTCGTCGGTCTGCCCGGCTGGGGGTGCCGGCTCGGCCGGCGGCCGCAGGTCAACCGCCAGCGAGTCGAACCGCCGCGGCGGTGGCTCGTCGCCGGGTTGATTGGCCGAAAGGAATTCGCTCAGCTCTTCCATCCGCGGCAGGTCTTCGAGTTTCTCCAGCCCGAAATAGCGCAGAAACTCTCGCGTCGTCCGGTAAAGGAACGGGTTGCCCGGCCGGTGGGCGCGGCCGGCAGTGGCCACCAGCCGGCGCTCCAGCAGGGTCAGCAGCGGACCGGAACAGTCAACGTTGCGCAGGCGCTCGATTTCCGGCCGGGTTATCGGCTGGTTGTAGGCGATGATTGCCAGTACCTCCAGCGCCGCCTTCGACAGCCGCTGCACCGAACTGCGCGAATATAGCCGCCTTACCCACTCGGCATACTCGGGCCGGGTGTAGAGCTGAAAACCCTGGGCGACGCGATGCACCCGGAAGCTGCGGCCGGTGGCCTCGTACTCCTGATTCAGCCGGTCGGTGGCCGCCCGCGCCTCATCCGGCGTCACTCCGGCGATGTCGGCCAGCCGGGACAATGGCACCGGCTCGTCGGCGGCGAAGAGCACCGCCTCGATTATCTGCGGCAACGGCGGCCGCGGCGGAGCGGCCGGTTCGGGTTGCTCCGCTTCGGGCAAGTCGGCCGGCGCTGGTGTCTCCGCTTCGGCCCGGGCCGCCGGCTCTGCCGCTGCCGGCTGCTCTCCGTCCGTCGGGACAACCGGCTCTGACTTTTCGCCTTCGGGCTGACGGACCGATTCTGTCGCTGCGGACTGCGGCTGGACTTCGGGCCGGTTCTCGTCGCCGTTCACTGTCTTGTCAGCCGGAACCGCGCCAGCAGCGCCGCCGCGGCGACCTTCAGGTCGGCGCGGTCAACAAAGGCGGTGATACTGGTTTCGGCCGCGGTAAAGGCGTCGAGATGGATGCCGGCAGCGTGGAGCGTCGCCAGCGTTTCCGAAAGCACCTCCGGGTCGGAGCCGACACCCGGGCCGACCACCGACACCGACGCCAGACTGTCTTTTACCTCGATCCCCGCCGCGCCGAGACTCTTTGCCAGCGGCTCAAGCACTGCCCGCGCCCGTTCGGCATGCTCACCGGCAACGACATAAGACAGGTCAAAGCGGTCGCCGTGAGTGACGCCGTGATTGAACAAAAGCACCGGAATCCGTGCCTCGGCCAGACGGGTGACAACCTGATGCAGACAACGTTTCTTTTTCACCACGCCGGTAAGGGTGAGCCGGCAGACTTCGTGCCGGTGGGTCAGCGCCCGGACAAACGCCCGTTCGATACACTCGGTTTCAGTGACCATCGTTCCCCTTTCGCTGGAGAATGTCGGCCGGATTACCAGCGGCACCCGGTATTTTGCCGCCAGCGCACAGGCGCGCGGCTGGATGACCTCCGAACCCGACCCGGCCAGCTCGGCCAGCTCGTCATAGCCGATCTGTCGTACCGGCCGGACACCGTCAAACTCGGCCGGATTTTCGGTAAAGATGCCGCTGACATCCTTGTACAGTTCACAGCGGTCGGCCCGCAGGACCGCCGCAATCGCTACCGCGGTAATATCCGAACCGCCGCGGCCGAGAGTGGTAATCTCTCGTTCCCGGCTGACGCCCTGAAAGCCGGCCACGATCGGAATCTTGCGGCCGCGCAGTGCCGCGCGCAGCCGGTCGCCGCGAATCTGCCGGATGCGGGCTTCGGTGTGAAACTCGTCGGTAATGATGCCGACCTGCGAACCGGTAAAAGACACCGCCTCGTACCCAAGGTCCATTATCGCCAGCGACAGCAGCGCCATCGTCTGGCGCTCGCCCGCCGAAAGCAGCATGTCCAGTTCGCGCGCCGCCGGCCGGCTGGAAACGCGCCGGGCCAGCTGCAGCAGCCGGTCGGTGGTTGAACCCATCGCCGACACCACCGCCACAACCTGCCGGCCGCCCCGGCGGACACTGACAATTCGGCGGGCCACCGTCCGGATGCGGTCAACGTCGGCCAGTGAGCTGCCGCCGAACTTCTGGACTATGAGAGCCATTGACCAATCCGTTTTGCCGCCCGGACCAGCACCGCCTTGTCGGCAACCAGCGCAAACCGCACAAAGCCCTCACCCGCCGCACCGAAGCCGACGCCGGGCGCGGCCATTACCCGGGTATTGAGCAGCATGTCGCGGACAAACTCCACCGACGGCGACTTGCCCCCGGCCCGGCCTTCCGGCACCCGGGTCCAGACATAGAATGTCGCTGCCGGCACACTCACCGGCCAGCCCGCCGCGGTCAGCGCTCCGCAGAACGCATCGCGCCGCTCGCGATACACCCGCCGGATTGAGCGCGCCAGCCGCTCACCGCTGCGCAGGGCCGCGGCGGCCGCATCCTGCACCGCTCCGAACGGCCCGGAATCGACGTTCTGTTTGATTTTCAGCAATGCCTGAATCAACCGGGCATTGCCGACCGCCATGCCAATCCGCCAGCCGGCCATGCTGAAGGTCTTGGACAGCGAATGAAACTCGACACAGCAGTCACTGGCGCCGTCGATTTCCAGAATGCTCGGCGGCGGCTCGCTGCCGAAATAGAGCTCCGAATAGACATTGTCGTTGACGACATAAAAACCCCAGCGCCGCGCCAGCCGGACAATCTCGCGCCAGAACTCGCGGCCGGCAACCGCCGCGGTCGGGTTGGACGGAAAGTTCAGACACAGCAGCTTGATCCGGTTGCCGATGCGGTCAATCACTCCCAGGTCGGGCAAAAAATTGTTTGCCTCTTCCAGCGGCACACTCAGCGGTGTTGCCCCGGCCAGCCGGCAGCTGTTGGGATACACCGGATAGGCCGGGTCGGCCACCCCGACAACATCACCCGGCCCGCACGTCCCCCAGATCAGATGTGCCACACCCTCTTTCGAACCAATCAGCAGCGTCACTTCGCTTTCCGGGTCCAGCCGGACACCAAACCGGCGCCGATACCAGTCGGCCACCGCGGCCCGCACCGCCAGTTTGCCGGCATAGGTCGGATAGCGGTGGTTGTCGGTCTTTTTCAAAGCCCGCCGGAAAGCCGCCAGCACCGGCTCCGGTGTGGGCAGGTCCGGACTGCCCTCGCCCAGGTCAATTACCTTGCCGCCCGCCCGGGCTTTCAGCTCATCCAGCTCGCGGAAAAGATAGGGCGGTATTCGGCCCAGCCGGGCCGCAAAAGGTTCTCGCATCAACCAATCCTAATCAGAACTTACCAATTGTCAAGCTGATACAGATTATAATGGATAGCTGACAATCATTTATTCGTCAAGGTCGCTCTGCGTCAGGACACGCCGGCCAATCCTGCACTCAGGTTCTGTCGGCTGGCCGGTGATTATTCGCCCGGGCGCTCCTGCCGGTAGAATGCGCACCGTTCGACATAGTCGGCCGCGTTGCGCCAGATGCGCTCGATTTCCGCCGCGTTCAATTCCCGCTTGATGACCGCCGGAACCCCGGCCACCAGCACACCGTCCGGCACCTCAAACCCTTCGCGCAGCACCGCTCCGGCCGCAACGATGCAGTGCCGGCCGACCTTTGCCCGGTTGAGCAGGATTGCACCCATCCCGATGATGCAGTCGTCGCCGACCGTTGCCCCGTGGATGATTGCCCGGTGTCCGACCACTACCCGGCTGCCGATAACTGTCGGCGTGTTGTAGTCCACGTGCACCATCGTCAGGTCCTGAACACTGGTTTCTTCCCCGATGGTTATCGGTGCCATGTCGCCGCGAATGACCGTGTTGAACCAGACGCTGGAACGCGCCCCGATAGCGACATTACCAATCACCACCGCATTGGGGGCAACATAGACCCCGGCTTCAATCACCGGCCGGTGCTCGCCCAGCGCGGCAATCATTTTGTCCCCCTGTCCGCTGCCGGCCGGGCCAGCCGCGCGACGACGATGTCACCGGCCTGGCCCTGGGTGGTGGCACAGACATAGACATCGTTGGGTACCGCGATGCCGACCGCACCGGACCGGCCGCAGGTTTTCAGCGTCCGTTCCCAGATTGAAGTTGCGTTCGGCCGGTAGTGAAAGGCAAAGGCCCGGGCCTGTGCATCGTAGCCGACTGCGCCGGCAACAAACAAATCGCCTTCCGCGCTCACCGCCACCGCCCGGCCTTCGGCCTGAGTCTGCGCCCCGAATGCCGCCTCGCGGATAACCTTGCCTTCGGGGTCGTATTCCAGAATCACACACCGCACCGAATCGGCCAGCCGCACCGTGCCGGTGGCAACGACATTGCCGAAAAGGTCGAAGGTGATTCCGCCCGGCAGGTCGGCCGCTCCCGAGTCGTAGCGCCGCGTCCAGATCGTGTCGCCGGTCGAGTCGGTAACGACGACGACAATGTCCGGGCTCTCCGCCGTGCCGCCGGCCGCGACCACCGCCAGCTTGCCCGCCGGCCCGGCGGCAACCGCCTGACCGACCGCACCACCGAGACGCAGATTGCGCACCCAGTTGACACGGCCGTCTGCCTCCAGCCGGGCCAGCAGCAGGTCCAGCTCGCGGCCGTCACCCGCCGCGCCGGTTATCACTGCCGCGCCACCCGGCAGCGCACAGACTCCGCCGGCCCAGGACCGTTCACCGATGCCGAGCCCTTTCTGCCAGCGCAGACTGCCGTCATGGCCGTACTTGACCACCGCGCACACCGGTTCATCGCGGTCAACTGTCCGACCGGCCAGCACGATACCGTCCGGTACCAGCGCCACTCCGGAACAGATCCTGCCCTCGTTCCAGGTCCGGCGCCAGACCTCGCTGCCGTCGGCCCGGAAACGAGCGACCAGCCAGCCCGACCGGCCCGGGCCGCTGACCGTGCCGGCGACGACAACCGTTGCCGAATCGGCCGCAATCCCGGCTGCAGCTTCGTCCAGTTCGGTGGCAATCTCGTGCTGCCAGACCACTGGCCCCGAACCGCAGCCGGCCAGAACCAATACCAGTAGAAAGAGATTTCTTACCATTCTCGCCTCCAGTCAAAGTTCCAGTTTGCCCGGCCACTGCCGCCTGTCAACCACAGTTCAGAACTCGCCGCCATTCGGCCGGCATTTGAAAAGATTGCCGCAACACTTTATAATACCCTTATGGACTCCGTGCTGTTGACGATTTCCGGCCTGCGCGGCATTATCGGCGCCGGCCTTGGCCCCGGACTGGTTACCCGCGCTGCCACTGCATTCGGCAGCCTTGTCGGCCCGGGCCCGGTTGCCCTCGGCCGCGATTCGCGCCTGTCGGGCGAGATGCTGGAATGCGCCGCTGCCGCCGGACTCACCGCCGCCGGCTGCGAAGTGGTCCGGCTCGGCATCTGTCCGACGCCAACCGTTTTGCACTACACCCGCAGCAACGGTCTTGCCGGCGGGCTCGTCGTCACCGCCTCGCACAACCCCGACCGCTGGAACGGGCTCAAGTTCAGCGCTGCCGACGGCACCTTTCTCACCGCCGAGGCAATCGAGCAGCTGCGGGCCCGGCTGGCGGCACCGGAACCGGCAACGGTCGAATGGATACGGCTGCTGCCGATGCGCACCGACGACCGGGCCGTCGCCGCCCACGTCGCCGCAATCAGCTCGAGCGAACTCTTCCCGCCGCTCGCTCGCCGGCTGCGGGTCGGCGTTGATGCGGTCAACGGTGCGGCGTCGCTGGCCGCGCAGGAACTGGTGCGGGTGCTCGGCGCCGAACCGGTGCCGGTCTGGTGTGACCCCAGTCCCGCCTCGCTGCGCTCCGGTTTTCCCCGCCGGCCGGAACCGGTACCGGACGGGCTGGCGGCGCTGTGCCAGATTGTCCGGGCGGAAAAGCTCGACCTCGGTATCGCCTTTGACCCGGACGGCGACCGCTTCTCCTGCGTTGACGAAACCGGTACTCCGCTCGGCGAAGAGGCAACGATTCAGCTTGCCTGCCGCTGGATACTGCCGCGGCGACAGGGACCGGTGGTGGTGAACCTTTCCACCACCCGGGCAGTGGAAGACATCTGCGCCGAACTGGCGGTGCCGGTTGAACGGACTGCGGTCGGCGAAGCGGCCGTGGTCGCCGGCATGCGCCGGACCGGTGCCGTGCTGGGTGGCGAAGGCAACGGCGGCGTCATTCTGCCCGAAATCAACTTCACCCGCGACGGACTGGTGGCGGCCGCGGTCGCACTGGAACTGGCCGGTCAGGGTCCGCTGTCGGCGGTGCGCGCCGCCCTGCCGGTCTGGCGGATGGTCAAAACCACGCTGCAGCTCGACCGGGAAACTTTCGCCGCCCGCCGGCCGCAGCTGCTGGAAACATTTGCCGCCAGTCGGCTTGACGAGACCGACGGACTGCTTTTCTCCGGCGACGGCTGGTGGTTGCACGTCCGGGTCTCCAACACCGAACCGATCGTGCGGCTGATTGCCGAGGCGCGCGCCGGAATGGCGCCGGAACCGCTGCTGGAACAGGCCCGCGCCGCCCTTGCGGCCGAAGACGGCAGGGGGGAATAGATGTGCGGCATTGTCGGCTACATCGGACCCCGCAACGCTTCAACCGTCGTGCTGGTCGGACTGGACCGGCTGGAATACCGCGGCTACGACTCCTGCGGCATCGCCGTGGTCAACAACAACGGCATCACTATCCGCAAGACTGCCGGCCGGCTGCAGAAGCTCAAAGACCTGTTGGCCCGTGACCCGCTGGAAGGCACGGTTGCCATCGGCCACACCCGTTGGGCAACTCATGGCCGCGTCACCGACGAAAACGCCCACCCGTTTACCGACTGCACCGGCACCATCGCCCTCTGCCACAACGGCATTATCGAGAACTACCGCGAACTGCGCGCCGAGCTGGTTGCCGCCGGCCATCGCTTTGTCTCCGACACCGACACCGAAGTCATCATCCACCTGATCGAGTCGTACTACAAACGCGACTTCGCCGCTGCCATCCGCCGGGCCACCGCGCGGCTGCGGGGAGCATTTGCTCTGGCGCTGATTTCAGCCCAGGAACCCGACCGGGTTTATGCCGTCCGCACCGGTTCACCGCTGGTTGTCGGCCGCGGCCGCAACGAACACATCGTCGCCTCCGACGCACTGGCGCTGGCCGGCATCGCCCGTCGGATGCTGCCGCTCAATGACGGCGAACTGGCGGTGCTGGAGCGCGACCGCCTGCAGCTTTATGATGCCGACGGCCGTCCGGTCGAGCGGCCGTTTGTCCCGCTGGGGGTAAAAACCCGCGCCGTGTCCAAGGGCCGCTGGCCGCACTTCATGCGCAAGGAAATCTTCGAACAGCCCGAGATTATCCGCAGCAACATCGAACGTCGTTTTGGCGGTGCTGCCGGCCGGCCCAGCCCGCGCGCCATCACCCTCGACCCGGAGTATCTGCTTTATCCCGACGAGATTGAACGCATCCAGCGCATCGTTATCCAGGCCTGCGGCACATCCTATCACGCCGGGCTGGTTGGTCGCTACTACTTTGAAAAGTTCTGCCGCATCCCGGTGTCGGTTGAAATTTCCTCCGAGCTGCGCACCTCCGAGTTTATCTATGACGGCGCAACCCTGATGCTGCCGATTTCGCAGTCGGGCGAGACCGCCGACACCCTCGCCGCCCTGCGCGAGGCGGCGGCACGGGAAATTCGCTCGCTGGCTGTTCTCAATGTCCGGCGTTCGTCGATTGACCGCGAGGCCGATTCTTCGGTGTTTATCCACGCCGGCCCCGAAATCGGCGTCGCCTCGACCAAGGCTTACACCGCCCAGCTTTTTACCCTGCTCGTCCTCGCCCTCTACTTCGCCCGCACCCGCCAGACAATGTCCGACGAGACTTTTGACGAGATACTCGGCCATGTCCGACTGCTGCCGGCACAGCTGAAACGTCTGCTCGAACTGGACGGCCGCATCAAGGCCGCGGCCCGTGACCTTGCCCGGCACCACGACTTCATCTTTCTCGGCCGCGGCATCAACTACCCTTCGGCACTGGAAGGCGCGCTCAAGCTGAAGGAGATTTCCTATGTCCACGCCACCGGCTATCCGGCCGGCGAGATGAAGCACGGCCCGATATCGCTGATTACCGACGGTGTTCCGGTAATCGGTATCGCCCCGCTGGACTCGGTACACGAAAAGATGATCTCCAACCTCGCCGAAGCCAAGGCCCGCCGGGGTACCATCATTGCCATTGCCACTGAGGGTGACCGCGCAATCGAAGAACTCGCCGATGTCTGCTTCTGCATTCCCCCGGCACCCGAGTACCTCAACCCGATGCTGGTGGCGCTGCCGCTCCAGCTTTTGGCCTACCACATCGCGGTCCGGCGCGGCTGCGACGTCGACAAGCCGCGCAACCTCGCCAAGAGCGTTACGGTCGAATAGGCCGGTTTTTTCAGCTCTGCGCCACGACCATTATCCGCATCGTCGCCGGCCCGGGCGGAATGAAACCACCGTGCTGGTAAATATCCACCCGGCCAAACCCGGCCGCGGCCAGAGCCCGGCGCAGCTCCGCTTCAGTGTATCCCCGCTCCTGATGAATCTCCTCGAACCGGGGACCGGGCTTTCCTGCTTCGGCCTCTTCCCAGAAAATCAGCCGCAGCGTCGAGATCCGTTCGCGGGCATCCCAGCGGTTCTCCCAGACTGACCGGACCGGCCCGACATCGCGCGTCGTGGTGCGCGTGCCCCAGAACTCGGCCAGCCCGTAGATGGTGTTCATGTCAAAGACGAACAGCCCGCCCGGCCGCAGTGCCTGCCGGACACAGCGGAAACAACTGACCAGGTCCTCTTCGGTCAGCAGATAGTTCACGCTGTCGTAAAGACTGATTGCCGCATCGTGAGGAAACTCAACCGTGAAGTTGCGCATGTCCGCCTGCACCGTCGTAATCGGCAGCTCGCCGCGCCCAGCCACCAGTACCGCCAGCATCGCCGCTGACCGGTCAACCCCGGTCAG
>CBFGJX010000033.1:0-9743 GCA_965649225.1 Caldifarciminota bacterium
TGCGGCCGATCCCGAAAGCCTTGGCCGAAACCTTGAGACCGGGCGGGGCTTGGCGGCGCTTGTGTTCACTGCGGTTTATCGCCGCAACTACATCGCGCACGACTTCCTCCGGAATCCCCTCGGCGACAATCTCGTCGATCGAAGCGCCGTCGTCAACATAGCGTTCGATTATTTTGTCCAGTATTGGATAAGGCGGCAGGGTGTCGCTGTCCAGCTGGTCGGGACGCAGTTCCGCCGAGGGCTGCTTCTCGATGACCGCTTTCGGGATAACCGCCCGGTCACGATTGATGTGATGCGCAAGCTGATAAACCATCGTCTTGGGCACATCCGCCAGTATTGAAAGTCCGCCGCTCATATCACCGTACAGCGTGCAGTATCCAACTGCCAGTTCACTCTTGTTGCCGGTCGAAAGCACAAGCCGCCGCTGCTTGTTGGCAAATGCCATCAGCAGATTGCCCCTGATCCGGGCCTGGATATTCTCCTCGGTCTCATCGGGCTCAAGACCGGCAAAAAATGGCCCGAGCAGGTCAAGATAGGCGGCGTGAACCTTTTCTATCGGTATTTCGAGCAGCTCAATGCCAAGATTGCGCGCGAGCAGGCGTGAATCCTCAACGCTGCCGCGGGACGAGAAGCGCGACGGCATCGTCAGTGCCAGTACGTTCTCCCGGCCCAACGCTTCAACGGCAAGACAACACACAACTGCCGAGTCGATTCCCCCGGAAAGCCCCAGCACCACCCGACTGAAACCACACTTGCGGGCGTAATCACGCAATCCCAGCACCAGTGCCCGGCGTACGGTCTCTATCGGTTCCAGCGTCGGACCCGCTGCGCCCTCACCAGCCCTCGCCGACGTTTCGACAATTGCGATGTCCGGTTCAAATGCCGAGAGTTCGGCAACCGCACGACCGTTAGAATCCAGAGCAAAACTCCGTCCGTCGAACACCAGTTCGTCATTGCCTCCCACCTGATTGACAAAAACCAGCGGAACACCGTGCCGGTGAGCATGGCCGCTCATCAGCCCCATTCGTTCCTCGTGCTTGCCGATCGTAAAAGGGGAAGCCGAGATGTTCACCAACAGAGTAGCGCCAGCCTGGACAAGATCGGCAACAGGGTCAACATCATAGCGACTCTGCCCCGGCCCACCCCAGCCATCTTCGCACACCATTATCCCAAGCCGTTCGCCCTTGAAGCCGTACGGTCGGCTTTGGTCGCCGGGCTGGAAGTGCCGCGCCTCGTCAAATACATCATAGGTCGGCAGGAGTCGCTTATGCTGAACAAAAACCACTTCCCCGGCCACCAGCAGAACCGCAGTGTTGTGCAGACGAACCGGTCGGGCTGACGATTGCGTTACCGTGCCGAGAAGTATGCCGGTACCCGGCATCGTGCGCGACAGTGCCCGCACCGACTCAAGACCAGCCGCCAACCGGTCCAGAAACCAGCGCCGCTCAAGGAGGTCCCGGGGTGGATAGCCGCAGAGCGCGAGCTCGTGGAAGACCACCAGGTCCGGTTGTTCATTCGCAACGCGCCGCAGGGCATCGGCGACAAGCTCGGTATTGCCGGCGACATCGCCGACTATCGGATCAAGTTGTACCAGTGCTGTTCTCATACCAACAGTGGACGGGAGTAGCTGCGACTGTAGCAGTTTGCCCGGCCCCGACAGCTTGTCAATGCCGGTAACTGGGCTAGAATGTCTCTTCGATGTTTCTCATCGCGACACTGCTCGTCCTGACGTCCCAGAGCGAATCTTCAATGCCCCGGGCTGAAGCAGCCGACACTACCGACCTGTCCAGCCGAATCGTCATTCTCTCGGCTGACGACGCCCACCGTTCAATCTACACTCAGGTGTACCCATTGCTGAAACGCTACCGAATGACACTTACCCTTGGAGTGATAGTCGACTATGTTACTGGTTCTGCCGGCAGCTATGGCCGCCCGACTCAGTTTATGACCCGGGCCGAGATTCAGGAGATGATCGACTCGTGCGGAATTGAAATCGCCAGCCACTCCCTGTCTCACGCCTGGCTGTCACGGCTGGACAGTGCCGAGGCCTGGCGCGAGATTTATGAGTCAAGGCTCCGCCTTGAGTCACTTTTCGGCGGGCCGATACTGACTTTTGTCTACCCATACGGCGACCACAATGCCCAGGTCCGGGCTCTGGTCCGACAAGCTGGCTACCGGATGGCGCGGGCAGTCAGACCAGGTCGACCCAACATCTGGACCGACCCCTACCGATTGCCTCAGATTGAGCTGCGCCGGCAAACCAACCTGGCCGACATTCAACGACATATCGTCCGCAACGATGTATCTATCATCCTCTTGCACCGCATCGTCCAGCAACCCGTCGCTTTCACCGAATGGTCGAAAGAGGATTTCGCCGCACTGCTCAAGTGGCTTGCCCAACATCGAATCCAGACAACCACAATGTCCGACTGGTACCGAAACCTCTGGCGCCAGCGGATAGAGGAAGCGCTGAACCAGCAGGCTCTGGCTAACGCTAAATTGTCTCCGTGGACGCTATTCCAGGATGTAGACGTCGACGCTGCCCGAACTCTGCAGCCCCGCTGAAACAAACGCTGACATCAGGCTGCGTTTGCCGACAAAAATGTCGATATGCTTGCCCCGGATTGCACTGCCAATGTCATGGGCATAGAAAATGCCATTGTGGCGTTTGCCGTTGATGACGACATTTTCGGCCTGCGGGATGTAAACCACTGATCCAATCGGTATCACTCTCGGGTCGACCGCAATCGACTTGAGGTCGGTCAGAGTATAGCCTCGGGTACCCAGGAAACGATCCACCAGCTTCGCGCGGTTCATCTTCTTGAGATAGCTTATCTTACGGCCGTCGGGCAGTTCTGCGGCCGATTCGGTCTTGAACGCGGCGACGAAACTTTCGGCAAATCTGCCCAGCAGAGAACCGTCGGCAAGATATATCGGTACCGTGCCTTTTTGCGGATACTCGCCGGCCTCCACAGCCCAATAGTAGGTCACCTTGAACTTGCCGGCATACCGGCAGGACCCCGGCAGCTCGTTTTGCCAGTCCTCGGTCAGGAAGCTAGGCGGGGGGACCGTCTTCCCCGCCCTTCCACTCAAAGTCTGAGCATAAGGATGAAAGCAGGCTGAACCGAGCAGGACAAAGCTCAGAACCAGTCTCTTCACTATTATATGATGCAGGACTGCGAACTGCCTGTCAAGCTTACCGACAGGCCGGGCAAAAGGCCTTCTTGCCCCCTGAAAAGCCTGACTGCAGGCTGCAATCTGAAGCCACTTCATTCCGAGCTGGTTTATGCATGACTGGTTACAGCCCAAAATCTATCTGCTGTCCGGATCTGGGCTTGCGTCCTAAGTGATTGAATGTTAAAGCTGTTGCGACACGCCCCCGCGGCGTACGTTGAATGAAACCCTCCTGCACCAGAAATGGTTCGTAGACTTCCTCGATCGTCCCAGGGTCTTCACCAACAGCGGCCGAGAGAGACATCAGACCGACCGGACCCCCGCCAAACTTGTCCACTATCGTGAACAGTATCTTCTTGTCCATCTCGTCGAGCCCGCGCGTATCAACATCCAGTCGCTCGAGGGCAAAGTGCGCTATCTCTTTATCTAACAAAGACTTGTCATTCACCTGTGCAAAATCGCGCACCCGCCTGAGTAGCCGATTGGCGATTCGTGGCGTGCCCCGGGAACGTCGGGCGATTTCCATCGCACCATCGTCATCAACGGCAATACCCAGTATTCTGGCCGATCGTTGCACAATCAGTAACAGTTCGTCTGCGGGATAATAGTCCAGCCGCATCGTGATTCCGAACCTGGAACGCAAAGGAGCAGTGAGCAGTCCAGAACGAGTCGTGGCACCGACAAGAGTAAAAGACTGTAAGGGTATGCGCTCGGTTCTCGCTCCCGGACCACGGTCCACCATAATATCTATTCGGAAATCCTCTATCGCTGGATATAGATACTCTTCTACTGCTTTGTTTGTCCGGTGTATCTCGTCGATAAAGAAAATGTCTCCCCGTGTCAGGCTCGTCAGTACTCCGGCAAGGTCGGCAGGTCTTTCAAGAACCGGCCCGGAACTGGTCCTGATTCCGACTCCCATCTCGGCCGCAATGATATTGGCCAGCGTTGTCTTGCCCAAACCGGGCGGGCCGGAGAAAAGAATATGCTCCAGCGGCTCGCCACGCATTTTCGCTGCGGCGATGAACACTTTCAGGTTCTCTTTGAGGCGGGTCTGGCCGATGAAATCATCGAGCCGGCGTGGTCTGATCTCGGCATCAAGCTGTTCCTCACCGCTCAAACGGCATGGCGATGTCAGCAGGCGTTCAGGCATGATTGACAGTCTGTGCCAGAGCCAACCGCAGCAGTTCAGCCAGTGTTTGCGGCACCGGCTTCACCCGCTCCAAACGGCTCCTAGCCTCACGACGAGTTAAACCCAGCGAAATCAATGCCTTTTCGGCGTCATTCAACAATGGATTCCGCGGCTCGGCCGGCGGCAGGGCATTCTGAAGTTTCTTGAGGATGTTTGCTGTCCGCTTTTCTCCGATACCCGGCACACTGCGCAGAACCGCCACATCACCCGATGCAATCGCCGAACGGATCTGGGCTGGCTCTAGTCGGGAAAGCAGGTTCAGTCCGGCGCGCGGGCCGACACCATCAACTGAAGTGAGCATTCGAAAAGTTTCTCGCTCCTCTTCGGTTGCAAATCCGTACAACCCGACGCTGCTTCTTCCAATCCGCATTTCCACCAAAACCATTGCTTCGGCACCGACATCGGGCAGAGACGAAGACGTGGTCAACGGCACTTGCAGCTCGTAACCGACACCGCCGCAATCAATTACGACGCGGGTCGGTTCCTTGAACAGCAGAACCCCGCGCAGGCGGTCAATCATCAAATCACCACCAGACGGTGCTGTCGCCGCCGCTCCAGGCACAATGCCGCGGCAAGCGCATCGGCGGCATGCTCGGGCACTCGCTCGTCCAGCCCAAGCAGGGCTCGCGCCATGTAATTCATCTGGGCCTTTGATGCCCGCCCGTTGCCCGTGAGCGCCAGCTTGATTGTCGCCGGCGTCAATTCGCAGACCGGTATGCCGTGCTGCCCCATCAAATACAGAACGACACCACGCGATTCAGCCGACCTGATTACACTGCGCGCTCCTACCGACTTGAAAAACAGCGTCTCCAGTGCGCAAACTCCCGGCCGGGTCCGCACCAGGACATCGTCCAGCGCCGCCCCGAGCCAGGCCAGTCGCCTTGCCAGCGGTAGTGTCGCTGGGGCTGCGACCACCCCGAACTCAACCGATGTCCCGGACTCAACAACACCGTAGCCGGTGGCGCTGAGACCGGGATCGATGCCGATTATGCGCAACTAGACCTGAGCGTTGGATAGCCGCTCGAGAACTTCGTCAGCAATCTCGAAGTTGGAGTAGACCTGCTGAACTTCTTCCAGGTCCTCCAGCATTTCTATCAGCTTGAGCACCTTGGGCGCATCCTGTTCGCTCACCGACACTGTGTTGGCGGCCAGCATCGTCAACTCGGCACTGGACCATTCGATTCCCGCCGCCTTCAACTGACGCTTCACTTCCTCAAACTTGTCCACCGGCGTGACGACGGTGAAACCATCGGCGTCGGTCTGAACATCGTCGGCTCCGGCCTCGAGCGCCACGGCGAGGACCTGATCCTCCTCGGCCTTGCTGGCAGGAATGACAATCAATCCCTGGGGCTTGAACTGCCAGGCAACACAGCCGGCCGCGCCCATACTACCGTTGTACTTGTCGAAAACATGCCGGACCTCGGCGGTGCTGCGGTTTTTGTTGTCGGTCAACACCCGCACCATCATCGCCACTCCGCCCGGTCCGTAGCCTTCGTACATCACTTCTTCGTAGGAAACGCCGGGCAGTTCGCCGGTTCCTTTCTTGATTGCCCGTTCGATGTTCTCGGCCGGCATGTTGATTGCCCGTGCCGATTCAACCGCGGTGCGCAGCCGGGGATTCGCCGCCGGATCGCCACCGCCGATCCGGGCGGCGGTGGTAATCTCACGAATCAGCTTCGAAAAAGCCTTGCCGCGCGCGGCATCCAGCTTGCCTTTCTTATGCTTGATTGTCGACCACTTTGAATGTCCAGACATTGCAGTCCTCCTCAAGGCCAGTGCCACAGGCAAAGGCCAGCAAGATATTGCCACGGCGACCGGCCGTCGGGCCGAATGCCGCCTGTTGTCTCATTCTAGGACTGACGCTACTGGTGTCAACTGTTGTGCGCCGGTCGTCCGCTGCCGGTCGCGGCTTGACAGTCCATCATTCCGAGAATAGCCTGTCACGATATGATGGCACAACTGCTTGCCCTCTGTCTGCTTGCCGCCAGTCCGACCGCCGGGACTGCCGGATTTGACTTCCTGCGGATATCTCCCACCGCCCGTGAAGCGGCAATGGGCGGCGCGGTTGTCGGCGCCAGCGAAGGCCCGATGTCGTTCTGGTACAGCCCGGCACGGATTGCCAGCGACCGACAGTCTGCCCAGCTCTGCTACACCGGCTATCTTGCCGGAATCCAAGCCGGGGCGCTGGGTTACAGCCGGCCGGTGAGCCAGCAGGCGGGTGTCGGTCTCGGTCTTGCTTTCACGACTGCCGGCACGATGAAACGCACCAACGAATTCGGCGAGCAGCTTGGAACGTTTGGTACCACCTTCGTCGGCCTGAATCTGTCCGGCGCCTACCGGATCAGCGATGCCATCAGCGCCGGGCTCGCCCTGCAGGGTCTCTATGGCTCGATTGACACGTTCTTTTCGCTCGGACTGGCGGCCAGCGCTGGCGCGGTTGCTCAACTGCCGGTCGAGGGCCTTGCCGTCGGTGTTGCCCTGCGCAATGCCGGCTACGAGCTGAAACCCTATCGATCAAGCCGCGACCCGCTGCCGCTGGACATCGGGCTTGGCCTCGGCTATCGGCCCGCGCCGGTCCTGGCCCTCGCTGCGGACATTCACAAACCAATCGACAACCGGGTGAACTTCGCTTTCGGTATCGAAGGTGCGGTCGGCGAATACCTCCTGCTTCGGGGCGGCTACAGCAGCCTTGGCCTTGACCTGCAGACCGGCGGCAGTACCGACCTTCTTGCCGGTATCAACCTCGGGCTGGGCGTCCGCTATCGGGGGCTGCAGCTCGACTATGCCTTCACTCCGCTGCTGCCGCTGGGAATAACCCATCGCGTCTCACTGGCGTTCAACGAAATCTAGCACCAAACCGGTAATGAAACGCCAGTACGTTCGCGACCTGCGGCCGGGTGTCAATGTTGACACAATTCTTTACTGCTCGCGGCGCGACATCAAAGAACGCCGTGACGGCGGAGCGTTCCTGACCTTTGAACTGCGCGACCGTACCGGCACTCTCAACGCCATCATGTGGGACCGGATTGAAGACGCGCTGCGCTGCGTCGAACCAGGCGGCTTCTACCATGTCCAGGGCCGGCTCGGCGACTATCAGGGTCGGCCACAACTCAACGTTGCCGCCATCTATCCAGCCGCTGACGACGAGATCGACCGCGACGACTTCATCGCCACCACCCGTTACGACCGCGGCGAACTGCTGGACGAACTGCAACGCCGGATCGCCGAGCTCCAGAACCTTCACCTGCGCACCCTGCTCGAATCATTCTTCAGCGACACTCAATTCGCCGAACGATTCGCCCAGTCACCGGCGGCAGTCAACGTCCACCACGCCTGCATCGGCGGGCTGCTCGAACACACCGTACTGATGTGCCGGTTCGGTGCTGCGCTGCCCTCAGTCTACCCGGAGCTCGACCGCGACCTGCTCATCGCCGGCATCATTCTGCACGACATCGGCAAAACCGCCGAGTACGTCTGGGACCGGGCAATTGACCACACCGGGGAAGGACGCCTGCTCGGCCACATCGTTATCGGCTATGAACTCGTTGCCAACCGCATCAAGACGATTGACGGATTCCCGGCTGAGCTTGCCCGCCGGCTGCTGCACATCATCGTCGCCCACCACGGCCGTACCGAGTACGGTTCGCCCAAAACGCCCAAATTCGCCGAAGCTCTTGCCGTCCATTTCCTCGACAATCTTGACGCCCGCCTGGCAATGTTCCGGGAAGCCGTCGAACGCAACCCCGGCGTCAGCTGGACCGACTATCACCCCTACCTCGAAACCAACATCTACATCGGCGAACCAGACGGTGCCGACAACGACTGAGACCGCGACCGGAATTCAGCGTCTGCTTGACCGGCTGCCGAAACTTCCCGGCACATTCGCTCCGCCCGTCGAGCGGCTTGCCCGTTACACCGAGCTGGTCCGCGACTGGAACCGCCGCATCAACCTCGTATCCCGTCGCGACACCGACCGACTGGTATCGTACCACCTCGCCGACTCGCTGGTCGCGCTGCGTTATCTGCCTGATTCGGGCAAAGTCGCTGACATCGGCTCTGGCGCTGGACTGCCCGGCATACCGCTGGCCCTCTGCCGCCCCGACCTGCAGTTCGTACTGGTCGAATCGTCGTACAAGAAAGCAGTGTTTCTGAACAACGCCATCGCCGAACTGGACATTGAAAACGCCCGTGTCGCCGCCGAACGGGCCGAACGACTCGCCCCGCTTGAATGCGCCCTGGTCCTGAGTCGTCAGACCGGCCCAATCGAATATGCCCTGCAATGGTGCGCCCGACACTGTCATGCCGCCGGAATCGTGGTACTGTACAAGACTCCCGCCACTGCCAGAGAAATCAGTCGTCACCGCCGCCTGTTGACCCGCAATGGTGTGGCGTTCCTGCGCTCCGAACTGGTGGTCCTCCCTCAGGTCGACATCCCCCGCCAGTTTGTGCTGCTCCGTCGCCTTTGACAAAAACTGCCCGTAAAAGAAAGAAGGCCATCAGGCCTTCGTTTCTTTTCTGGATGTAACCTCTATAAAGCGTGCCCGGATTGTGCGAAGCTCGTAGAAAGGAGGTGATCCAGCCGCACGTTCCCGTACGGCTACCTTGTTACGACTTCGCCCCAGTCATCGGCCCTGCCTTGGGCCCTCGCGAAGAGAGACTTCGGGCATTGCCGACTCCCATGGCGTGACGGGCGGTGTGTACAAGACCCGGGAACGTATTCACCGCTGCATGCTGATCAGCGATTACTAGCGATTCCCTCTTCAAGTAGGCGAGTTGCAGCCTACTATCCGAACCATGGCCGCTTTTCTGGGATTGGCATCACCTCGCGATGTAGCAACCCTCTGTAACGGCCACTGTAGGACGTGTGTAGCCCTGGGCATAAAGACCATGATGACTTGACGTTATCCCCACCTTCCTCCTCCTTGACGAAGGCAGTCCTCTTAGAGTGCACCATCACTGGTTAGCAACTAAGAGCAGGGGTTGCGCTCGTTGCGGGACTTAACCATACACCTCACGGCACGAGCTGACGACAGCCATGCAGCACCTGTGCAGGCTCCAGGGTAGAACCCCGGTCGGTTCCCTTTCGGGTTCCTACCACCTGCATGTCAAGCCCAGGTAAGGTTCTTCGCGTAGCATCGAATTAAACCACATCCTCCACCGCTTGTGCGGGTCCCCGTCAATTCCTTTGAGTTTCAACCTTGCGGCCGTAGTCCCCAGGCGGTACATTTAACGCGTTAGCTCCGGCACGGGGGAAAACCCCCACGCCCAATGTACATCGTTTACGGCTAGGACTACCAGGGTATCTAATCCTGTTTGCTCCCCTAGCTTTCGTGGTTCAGCGTCAGGAACATTCCAGAAGCCTGCCTTCGCTATCGGCGTT
>CBFGJX010000034.1:0-9626 GCA_965649225.1 Caldifarciminota bacterium
GCCTTGTCCTTGACCGTCCGGATCACGGCCTCACCGTCAAACTGCTCCCGCAGCGCAATCATCACTCCCAGCCGGCTGCCATCCTCCGCCCGAGCCATCTGCTCCAGCAACGCCGGCTCTATCGGCGCCGCAAAAGCACTGCCGAGCACCAGCAGCAAAGCCAATACTGCTATACGAACCATCTCCTGCACCTCCTGTAGTGCGGCAGGACTGCTATTCGAACCTGGACACGGCCACGGCACAGCTCTCTCCAGTGGTGCCGGGCTGTCTTTTTCATTCTGCGCCCCTCGACTCCGGTGTCAAGGAAAAGTCGCCGCAAGCATCGGCCCCGCCATCAGGCGGGGCCGATACGCTTGGAAGGAAACGACCCTACTTACCTGAGCCCTCTGCCGGCTGGGCCTCTGCGGCCGGTTTCTGGGCGACAACAAACCCGATTTCGATCTTCGTTGACTCGGCCGGGGTTCCCTGCGGACTGTGGTAGAACTCGACTCCGGGACCGGCAATCTGGTACCCATTGTCGGCAATCCACTGCCGCAGTTTGCCATAGGTCTCCTGAACATTGTCGGGAGCACCGGTATGCATGGTGGTGGCCAGCATCATCGGGGTCAGTTCCTTGATCACAATGCCCGACTTGGGGTCGGCCTTCGTTCCTGCCGGTACGGGCAGGCAGGCTTCACTGCGCAGGCTTTCCGGCTTCACCTGCGCCGGGTCGTCATAGTAGAATCCCATCGGCGGTCCGGCCAGCGCCACTTTTGCATCCGCCGCCCACTTCTGCAGATCGGCAAACGCCGCTGCAACCTGGTCATACGGCCCGGTCTTGGCAATGGCAGCCACTGTGACTGCCTCTGTCGTACGAACGGCAGCCGTAAACTCCGGCTCGGCCGGCTTTTCAGCCTTGGGAGTCTGGCTGCCACCGCAACCGACGATGACTGCCGCAAGCAATGCCGCAATCACCCTCAGTGTCTGTTGGGACATTTCTTCTGCTCCTTTTATAGCTCTTTGCCCCGAGAGGGGCGCGGCATTATATGCCCGCCGGGGGGTCTGTCAACTACCCTGAGACTCACCTGCCGGCATCCGGCAGCCAGTTCCGGCGACAAAATACGACATGCCGGGCAGAGCTGCCCGGCATGTCGAAGACAAATCAGCTACCTGAGCCAGGGGACGTAAGATGAGACCTTCAGCACCAGCCCAAGCACGACGATCGAAACCATCGATTGCAGCTTGAGCAGGATGTTCAGTGACGGCCCCGATGCGTCCTTGAGCGGGTCGCCAACCGTATCACCGACAACCGCGGCCTTGTGTGCCGGCGAACCCTTACCGCCAAACTGGCCCTTTTCAATGAACTTCTTGGCATTGTCCCATGCCCCACCGGAGTTGGCCGAGAAAATCGCCAGACAGAACCCGGCAGCCAGCCCGCCGATGAGGAATCCGGCCACGCCCTCGGCACCGAGCAGCAGCCCGACGACTATCGGCGTGATTATCGCCATCAGCGCCGGCGCAATCATCTCCCGCTGAGCGGCCTTGGTACAGATTGTCACCGCGCTGGCATAATCGGGTTTCGCCTTGCCTTCCATCAGTCCGGCGATTTCACGGAACTGTCGACGCACCTCCTCGACTATTTTCGAAGCGGCGCGACCGACCGCCCTCATCACCAGTGCCGACACCCCCATCGGCAGCATCGCGCCGACAAAAACTCCGGCGATCAGGCGTGGATTCATCAGCGTCAGGTCCAGTTCCTTGACATAGCCAAGCACCTTCTCGCTCATCAGCCGCGTCTCATCGCGGTAGGCCGCCACCAGCGCCAGCGCCGTCAGCGCCGCCGAGCCGATGGCGAAACCCTTGCCTGTTGCAGCGGTGGTGTTGCCCAAGGCGTCAAGCGCATCAGTACGCTCCCGCACAATCGGCTCCTGATGGGTCATTTCGGCATTACCGCCGGCATTGTCAGCCACCGGCCCGTAGGCATCGGTGGCAAGCGTGATCCCCAGCGTCGCCAGCATCCCGACGGCCGAAATGCCGATACCATAAAGTCCCAGCCCGGGGTTGGCAGCACCACCGGCGAGGAAGTAGCTCGCCATGATTGCCAGAGCGACGGTGATGACAATCGGCACGGTTGAAGTCATGCCTACCGAAAGGCCCTCGATGATGACGGTAGCCGGCGAAGTCTTCGCCTCGGCAGCGATTCCCTGAACCGGTCGATAGCTGTCGGAGGTGTAGCGCTCGGTGAAGTAACCGACCAGCACCCCGGCGAGCAGACCGGAAAGAATCGACCAGAACACCTGCCGGTGTTCTGGCAGCAGCCAGTTCACCAGCACGAATCCGAGGACGGCCGAAAGCACCGCTGCGCCGTAGATGCCCCGCCGCAGCGCCGCCAAAAGAACGCTCTGCTCGGCCTTTTCGCCGGCACGGACAAAGAAACTGGCAACGATCGACGAGACGATTCCCACGCCTGCCATCACCATCGGCAGCAGCACCCCGTTGACCTCGAATCCCGAACCGGAGAAAGCAACTATCGAGAGCGCCATCGTCGCCACCATCGAGCCGACGTATGACTCATAGAGGTCGGCACCCATCCCGGCAATGTCGCCAACACAGTCGCCGACATTGTCGGCAATCACTGCTGGATTGCGGGGGTCGTCTTCGGGGATGCCGGCTTCAACCTTGCCCACAAGGTCGGCGCCGACATCAGCCGCCTTGGTGAAAATCCCGCCGCCGACACGGGCAAACAGCGCCTGCGACGATGCGCCGATGCCGAAAGCCAGCATCGCCGAGGTGATGGCAGTCAACCGCTCCACCGTTGGCAGCGAGGCATAGACCGCATTGAGAATGACAAACCAGATTGACAGATCAATCAGCCCGAGGCCGACCACCGTCAGTCCCATCACCAGTCCGGCGGAGAAAGCGACCCGCAGACCGGCGTTGAGGCTCTGCTTGGCGGCCCAGGTTGTCCGGGCGCTCGAACGCACGCCAACCGACATGCCGATGAAGCCGGACAGACCGGAAAAGAACCCGCCGGTCAGAAATGCAAACGGGACGAACCACGTCTGCAGTCCCAGCGCGGCCAGCACACACAGCAGCACGAAAACAATGGCAAAGAACATCGTCACGCCCTTGTACTGCTGCTTCAGGTAGGCCATCGCACCGATTCGCACCGCCTTGGCCACTTCCTTCATCGGTTCAGTACCCTCACTGCGCTTCATATTGGTCAGCGCGGTGAAAAGCGCGAAGGCCAGCGAGATCAGTGCGCCGGCCGGCGCTATCCAGAAAATCGGACTGATACTCATCAAAACTCCCTTCATTTGGCGATTGTGGGCCTGTCTCACCGTCGCCCGGCCGGTCGGCCGGAACGCGGGCATAATAGGTTGGTTGCAACAGTTAGTCAACCCCTGACCGCATGGAGTCATGACTTGACCCCGGCTGGATGCTGCGCTACCCTGATAGTCGCCGGCGCTTGCGCCGGGCACTGATTTGCCGTTCTGGAAAACTGCAAAGCAACCTTCAGGAGGCGCGATGGATACCAAAAGGTTATTGACGGTACTGCTGGCCGTTCCGGTGCTGGCGCTCGCCGGCGCGGTGGATTCGCTCTGGCTCCGGTTGTACAGCGGCTCCAGCAGCAACCAGTTCAACCAGGCCGCCGCCGTCTACCACGACACCATTGGCGGTTACATCTATGTCTGCGGTGCCGGCGAAGCCGACAGCTGGCCTGGCGTCACGAACATGCTCACTGCCAAGTACACCGAAGCCGGCCAGTTCCTCTGGAGCATGTCCTATGGCGGCAACACCGGCAGCCAGGACGACATGGCCCACGCCATCGCGGTTGACGGTGCCGGCAACGTCTATGTCGCGGGCGTGACGCGCAACACCGCACCGCGCGTCTACGACATCAGCTATGTCAAGTACAGCCCGACGGGTCAACAGCTCTGGGCCCGCAAGACGATGTGGCCCGGCGACGATGCGGTCTACGACATGGCCTTCGGCCCGGATGGCTTCCTCTACATGTGCGGAGTCGAAAACCGCAACACCGCCCTGGCCACCGGCTTTCTGGTAATGAAGGTCTCGCCGGCGACCGGCGACACCGTCTGGACTCGTTCCTATATCCTCGATTCCACCGCCTACCGTTCCGCCCGGCGCAACCGCGAGTTCCACCCCAGCTTCTTTGACGATTACGGTTCCTGGGACAACTGTGCCACTGCCCTCGCCTTCACCCCGGGCGGCAACATCGTGGTCACCGGTTTCGGTCTGGACTTCGTCAACGACCTGGAAATGGAAACCTGGACCATGGCGTTCACCCCCGCCGGCGACCGGCTCTGGGCAACCACCTACCACAACCCGCTGACAATCTACCATGAAGACGACGCCGGGTTTGACGTCGTCGTCGCCCAGACCGGCGACGTCTATGTCGCCGGTTTCGACTACTTTGAAACCGGCGGTGACTATCAGGGCTACAATTTCGCGGTTCAGCGCTACAGCTCCACCGGCAGCCTCCTCAACTGGCGCTCCATCAATGTCGGGGTCGAAGACGGCGACGAATTCGCTGCTGCCTTGACACTGGACGACTCCACCCCGCAGAACATCTATGTCACCGGCATGCTTGCCTATCCGATCCCGGTCAACGACGAAATCGCCACCTTCAAGTTCGCCCCCGACCTCACCCCGCGCTGGGGTGCTGCTGGCGCTCTCTGGGGCGGCCCGTCCGACGACGTCGGTTATGCCATCACCTACCGCCGCGGCCGGGTCTATGTTGCCGGCCGGCGGGGGCTGGATATCGCCGCCATCGGCTACACTGCCGACAACATCATCCCCAAAGACACCCTCTGGACCTGGACCTGGAATGCGCCCGAACGACTCGAAGCCTACGCCGCTGCCCTTGCGGTTAAAGACAGCTCCAGCATCATCGTCGCCGGACAGGCCCAGCGCGGCACCACCCCCGACTGGACCAGCCTGGTGCTGACCAAACTCTTCTACGCCCGGCTCGACATGGCCACCACCCGGCTCTATGCACCCGACTCGGTCGTCCCCTTCGGCTCAACGGTAACACCGCGAGCACAGCTGAAAAACCTCGGCAACTCGGCAGTACTCTATCGCGCCTACATGGGCATCGGCAGCCAGTACCGCGACAGCTTCATTGCCACTGTCCGGCTGGAACCGGGCGACTCGACCGACATCAGCTTCCGGGACTGGACTGCCCTCGAAGGCGGCACTCTCACCGCCCGCTGCTCGGTTGCCCTTGCCGGTGATGTCAATCCGGCCAACAATGCCATTACCCGCTCGGTCCGGGTTGATGTCCGTGATGCCGGCACCCGCCGTATCATCGCTCCGCTCGGTGAGATTCCAATCAACACCCGAATCCAGCCGCTGGCGATGGTCTTCAACAACGGCTCCGGTCAGGTCAGCTTTGATGTCAGCCTGACAATCACCGACGGTTATTCCGACATTGTCCGCGTCAACCTCGCGCCGGGCGACAGTGTCATTGCCCAGTTCCGCGACTGGCTGGCGCCCCGGCCCGGCACCTGGACAGTCAGCTGCTCCACGCGTCTTGTCGGTGACCAGTACCCGGAAAATGACCGGGTCCGCGCCGAAGTGACAGTCACCGCCAACGACGTGGGCCCGACTGCCATCATTGCGCCGGTCGGCACGGTCGATTCCGGCACAATGGTCGTGCCGGAGGCAACGGTTTACAATTTCGGCAACTTTCCCGCGGCGTTTGAAACCAAGTTCACCGTTGAACCCTTCTACAGCCGGACCGAATGGGTCGACAACCTTGAACCTGGTGAATCCACCCGGGTGGTCTTTCCCGCCTTCCGCGCCGAACAGGTGGGGTCGTGGCGCGGCCGCTGCCAGACCCTGCTCATTGGTGATGACTATCCCGCAAACGACACGCTCTCGGCCGGCTTCGTCATCCGCGGCAGCGGCGGCCCGCCGCTTGATGTCGGCGTCACGGCGATAACCGCACCCGGAGCCCTGATCGATTCCGGCACGCCGGTGCGCCCGCGGGTGATGGTACGCAACTTCACCGCCAGCCCGGTGGAAACTCCGGTGCACTTCATCATCCGTCGCTCGACGCTGCTCGGCAGCATCAGCACTGCCCCGACCGCCAAAGGGTATCGTTCCTTCCAGCTCTATCACGACTCGGTCACGGTCCAGCTCAACCCGGACGAGGAAGTTCCGGTTGAGTTCTCGGAGTGGGTCGCCTCCCCGGCCGAAACGCTGCAACTGCTCGCCTACACTGCCCTGAACGGTGATGAAAACCCTCAGAACGACTCTCAAACCGGCCAGACGATTGTCCGCCGCGGCTCAACTCAACTGCACGATGTCGGTGCGGTCGCAATCGTTGCCCCGCCCGACACGGTTGATTCCGGTGCCGTGGTCCAGCCCACGCTCCGGGTCAAAAACTTCGGCACTCAGACCGAAACCTTCACCGTCCGGTTCACAATCAGCGACGGTTACGCCGACGAAATCCAGATCAACCTCGCTGCCGGCGCCACCGCCAATGTAACCTTCGCCAACTGGCAGGCGACTCAGACCGGCACCTTCGCCAAACGCGGCTGGACCGAACTCGCCGGCGACGAAAACCCGCAGAACGACACCCTCACCGGCACCGTCACCGTGCCCGGTTCCGCACCGGTGCGCGATGTCGGCACGATTGCAATCCTCGCACCCGCCGACACGGTCGATTCCGGCACGGTCGTGCGCCCGGCTGTCCAGGTCAAAAACTTCGGGACTCAGACCGAAACCTTCACCGTCCGGTTTACGATCGGTGACGGCTACAGCGACCAGACCGACATTGTCCTGCCGGCCGGTGCCACCACCGACGTCGTCTTCAACGAATGGCAGGCCAACACCACCGGCACCTTCGCCAAACGCGGCTGGACCGAGCTTGGCGGCGACGAAAACCCGCAGAACGACACCCTCACCGGCACTGTCGCCGTCAGAGCAAGCGCACCTCAGGTGCGCGACATCGGCGCACTGGGTATCTTCGCCCCGCCTGACACGGTCGATTCCGGCGCCGTGTTCCGGCCCACCCTGCGGGTGAAAAACTTCGGCACCCAGACCGAAGCCTTCCAGGTCCGTTTCGAAATCGAAGACGGCTACAGCGACGAAACCAACGTCGTCCTGCCCGCCGGTGCCGCGACCGACGTCGTCTTCAACGAATGGCGCGCCAGCCGCACCGGCACATTCGCCAAGACCGGCTGGAGCGAGCTGGACGGCGACCAGAACCCGCACAACGACACTGCCCGTGGCCGGGTCACGGTCCGCAGCACCGCGCCGCCCTACCGTGATGTCGGCGTGATTGCGATTGTCGCTCCGCCCGACACCTTTGACCAGGGCAGCACCATCCGTCCGACTATCCGGGTCAAAAACTTCGGTGCCGGCACCGAGGTATTCCGGGCCCGGTTTGAAATCAGCGACGGCTACTCGGCCGAAGCCGATGTCGTCCTGCCCGGTGGCGCCAGCAGTGATGTCACCTTCGAACCATGGACACCCCAGCAGTCGGGCACGTTCACCAAGCGCGGCTGGACCGAACTCGACGGTGACCAGAACCCGCAGAACGACACCATGACCGGCCGGGTCGTAGTACTGCGGACCGCGGTCAGTGAACCGCAACTGCCGGCGGTCTTCGCCATCACCGAAATCAAGCCCAATCCGACCCGGACCGGTACCATCATCAGCCTGGCCCTGCCGGCCACCGGTCGGACCCGGCTGGCGGTTTTCTCTGCAACCGGCACGCTGGTCAAGCTGCTCAGCGATGTTCCGTTGCCGCCCGGCCGGCACAGCTTCTACTGGAACGGCCACGACGATGCCGGCCGACCGGTCAAACCTGGTGCCTACTTTGTCCAGGCCGAATCCGGCGGACAACGCCGGCTGCTCAAGCTGACCGTCACCCGTTAGCAGTCCGCTGACCCGGCGGCCGGAGTGAACATCACTCCGGCCGCCGCTTTCTTGACCAAATGCCCCGTTACCGGTAGAATTATCTGTTGACTGGGTCAGTTTGACCCCGATGGTCAATTCAGGTTGCATCCGGCTGGATAACCGGCGGTCAGGCCGGCCGGTCCCCTGTCTGACCGCTTGTCGCCAGCCGCAAAAGCGGGAGGAAGCATGCATCGAGCCACCGTGCTGGCTCTTATCGCCGCACTGACCGCATCAGTGTTTGCGCTCGCTGGCTCTGCCCCGGGCGCAGACCCCGATGCCCGCTGGCCCTATCCCGAGACACGGGTCAGCCGCAATTCTGGTGCCGACTACACCGACAACGAAAACCAGCGCAACATCGTCGTCGATGCCGCCGGTGCCATCCATGCCGTCTGGTACAACGCCGCTGCGCCGTATCAGATCGTCTACAAACGCTCCACCGACAACGGCGCCACCTGGACCGACTCGCTGCTCGTCAGTAACTTCGCACCCTACAACTCGGCCAACAACCGCTACCCGTCGCTGGCGCTTGATTCCGCCGGCACGCTCTATGTCGTCTGGAGCTCAGCCGCCGCCGTATCCGCCGACCGGCGGATACTCATCCGCTGGCGCACCGCCGGCGGTGCCTGGAGCTCGGTGGCGGTGCTGGCCGACTCGGCCGACAACCAGTGGCGTTCCAACCCCACCATCGCCGCCACGCCCGACGGCCGGCTGCATGTCGCCTGGCTGACCCGCTATTACGACCCGACTTTCGTCAACTACTACTATCTCACCTATCGCGAACGAATCGGCGCCGCCTGGCAGAATCCGGTCAACCTCGACAGCAACACCAGTCAGAAAGCCGTGCCGGCGATTGCCGGTGACCGCGCCGGCAACCTCCATCTGGTCTGGCGTGAACTGCGCACCGGTACCCCGACGCTCTATCAGGTAATGTACCGCAAACGCACCGGTTCGGTCTGGGGCAACGCGGTTGACCTCAGCCAGGCCAGCTACAGCCTGTCGGTCGCAGTACCGTCCATCACGGTGGATTCGGTTCAACCCTTTGTCGTCTTCAAGGCTACCGACACCCGGCTGGTGCTGGCCCGCGACAGCGCCGGCTTCTGGCTGCGCGATACCCTGATGCCGTCGAGCTGGAGCCGCTATGTCTATTCACCGCAGGTCTGCCGCGGCCCGCTGGGCTGGATACACGTTGTCTACGCTGGCCCGTCCGATGAACGACCGGACTATCACCAGATCCGCTATGGCACCTGGACCCCGTCAGCCCGCTGGACCGGCTTTGAAGACGCCACGGCCATCAACTCAGCCAGCCGTAACTGCCCGTCGCTGTTTGTTGACAACACCGGCAACCTCCATCTTCTCTGGTACGACAGCCGCGACGGCAACAACGAAATCTACTACAAACGCGGCCTGCCGCCGTTTACCAACGACATCAGCGTCGTCGCGCTCAACAACGTCGGGCTCTTCACTGCCCGGGGCAGCTCAATCGCGATTGGCGCCACGGTTCGCAACGAAGGCACTGCCGCCCGCTCACCCGGCATCCGGGTTATCCTCAACATCAGCGGCCCCGGCGCCTACGCCTATGCCGACACCGTTCTCACCACCCAGACACTGCTCAAAGGCCAGACGCAGACCCTGACATTCACCCCCAACTGGACCGCTCCGAACCAGAAGGGACCCTATCGCTTCAGTCTGCGCGCCGAACTCGGCGGCGACGAGGACCC
>CBFGJX010000035.1:0-9378 GCA_965649225.1 Caldifarciminota bacterium
CCGCTTCGATCTTGTACTCACGCGTATAGACCTTGCGTGGCTGCTTCTCCGTACTCAAAAAACACCTCCGATTCGATGCTAAACCAACCAGTCAGTTTGTCCATCGAATCGGGGGCACCCCACAGTCCAGTCAACAGCACCGACGGGTGTTCGGCCGATGCGACTGTTCCACTCGAAGGCTCGGCCAGGTCTCTTTAGTACTTGCTTGGCCTGTGCGACGAACGGGGCGGCAAAGTACCACAAGTCGAGGTCCAGCAGTTGGCTACGGATGGTCCAGTCGTCGCGCGTGATCAGCCAATCGCGAAGAGATGTTCTCTCTACGACTTGTGATAGAACCGACCACGGGCTCATGGGCTGCACAGCAAGGATCATTTCCAGATCAGCCCCCGTGGCCGCGACAAGCGGTACAGCACCAGCCTTGCCGTGAGAACATAGCGTGCTGGCCTGAAGTTCAACATCTAGGAAACGAAGTCTCTCCAGGTTTCGGCGACTGAAACCCGCAAGGGCATGTCTTTGTACGTCTCCCGCGTCGGCTCGGTAGCCTAGAGCTCGCCTAGCAGCGTCAATGTAGCCCAGCTTCTCAAGAGGAGCGCTCCGTCGGGAGTGCTCTGGGATCAAGAACTCTTCATAGGTCATGAGTAGACCCGATGCAACTCCTGTACCCATAGTGCCAGCTCGGACTGCAACGTAGAAGAGAGACGGTTCTCCTGCAGGTAGTCCTCTAGCAGCGGCAAGAGCCGGTGCTGAACCGTCTCTCGCAACTCGGTGGCGGACGCCCCCAGGAAGTAATACCCGCCAGGCATGAGTCCGAGGTCCGAGTCTTCTCCGTACTCCAGGAACAAATCTCTACACCGCTTGAATAACTCCCTCCCTTTATCGCAAGCAATTTCCCCTTTAGGTTCTTCTGGCCAAGTGGTCACGAAGGCAAACCTTCTGCGGATGGCGACATCTAACTGAGCAATTGTCCGGTCAGCGGTGTTCATTGTTGCCAGTAGAAACAAGTTGTCGGGCATTTTGACTTCCGCCCCACCGTTGTAGTCCTTGATCTGAATCCCGTACCTGGCATTGGGCTCGAGGAGCTGAATCGCCTCGCCGAGGACGGTACCTAGGTCGGCGCGATTGATCTCATCAACCGCCAAGAGGAAGCCAGATTTCTCCGAAGCGTCTCTGGCCGACTCAATAGAACGCAGGAAGGGACCGGTTGAGAACTCGAAGCCTACTGCATCACTATCACTATTGGTAGAGATAGTTGGCTGAATTCCACCCACGAAGCTTTGGTAGGTAACCGACGGGTGAAACTGGATCTGGATGCACCTGTTATTGAAGTAACCGCCTGCAATTTCCTTAAGATACTCTGTCTTACGGGTACCTGGCGGTCCACACACGATAAGAAATCGGTGTTTCATCAACAGGTTATTGACATCCTCCTTCGAAACGCAAGGATAGAGCTTCGAGTACCACTTCCATGCCGGATCGTTATGCTTGCCTTGACGCCATCCGCGCTCTCGCAGATAAAACTCGGCAAAACCGTTCAGTAGCCCAATAGCTTCATCATTTAGGTTGCCTTGTTCGGTGAAGACCAGAACGGCTACCGCATATAGGTACTGACCGTATCCACCCGCTTCATCTCTGGGAAGCAACGCGTACGGCTCGGCATGCATGATGTCGCGGGCACGCCTGATAAAACTATCAGGAACAGGTTTCCTTTCGTGCGGCGCGCAACGCCACCAAAGAGGTATGGACTCGGGAATGTCGCCGAGGCTTGCTATCATGCCACCAAACCGCCGCATGTGCCCCGGGTTACGGATAATGGCTTCGTCCGGGCCCGCACCGCCCGTACCCATTCCCATACAGACAATTAACCCACAAGGGAGGGCGTCGTAGGTCTTCTCCCTGGACTTCCGTGTTTCGTCGTCAACCTGCCGATAGCA
The DNA here is from genome assembly GCA_965649225.1 of Caldifarciminota bacterium. Classification (GTDB taxonomy): domain Bacteria; phylum Hydrothermota; class Tepidihabitantia; order Tepidihabitantales; family Tepidihabitantaceae; genus CBFGJX01. The sequence continues at coordinate 1,932 of CBFGJX010000035.1, forward strand.
TGGAAAGAACACTAGGGACGTTCCCAAGTACTTCGCCCCCAAATCTTCCTCGGCAACTTGCTCTTCGTTCCACGTTCCGATGAGCGAGACAAAGATCGATCCGGCGCCAGACTTGCTTCTGAAGCGACGGTTATCTTTATCGATTTTAACCGCCTCCGGCCTTCGCGACACCCTTACCGCAATACTGAAAGAGACCTCCTCGTCCTTGTCGCCGCGACTGAAATGCTTTTCCGCCAGCTTGAAGCCGGTAAGGTCTTTGAACCACTCCCTAAACCGCTCTGGGTGCTCATTGTCCCCCCAGCTCGTCATACAGAAAACCTCGCTATGATTCATGTGGCACCTTCCTCCCGAGATGCACTGCTATTGCGTTGCCGCACCAGAGCCTCAAGTGAAACACCCAATGCCCGGGCTAGCTTCTCAATGTTGACTAACGAGATGTTCCGTTCGCCGCGTTCGACGCCGCCGACATAGCTACGGTCAAGGCCGGCTTCAAGCGCCAGCTCTTCTTGCGACATGCCTTTCTTCTTGCGCAGCTCGCGAACGCGCCGGCCGAATCGAACTAACACCGATTCCATGCGCCAATGGTGGCGCAGGATGCTTATAAGTCCACGGACTATAAGTATCGTCCGGCGGTCAGGGGCGCAGTGGCCGGCTGTGAATTAGAGCCACCGGCGGCCGTTCCGGCGACATCTGTCCTGCGGCCTGGCAACCGACAGTCGCTGAGCCGGACTGCTATCCTGCCCGCGGTCAAGCTGTTGCGCCGCGGTGGTGATTCTGGCTGTGCCGATCGGGCTGTTTTTTGTGACCGTTACCGGACCGCTTCCCCGGCGGCATGACCCCGAACGGGTCGGGTGGCAGTGGTCAGTGGGCCGGTTTTCCCCGGCGACAGCGCCACAGTGCCGGCAGCACCAGGCCGGCAGCAGTGGTCGCCGGCCTGACACGGAGGCTGCTGGTCTGCCCGAGAGCGGGCAGTCGCTTCAGCGCAGCAGGAGTACCCGGCGCACCTCTGCCGCATCACCACCGCGATAGAAGTAAACCCCGGCCGGCAGCCACGCGAGGTCGTTGCGGCCCGGGCAAAGTTGCATCACCCGGCGGCCACCGGCATCCAGCAGCGCCGACCCGCAACTGCCCTGACCCGACGCCAGCTCAAGCGTCCCACGCACAACCATTGTCCCGCAAACTCTGTGGCCCGGTTCGACATACTGCACCGGTTCGGCCAGACTGGTGGTGACAAAACCCAGCCGGATGTGGTTGCCGGGCACGGTGTCAACGAAGCCCTGCGCGGCGCTGTCGTCATAGGCAAACAGCCGCCGCCGGTCGTGCTGAACCTCGCGCCGGTACAACGGCACATTGACCCCGTTGTCGCCGCGCCAGCGGAATTCGACGATCAGGTTCTTGGTATTGTCGTACTCGAAATCGGCCGGCAGCGTGAACCATTCGTTCTGCGGCGCGCCGACCATGGTGTCGGCGACAAAGCAAAGGGTCGGGGTATTGCCGGCGTAGTTGGTGGCGAAATCGGTGGCCAGCTGGCTGGTGTTGGTATGGCAGAGCAGCAGACGCAGATTGTTGTACTGGCCGACGGCACTGGAGGTCGCCCGGACACCGACCGAGACAATCCGACCGGGCTGACCGATTTCCGCCGCGTAATAAAGCCACTGCAACCGGAATGCGTCGTAGGTCTGGCCCCAGAACGGCACGACATTGGCGCGGTCGGGCGTGCCGATGACCACATAAGTCGTGTCGGCAAATGCCACTGCCACGATTGCCAGCGCGAGCAGGACTGTTTTGCGCATCAGCTCCTCCTTGTGCTTGTTGTCTGCTGCGGTCTGCGGCGTCCGGCCCGACCGCAGGCAATTGAATATAGCATAACCGGCGCCGACAACAACCGGTGCCGAAAAGTAACCGGGCAGGCGCAGTGCCTGCCCGGACTACGGCGCGGTTTCGCCTCAGCTCTTTTTCGGCTTGGGCGCCGGCCGCGGCTGCACCAGTATCGAGGCCGAGCCGGTCGTTTGCTTGATATCGCACTTGCGGGTGGCCTTGACTGTCGCCGTGCCGACCGAGTCAACCACCACCTGCAGGTTTTTTTCATACTTTGTCGGCCCGAGTTTCTTCCAGACCGAATCGCTGGCCGCAAGGTGGGCTCTTTCAAAGAGGAATTTCGAGGCGTCAATGCTCAACATGCACGGCACGTGGCTGTTGGTAACCAGTACTTTCAGTTTGACGGTATCACCAACAAATGCCGTGTCCCGTGCCGGGGTGAAGCTGATGGTGCAGGCAGCGGCCGCTGCCGCACAACCGGCAAGTGCAATCAGTATTCTACGCATGGCTGTTTCTCCTCAGTTGTTCAACGCCCCCTGCGCTACCCAGCGGCGCAGCAGCACCAGTCCGCTGTCGCCCTCATAGTAGCGGAAGTAGGCGGCATGGTTCAGTTTTGTGCCGTCAACGCTCTGAATGAGCAGGCTGGAATCCGGCTGACCCGGCACCACCGGATCACCGTTGACACCGCCGCGGCGCAGCAGGTCATAGCTGGACAGGTCCAGCCCGCCCTCAATCCGGCGGCCGGAGTGACAGCGGATACAGTCTTGGTCGAAAACCGGCTGGATTTGATTGGCGTAGGACACGATCGTATCGTTCGGCGCCGGGTCCGGGTTGCCCAGCTCCTCGTGACAGCCGACAAGGGCCAGCACCGGCAGAATGGTGAGAAACATCTTGAGCATATTGTTCTCCTAGAAAAAGAATCGCAGCATCAGCACCAGCGCGTCGTCGCTGATTTGCGTCCCGGCCTCGCGGTTGAGGTAGTAGAGCAGCTCGGGTCGGATGCCCCAGGGCAGGTTGCCCTTGACGCCGAAAACCGAACGCCAGCGGGCAGTGTTGCTCTGGTCACGGTCCGGGTCATAGAAACCGTAGCTGCCGCGCAGGGTAACCCAGCGCCAGGGAGTAAACTCGAGCCCGAATTCGCTGCCGCGCACCCGCCGGTCGGCAAAACTGCCCAAGCGACCACGCAGCGTGGCGGCGACGATGCGCCAGCCCAGATAAGCATAGGCCTCGGCCAGTTCGCGTTCCCGGCGGGGCGAACGGTCCAGCCAGCCCGAGACACCAACCTGCGCCCAGCGCCAGTTCGTTGACAGGTCGGCGACAAACGACTTGGCCTGGTCGTTGTCGCGGGCGAAAAGCCCGGCGCCGGCATTGTTGAAAATTCCGCCCCGGAACGTCAGCCAGTCCGGGCCTGACCGCAGCGACAGGCCGACATCGTTACGCGCCAGCCCGAGTCCGGCCTCGTCCTCCAGCAGCAGTGTGTGGTCATAAGGGTTCAGACCGAACGGTATCTCCTGCAGTCCGAACCGCAGGCTCGTCGCCAGCGGCAGCGCCCGCAGGCCGACATAGGCCTCGCGCATCTGACCGAGGTTGTTGCCCACCATCAGCTCAACCATCCGGCAAGGCCGGTACAGCAGATTCAGCCGCGCCGAATAGACCATAAACGTGTTTCTTGCGGTGTCGGCGAAATCGTGCTCGAACAATCCGCCCAGACGGCCGCCGACACTGAACTTCGCGGTTGAAGGCGCCGGCTCAAAGCCGGCCATCGTCAGGTGTTCATTGTAGTAGCGGCCGCTGACGGTCAGCGGACCGGTGCCGTCGGGCTGCGTGTGGCAGTAGCTACAGGGCAGGCCGGTTTCGGTGGTGTAACGCGGCCAGGCCACTGCAATGGCGCCGCCGGCGGCAAGCAGGGCTAACAACCGGATTGCGATTCTCATTGCACTTTCAGGCTGCGCACCACCCGGCTGCCGCCTGCCTCCAGTACGACAAAATATGTCCCGCGCGCCAGCCGGCGGCCGTCGGCATCATAAGGCCGCCAGGCGACGGAAACCGGTCCGGCATCGCCGCCCGGCAGCGCCACCGTCGCCGCAATCCGGCCCCGGCTGTCAATCACTCTCAGTGCCGCCGGCTCGGCTGCGGGCAGGTTGCACCGGATAGTTGCGGAGTGGCGCACCACTGTCGGCGCCAGCTCTACTGCCGGCCGCGACCACCCGCCGGCATCAGCCGCAATCGCGCTGACGGGATTGGCGGTGAGAACAATCGTGCTGTTGGGACCGTTGCGGGTCGTCCCCTGTTCTCCGGCCAGATACAGCCGCACCGGACCCACCGCCGGCTCCGGCGCCCGCCAGTAGAAGACGCCGGAATCGAGGTTGGGCCGGGCAAGGTGAATGCCGTTCAGCTCCTGACTGACACTGTAGGTAGCGGTATTCAGTCCGGCCGTCAACTGGCCGGCAGTCTCGCTGCCGGTACCAATCCGCACCGAGGCGTTGAAGTTTGATATCGTCTGACCACCGGCGTGGCCGACCTTGACTGTGTAGGTCACGCCCGGCACATAGTTGTCGGGAAAACCCTGAACATAAATTGTGCCCCCCATCGGGCCGTGGCAGGAATAGGCGCACAATCCCGGCGTACCGGGTGCGCCCGACCAGCCGACATAATCGTCCCAGGCCCGGGCAGTGACACTGAACATCAGCAATAAACCGGTCAGCAGCAAGGCTGCCGGCAGGTTGACTCTTTTTTGTCTACTCATAAGCCGCACACTCCTTTCTGACACGCCGGCCGCCGGTTTCCTGCGGGTGAACCTTCCGGCTGCTGCCGCGCAGCCAGGACTGCAAAAATCTGAGTTTATTCACAGTCCAAAAGCTGTCAATACCCCGGCCGCCAACCGGTTGACGCCGGTCGGATATACGGTATATTGCCCCGAGAGGAGGATTCGATGCGTCATGGCTTGACCGTGTTGCTGCTGCTGATCGGGCTGGTCGGTGCTTCGCCCGACCCGGCCGATTTCCCGCCCGCCGGTTCCGTCCCGCCCCCGGCTGCACCCGAACCACTGCCGGCATTTCCTTCGATCAGCTGGTACCCGAAAGCCGTCTTTCCAGCTACCCCGATGTTTCGTGCCATGGCTGTGAGCGACCCGTCACGCACCCGGCTGTATCTGGTCGGGGGCTATCCTCAGCCCTCACCAACTACCGACTGCTGGTGCTACCACGTCATGGGCGATTCCTGGACCCGGATTGCCAGCCTGCCCGAGAACAACTGCAATCAGTGGGCAGTCTGGTGGGAAGATGACGGTGGCGGCGAGGACTCGTCCGGCATTTTCGTGCTTGGCCGCTATGATGGCTCTTACTATAAAACCTGCTACTGGTGGTCCCGCGCCACCAACAGCTGGTCAGCGACGGCGGTGCCGGAATATCCCGGCGTCGCTTTTTCCGGCAACATGGCCGCGGTTGTCGGCGACTCAATCTTCCTTATTCACCGCAACTCCAGCTCGACAACCGAGATGCACCGCTACAGCATCCGGGAAGGCACCTGGGCCGCCCGGGCCACACCCGCCGTCAACACCAACTACTACGGTGGTATCTGTGCCTATGGCGGCCGCATCTGGCAGCTCGGCGGCTGGGTGTTTTCGCAATCATTCCAGGTCTATCAGCCCGGCGCTGACCAGTGGACGACCCTGCCTTCGCCGCCCGAATCGGTGGGTGGCAACGGCCCGATACTGCTCGGTTACGACGGCTGCATCTGGGCCGTCGGCGGCGGCAGCGGCTGGGTCAACTGCAACGACGTTGCCGCCTACGACACTGCCTCCGGCCGCTGGGCGGTCGAAACACCACTGCCGGTCCGGGTCGGCGCCACACCCGGAGTTCTGCTCGACTCGGCCGGAACGGTCGGTATTCACTGGGCAACCGGCAACTGCGACGGTGCCCGCTCCAGCCTGCACTACCGCGGCGTTCCACTGCTGACCGCAGTCAACGAGCAGCCGCGCGACCCCGGACCGGCATGCCGCCCGGCAACCGTTGTCCGCGCAACCCTGTTCCTGTCTGGTGCCAGCTCCAGTTCGTCCGGCTGGCTGCTTGACGCCACCGGGCGCCGGGTGATGGAACTCGCTGCCGGCGCCAACGACATCGCCGGGCTTGGACCGGGAATCTACTTTGTGCTTTCGGCGGGAACAGCGCCGCAGCCGGTTATTGTAGTCCGCTGAAACGCCGTGCGGCGGCGGTATTGACGGGCTCGGCCGGCTGGTCGCAGGCCAATCAGCCGGCCCTGCCCGGTCGCCGCCGTTAACCCGTGCTGCCACCGGCATCGGCCCTTCAGCGATTTGACTCGGCCGGCTGCTCGCCTACACTGTGTCCGCTGATGGGCGTTGCCCGATGAAACTGCTGTTTCTGGTTGAAGGCGAAGGCCGGGGTCACATCTCGCAGGCACTTGCCGCCCGCGAAATCTGCCTCGACGCCGGTTATGAAATCGTCGGGACGCTGGTGAGCATGCACCGGGCGCGCCAGCTGCCCGACTATTTTACCGCCGCCTTCCCCGACTTCATTCCGATCGAGGGTCCCGACCTTGCCTACCGCGATGACCGTGATATTGACTGGCTGCGAACCGTTGCCCGCGGCGTGCGCCGGTTTCCGCTTTTCATCCGCGGCGCTGCCCGCATTGACGCCGCCATCCGCAACCTGCGCCCTGATGTCGTCGTCAATTTCTTTGTTCACAACATCATCCTGCTGCAGGCGTTCTTCCCCAAGCGCGCACCGATACTCGCGGTCAGCCACCAGAACATGCTCCGCCATCCGGTCTATCCGCGCCCACGCGGCCGGCGGTTCGAATCGGCCCCGCTGAAACTGTTGACCTGGACCGCCAGCAACCGCTGCCACAAGCTGGCCCTCTCTTACTATCCGGCCCGCGACATGCCGCTGCGCCGGATTATCGTCTGCCCGCCGCTGCTGCGCCGGCGGGTGCGCGAACTCAAACCGGTCAAGGGCGATTACCTGCTGGTCTATCTGCTCAATCACGGCTACCGGCGCGACATCGAGCGCTGGCACCGGTCCCATCCCGAGGTGCCGGTCCACTGCTTCTACGACCGGCCCGGCGCCCCCGACGACGAACTGGTGCAGGGCAATCTCTGGTTCCATCGCCTGCACGGCGAACGCTTCCTTTCGATGATGGCCGGCTGCCGGGCAGTGGTCTGCACCGGCGGATTTCAGGTCGTCAGCGAAGCGGCCTATCTGGGCAAACCGGTGCTGATGATTCCCACCGACAACTCACCCGAGCAGCATCTCAATGCCGTTGATGCGATGCACCACGGGCTGGGGCTGTACTCGGCCGACGGCTACAAACTCGACCGGGTGCTCGATGCGCCGCCGCTTTCCGAATCCATCCGCCGCTGGTTCGACCGCGCCCCCGAACGTTTCTGCTACGGCGTTGAAACTGCCGCCGCCGCACCGGTACGCCGGCGCTGGCGCCTGCGGCTGCGCCGGCGGCGCACCGATTGACAAGCCGCCCGCCGGTATCACCATAACCAGCCTTGACCCCGCACAGCAGCGACCGCTGGCTTGCTGACCTCAATCCGGCTCAGCGCCGGGCCGTCACCCATGGCGACGGGCCGCTGCTGATTATCGCCGGGGCCGGCACCGGCAAA
>CBFGJX010000036.1:0-9304 GCA_965649225.1 Caldifarciminota bacterium
GGTCCACCGACCGTGCCCGCTTGAACAGTTTCACCCTGAACCGGCCCGGCTCGCCCTCGACCGACAACACCTCGGTCAGCGTGTGCAGCTCGATGTTGTTGTGCCGGCCCGCCGCCACCAGCTTGGGCGACAGGATGCACATCGAGCAGTCATTGGTCGGGAAGGTCTTGTCCAGCATCGCCATCACGCCGCCGATGGCCGGTTGTTTTTCGACCAGATAGACCTTGTAGCCGGAATCAGCGAGGTCGAGCGCGGTCTGGACGCCGCCGATACCGCCGCCAATGACGAGGATGGCGCCGACCTTGCCGGCCGGCGGCTGCTGGTTCACCTCTACCGGCTCGATAACCACGGACTCGTCAGCCATTCTGCTTCTCCGCCCGTTCCAGCGCTGCCAGACCCGGCGGGTAGCAGTACCCGTCTTCCTGAGCCAGCTCACGGATAGCGTTCATGATCTGGTTGATGTTCACGCCCTGCGGGCAGCGTGACATGCAGCGGAAATGGGTCGCGCAGGCGTCCTTGAACTCATCGGCCAGCGCCTGCTCACGCAGCCCCAGATTGACCAGCCGGATGAACCGGCGCGGGTCCTTCTTCTCATCCATCAGCGTTTCGGGGCAGACTGCAGTGCACGAGCCGCAGGTGAAGCACCGGGCGGCCTCGGGCGACCGGGCCAGCACGTCGGTCTTGAACGCGCGGTCCAGTTCGGCCTGAGTGACACTCTCGGGCCGGCCCGCCGCCCGCGCCTGCCGCACCTCGTCGGCAATCTGTGCCACCGCATCGGCGACCTGGCCGATGTTCACCCCCTGTGGACAGCGGTGCAGGCAGGTGTAATGGTAGGAACAGATCCAGACAAACTCGGACCGATAGACTTCTTCCTTCAGCCCCATCAGAGCCATTCGGATAATGCGGCGCGGGTTGTACTTCTCCTCCAGCCGGCGCACCGGGCAGGAAGCCGAACACTGGCCGCAGGACAGACAGTGCATGAACCCCGAGTCACCCAGCTTCTCGGCCAGCCGGTACTTGAAATCGAGGTCCAGCTCGTTGACGAGCAGTTCCTCCTGCTCGATTTGAGTTTTGCCTTTTGGCTTTTGGCCTTTGGCTTCGTCCGTCAAATCTGTCACTCCGCTTCGCCCACGCTCTTGAACTCGTCTTCGCGGAAAGTGGTCAGGGGCAACGGTTCGTCCAGACTGCGACCCGACACGTAATCAAACTCGGCCTGCGCATTCTGCGACACCTTCTTGAACAACACCGTCAGGCCGATGCCGACCGGGCAGGATTCCTCGCAGATACCGCAGGCAACACAGGAAGCCATCATGTGGTTCATCCGGGTCAGGTGGAACAAGAGCGTCTCCGACGGCATCCGGGTCAGGCCCTTGCGCTTGGCGATACGCACGTGCTCGCCGATGTCGCGCCGGAAAGTGTCCGAGTCGAAAAAGCACTCGCGGCAGTAACACACCGGACAGACCCGCATGCAGTTGTGGCAATTCAGGCAGTCGGCAAAGTACTCGACGAGCTGCTGGGCACCCATGAACTTTGGCTCGGTCTCGCCGATGCGCTTCTGCGCTTCAGCCCGCCGCCTGTCCGACAGGTTCTTGAGCGCCGTGGCGCGTCCGGCCGGCTCTTCACCCGGCTCAAGCCCGATATTCTCGGCCAGTGCCCTGCCCTTGTCGGTCGCGGCCTCGATCCACAGTGCCTCGTCAACCGGCATTCCGAGCCAGCCGATCGCGATGTCAAACACCGGCGGTTTGGGAAACTCGCACATCCGGCAGGCCGTGCGCAGATTCGGGTTGTCGGCCAGCTCTTCCTGACCACGCACGTGCCGGTTGTCAAACTCGGCATCGCTCCCGCGCATCTCGCGGAATCCGGCCGCCTTGTATGTGCCGCCACAGTCCACGCCGATGATGACAAGATTGTCGGCAACGACCTGGCGCAGCTTGATGAGTTCAACCAGCGCCCGCGCCTCGCACGGCCGCAGCACCAGTCCCACCTTGCGCTCGAACGTACCCTCACCGGCGATGTCGTGCACCACCGAGGCGGCGTTCACCGCCATCGCCGGCAGCAGCGGCATCGCGTCGGCAAGCTTGTCGGGCTCGGTTACCAGCGCCATCGTCGCCGCGCCCGATTTCGAATACGCCGGCACCAGCACCGCGCCCAGTCTGCCCTCGCTCAGCCACTGGCCAAGCAGCGCGCGCACTGTCGCCTCGGGATTGCTGTCCCTGACCTTGAGTGTGCCTTTCATTTTCGCCTCACACGTCCCACTGCTCGCGGAACGGGGTCGGCCCCTTTGCGCGCAGGTGCTCGGTCATCTCGGTCACCGTGTCGGCGAACTTTCTGCCCTCGGCGGCGGAAATCCAGCGCAGCCACACCCGGTCCTCATCCAGGCCGAGCGAACGCATCACCGAGTTGAACAGCACCATCCGGCGCCGGGCCTTGTAGTTGCCGGAAACATAGTGACAGTCACCCGGGTGGCAGCCGCCGATGAACACGCCGTCGGCACCTTCGAGCAGCGCCCGGATAATGTACACCGAATCGACCGCGCCCGAGCACATCACCCTTATCGGCCGCATGTTCGGTGGATACTGCATCCGCGAGGTGCCGGCAAGATCGGCGCCGGCATAGGTACACCAGTTGCACAGGAAACCGACAATCTTGGGTTCGAATTCAGGCATCTACAGGCCTCCGATATCCAGGTCAAAAGCCAAAAGCCAAAACTCAAATGTCAAAACCGACCGCCCGGTAAGTTGCACTGTGCCTGTTACACTCTGCACTTTGCTTCTCACAGCGCCGCATCAATCATCGCCAGGACGTTGCGCGCCTCAAATCCCTTGAGCTTGATTGCCTCGGCCGGGCACGCCGCTGCGCAAGCGCCGCAGCCCTGGCACAGCACCGCGGTCACTTCGGACTTGCCGGTCTCGGGATTGACCCGCGCCGCCTCGTACTGACAAACCTCTTCACACACGCCACAGCCCACGCACCAGCGCGGGTTAACCTCGGCCACCACCGCATCGGTTGACAACTCCCGGTGCGACAGTATCGAACAGGCGCGCGCGGCCGCGGCCTGCGCCTGGGTCACTGTTTCCGGTATCCGCCGCGGGCTGTGCGCCATCCCGGCCATAAACACGCCCCTGGTGGTGAAGTCCACCGGCCGCAGCTTCATGTGCGCCTCGAGGAAGAAACCGTCTTCGTTCAGGGGCACCTTCAGCAACTGCGCCAGCGTGCGGTTGGTCTCGCCCGGCACCACGCCTGCGGACAGCGCGAGGATATCGGCGTCGATACCCAGCCGGCGCTGCAGCACCGGGTCGTAGACGGTCACGTGCAGCCGGCCGTCGCGCTGACTGACAACCGGTTTCGTGTCGGGATCGAAGCGCACGAACATCACGCCGGCGGCGCGCGCATCGCGGTAGAGCGCTTCCTTGAAACCATAAGTGCGCATGTCGCGGTACAGAATGACCACGTTGGCGCGCGGGTTCAGTGCCTTGATCCGCAGCGCGTTCTTCACCGATTCGGTGCAGCACACCCGCGAACACCACGGATGCTCCGGCTCGCGGGAACCGACACACTGAATCATCACGATGTGCCGGGCCTGTTTCACCGCATCCGGCCGGTCAACAATCATCGCCTCGAGCTCGGTCTGAGTCATCACCCGGCCGTCGGCGCCATAGAGGTACTCGGTCGGCCGGTACTCGCTCGCCCCGGTCGCCACCACGAACACGCCATGTTCAAGCTCAACCGTTCCGCCCTGCGCGGTCGCCAGCGTCGTCCGGTAGTTGCCGACATAGCCCGACACCGCCACCAGCTCGGCGCCGGTGAGTACACTGATCTGCGAATGACTGCGGACCCGTGTCTCCAGCCGGTTCAGCAGCGCCGCGACATTCTCGTCGTTTTCGGTGTAACGCAGCTCGCGCAGGCGTCCGCCCAGCACGGTCGAGCGCTCGACGACTGTCACCGGAAATCCCTGGTCGGCAATTGCCAGCGCTGCCGTCATTCCCGCCAGTCCGCCGCCAATGACCAGCGCCCGCTGAACAACCGCCTGCGGGCAGGATTCCAGCGGCCGCAGCAGTCGGGCATTCGCCACTGCCATCCGCACCAGCTCGCGCGACTTGGCGGTCGCTTCCTCGGGACTCTGCATGTGCACCCACGAGCACTGGTCGCGGATATTGGCCATCGTGAACAGATACGGATTCAGTCCGGCCTCCGCCAGCGTCTCGCGGAACAGCGGCTCGTGGGTGCGTGGCGTGCACGACGCCACGACGACGCGGTTGAGCCGATGCTCCTCGATGGCCTGACGGATCTTCTGCTGGGTATCCTGCGAACAGGTAAAGAGGTTCTCGTCGGCAAAAACGACTCCCGGCAGTGACCGGGCATAATCGACCACCGACGGCACTTTGACAACACCGCCGATGTTGATACCGCAGTTACAGACAAACACGCCAATCCGCGGCTCCTCGCCCGACACATCGCGCTGGGGCGGATACTGCTTGGGTTGAACCAGTGTGTTGCGCGCATCGGCGAGCAGCGACCCGACCGCCGCGGCCACGCCGGTCGCCTCGGTCACGGTCTCGGGAATGTCCTTGGGTTCAACCAGTGCACCGCAGGCAAACACCCCGACCCGGCTGGTGCGCACCGGTTCGAACGGGTCGGTGCGGACAAATCCCTGCTCATCAGTTGCAACCCCGATGCGCCGGGCCAGCTCGCTCACGCGCGGGTCAGCGGCAAGTGCAGTCGAGACCACGACCATGTCATAGGTCTCTTCCTTAAGCTCACCCGCCTCGTTTTCGTAAGCGATAACAAGGTCCTCGCCGCCCTCGACACGCTTGAGTGAACTGACCTTGCACCGCCGGTAGACCACACCGTACTCGTCCTGTGCCCGCTGGTAGTACTTCTCGAAGTCCTTACCGAAGCAGCGCATGTCCATGTAGTAAATGTGACAGTCAAGGTTGCCACCGCAGTGCTCGCGGGCGATGACCGCTTCCTTGGTCGCATACATGCAGCACACCGACGAGCAGTAGTAGTGCTCCTGATTGCGCGACCCGACACACTGAATCCAGGCGACCTTTTTCGGCTGCCTGCCGTCCGACGGCCGGCGCACGTGGCCCTCGTAGGGTCCGGTCGCCGAGAGAATCCGCTCGAATTCAAGGCTGGTGACGACATTCGGATAGCGACCGTAGCCAAAACCGAGGTCGGCGGTCGGCTTGTATTCCTTGAACCCGGCTGCCAGCACCACCGCGCCGACCTCAATCTCGCTCTCACGCGCGGTCTGCGAATGGTCAATCGCCCCGGCCTCGCACGCGCTGACGCACTGGTAACACTCCGAGCAGACCCCGCAGTTCAGACAGCGCTGCGCCTCCCGCACCGCGGTCTCTTCATCGAATCCAAGGGCAATCTCTCGGAAACTCCGGCCCCGCTCAGCCACCGGCAGTACCGTCTCGCGCGCTCGCTCGACCCGGCGAATCTTCGCCCGCGCCGCGGCCGACTCATCAGCCCGGGCCGCCCGCGGCTTAGGCTCATCCCGGCCCGCGGCCAGGTCTTCGCCGCGGATGAACCGGTCAATGGATATCGCCGCCTCGTGCCCGGCCGCCACCGCCTCGATGACCGACGCCGGGCCGGAAACCATGTCGCCGCCCGCGAATACGCCCGGCACGCTCGTCTGCAAAGTCAGCCTGTCGACCTTGAACGTACCGCCCGGCCCCCGCTCATAACCTTCGAATCCGTCGGCATCAACCGCCTGGCCGATGGCCAGAATCACCGTATCGGCCGGCACGAAACCCTCATTGCAGGTATTGAACTCGGGGTTGAACCGCTTCTGGTCGTCGAAAACGCGGGTGCACTCGACAGTACGCAACCCCGTCACCCTGCCATCCTTGCCGGTAATCGCCTGCGGCCCCCATGACGGCTGGATCGTGATACCCTCGGCCAGCGCCTCTTCAATCTCATACTCGAACGCCGGCATCTCCTCGCGGCATTCGAGGCAGACCATCGTCACCTTCTCGGCTCCGGCCCGCTTCGCGGTCATCGCCACGTCAACCGCGACATTGCCACCGCCGATGACCACCACTTCCTTGCCCGTCGCCAGCGGTTTACCTTCGCTCGCCGCCCGCAGGTACTCGATACCGTGATAGACACCGGCGAGGTCACTGCCTTCAATCTTCAGCGTCCGGCTCCTCTGGGCCCCGAACCCGAGAAACACCGCCTTGTAGCCTTCGGCCTTGAGCTTCTCGACTTCGGCCGCCGAGCGCACCGGCGCATTGAACTTGATCTCAACACCGGTGTCAGTGATATCGGCAATTTCACGGTCGAGAATCTCGCGTGGCAGACGGTACGCCGGAATGCCCCAGCGCATCATCCCGCCCGCCTTGTCAGCGGCCTCAAACACGGTCACGTCATACCCGAGCAGACGCAGATCAAGTGCACAGGTCAGTCCGGCCGGCCCGGCACCGACCACCGCGACCCTGCCCGACCGCGGCACGCTCTCCGCATCCAGCCGGATCTTCTCCGCGTCGGGCGTCGTCCTCTCGGCATACGGCGCCGGCCCCTGCGCGAAAGCGAAGTCGGCCGCGAACCGTTTCAGCGTCCGGATCGCCACCGGTCCCTCGTACTCCTTGCGGTTGCATTCGGCCTCGCACGGGTGATGGCAGACCCGACCGCAGATACCCGGGAACGGCAGCCGGTCGCGCACGAGTTCGTAGGCTTCCTTGAACTTGCGCTGGCCGATGAGTGCGACATAACCCTGGGCGTTCACGCCCGATGGGCAGGCAAGCCGGCAGGGAGCTTTGGCCTCATTTTTGTCCACCGCTACCGCGTTCGGAATCGCCTGCGGGTAGAGCTTGAAGACCGCGCGGCGGTCGGCCAGTTTCTGATTGTAGGTGTCGGGCACGCTCACCGGGCAGACCTTGGTGCAGTCCAGACAGCCGGTGCACTTGTCCAGCCGCACGAACCGGGGCTTGTGCCGGATGCGCGCGCGGAAGTGTCCCGGCTCGCCCTCCAGCGACAGCAGCTCGGAGTAGTTCAAAAGCTCGATGTTCTGGTGCCGACCCGTGCCCACCAGCTTGGGTGCGAGGATGCACATCGAGCAATCGTTGGTCGGAAAAGTCTTGTCGAGCATCGCCATCACGCCGCCGATGGCGGGCGATTCGTCGAGCAGGTAGACCTTGTACCCGGCGTCGCCCAGTTCCAGCGCCGCCTGAATTCCGCCGATGCCGGAACCGACAACAAGCACCGCACCGACCTTATCGCTGGTCTGTTCAGCCATCGCTGAGCCCCGGATTCAAGTCAAAAGCCAAAGGCCAAAAGCCAAATCTCAAATCCGTCACTTCGACCCTTTCGCGGTCACGACCGACTTCGCCAGCATCCGGACAATCTCGTCCGCCTCAGCCAGGTGCCAGCCGAACGAGTCGGCAGGCAGCAGCTCGGCCCTCTGCACCAGCATCAGCCAATACTGGGACTCCTTGGCCTCTTTCAGTGCCAGTTGGAGCTTGTGGACGAAGTCGGCCCTGCTCTCCGCGCCGCGCGCCTCATTGTAGTTAGCGCCCGCGGACGCGCTTGAGCGCATCAACTGCCCGGCTACGTACCGACCCGGTGTCGTTCGCGCCAGCCGCCCGCCCAGCTTCAGGCAACCGGCGGCGAAGTCCAACAGCCGCTCCCGCAGGTCTGTCGTCCGTCTGCCGCTTTGGCTTTTGCCTTTTGGCTTTTGGCTTTTGGCTTCGTCCGCCATTCCGCTTCAGTCCTGCTCCACCATATCGTATATGCTCTTCTTCGTGAAGTTGCGGTGGGTCATCGCGCCCGAGGGGCAGGCGACCGCGCACGCGCCGCAGCCCTCGCACAGCACCGCGTTAACCACCGCCTTGCGCTTCTTCGCATCGACCTTCACCGCCTCGTACGCACAGGTGCGCTCGCAGTAGCCGCACCCGACGCACAGCACTTCATCGACCTGCGCCGTTGTCGGCTCATGGAAAAGCTCGGTCGAGCCAAACATCGCCAGCACCTTGGCCGCGGCCGCCGACGCCTGCGCCACGGTTTCGGGAATGTCTTTCGGGCCCTGGCCTGCACCGGCGAGGAAAAACCCGGCGGTCAGCGTTTCGACCGGCCGCAGCTTCGGGTGCGCCTCGGACTGGAAACCGTTGGTGTCGAGCTGAATCTTGAGCTTGCGCGCGAGCTCGATACCGGCGGGGTTAGGCACGACCGCGCTGGCCAGCACAACCATATCGGCTTCGATTTCGACCTTGCGCCCGGCGAGCGTGTCCGCGGCCCAGACCACAACCTTGTCGCCCTGCCGGAAGATCTTGGACACCTTGCCGCGCAGGTACTTCACGCCCTCGTCGGTCGCGCGGCGGTAAAACTCCTCGAACCCCTTGCCCGGCGTGCGCACGTCAATGTAACAGACCACCGCCTCGCCGCCGTGCACCCGGTGGGTGTACAACAGCGCGTGCTTGGCCGTGTACATGCAGCAGATCTTCGAGCAGTAGGGCACGCCCACGGTCGAGTCGCGCGAGCCCGCGCACTGCACGAACACCACCCGCTGCGGCACCTTGCCGTCCGACGGCCGGCGCACCTCGCCCGCGGTCGGACCCGAGGCCGAGCACAGCCGCTCGAAAGCCATCCCGTCGATGACATCGGGGACGCCCGTGCCGTACGCGCCGAACCGGCTCATATCGATAAGCTCGTAGCCCGTGGCCAGCACGATCGCGCCGACCTCTTCCTCGACAAAGCTCTCCTTGTCGTCGTAGCGGATGGCCTTCGACGGGCAAATCTTCGCGCAGACCCCGCACTTGCCGTTCTGCAGGTAGCGGCAATTCTCGGCGTCGATGACGACCTTGTTCGGCACCGCCTGCGGGAACAGCCGGTAAATCGCCTTGCGCTTGGCCATCCCGCGGTCGAACCACGACTCGACCTTGCTCGGGCACTTTTCCATACAAAGGCCGCAGCCGGTGCAGGCGACCGGGTCGACATAGCGCGGCTTCTGGCGGATTTTCACCTTGAAGTTGCCGACATAGCCCGACACCTCGGCGACCTCGGAATAGGTGAGCAGCTTGATGCGCGGGTGCCGGCCCGACTCCACGGTCTTCGGGGTCAGGATGCACTGCGAGCAGTCCAGCGTCGGGAAGGTTTCGGAGAGCTGGGCCATGTGCCCGCCGATGGATGGTTCTTTCTCGACGAGCACGACCTCGTAACCGGCGTTGGCGATGTCCAGCGCGGCCTGTATCCCGGCGATACCTGCGCCGACCACCATCGCCCGCTTGTTGATGCTGACCTTCACCGGCTCCAGCGGCAGGTCGTTCTGGGCCTTGGCGATGATGGTGCGGATGATGCC
>CBFGJX010000037.1:0-8220 GCA_965649225.1 Caldifarciminota bacterium
GGCCTTGTGGGCAAAGATGCGGTTGCCGGCAAGGTCCAGGGCCAGCCAGGAGCCCTTGTCCCACTTGGCCTTCACTCCGGCCGGAGCGTCGGCAAGCGTCTCCCACTGACCGGAGGTGACGTTGTAGCGGTAGAACTCGGTCTTGTAGCCTTTGAGCAGGTAGACATAGCCCGAGTCGCCGGCGACATAGACCAGGTCAGTGCCACCTTTGACCTTCTTGTTGGAAGCACCGAGCGGGATGTCGGCGAGCTGGACCCAGCCGGTCGAGTCGCTGTACTTCCAGAAGCCCTGGGTGTTGTTGCCCTTGACCGCATAGACCACGCCGTTGCCGTCGGTGCAGAGGTTGGCACCCTTGGCCGGTAGCTTGTTCTCGACTCCGACCGGAATGCCGGTGAGCGTGGTCCAGGTCGTGCCGTCGAAGCTGTAGAAGTCGGCGGTCTTGTTGCCTTTGAGGATGAAGTGACGACCAGTACCGGCATCCCAGGCAATCGCACCGCCGTCCTTGACCGCTTTGTTGGACGGAGTCAGGGGCACCTGAGTTATCTCGGTCCAGCCGCCGGGTACGGGTGGGGTGGATTCGGCGACAGTGGTGAAGCTCCAGACTGAGGACTGAGCAGAGCTGATGGGGTTGTGGGCTTCGACATACCAGTAGTAGGGTGTGTTGTTGGCGAGACCGGTGTAGGCGACAGTGGTATCGGTGATGTCGTCGGCGAAGAGGGTGGTGGGTGGATTGGTGGTGCCGAAGTAGACGTCGTAGCCAGAGGCATTGGCGGCACGATTCCAGACGAGGCTGCCGGCGAGCGGGACTCCGGTTGCGCCGTTGGCGGGCGAAACCAGCGTCGGTGCAGCGACCGGCAGGTAGTTGGCCTGCCACCAGATGTCGTCGACAAACGCGTACCAGAGGTAGGTGCCGACATAGCGGAAGCCCATCCGGATTGACTGGCCGTCCCACGGGTCGAGACAGACCGCGATGCGGCGGTGGACGTTGGCCGAGTCGCTCCAGTCATAGACGAGCCGCTGGATGGTGTCGCCCGGAGTGGTGCCGCTCATCACATAGAGAATCAGGGTGTCGGGCTCGCCCGGCCAGTAGCCGTGCCAGAAGTAGCCGAACGTATCGGTGGCAGCGGCCGAGGGAGTGAATGCAGGCGTGATCAGCCAGTCGTTGTTCGCAAGCGTCGAGCTTTCATAGCGGCAGCCGGTGAAGTTCTTGCCCGAGTGCTCGAGGCCGGCGCCGGTGTACCAGCTCCACTGCTGGGTGCCGCCATCGGCATTGACCACGGTCCAGCCGGTCGGCGGGAACGTGGTGATGTAGTCAAAGCCCTGAGCATTGTAGGTACCGGCCGGGAAGACCCAGTCGTCGACGCCGGTGCTGTCGTTGCCCGGCACCTGGTCGCCGGCGAAGGTGTGCTTGACGCCGAAGTAGGGACGGAACTCGGCCGATGAAGGAGTCCACTCGATTGCGACATAGGCCGAGTCGCCGACGCCGAGGTTGGAAACCGCGGCGGTGCCGATGGTCGTTCCGCTGAGTTTGAAGTCAACGTTGAACGGACCGGTGGCACTGGTGCCGTAGTTGTAGACCCAGGCCGACAGTGTTTCGGCCACGCTGGCAACCAGCGGATAGGTCGGCAGACTGAAGTTGCTTACCGCGACATCGCGGTCGGCGACGAACGGGCCGAACTTGATTGCCCGGTTGGCCGCCAGCAGGTTGCCGAACGGGTCGGCAAAGTTGCCGGTGTTGTCGCCGTAGAGGTACTGCAGGCCGACTGTGCCGGTGGAGTTCTCGATGCCCACCGTGGCGCCCAGGCCGTAGTCGCGGGTTGGATAGGTGCCTTCAACGTCGGCGTACTGCAGGATGATGTTGTTGGACCCTTGACAGAGCAGGGCCTGGAAGCTGATTGAGGTGTCGCTCGAACCGTAGTAGCGGATATTGTTCCAGGAAACAACCAGCGTGCAGTTCGGCGATGTGCCCAGGGTCTGGTACTTGACCTTGCCCGCCCCTTCGCAGTGCAGGTCGTCCCAGAGCACGGCAATCAGGTCGTTGGGTGTGGCGGTCTGCGGGATGGTGACGTTGCCGAGGCTGGTGTAGCCGGTGGTGCCGAAGTTCAGGAAGCCGTTGGTGCAGACCCAGAGGTTGGTGTAGCTGTTGCCGTAGAAGTTGAAGGTAAAGCCAATCGGAATCTGAGCCGTGGCATCGTCGTAGGAGCTGAATGGCACATCGGTGCCGGTGGCACGGATGTTGCGCCAGTTGTAGGTCGGGCCACCGGTAGTGTCGGAGTCAATCCAGACATAGCCGCCGGCATCCGGGCCGCCGGTGTAGCGCGGCTGAATCAGGATCGAAGTGCGCGAGGCCCGGTCGTTGGTCGGGTCCTGGTCGCCGCCGAGCGCGGTGCGCATTGCCACCAGTACAGTCTCGTAGGCCGCCGGTGACCAGTTGTTGAACGTGACGGTCGTCTGAAGACCGGGACCAAGCGAAGCGACGGTCTGCTGGTTGGAGTAGCGGACCGTTGTACCGGTAGCGTCGTAGATTGTGCAGCGGACTGCGAAGTTGGTCTGCGTGGCGGTGCCATAGTTGCGCACAATCGCCTGCGGCGCAATCGGGAAGGTGCGGCCGCTTACCCGCTGCGCGGGGCTGAGGACCTGGTACACGCCGACGTCGTTGGCGAGGTCGGGCGTGCGCCGAATCCACCACAGGTCGTTGTAGCCGCTGTAAGTGTCGTACCAGGTGGCATGGACGTCGCCGGCGGCGTAACGCACGCACGGGTAGTAGTTGGAGTAGCTGCTGTGCCCGCTGGGCCGCTCGACGGCGGTCCACGGGCCGGTCCCGATGCGACGGCGGTAGGTCAGCTGGTAGTACGAGTTGTTGCTGGCGTTGTACCCGGTCCAGACGATATCAACCGTATCGCCCTTGACGTCAATCGCTGGATAGTACTGGTAATAGCCTGGATCAACCGAGACCGTCTCGACCTGACCCCAGACGCCGGCGGGCGAACGGTAGCGGTAGTAGATTTTGTAGTAGCTTTCACCCGGCTCATAGCCGTACCATGTCACGTGGGCGGCGCCGGTGGGCGTGACGTCCACATCGGGCATGTACATGAAGTAGTTCTGCAGCGCCGGGTAGGAAACACATTCCGGGTTGCCCCAGACTCCACTGGTCCGCTTGACCAGCCAGATCATGTAATAGCTGGAAGAATAGAGATAGTTCGGCTGACGGTAGGTGATATAGACGTCATTGCTGGCGTCGACGTCAACCCCAATATCGTAGGCATAGCCATAGCCGGTGTCGACCGCAACCGGGGTGGTCCAGCCGGTGCCGGGGACGAACTCCATGTGATAGGCGTTGTAGTAGGTGGGATTGGCCGCATTGCGCTGCTGCCAGGCGACGTGAATGTTGTTGCCGCCGGGCCGGCAGGCAATCGAAGGATAGTAGTTCAGGTAATTCCCACCCGGGTCATAGATGCGGGTCGGTGTGCCCCAGGTCTGGGTTGTGGCGTCCCACTTGTTGTACCAGATGCCGTAGTAGCTCGCTGTCGAGGAGTACCAGACAACGTGGATGTTGCCCGAGTTGTCGACCGCGATGCCGGAGCGGTAGACGTATTCGCTCGTTGCGCGCGAGCTGGCAATCATCTCGGTTTCCCACGTATTGGTGGCGCGGGTCCATTTGCGGACCAAGATGTGGTAGTAGGACGGCCGCGTGTCGTACCAGGTCACATACAGGTTGCCCGCTGCGTCAGTGCAGATCGGGTTCTGGTATGAGTAAGTCTGGTAGACGGTGTAGGTGTTGTTGCTGATGTTGACCGGGGCGCCCCAGCCGTCGATATCACCCATCTCCGGCGGGGTCGCCTGGTCAGTGATTACCGGCAGTTCCTTGGCCTTGAGCCCATCGGTCATCAGGCCCTTGTCCGGCATTACCGGCAGAGGGCCAGCGGCGAGACCGATGGCGAACAGGGCAGCAAGGAGTGCCAGCATGCTGATGCGGTGCTGCATCGATCGCCTCCTTGGTTTTCTGACCTTGCCTTGCCGGGTACACTGCCATCAGCGCTGCAAAAGCCGAACGAGTCGCCATGGAGAACGACGATTTTGTTGCTGTTGGCGTGTACCCGCGCCAAGGCGATTTTAGACCCCCGTAATCTGCTGTCAAGCCTGGAAAGCCGAAGCTCCGGCTGACGTCGTGGTCGTGCTTGACTGCCGGCGGGGGCGGACTAGACTTGCGGTGCAGAATACTGCACTGGAGGCACGGTGACCAAAAAAGTATTTCTTGCCTTTGTCCTGGCGCTTGTTGCCGGGAACAGCAGCCCGGCGGCAATGGTCAGCGTCCTGCAGACGGGCGACCTGAACCTGCTGGTTGACTCGATTGAAGTCCGAAGTGCCCTGTCGGTGGAGATGGTGGCCACTCCGGGTTTCGGCGGCGAACCGAATACCGAAGACACCTTTCGATTCGGCGCAAGGGTGCCCTGGCCGGACCGGGGTGTGCGGATTTTCTACACGGTTGACGGCATGCGGCGTGACCCGCTGGATTTGCCCGATGTCGCCGAAAACGAGTGGTATGAGTTGCCGATGCTGGAGCCGGACGGTCCGGCGCAGATAAAGTTCTATCGCGCCGGGTCGGTGCTGGAAGGCCACCGGCCGGTTCAGCCGGTGCGGGTGAGTGTGGCGCCCAATCCGCTGCGCAGCTCTGCGGCAGTCCGGCTGGCGGTGTTTCGCTCCGGGCCGCTGCGGGTCGAGGTATTCGACGGCACCGGTCAGGTGGTGCGGACTCTGGCCGAGGGCAGGGCCGAGCCTGGACAGCTCGCTTTGCTGTGGGACGGTTCGGACAGCACCGGCACCCGGGTTGCCACCGGGGTGTATTTTGTCCGGGCAGTGCTGGGCGAAAGCCGCTCGCTGGCCAAGGTGGTGGTGGCCGAGTAGCTTTTTCGGCCGAGTTTTCCCTGCGTCCGCCAGAGGCGGACGCAGGTTCTTCTTTGCCGCACCGGCCGGCCGCCGGCGGCATTCTGTTTAGAGCCGGGCGGCGGGCCGGCGGCGACAAACGGCTGGCGACTCTGGTTAACAATGAATAGATGTTAGCGAGGTAACAATTTCATGGTCAAACAATTAGTCGCCGACTTCTATTTCATAAGCCCGCTTTCGTCGCTGTTTTCGACCGTCCCGGGAGGGTATCCCCGGCGGTGATGTCTGCGAACGGCCGGCGCCGTGATGAAAAAGAGTCGGGGGCGGCACGAGGCCGCCCCCGGGAGGTTGCGTGAGGGGGTCAGCGCTGCACGATGACCCGTGCGGACCAGATTCTGTTGGCGGCGGCGAGCCTGATTGTGTAAACGCCGGTGGCAAGGCCGGTGGTGTTCAGGGGCATGCTGCCGCAGGCGGGCAGGACAGCCTGCCGCTGAATGACGAGCCGTCCGGCCGGGTCAAAGACCTGCAGACGTGCCGGCCCGGCCGATGGCAATGACCAGTGCAGAGTCGCCCTGCCAGTGACAAGAAAGCCCGTGCCGAGCCGAATGCCGTGGCCGGCCGGATTGGCGTTTGCGAGGATGCCGGAACGCGGTGGTGTCGCGGCGGGCTGGCCGGTGCCAAAGTAGTAGCGCCAGAGTTCGGCGGTCTTGTTACCCTTGAGAGCGAAGATTGGCGCCTGCCAGTCGTCGGTGGCGGTGAGACTGGCACCGGCGCTGACTTTCTTGCGCATGCCGGAGCGGCTGAGCACGGGAATTGTCTCGCATTCGGTCCAGGCGCCGGTGGCGAGTTCGTAGCGGTAGCAGTCCTGAGTGTTGCCGCCTTTGAGCGCATAGATGCTGCCCTGCACCATTACGGCGTCAGAGCCATCTTTGGCCTTTTTCTGCTTGCCGGTTCGGCTGTTGAAGATCGGCATGCCGGGTAGTATCGGACCCCAGGTTCCGGATGTGATGTCGTAACGGCAGAGTTCATGGATTTTGGCTTTGTGAGCATAGATGCCGCCGGCGCAGTCAGCCACCAGCCAGGAGCCTTTGTCCCATTTCGGCCGGGCGCCGGCCGGGGCATCGGGCAGGGCATCCCAGCGATTGGCGATGACATTGTAGCGGTAGAACTCGCACTGCTGGCCTTTGAGCAGATAGACATAGCCGGAGTCGCCGGGAACATAGGCGAGGTCGGCGCCGCCTTTGACGCGCTTGCCCGAGTTTCCCAGCGGCACGTCGGCCAGCTGAACCCAGGAGTCGCCGACGGTGAAATAGCACCAGAAACCGGAGGTGTTGTTGCCTTTGAGAGCGAAGATGCGGCCGTTGCCGTCGGTGGTTGCCGCTGCACCTTTGGCGGGCGGCTTGCCCTCGCTGCCGACCGGAAGCTGCTGGCGGCTGCCCACCCAGTTGGAGTCGGCCGGGCTGTAGGCGAGGAGTTCCTGAGTCTTGTTGCCTTTCTGGACATAGATGAGCCCGGTGAGCCGGTCATAAACCAGCCAGGCGCCGTCTTTGACCGCTCGACCGGATGGTATCAGCGGCACAGCGGCGACTTCGCGCCAGACTGCCGGTGTCGGTGCCGCGCCGCTGGTGGTGCGGAAGCTCCAGACCGGCGACCGGGCGGTGCCGTTGGCATTGACGGCGATGACCTGCCACCAGTAGTTGCGTTCGGGGGTCAGTCCGGAATAGCAGAAAACGGTGTCGGTGGTGCTGTCGGCGGCGACGGCAAGCGGCGGGTTGACGGTATCGAGCAGGACACGGTAACCGGCGGTGTTGAGTGAGCGGCGCCAGACGAGCTGACCGGCGACCGGCTGGCGGGTGGCACCGTCCGGCGGCAAGGCAAGCGAGGGAGTGTCGGGCTGAGTGGGCAGCCGGCGCCACCAGATATCGTCAACCAGCAGGTAATACATATCCAGGCCACAGTTGCGGATGCCGACTCGAATCGGGCTGTCGTCCCAGCGATCGAGGCTGAGCCGGATGCCGAGCCAGTTCCGGCTGGTGTCGGCGCGGGCATAGAGCCGGGCGATGGTGTCGCGGGCGCTGCGGCCGGTCATCAGCCAGACTTCAATCGATTCCGGATAGGCCTGGGAATAGGCGCTCCAGTACAGGCCGAAGGAGTCGGCGGTGGCGGATGACGGCTGGCAGGACGGGCCAATCAGCCAGTCGTTGTTGCGCAGGGTGCTGCTTTCCCAGCGCGAGCGGGCATGCCAGCGGCCGGCATGAGCATAGCCGGAGCTGTTGTCGCGGGCCCAGCAATAGCCGCCCCCGTCGGCATTGGCGGTGTCCCAGCCGGCCGGCGGCCAGCTGGTGTTCCATTCGAAGCCGTTGGCCTGCCAGACACCTTCGGGAAAGAGCCATTCGTCCAGCCCGGCGATCGTGTCGTTGGTCCGGATTTCGTCACCGGCCAGGTTGTGGTAGAAGCGGAAGAGTACCCGGCGTTCACTGCCCCCGACGCTGACTGGAATCGGGACCAGCCGGCTTTCGTTGACGCCCAGTCCGGATACCTGCGCCGAGCCGGCAATCGTGCTGTCGAGCTGAGCATATACCGAGAATGGGCCGACGGCGTTGCGGCCGAGATTGCGGACGGTGACGGCGACGGTTTCGGCGGAACCGGCGGTGAGCGGGTAGGATGGCAGGGCGTAGGTACCGATCATGGCGACATCGACAAACGGTACGTAGGCGGCCGGGGCGATGATGTCGTCGATGTTGATGTTCTGGTCGTTGCGGGACCGGCCGACAAACCGGACCAGGCACTGGGTTGTCTGGGTGAGGTTTTCCAGATTGTAGGCCTTGCGGGAATAGGGGGAGTCGACACCGGTGCAGATGCCGAGCGTTGTCCAGCTTGAACCGAGGTTGGTACTGACCTCGACGACGAGCGAGTCGCGGGCCTGGCCGGAGTTGCTGAGGTGCTGGAGGTAGAAAATCACCGAGTCGGCGTTGTCGAGGGTGAGGTCCAGCCGTGGCGTGATGAGCGCGCCGACGTTGCCGGCAGGCAGACTGGCGGAGCGGAACTGAGCCGCCGCCGGGCTGGTGTAGAAGCCGGGAGCGGTGGTGGTGCGCTGCCAGAGTGGTGCCGAACTGCCGGCAAGCCGGCTGGTGTCCCAGCCGCTCGGGGGAAAGGTCGAGGAAGTGAATGTCTGGTAGCTGCCGGTGTAGACATAGCTTTCCCGACTGAGGGTGTCGTTGGTCGGGTCCTCGTCGCCGCCGAGTTCGGCGCGCAGACTGAAGCGATAGGGTCCCTTCTGGTTCGGAGCGGTCCAGTTGGGGGTGAATGTCAGGGTCTGCGTCTGGCCTTTGAGCA
>CBFGJX010000038.1:0-7224 GCA_965649225.1 Caldifarciminota bacterium
GAGCACCGCCGCGCCCGGGCCGGCACGGCCGGTCGGCATCGGCGCCACCGTATCCCAGGTTGCAGTTCCCGGGTCATAGCGCTCGACCGTGCGCGGGTAGAGATTTGTACCGGCAAAACCGCCACAGACATAGAGCCTGTTGCCCAAACCGGCGGCAACCGGCACGGTCCGCTCGTAGCGCATCGGCGCCAGGCCGCGCCAAGTATTGGCCGCCGGGTCGTATTCTTCGACGAAATTCAGCCGCCGCACGCCGTTGTAACCACCGGCGACATACACCCGGCCCGCCACCGCCGCACCGGCGCAGCCGTTGCGCATCGAGTCCATCGGCGCCTTGACAGCCCACGAATCGCCGGCCGGGTCATAGACCTCGTTCAGGGTCAGCCGCGAACCCGAGTACCCGCCGACGCAGTACACCAGGCCGTTCTCGACCGCGGCGGCATGACCGAAACGGGCGGTCGGCATCGGCTGTTTTGCTTCCCACCACAGGTCAATCAACCGCCCTGCCGACCCGGATTGGCCGGCCGGCCCGGTCTCCGGCCCGACACAGCCGAACTGGTCAACCGCCGCCAGCCCGGTGACGGAGACAAGACAAATGAGGATAGCAATACGCACTGACGACTCCCTTCTCGCTTTGTCCTTAGTCGAGCTTGACGACTCTCAGGCTGGCGACAGCCACACCCGCCACACAACGCAGATGGTAAACCCCGGGCCCGGTCGCGGCGCCGCGTGCGTCGCGGCCGTCCCAGCCAAGACTGTGCCGTCCGGCACCGAGCTCGCCGGCGCTGATTGTTCGCACCAGTCGCCCTGCAGCGTCAAGTATCTCGACCCGCACCGCGCTGCGCGTCGGCAGGGCCACGTCGAGGAGCACGGCACCGCGCGCGGGGTTGCCCGATCGCAGTTCGAGCGAGGCTCGGGTGATGCCACGCGCCGCCTCGGCCTCCTCGGCCAGCCCGACCGTAGTCGTATGCTTGTCCAAAAGCCACTCATTGGGGTCGAACTCAAGACTGAGCGGCTGGGCCGGCACGCTGAACACGTTGCGCTGCGGATTGGCGGTGATGTCGTAACGGAATGTCTGCGACCCGCCGCTGTAATTCACCCGCACCTCGACCGGTGTGCGAAAGAATGCCGGCGCGCCCGAACCGTTGTTTTGTGACAGGTCAACCACTGCCTCCCAGCCCTTGCCGGTCTCGCGGCCATACCAGCGCACCGAATAGTTCGGGTACCCGGCAAGGTACACCCACTCCTCGAAGAACCAGCCCAGGTCAAGCCCGGTCTGACGCTCGAACACCCGCTCCATATCGGCGAAGTTGGCATTGCCCATCCGGAACGAATCGCCGTACGCCCGCAGTGCCGCAAAGAACGCGCCGCGCGTCGAGGTGGTGTCGCCGATGACATAGCGCAACATGTGCAGCAGCCACGCGCCCTTGCAGTAGCTGTGCCCCCAGTCAAACTCGTGCCCGGGCGGCGGGTCGTAGAGCGGATGACGGTCGGTCAAGTCCTCGCTGAAGTAGCTGTCGGCCCGGCTGCGAATCATCGAAAGAAACGCGGCCCGGCCCCGGTAATACTCCTCGTACAGCTCGTCCGAGTAAGTCGCGAAACCCTCGTTAAGCACGATATTGCGCCAGTCCAGACAGGTGACCATGTCGCCCCACCACATGTGGGATAGTTCGTGGGCGATGCCGTTCACCGACCCGGAACGCGCCCACTGCCGGTGAATCGTCGTCATCGTCTGGTGCTCCATCCCGCCCCACGGGTAAGGGTACACCGCGACCATTCCGTATTTTTCATTGGCAAACGGATAAAGCCCGTAAAGGTCCGGCTGCGAGTAGAAAGTCAGCATGTCGGTCATCCGCGCGAAGTTGCCTGCGGCCAGGGCCGAATCCTCGGGCCAGACATAGTAGCGCACCGGGGTCGAGTCCGCACCGTGCGTCCACCACACCTGCCAGTCGGTGAACTTCGACGCCGCAAAGCACATCAGGTAGGTCGAAATCGGGTAGCGGTGAGTCCACCAGTAGGTCTTCGTGCCGGCACCGGCCGTCACCGAATCGAGTACGCCGTTGGCGCACGCGCTCATCGAATCGGGCACGGTGATGTTTATCTGACAGCCGCGCTCGGCCTTGTCCCACGGCTGGTCAAAACACGGAAACCAGTAGCGCGAGTCGTCGGTCTCGGTCACGGAGTAAGCCACCGCATGCGGGATACCCTGCGTGCCGCGTGCGTACCAGTAGTAACCGCGATTCTGCGTGCTTGAGCTGCGCCGGTACCAGATGTCCAGCTCCAGCGACTCGCCCGCGGCGAACGGTCGGTCCAGGTCCACCAGCAGCCGGCCGCTCGGGGTCGAAAAGGTGCAGGCGTTGCCCGCGCGCCGGATTGAATCGCAGATCAGGCTGGTGAAGTGCAGACTGAATGTGTCGAAGTTGTCCACGCGCGGGGCAAGTGCGATGCGGCAGCGCGCACTCATCGCGCCCGAAGTCAGGGTCGTGGCGAGGTCAATGCGGTAGTGCCGCACGTCATAGCTGTGCGACGACTCGGCGGCGACTGTTGAACGCGGGCGCGCAAACAGCGCGGTCTTGCCCTCATGCAGCGGCAGGGCCGCAGTGGCCGCGGCGAGCAGAACGAGCACGGTCAAAGCTTTCACCTTTGCTCCTTTTGGGTAACGGCAGATTCTAGTCCGGCGCCTGGCCCGAGTCAAACCGCCTGACCCCCGCCCGGCTCACGCGTGGCAGGGACCGCGGCCGAATCACGACCGGTCCGGCTCAGTCGAGCAGGGTCCGGTTCTTGGCTAGATGGCACTAGAAGTCTCGCTAGCGGGCAACGAAAGCTCCCCCCAGCCGGCAACCCACCTTGATTGCTGAACCCTGCGGCCTCGGTTGCCCTGTAACATCCCGAGTAAGTGTGGCTCGCGCAACTTCGCGCCAGCGTTAGGCGACTCTTGACAAGAGAGAGAGAGAGAGAGACTATCATGGGTCGCGGCCGGGCGTTCGCCTTGGTCGCGAAAGGAGATAGCAGATGTACCAACACAAAGGTGCCACGACGACTGCGGTGCTGATGCTGCTAGCAGTGGTCGTGCTCATACTCGCGGTCCCGACTCACGCACAGGGGAAAACCGTGATGGTCATCTACGGCAAGGGCGGAGTACGGCTCTGGCCACCGGCAATCTGCCCGGAGCAGGACCCGGCCAAGTGCGCCGACGTGACGTTCGAATCCGAGACCCCAACCGAAGTCACCGTAGCAGATGCCCTCGATGGCGCCAACTACGCGGCCGTGCTGGCGGAACCGATTCCGGCAAACCTCAGCTCGATGCAGGGGTCCGAACTCCCAGTCGAGAGCATCGAACCTCTCGAATGACCACAGAGCGGGCTATCAGGAGAGGAAGGGTACTGGCCCTTCCTCTCCTCATTCTCGCCTCCGTGACGGCGAGGGCTCTCACGCTTGTGCCTCCCGAAGACCAGCTTCACCAGATGCGGCAGTTCTCAGGTACCGAGGATGCGGTCACGCGACTACTCGGCAGCCTTGGAATCGAGTACGTCAGTGACACCGCGTACTTCTTCGTCGTGCCCCCCATGAACGCGGCACGCATCGAGGGAGGCATCAATCCATTCATAAGCCTGCTCAGGAAGGCCGGCGTCAAAGCAGACATTGTCACGATGGCTGTCCATAACAGGCCGCGAGCCGCCTGGACCTACCTCCAGCGGCGGGCTTTTGCCAGCGACCACAGCGTGGTCGTCAATGATAGCTTCATGAATTTGCTCGCTCTGTCCTCCGGCGACCTGCGAGTGCCCTTTGCGGCCAAGTTCTGTGTACGGACGGGAGAGCTGCTGTCAGCCTACTCGCTGATGGGCAGTATCGACTCGGCCACGATTGCCTGGTTCATCGCAGACACCTCCAGACCACGCGCAGAACCTCCTCCGGCAGCATCTCACGCTCCTGCGCGCAGCAGGCGCGCAGCTCGGCCAGGAATCATAAGACAGGTGCTGCTGCGTGACAACGACAGCTTCCCGCTTTCTACGTGCTTCTACGCGGCGCTGAACAAGGCCGGGACGAACCTGGCGCTCAACGACGACCTGTCAGGGCAGGTATATGTCTTCGACCTGCCTTCGGGCGCGCTGGCGAACGTCATAGGCACCGGGGCCGATGAGGAGACGCTGTTCACACGCATTCCAGCCCCCGTGTTTGCCTGGCTCAAGCGCAACAACGTCATCAACTCCATGTACTTCGGACTCGAGTACTGCGACGACTCGACGCTGCTCATCAGCGCCTCACTGCCCAGCGTCGTATGCAACGTTGCCGGAACGGACACCAACTACGAGTATCGCAACGCGCCAAGCCTGGTCAGCAAGTGTGCCTTCACCGGCAGACTCCTCTCGTGCTCTCGACTACAGCATCTCCCCGACTCGATACGAGGTGGCGCCAGTATCACAGCGGTATCCTTCATCCCAGAGGCGTCAAAGGCATTCCTGCCATTCTACAAGGGCTGGCCGTCCGGCGGTCAGATGCTCAGCGACAGCACACCGACCGAGGACAACCCCTTCTCCGATGAGTTCTACAGGGTCAACACCTACCAGTTTGCAGTGTACAACCTCACTGGCGAGTTTGCAGGATTGTGGGGCCGGCTGGCCGACCGGTTTGTCCAACTGCGGCTCGGCTACTTCGCTGGCGGAGGATTGGTCAGGCACCATGACGGTCTGTTCTACCTCAGTGACCAGTTCAGCGGCATGATCCGGGTCCACGACTCCGGCGGAGAACCCATCGACTCTCTTCGGTTCGCAGACGACCCCGCACCGGTCACGCCCCCTGTCGACCGCGAGCGCGACCCGCTTCACCACCTGATGGAAGCGGCACGACTGAACCTCAGCATCAGGGTCATCGATTTCGCGGTATCGAACAGCACCTGTGCTGTGCTGTATCTTCAGGATAAACGCCCCACGTTCTGCCGTCTGAACATCCGCAGCCGCCAAGCGCGGCGATGGGCGCTGCCGGACACCTACGATGGGAAGACCGTCAAGTACTATCTGGTCCGCGACACCCCGAGCGGCATCGTCGCCGCCTCGCTTCTCGAGTCTGGCGACCAGACGTACTACTGCGAGTTCGAAATGCCCGGCCGGCGCTAGGGCCTCCCGGGCTCGCTCTACACTGCCGACTCATCACGGCCGCAGGCCGCAGCCTTGCCTTCCAGTTGTTGTGTGGTCCTCGGACGAAGCGCGGGCTAGTCGAGCAGGGCCTTGATTTCCCGGTAGATGTTTTCGGCGGCGAACCCGCGCACGTCGATGGCGAGTGACCGGCAGTTGGCCGCGCACGCGCCGCAGCCCTTGCACAGCGCCTCGTTGACCACGGCCGCGCGCTTGCCGAACCGCTCGTTCACGACCTTGACCTCGATGGCGCGGTACGGACACAGCGCCTCGCACATCCCGCAGGCCGAGCAGCGCGACTGATCCACCTGCGCCACGGTCGCCTCGGCTTCAAGCTCACTGCGCGACAGCACGGTCGCGGCCCGGCCCGCCGCGGCCCGCGCCTGCGCCACCGCCTCGTCGATGAACTTGGGGAAGTGACACAGCCCGGCCATGAACACGCCCTCGGTCGCGAAGTCAACCGGCCTGAGCTTGGCGTGCGCCTCGAGGAAGAACCCGTCGGCGTTCAGCGGAACTTTGAGCATCTTGGCCAGTTCCCCGGCATCCTCAAGCGGCACGACGCCCGACGAGAGCGCCAGGAGGTCGGGCCGCAGTTCGATGGTCTCGCCGATCACGGGGTCCGCGACCGTGACGACCGGTTTGCCGTCAACGACGCGCACCTGCGGTTTGCTGTCCGGAGCGTAGCGGATGAACACGACGCCCTGCTCGCGCGCCTTTCGGTAAAACTCCTCGCGCAGGCCGTAGGTGCGGATGTCGCGGTACAGCACGTAGACCTCGGCCCCGGGATTGAGCTTCTTGACCGCGAGCGCGTTCTTCACCGCTTCGGCGCAGCAGACCCGTGA
Source organism: Caldifarciminota bacterium (assembly GCA_965649225.1). Classification (GTDB taxonomy): domain Bacteria; phylum Hydrothermota; class Tepidihabitantia; order Tepidihabitantales; family Tepidihabitantaceae; genus CBFGJX01. Next base: position 5,972 of record CBFGJX010000038.1, read on the forward strand.
GCAGTAGGGCCGGTCCGGTTCGCGCGACCCGACGCATTGAATCATCACGACCCGCTGCGCCGCCTTGACCTTTGCCGGCTCGCGTTCGACCAGCTCTTCCAGCTCCTGCTGTGTGACAATCGAGGGGCTCTTGCCGTACTCATACTCGGTCGGCGTGCGGTACTGCGCCCCGGTCGCGACCACGACCACGCCGTGCTTCACGGTTTCGCTTCCCGCCGCGCTCTCGACCGTGGTCTGGAAGTTGCCCACGAACCCATCGATGGTCTTGATGCGCCCACTGGTGATTACCTTGATGCGCGGCTCGGCCGCGACCTTCGCTGAAAGCTCCCGCAAGCGCGCCTGCACGTCGGTGCCGTCAATCGAATGCCAAATCCGGCGCGCGTTGCCGCCCAGCTCGGCCTCGCGCTCGACCAACGTGACATCGAACCCTTCGGCCGCAATCGCCAGCGCCGCGGCCATCCCGGCCACACCGCCGCCCACGACCAGCGCCGACTTCGTCACCGGCAGCCTGACTTTGGCCAGCGGCGCCTGGCGCACCGCGCGGGCAATCGCCATCCGCACAAGGTCCTTGGCCTTCTCGGTCGCGGCTTCGGGCTCTTTCATATGCACCCAGGAACACTGGTCGCGGATGTTGGCCATCGCGAACAGCTGCGGATTCAGGCCCGCCTCGACACAGGTCGCCTGGAACAGTGGCTCGTGCGTGCGCGGCGAGCAGGACGCGACCACGACCCGGTTCAGCCGGTGCTCGCGGATTCTCTCCTTGATTCGCTCCTGCGTATCGCCGGAGCAGGAGTACAGGTTCTCCTCGACGTGGACGACGAAGGGCAGCGACTTCGCGTACTCGACCACCGCCGGCACGTTGACGATGCCGCCGATGTTCACCCCGCAGTGACAGATGAACGCCCCGATGCGTGGCGCCTCACCGCGTACGTCAATCTCGGCCGGCACCTCTTTCTCGCGTGCCAGCTGGCCGCGCTCGGCCGCGAGAATGCCCTCGGCGACAGCGGCCGCACCCGACGCCTCGGTCACGGTCTCAGGGATCGCCATCGGCGATTGGAAACTGCCCGCCACGGCCACACCGGGCCGGGAAGAGCCCACCGGGTCCCAGTCGTCGCCAAGCACGAACCCGAACCGGTCCAGTTCGACATCGAGCCGCCGGCCCAGCTCGACCAGCTCGGGCGGCGGCACCAGCCCGCAGGAGAGCACGACCATGTCGAACCGCTCGGACCGCGCGCCGTCGTCGCCGGCATAGC
>CBFGJX010000039.1:0-5474 GCA_965649225.1 Caldifarciminota bacterium
CACAAAGTGCACGCCCAGCCCGGCGTCGAACGCAATCGCACCACCGTCCTTGACCGCCTTGCCCGATGGCGTCAGCGGTACCTGGGTGATTTCCGACCAGCCGCCCGATGGCGGCGGACCGCCCTGGCCGACCCGGAAGGTGGCAGTCAGCACGTCGTTGGTCGGGCCGAGGTCACCGTCGGCATAGGTCGAGCACTTGATTGCCCAGGTGCCGGTGTCGCTGCCGACGTTGTAGGGCAGGAAGTAGAGCAGGGTGTCGCGGCCGGCGAGCAGACCGTCAACTGTCAGCGAGCCGGTGTAGACCCGGCTGCCGGACGGGTTGGTCAGGAAGTAGTAGGCGGTGAACCGGCCCGACTCCAGCGCATGGTAGTTGCGCCAGCGCGCCGCCGGGATGACCGGCTGCTCGGGCGGAACCGTCCCGGTCGGCGAGATGATCGCCGCCACGCCGTAGTCAACCTGCTTGGGGATGATGCGGTAGCACCACAGCCGGGTGACCGGTGCCTGCTCGCACATCAGCAGGAAGGTGTCGTTGCGGAAGGTCTCGCCGCCGCTGAACAGCGCGCCACCGGTCGGTCCGGGCAGAATTGTGTCGAGCAGCCAGGCGGCGTCGGGCATGTCCCACTGGAAGATGCCGCCGGTGTAGTTGCCGTCGAAGCCGTACATGATGTTCTTGGAGCGGTCGAGCGCGAGGCCGTAGGGTGCGCGCGAGCCGCCGTAGGAGGCGAGATAGGTGTGGCAGTTGGTGCCGGTGATGGACATCTTCAGCATGCCGTAGGTGCCGAAGTTGCCGGTGTACAGCGAGTCGCCGTCATAAGCCAGCGCCCGGACGACACTGGGAGTGGTCGTGCCGGTAACCGTGTAGGCGGTGAGCAGCGCGTAGCTGCTGGCATCAATCTTGTCGAGCCGGTTGAGTTCGGAGCCGGTGTAGACCGCGTTTTCGCTGCGGATAAAGGTCATGTCGCGGTAGCCGTAGGTTGAGCTGGGACCCTGCTGGGTGAAGGAGTCTTTGACGGTCTGGTCGGCAAAGCGCAGGATATAGGTCTTGAACGGCGTAAGGAAGCCGACGTTGACCCAGACCAGCGAGTCCTGCACCCCGGTCGCACCGTACATGCCGGCACCGGTGCGGGTGCTGACCCAGTTCCACTCTTCCTTGAAGTAGCGGTTGGGCATTCCCTGCGGCGTGCCGACACGGCGCAGCGTGTCATTATAGGGATTGAGGTCGCCGCTCATTGCCACCCAGGCGGTTACCTGGTAGGTCGGGCCCTTGTTGCCGACATGGAAGCTGCCGGAGAAGGTTACCCGGGCGGTGTCGCCGGGGCTGAGCGGGCCGGCATAGGTCGTGTTTGCCGAGTAGATGACCGTGCCCGAAGACTCGGCGGTGACATACACCGGGATATTGGACTGGGCCTGCAGACCGACGTTCTTGATCCGTACCACCGGTGTCACATCGGTGTTGGCGTAGAAGCGGTCCGGTTCGATAATCGCGTCCATCGCCAGGTCAACGTTGCTCGGTATGGAGTAGAATACCCGCAGTGAGTCGGCATACATGTTGTTGCCGAAGTTGCTGACCGCGCGCAGGCCGACCCACAGCCGGCTGCCGGCCGGGAAAGTGCCGATTGGAAGATAGCGCTCGTACCAGCCGTTGGTCGGCTGATAGCGCAGGAACGAATCGACCGGGTTCCACGTTGTCGAGTCGGTGGAGTATTCAACGACGATCCGGTCGGTGTAGCCGGAATAGCCATTGTCGCCGTACATGTAGAAACGGATGAAGATGTTTTCGCTGGTCGAGCCGGTCGAGAAGCCGTGGGTGACCAGCCGGGCCGCCGAGCCGCTCGAGGCGCTGAAACTCCGGTAACCGGTCATCGCCGCACCTTCCAGCGGGTTGACGGTCGGCGAGGTACCGGTAGTGAACCGCTCCCAGTTGTAGCTGCCGTTCAGAATCGCCGATGTCCAGCCCGGTGGCGGGAAAACTGCGCCATTGAAGAGCTGGCCGACCTTGGTATTGGCGGTGAAGACCGGGAAGTTGTCGCTGGTGGTGTCGTTGGCGGCATTGCCGTCGCCGCTGAGCGTGGTGGCGCAGACGATTGCCTGACCACCGACCGAGGTCGGGGTCCAGGTTGTCGAGAAGGTGTAGTCGGTGGTCATGCCGGGTCCGAGCGAGCCGGTCCAGGTCTCGGTGACATTGCTGGCGCCGGCGTTGTAGAACAGCGGGATAGAGGTCTGCATGACCGTACCGAAGTTGCGGATTCGGGCGGTGATGGTCTGGGCCTGGCCGACAATCGTCGTGAACGGCTGTGATACCCAGACCGCGGTAATGCCGACGTCGTTGGGCAGGTCAGGCGTACGCCGGGCGTACCAGCATTCGCTGTAACTGGAGGCCGAGCCGTTCCAGGTGTCATACCAGAAGGCATGGACGTCGCCACGGTTGTCGATGATGACATGATTATGGTTGACAGTGGTCGTAGTTGTGCCCCAGTCGTTGACGACTTCCGCAGCGGTCCAGACGCCGGCATTGCGGCGGCGGTAGTGGAGCCGGTTCGGGCTCGCCGCAACGTCGCGGTGGGTGGTGACGACGGTGTCTTCGCCGCGGCAGTGGATCGAGACATAAAAGACGCTCGCGGACGCGGCAAGGTTGCTGAACACTTCGGTTGTGTCCCACACCCCGGTGGAGCTGCGCGAGCGGTACTTGGCGCGATAGATCGTGGAGCCGGTGCCGCCGTACCAGGCGATGTGGGCGCGGCCCGATGGCGACGCGGCAATCACCGGCACGCCGTTGTAGTAGCCCGCCTCGGTCGACTGATTCAGCACCGGTTCAATGCTGCCCCAGGTGCCGGCCGGCGAGCGGTAGCGGTACCAGACGCCGTAGGACCAGCCCAAGCCCGGCTGCTGCCAGACGACGTGGACGCCGTTGCTGTCATCGACCGCGACCGAGTGGTAGGCCGCAGAATAGGAGGCGGTGGTGGTCGTGTCGACCTGCGCTCGCGGGGTCCAGGCGGTGCCGTTCCACTCGCGATGCCAGACCTTGACGTAGGAGCTGGCAGCATTGCGCTGGGCCCAGGTCACGTGGACATTGTCGCCGTTGCGCCGGGCTGCGATCGAGACATACGAGATTGAGCCGGTCGCATAGTCGGTCGAGCAGACCAGCGCCTCGGTGCCCCACGTGCCGGTCACGCCGTCCTTGACCCGCACCCAGACACCGTAGGTCGGACTGAGATTGCGGTACCAGGCAACAAAGATGTCGCCGCGCTGGTTCACTGCCACGCCCGGGTAGTAGGCCGAGGTCGCAACCAGCTCGGTTGTGTCCCAGGAGTTGGTGGCACGAACCCACCGGCGGTAGCGGACTGCCGCTGCTGTCGAGTTGTACCAGACAACGTGGATATTGCCCGCGGTGTCGGTTGCCATCGAGTGATTCGGGCAGTAGCCCGGGTACTCGTACTCGGTGGCGGTGTTGGTGACATTGAAGGTGTTCCAGGCGTCAATCTCGCCGATTTCTGGCGGGATATTGATATTGTCGAGCACCGGCTCAGTGGCCTCCTTGACGGGCCGCCCGTCAGGAGTGAGCCGGGCATGCTCGGCCGGGCCTGGAACAGCGACTGCCATGCTGGCAATGACCAGCACTGCCAGCACGATACCATTTCGCTGCATCCTTGCCTTCTTTTGACTGATTTTGCCCTGGCGCGGTTTGCCAACGCCACGACCAATGCGGCCGGTGCGATCAGCCCGGCCGCAAGCGACACTGATTGTGTAATCAGTTGGCGTGTAACCCGCGCCACGACAATATAGGACTCGTCGTCTTTTCTGTCAAGGGGCTTTCCGACCGGCCGGCCGGCGAAAGCGGTGGGAACTGGGACGGGGGCAGCGGTTGGCTGCCGGTGGCAAAAGTGTGCGGGGCGGCAGTTGCCGCCCCGCACAGTTGCAGTCGGAGAGTCTAGCGCTCGATGACGAGCTTGTGCGTGCTGGTGTAGTCGCCAGCGGCAAACTGCACCAGATACACACCCGCGCTCAGGCTGCGCAGGTCGAGGCTGGCAGCACCGGTCCGGCCCGCCGCCAGGCTGCGGACAAGCACGGTTCGGCCGGTGATGTCAACGACCTTGACCGTGGCCGGTCCGGGCAGCGGCAGACTCCAGCGCAGCACTGCCGTGCCGCCTGCCAGCGGGTTGGGTCCGAGCTGAGTCGTGAAGCCCTGCACCGCGGTCGCGCCGGCCAGCACACCCGACCGGGTGGGCCGGATGCTGGTGGCATACAGCGGCGAGTAGCGCCAGAGCTCGTTGCTCTTGTTGCCCTTGAAGGCGTACAGTACCGCACCGTCGGAGGTGAGGTCGCCGCCGCCCTTGACCCGCTTCTTCTTCTGCAGGGTGCCTACCTGCGGCATGGTCTCTTTCTCCGCCCACTGGTTGGAGCCGGGCTCGTAGGCGTAGAAGTCGCAGGTGTTGCCACCCTTGAGGGCATAGAGCATGCCGTCGGCGAGGAAGGCAGCCGAGCCGCCGTCCTTCGACTTCTTGCTCTTGCCGGTCTGGTTGCAGAGCAGCGGCATGCCCGCCAGCTGCGCACCCCAGGTGCCGGTGGCAAGGTCGTAGGCATACAGCTCGTGATACTTGGCCTTGTGGGCGAAGATGCGGTTGCCGGCAAGGTCCAGTGCCAGCCAGGAGCCCTTGTCCCACTTGGCCTTCACTCCGGCCGGAGCGTCGGCAAGCGGCTGCCAGACGCCGGAGGTGACGTTGTAGCGGTAGAACTCGGTCTTGTAGCCTTTGAGCAGGTAGACATAACCCGTGTCGCCGGCGACATAGACCATGTCCGTACCGCCCTTGACCTTCTTGTTGGAGACACCGAGCGGGATGTCGGCGAGCTGGACCCAGCCGGAGTCGGCCGAGTAGCGCCAGAAGCCCTGGGTGTTGTTGCCCTTGACGGCATAGACCACGCCGTTGCCGTCGGTGCAGGCAGCAGCACCCTTGGATGGCAGCTTGTTCTCGATGCCGAGCGGCCAGGAGGTCAGCTCGGTCCAGGCATCGCTGTTCGGGTCGTAGGAGTAGAAGTCGCCGGTCTTGTTGCCCTTGGCGGCGTAGATCAGACCGGTGCCCTGGTCGTAGACCAGCCAGGAGCCGTCCTTCTGCGCCTTGTTCGAGGGCGTCAGCGGCATGGCCGCGCGGGACTCCCACGGTGAAGGCACGACACCGGAATCCAGCACCGTGCAGGCGCCGAAGCCGGAGTCGTTGGTCTGGTCGTAGTCGTAGCTCATCACGGTCCAGGCGCTGAGAGAGTGCGCGCCGGCAGTGACCGGAGTCCAGCCGGCAGCGAAGTTGAACAGCGCCGAGTCGCCGTAAGGCACGACGACGCCGGTCTGGGTCTCGTCGTAGACCACGGTGCTGGACGGGTCGCGGATGACAAAGCGGACCGCACAGGTGGCCGCGGCCTGACCGTAGTTCTTGACCTTGACGCCCGGATACTGCGGCGTGCCGCGCGGGATGCTGCCGGTC